>CALCHQ010000061.1 GCA_937901085.1 uncultured Verrucomicrobiales bacterium | reverse complement strand
TCTATTGGAGCCAGATCGTATTCAAAATTCAGACTCTTCAATGTACGTTCATGAGCAGCTTTAGTCTCTTCATATCTCTGCTGGAAATCAGGACGTAGCAAATCACCTATTCTCACACCTGTTCTTGCCACCTTATCAGTATATGTAGGACCTATTCCGCGTCCGGTTGTTCCCACCTTACTCTTACCTTTTGATGCCTCTATTGCACTATCCAGCAATCTGTGTGTAGGCAATATAAGATGAGCTTTTTTAGATATAAGAAGTCTATCTTTTAGATTGATACCGGCATTCTCCAATGCTTCTGCCTCTGCCTTAAACAGGGCAGCATCAATAACCATACCGTTACCTATAATATTCTGTTTGTCACCTTGGAATACTCCTGAAGGTATAGATTTGAGAACAAAATGCTTACCATCAAAAATCAGTGTATGGCCGGCATTTGGTCCACCCTGAAAGCGTGCCACAACATCATACCTTGGGGTTAATACATCTACAACTTTTCCCTTTCCTTCGTCGCCCCACTGCAGGCCTAATAGAACATCAATCTTCTCTTTCATCTTATTTTGTTTTATTCATTAATTTCTTCTGTCTTCTCTTTTGTGCAGCCGCACATTTACTGCACAAACCGTAAATATACAAGGCATAGCCGGTCATAGTGAACTTTTTAATTCTCATATTCTCTATTTCGGTCTTCACCTTTTCATCTTTACTTTCCACCACCTTACCGCACACTGTACATATAAGATGATGATGCATTTCCGGCTCTACACACTTTTCATACCTTACGCCGTCTGTAAAGAGATGTTTCTTTATCAATCCGGCTTCCAGTATCAATTCCAAATTGTTATAGACCGTGGCTCTGCTCAATCGGAAATTCTGTTTGTTTACAATACTCTCCAACAGAGTTTCCGGAGTGAAATGCCCTTCGGTTTTGTATATCGCTTCCAGAATGGCAAATCGTTCAGGCGTATTTCTTAACGCCTTGTACTTGAGAAAGTCTGCAAACTTATCCTTAAATACCTTATACTGACTCTCCGTCTCCATAATTGTTTCTAAAACTCTCTAATGCTATTCTTGCAGCACTTGCTGGAAGAACATCTTTCCCCGAAATAGCCGCTTTGGCCTGATCTTGAAACTCCAGAACATATCTTTCATTCATTTCAAGTCTGTTTCTAAACAGATGAGCCAAGGTAAGGAAGCCTACGAAGAAGCACGGCAGCGTGACTTTGAGAGGAAGATTGCAGAGGACTACAAGAACCCTCGGAAGATGACTTTTACCGAGATGGTGAATCGCTATCTGTGATGGCTAGTGAATAGATGCTGGTTTGACCCTGTAATTGTTGAAAAGGAGAGGTGGAGTAACTGCCTCTCCTTTCTTTTCTTACATGCACATACTCATGGTTCAATGACACAAAAGTATTGTAAAAATTTTCCAAAATTTTTTATGGATTTTTTTAGGTATGACACCCCATTTCTGAGTATAAGCATTTTCTATTAGAGTAATTTATAAAGAACTTACTGTGTATGGATAACAACTTTATAAAAAGACTTCTTTTCTAGGAAAGGCCTCTCTGAAAAGGGGTCACTCTGGTGAGCATACCCCTTATAGGTTACGAACCCTTATTAGGTAAGAGGCTCTGCACAAGGGCTTCGGTTACATTGGTCATGCCTGTTTGATTACGCATCTCATTGGCCTGCTGAATGATTTCATTGACCTGTTTTGCACCTGTCTTGCTCCTGGCTTTCTTCAATTCATAGAAATGACTTTCCAACAAATCAATAGCCTTCTGTTCCCAGAAATTGACACGAAGTTTCGTCTGCCATCCAGAAGGCATTTCAGCGTCAAGACGCTGCTGAGCAAGACAAGGGGACATGATGTGCCAGATAAAGCATCTCTCAGCCTCTACCATTGCTTCCATGAACTCAATAGGTGCTCGTGTGTATAACTCAGGATTACCATCAAAGCGTTCGTAATTTGATTGAGACACACTATCCCCTACATGACCAAGGATGTATTCCACCAAGTCATTATTGAAGTTACCTGCACCTTTCAGAAGAGATGTCACCGTTCCACGGATGGAATGAACAGCGTAGGGATTCATTGCATACACGCCGTTCTTCTTATTAGTTTTGGTCAGCCCCAATTCCTGACGAATTCTGCGAATGTGGCTCTGAGCCTTTGTAACATTTGAGCCTATCAAATTAGCAGTATCCTCTCGTCCATAGCAGAACACATACTCCTTCCACTGTTTGGGAGCAGGTAACTCCTTCACCTTTTCTAAAATCCACTGCATCAGAGGAGTGATGTAAAGTTTGCAGACCATACCAGATGAGTTCTCTGTTTTCTTAAACAGTTTCCGAATAATCTTATTGTCCAAATCAACCTCATCCCATTTCAGGCCTGCAACATCACCCTCTCGCATCAGGAAGTAAAAGAAGGCGAAGGTATGTAACTTCATCATCTTATCATGCTGACGATTTTCACCTGCTCGTTTGAGGATGTATCCCAACTGCTCAATGGTAAAGTTTTCCTTACGAGGAGTCACAGTCTTCTTCAATCCGCACTTTTTCATTTTGATTTTCTTGAAGTAGTTGCGATACCCTAAGGGAGACTTCTCAAAGGTCTCCTCAATTCTGTCAAATGCGTATTGAACCATCCGTTTCATCGTGCCGATTGAAGCAAAACTGTATTTCTTCTCCACTTCAAGATAACGCAACCACTCTTCACAATGGTCTTTCGTGATTTTATGGAGTTCAAATTCGTCTCCTAAGTTTGCAGCAATCCAATCAGCGAATGCATTCACATAGTCTCTGGCAGCCTTTCGTGATTTTTTATCAGCCGAGCCAGTCAATTGCTCATCCTTCATGTTCCTCAGATACTCGGAAGCATACACCTTTTCATTGCAGGTATCAGGGTCATGCTGCAATCTCCACAATTTGCTCTCCACCTCAGCCTTTCGGATTTCTTCCTCTGCATAGGCTATCAGACTCTTTTCAACTCGTGCCTTGGCTGTCTTGAATGCTTCTCCGTGGTATAGAACCACATCTTCTGTTGATTCCCTGTAACGGCTACCAGTCGGTTTAAGGAGAGCAAGGGGACATGTCCAACGAATAGTGACTTTCTTAGCCGTGGTATCGTAAAAGAAATAAAACTTGCCCTTCTTTGTTTTTTTGATTGCCATAAGTCTAAATTTAGGGGAAATCTAAATGTTCATCCAAATACTTCCACAAGTCATTTTATCGTATGCAATTGAATTGTCAAGCGTTAATAAATTTTCCAAGTCTAAATTTAGACCTAAAAAAAGGGGTGTTTTTGGGCAATTATCTCACAAAAAATAGTAAGATACAAAGTAGATTCTACACATCTAAGGCATTGGTTTTCAATAATAAAGAAAGCCCCACCTTCTGGTGGGGCTTTCTCCAACTTACTACCTATGAAACTCAGTTCTCCCCCAATTTCTGGCCTCTGGCGCTCTCTCCTTCACCATCGGCCGGGAGAACTGATGAAGTAGTGATGCGCCCGCAGGCGCCTGTGTTCAAATTTTTTCTTCCTTTTCTTCTTTTTTGGCAGGTTCCAGATCCCACTCATCCACTTCAGGAGCTTCGGCAGGCTCGGTTTCCTCCACCAGTTCGGCAGGCTGAACCAGGCTGTTATCGACTTCATCGAGCGCACCGTTCCAGAGATAACGGCGGCTTTCTGTCACCAGCACCGGGGTAAGCGCCACCATGCAGATGAGGTTCGGAATGGCCATGAGCGCGTTGGCGCAGTCGGCAAAATGCCACACAAGGCTGCTCTGGGGAATGATGCAGCCGACAAAGACAGCACCCACCCAGGCCAGACGGTAGGGGGTGATGTAGCGCCGCCCGCACAGGTACTGCAACGCCCGCTCCCCGAAGTATGACCACGCCAGGATGGAGGAAATCACAAAGGTGACCAGGCTGAAGGTCAGCAGCATGGAGCCGAGGCCGCCCGCGCTGGCAAAGGCGTAGAAGACGATGAGGTCACCATCCGGCGCATGCAGCACATGGGGTTCTGCCAGGGCAGCGGTAGTCAGCGTCACGCCGGTGAGGGTGCAGAGTACCACCGAGTCCCAGAAGGGTGCCGTCGAAGCCACCAGCGCCTGCTGCACGCAGTTGGGTGTGCTGGCCGGGGCAGAGACAATGGCCGAGGAACCCATGCCTGCCTCGTTGGAGAACAGGCCTCGGCGCACGCCCACCTGCATGGCGAGCATGATGGTGGAGCCGATGAACCCACCTGTGGCGGCCTGGTTGGTAAAGGCGCTTTCCCAAATGCGCTGGAGAGCCGGCAGAACGTAGTCTGCATGCATTCCCAGCACCAGCACGCAGCCGGCTATGTATACGCAGACCATGAGGGGGACAAAGGCCGAGCAGACACGGGCTATACCGCGCAGCCCGCCCAGCAGCACCAGCCCGGTGAGGGCAGCCAGCAGCAGACCACTGAACCAGACGGGAACGGAAACTGCGCTTTCGTTGAGTACGCGGGCAGCGGCGTTGGCCTGGGTGATGTTGCCGATGCCGAAGGCTGCCACCGCCGCGCAGATGGCGAATGTCACAGCCAGCCACTTGCATTTCATGCCGCGTTCAATGGCATACATCGGGCCACCCACCAGGTTGCCCTGGCCGTCTCTCTGGCGGAAGCGTACGGAAAGCAGGCTTTCGGAATAGCGGGCTGCAATGCCCAGCAGGCCTGTGAGCATGCACCAGAACACAGCACCCGGACCACCTGTTGCCAGACCAACAGCCACGCCCACGATGTTGCCTGTACCCACATTGGCGGCCAGTGATACGGCCAGCGAGGCGTATTGGGAAATGCTGTTCCCCTGGCTCTGGCGGCGCAGCGAACACGCGATACCACGAAACAGGTAGCGCTGCGGCACCCGCAGCACGAGGGTCAGGTACAGATGCACCCCCAGCAGGGCAAAAACCAACACATAGCCCCACAGAAAATTACTGAAAGAAGAGAGAAAGTTATCAATGAAATCCAACATGACCCCTGCATCTTACAAAACTCATGAGCATGAGTCAAGAATATGCTGCATACATAAACTAAAAACCGCGCTGGTGCATGACCAGCGCGGTTCTGTCAAAATTCACTTGCAAGGGTGAAATCAGGCCTCAGCGGGGGCTTCGGTCTCCTCGGCGGGAGCCACAACCTCGCCCTTGACCACGAGTACCACCTTCACGGTAGCGGTCACCTGGGCGTGCAGCTTGGCTGCCACCTCGTAGGTGCCGGACTTCTTGAGCGGCTTCTCCAGCTCAATGGCATGGCGGTCGATTTCGATGCCCAGGGCAGCCAGACCTTCAGCAATCTGCTGGTTGGTGATAGCGCCGAACACCTTGCCATTCTCACCGGCCTCGAGGGTCAGGTTGACCGTGACGGCAGCAATCTTGGCAGCAATCTCCTGGAAGTTGGCCAGCTCGGCGGCCTCGCGCTCAGCGCGCTTCTTCTGGAGCATGTTGATGAAACGCTGGTTGGCGGGAGTAGCCTCGAACGCAAGACCCTGAGGAATCAGGTAGTTGCGGCCGTAACCAGCCTTCACGGTAACGAGGTCGGCTTCACAGCCCAGACCTTCGATTTTCGTAGCGAGAATAACATTCATGTTTGCCATAACTCAGATAATTTGGGTTTGGTGAGCCGCAAAGATGCCCTAAAAGGCGCTGAATGTCAAGCCAAAATCGCACAAAAGGCGAAATTCGCGCACTTTCCTGCCCCGCTGGCGCGGGGCAGGATGAAAACCTTGCGGATTACCGGGCCGTAACGATTTCCTCCAGAGGCAGGATGATGAAGCCGATGCCGCGGTTGCTGGTCTTGCCGTTGTTGTGGCAGGTTTCGTAGATGATGCCCACATGGTCATCATCCACCATGGCCTGGCAGGAATAGCCCATGCAGCGGCGGCTGTCGTAAAGCAGGCCGTCGTTCCAGGTCTTGCCATCGTCGCGGGAGGCACGCACAGTCATGAAGCTGCGGGGGTATTTCTGCGGGTTCGAGAAGAGCAGCAGGCGGCCGTACTTCTGGGTCTCCACCGCCAGAATGGAGGCCTGGCAGGTGGGTTCCACCAGTCCCTTGCAGTTCGTCTCATGCGGTTCCCAGGTCTTGCCAAGGTCGCGGGTCACATACACCACGCGCTTGCCTGCCCAGGTTTCGTTGCGGCAGTTAATCATGATGGCACCGTCTGCCAGCTCAACGACCTGGCATTCAGAGGTCTTGTGGGGCACACCGTTGCCGTAGGCCCAGTTCTTACCGCCGTCGACCGAGTAGCAGATGGTACTCATGCAGTTGGGGTTGGCGCCGCGCTGCCATATCTGGGCGGGGAAGACGATGACGCCACTGCGGGTCACGATACCGTTGCCGGGGCCTGCCAGAATCGTCGTCCATTCCTCCTTCTTGATCTGGCGGGTGGGGTTCACATAGTCCTTGCACCAGGTCTTGCCATCGTCATCCGAATACACCATACCCCACTGCCCGGTCTTGTTCTTGTCGAAGCCGGTCTGCGAGACGCCGAGCGATGCCCCGCCGCTGAAGTGGCAGACGAGGGACTGCAACCAGATGCGGCCGTTGGCAGGGTCCTGCAGGATGCAGGGATCACCGCAGCCGTTGGCATGGCCGGGGCCGGCATCCATGCTCACTTCCGGCAGCGTCCAGGTCTGCCCGCCGTCGGTCGAACGCACGGTGGCCACGTCGATGTCGGCGCAGAGGTCACCCTCGTGATTGTAGCGGGCATCGAAGCAGGCCACGAGCGCACCGCTGGCGGTGCGGATGATGCCGGGAATGCGGAAAGCCGTACAGGGGCGGGGCGCTGCTTCGCCGGGCTGCCTGCCCACGCTTTCGCCGGGCATGCCCAGCATCACGCCCACGCGCTGGGTCACGGGAGCCTGTTCCGGGGCGTATTCTTTGCCGCCGAGCATGATTTTCACATCGCTGAAGCTGATGCTGGCCCCCACGGGCGCTCCCCCTGCGGGCTGCACATCCAGCCAGAGCTGGTTCTCACCGCCGTGCAGATGCCCCTGGGTGTGAATGATCACCGTTCCATCTGCCAGCGGCGCGGCGCTTCCATATTCCGTGGAGCTGCGGAAGTCCAGCCCGTCGGCCTGGCCGCTGCGGAGCGTGACTCCGGCCACATAGGCAGGGTCGGAAACTTTCAGACTCACTTTCTGCACCGGCACCGGGTTGGCCGAGCCCTGGCTCTGCACACGCACCGCCAGCACTGGGTTGTGGGGAGCCCGCTTCATGATGGGGAAAGCGCCGGGGTGTGCAACCGCCACCCCCTGCACCACCATGGGGCCCGTCTGCAGTTCAAGGTCATCCAGCAGCGCGCCGCCACCCTCGGCAGCGGTGCAGACAAAGCGCAGCGCAGTAGTACCGGCGGGCGCTACCCATTTCAGCTCGTTGTGGTAACCGCCCACGCTGCTCTTCTCCAGGCGCACCAGTTCTTTCTCGCCCTGCGGTGTCAGGGCCAGCACGCGGAACTGGAAGGGGGCGCGGTAGGTCCAGCGTTCCATCCAGCATTGCCCCGGTGTATCCCTGTCGAGCGGCTTATCCAGCTGCAGGGTGGCGCAGCGGTTTTCCCCGCCCTGTATCCGCAGCGCCTGGGCGCTGCCGCGGCCATGACCCTTGTTGATTTCCGCGTGTCCCGGTGCTGCCAGCAGCGTGCCATAGGCGCATTCCAGCTGATTGAAGCCACCGGCGGGCATATGTTCGAAATTTTCCGTCGCAGCGACAACACCGCAAAGCAGCGTGCCTGTCAAAATAGTTCTATACATAATCAGAAACTTAGCATACCGCCCGCGCCTGAACAAGAAAAAACAGGCGTTTCCCCGGATGGAAACGCCTGTGAATGGAAAATTTAGTTCTTTTTCTTCTTTTTTTTGCCCTTCTTTCCTTTCCGGGCACCCTTTTCGCCAGCGGGGACAGCCGCCTTGACCTCGACTTCTTCACCGGTCACGATAGTTTCCAGAGGGATGCGGATGAAACCGATGCCACGGTAATCTGTTTCGCCGTTCTTATGGCAGGTTTCGTAGATGATGCCCACGTGTTCCGGGTCGGTCATAGCGATGCAGGAATAGCCCATGCAGCCGCGCACGTCGTACAGCACGCCCTGGCTCCAGGTCTTGCCTTCGTCCTGCGAGGCGCGGATGCTCATGTTGCTGCGGCCATGAATCCAGGGGTTCGAGAAGAGCAGCAGGCGGCCGTACTTCTTAGTCTCCACTGCCACGAGGGAGGCCTGGCAGGTGGGGTCATTGAGCGTCTTGTTGTTGGATTCGTGGGCTTCCCATGTTTCGCCCAGGTCTTTGGTGATGTAGACAATACGCTTGCCCTGGTAGGCTTCATTGCGGCAGTTGAGCATCAGCGAGCCGTCTTCCAGCTCCACTACCTGGCATTCAGAGGTCTTGGCAGGAATGCCATTACCCATCTTCCAGGTGCGGCCACCGTCTGCCGAGTAGCAGATGGTGCTGCGGCATACCGGATCTGCCCCATGCTGCCAGATCTGAGCCGGGAACACAATCACGCCCTCGCGGGTGCAGATACCATTGCCGGGGCCGGCCAGAATCAGGTGCCATTCGTCTTTCTTCACCTGGTCGGTCACGTTCACAATCTTGCTCCAGGTCTTGCCTTCGTTGTCGGAATACACCATTTCCCACTGGCCGGTCTTGTCGGGGGAAGTGCCGGTGCCGGAGGCATTGATAGCGCGGGCGCCGGGGGCAAAGTGGCAGGCGAGCGCCTGCATCCAGATGCGCCCCTTCTTGTCCTGAAGGATGCAGGGGTCACCGCAGCCGTTGGCCATGCCGGGACCGGAATCCATATTCACCTCCGGCAGCGTCCAGGTCTGGCCGCCGTCGGTCGAGCGCACCATGGCCACGTCAATATCGCGGCAAAGGTCCACTTCATTATCATAGCGGGCATCAAAGCAACCAATCAGCGTGCCCTTCTTTGTCTGAATCAGCCCCGGAATACGGAAGGCGGCGCAATCGCGCGCAGCGCCCTGCTGCTGGGCCACCTTGTCTCCCGGGAAGCCCAGCATGATGCCGATGCGCTGGGTGACGGGTTCCATCTGCGGTTCAATCTTCTTGCCACCGATGCTCAGTTTCACATCGCTGAAGGTTACCTTGGAGCCGATGATGGCTTCTTCGCTGGGCTCGACATCGAGCCAGAGGTGGTTTTCACCGCCCTCCAATCCCTTCTCGGACTTGATGACGACCTTGCCGCCCTTACCGGGAACAGCTGAGCCGTATTCAATGCTACCCTTGAAATCCATGCCATTGGCGCTGCCGCTGCGCAGCGTCACTTTGGCCACCTGTCCGGGCTTATCCACGGTAAGTTCCAGGCGTTCCATGACCTTGGCATCCTCTGAGCCTTCGGTCTGCACGCTGACTTTGAACGCCGGGTTGAAGGTGGCGCGCTTCATGAGCGGCCAGACGCCGGGATTGTGTACCGACACATCGCCCAGCTTCATCTTGCCCATCATGAGCGTCCAGTCATCAATCAGCACGCCGGTACCCTCCGGGGTGCTGGATACCAGACGGAGCGCCTGCGTACCGGCAGGCAGGGTAATGTCCACCTTGTTGTGGAAACCGCCGGAACCAAAGCCTTTCAGCTCCTTAATCTCTTTCTCGCCTGCTGCGGTGAGGGCCACAAGGCGCACGCTGAACGGGTCCTTCTTCGTCCAGCGCTCTACCCAGAAGGTGCAGCGCACGTCTTTTTCCAGCGGGCTGTTCAATTTCATGTCCACCTGCTTCCCCTCACCACCCAGCAGGCGGAGCGACTGGGAACCTGTGCGGGCCTTCTTGTAAATTTCTGCATGACCCGCCCCGGCACTCAAGGTACCATATTCGGTTGCGCCGCTCGTCACGGCACCGGCAGGCAGCTTTTCAAAGCTTTCAGCCCCTATGGCCAGCCCGGAAGCCAGCAGAGCTATGATAAAGGACTTGTACATACGCGTGAGCATAACACATAAGGGGCGGGAACTTCAAGTAAAAACAAAAAAATCCGCCCCCGGCTGCCCTCCCCGGCAGGGGAGTGACGGCAGCACGGCGGCGGGTAAAATGACCAGGCCCGGCCGGAAGCTCAGGCCTGCTTCTTCTTTTTCTTCTTCTTGCCTTTCTTGCCCTTCTTCACCTTTTTGGCGGGGGCTGCGTCCTCCTCTTCGGCACCGGCGTCGGCTTCCTCATCTGCATCGGCCGATTTCTTGCCCTTCTTGCCGCCGGATTTCGTATCGACATCCTTGCCGGTCATGATGGACTCAATCGGGACGCGGATGAAGCCGATGCCGCGGGCACCACTCTTGCCATTGGTGTGGCAGGTCTCGTAAATGATACCCACATTTTCCGGGTCGGTCATCGCCATGCAGGAATAGCCCATGCAGCGGCGCTTATCGTACATGATACCCTCATTCCAGGTCTTGCCCTCATCGCGGGAGGCACGCACAATCATGAGCGCACGCGGATACACCTGCGGGTTCGAGAAGAGCAGCAGGCGGCCGTACTTCTTGGTCTCCACCGCCACAAAACCACCCTGGCAGGGCTGGGGAGAGGGTTCATTGAGCCCCTGGAGGTTCGTCTCGTGCGGTTCCCAGGTTTCGCCCAGGTCCTTGGTGACATAGACCACGCGCTTGCCACCGCCGGCCTCATTGCGGCAGTTAATCATGATGGAACCATCCTTGAGTTCCACAATCTGGCATTCGGAAGAAGCGCAGGGCAGGCCGTTGCCCATGGCCCAGGTCTTGCCGTTGTCCTTCGAATAGCAAATGGTACTGCGGCAGCGGGGATTCGCACCATTCTGCCAGATCTGCGCCGGGAACACAATCACCCCTTTCTTCGTGCAGATACCATTGCCCGGACCAGCCAGAATCGTAGTCCACTCATCCTGCTTCACCTGCTTGGTGGCATTCACATAGTCCTTGCACCAGGTCTTGCCGTCGTTATCGGAATATACCATGCCCCACTGACCGGTCTTGTCCTTGTCGAAGCCGGTCTGCGAGACGTTCAGGGAAGCACCGCCGCCGAAGTGGCACACCAGCGCCTGAACCCAGATGCGCCCCTTCTTGTCCTGCAGGATGCAGGGGTCACCACAGCCATTCTGACCACCGGGGCCGGCATCCATGACCACCTCCGGCATCGTCCAGGTCTGGCCGCCGTCGGTCGAACGCACCGCCGCCACGTCAATATCGGCACAAAGGTCGCCTTCGTGGTGGTAGCGGGCGTCAAAGGTGGCAATGAGCGTTCCCTTGGCGGTGCGGATGATGCCGGGAATACGGAAGGCTACACAGGGCCGGGCTTCGGCCTTGTCAGGCTGGTTCCCGACGGCTTCACCGGGCATGGCCAGCATCACACCGATGCGCTGGCTCACAGGCTTCATGGCCGGGCTGTATTCCTTGCCGTCAATCGTGACTTTGATGCCTTTGACAGTCAGCAGAGAGCCCACCGCTGCCTTGGCAGAGGGCTCTACATCCAGCCACAGGTAGTTTTCACCCCCCTGCAGCCCTTCCTTGGAGCGTAGCGTCACCTTACCCTCGCTGTCGGGCTTGCCCGATGCGTATTCCACGCTGTTGGCAAAATCCATGCCGTTGATATCACCGCTGCGGAGGGTGATCTTGGCCACGAGGCGGGGGTCATTCACCGTAAAGCTCATCTTCTCGAGCTTCCGGGGCTTCTCCACGCCGTCGGTCAGCACGCTGAGCGCCAGCACCGGGTTATACACCGCCCGCTTCATGATGGGGTACGGCCCCGGATTCACCACTTCCACTTCCTTCACCTTCATCGGGCCGGCCAGTACCATCATATCGTCGATGAATACGCCCGTGCCTTCAGGAGTCTCCGCCGTAATCTTCATACCGGTAGCCCCGGCAGGCAGCTGACCCGTCACCTTGTTGGGGAAATTACCGCCGGTGGGCGCTTTATCCAGCACCGCTACCTCGGCACCATCCTGGCTTCCGCCCACGGCCTGCACCGTGACCTTGAACGGGTCCTTGCCCGACCAGCGCTCCAGCCAGAACGAGAAGGCAGCCTCCTTGTCGAGCTTCTCCTTCAACGTCACCGTGGTGGAAGAGTTACCACCCATGAGGCGCAGAGAACGCTCGCCGCTGCGGCCCTTGCCCGCAATTTCGGCATTGACCGCCGCCAGCTTACCATACTCACAGGCACCGCCTGTGAATGCCCCCGCAGGGAATTTCTCAAAACTTTCGGAGCCATACGCCAAGCCACAGGCCAGCAAGGCAAAAAGAGATTTTCTTACCATGGTAGTAAGCCTAACAGACCCCACCCCGGAATTCAAGCGGAAAGTTCCGCTCATTTACAGTACCAGCAGCTCGCGCAGGCCGGCGGCCAGCGTGGCAGCAGACATACTCACCATCTCCTCCTCGCTCAGGCCGCTCTTCTGCCGCCAGCGGACAATGCGGCTCAGCAGCTGCAAGTGCCACTCCGGGCATTCCTCCGGCACGACCACCAGGAACACCAGACGCGCCATGCTTCCCTGCCAGTCCACGCCGGGAGTGCTGCGTGCCAGGTAGACGGCCGGCTGCGGAATATCGAACACGCGGGCATGCGGAATCGCCAGACCGTAACCGAGGTAGGTGCTGTCCTGAGCCTCGCGGTCCAGAGCTGTCTGAATCAGGCTGCGCTTGCTCCAGCCGGTGAGGCCGGCCAGTTCCCCGGCCAGCAGGCGCACCATGGCAGCATGGTCCTCCCCCTGGGGGAGTTCTTCATCCCGCACCCAGACCAGCGTCTCCTTACTCAATTCCTCCGCATCAAACATGACCACACCATCGTATACCCCTGCACAGCAGATTTCAAGACACAAACGCGACATCAGCCTGCCTGCTGTCTGACATCCCTGCTACTGGTCATTCCTGGCGGCAAAATAATCATCTGTCTCCGGCAGCGCCGCCAGCACTGCCACGCGGTCTGCAGACAGTCCATTGAGCAGCAGTACTGCGCAGGCGTCCTCGCCGGGAGCCATGCAGCAAGTCGCCGTCTCATTCACCACGCAGGGCAGCACACCCTCTTCCACGGCATCTTCCAGCGCCAGTTCTGCACCCCGCGGGTCTGCCACCTGGCGCGGCAAGGCAACCAGCAGAGTACGCCGGGGGCCCCTGCCCTCGCCCTGCACCTCCACCAGACTGTCCAGCTGCCCCAGCCATGCCAGCGAATCAGGCGGCCCGGCCGCATAGCCCAGCGAGGCAAAGCGTGCCCCGGCCGCCGTACCACGCGGGCGGACAGGGTCGTAGAGGTGGTCATAATACTCCCCGCCGATGTAGAAAAACTGCTGCCCGCAGGCCAGCGCGCGGGCCACCGTCTGCACCTGCGTGGGTAAATCCACCACCGGGCTGCTCAGGTACACATGCGGCACCAGGTCTTCATCGGCCCAGTCGAGCCACTCGGCCAGTTCTGCCGCCAGCTGCCCCTCGTGCGCGGCCTTGCCGGCAAAGAACGCGTAGGGCAGCAGGATGCTGCCCGGCTTACGCAGGCAGATTTTTTCCAGGTGAGCCAGCACATCCATGGCCGCGCCGCTGCCCGTGCCGCCTGCCGCCGAGAAAAACACATGCACTTCCAGCTGCACATCGCCCTCCACCAGCGGTTTGAGCAGGCGCTGCAAAGCCGGCCAGCTCTGCAACAGCAACGCCCGGCCATAACGACGCATGCCCCCGGCACCAGGCAGAGCCGCCAGGGCCTGCTCCACCTCGTACACCGGCACCTGCAAGCGCCCGGCCAGCTGCCAGCGCATTCCCCCCACGCAGTCTTTAAGCTCCGGGTTCTGCTCCATTTCATTGAGCGAGCGGGCTTCCTCTTTCAGATGCAGAAAGGGAATATCATCTGCCCACTCCTGCCAGGCGGCTGTATCCGCCACGTCATCGGCTGCATCCAGATACAGGCAGGACACATGGTCCCCGCCAGGAAGCATGCCATGAGCCGCCAATGCCTGCCGCCAGGCCAGCAATACCTGCCCGCCTGTGCCACCAAGACCGATGAGGAGAATCTGCTTTTTCATATTGCCGGTAAAAAGGGAAATCTCTTATCCGCCAGTATAGCACGCCCGCCTCCCGCGTCAACCCAAAACAACATGAAGCCCGGAGGAATAACGGCGGCCATGCCCTGAATGCCACTCCTTATTTCAGGAGCTTCAGGATGGCGTCCGTATGCTGTTCCATGACGGGGTTACGCTCGGCGGCCGGCTTGGCGTTGAGTTGCTGGTGGAGTTCGCGCGCACGCTGCAGCGGGGTCTTGCCCAGGGCATTGGGCAAATCGGGTGTTGCGCCTGCTGCCAGCAAGGCCGCCGCCACTTCTGACCGGGCATAAATTGCCGCTGTATTCAACGGGGTTTCTTCATCGGGAACACCATAGCCCTGGGTGAGGTAATTGATGCGGCGGGCTGGTAGTGTGTGGTTGGCTACCTCGTGGGGATTCTGCTTCTGGTCAGGGTCGGCTCCTGCTTTGACCAGCATCTGTACGCCCAGAACCGAATTGGCATTGACGGCAGCGTATACCGGCGACCAGCCCACGTGATTCCACATGCGGACATCGGCGCCTTTCCGAACCAGATGAGCAAAGAGCTTCCTAGCTCGTTTTTCCAGGTTTTTCCGTTCCTTATCTCCTTGCTTATGAGCGGACTCCGGCCGTTCCGGGAAGAAAAAAGCCTCCATGGCAAGGCCACCATGATAATTCGGGTCTGCCCCGTGGTTAATGAGCATATCCATTAAGGAAGCATCTCCCATTTTGCAGGCAAGGTAGAGGGCGGTCACAGCCACCATGTCATTCTGCTCCGTCACACAGACATTCAAATCTGCCCCGCGGGCAATATAGTCTTTCATGCCGGAGACAAGCGTGCGCGATGGTTTTTCTTTGGGCAACATGTTCATACCGATGAGATTGCGGCCTCCCTGGTCGAGCATGAATTGCACCAGTTCCCTACCCAGCTCCCATGCCTGTTCATCACTCACCTCTGCAACCTTGATAGTGGGCTTGAGCTTCGCCTTCCTGCGCCAGGGCAGCTCGCTGATTTCTTTCCGGGTCGAAAGGCGGCCGCTACCATGCGCGGCCAGCAGCCACTTACGCGCCTGGCTCTTGTCCGCTGCAACGCCATCTCCCTGCGCAAAGGCCTGGTACAGCTGGTAGCACACATCTGCCGTTTTATCCTGGCTCTGGTACAACTGCTGGAATTCCTGCGGGCTCATGGCACCAGCCGGGCTGCACAGCAACAAAAACAATGAAAAGAAGACTCCGCGCATACAATCAAATCATTCAGAATACTCCGCCAGAATACCATACTGCTCTGCCAGAGTCAAACAACTCCTGCCCACGCACACCCGCGCTTACTTCTTTTTCAGGAGGTTTATCT
Source organism: uncultured Verrucomicrobiales bacterium (assembly GCA_937901085.1). Taxonomy (GTDB): domain Bacteria; phylum Verrucomicrobiota; class Verrucomicrobiia; order Verrucomicrobiales; family Akkermansiaceae; genus Akkermansia. Next base: position 25,162 of record CALCHQ010000061.1, on the reverse strand, counting down.
TATCGCGCAGCACGGCGGCCACCTCAAAATCCAGGCGGGCGGCGGCCTCGCGCATCTCCTTCTCCAGGCGGGCAATGGTGGTGGCCACATCCGGCGCCTCATCACCCTCACCGGCCAGCAGGGTGCCGAATTCATCCCCTTCCTCCTCCAGTTCCTCATCCGGGGTGTAGAGGCGCAGGGTACTCTGGTCGCCGCGGCTCACGCTCTGCGGGGTGATGCCGTGAGCCTCGTTATACGCCTGCTGGATGGCGCGGCGGCGGTCACTTTCCTCCACCAGGCGGCGGATGGAATCGGTCACCACATCGCAGAAGAGTACGCATTCGCCATGCACATGGCGGGCGGCGCGTCCGGCGGTCTGCACCAGGCTGGTTTCATTGCGCAGGAAGCCTTCCTTATCCGCATCCAGAATGCAGACGAGCGAGACTTCCGGCAAATCAAGCCCTTCGCGCAGCAGGTTGATGCCCACCAGAATATCCACCTTGCCCGCACGCAGCTTACGCAGGATTTCCACACGCTCGATGGCATCCACATCGGCATGGATGTACTCCACCTCCAGGCCTACCTTGCGGAGATAATCCGTCAAATCCTCTGCGGTGCGCTTGGTCAGCGTCGTGACCAGTACACGCTCGCGCACCGAGACTCGCTGGCGGCACAGCTCGATGGTCTTATCAATCTGCCCCTCCAGCGGAAGCAGCGTGATTTTCGGTTCCAGCAGGCCGGTGGGGCGGATGAGCTGCTCCACGATGAGCGGCTGCGCCAGCGCAGCGGGATTGAAACTCTCAACCGGGGCAGCGCTGGAGTGCGGCGGCACGCGCAGTTCGCTGAGGTGGTGGAAGAATACGCCGCGGAAATCCTCCGGCGCACGCGTAATGGCCTGGCTGGCCTCGCGGCTGCGGGCGTGCGTGTTGCCGCGTCTGGCTTTCAGCACGGGAATGTAGCTCTTGTTGCCCGCCACGCAGTTCACGTATTCAAAGGGGCCGGGGGTGGCGGAAACATAGACCAGCTGGGCCTGGCGGTTCATGAATTCATCAAAGCGCAGCGGGCGGTTATCCAGCGCGCTGGGGAGGCGGAAGCCGTGGTCGATGAGAACCTGCTTGCGGGAACGGTCGCCCTCGTACATGCCGCCAATCTGCGGCACGGTGGCGTGCGATTCATCGATGATGGTGAGGTGGTCTGCCGGGAAATAATCCTGCAGGGTGGAAGGGGTGCTGCCCGGCGCGCGCCCGGCCAGATGGCGGGAGTAGTTTTCGATACCCTTGCAGAAGCCAATTTCGTTGATGAGCTCCAGGTCGTAGTCGGTCCGCATCTTGAGGCGCTGGGCTTCGATGAGTTTATTATTCTTCTCGAACCACTCCACGCGCTCGGCCAGTTCCTTGCGGATGCTCTGGATGGCCGGCAGGCGTTTTTCCGGGGAAGAAACATACTGCTTCACCGGGAAGAAGAGGTAACTCTGCAGACGCTCACGCACACGCCCGGTGCCGGCATCGATGAGGGAGATGGCATCTATCTCATCGCCGAAGAATTCCACGCGGATGGCCTCGCCATCGCTCTGCGCGGGATACACATCCACCACATCCCCGCGCACCCGGAAGCGCCCGCGCTGGAAATCGTAGTCATTGCGCTCGAACAGCAACTCGGCCAGGCAGGCCAGCATGGCATCGCGGTCCAGCTCCTGCCCCACATGCACCGAAAGCGTCAGGTTGCGGTAATCCTCCGGCGCACCCAGACCGTAAATACAGGAAACCGAGGCCACCACAATTACATCCCGCCGCAGCAGCAGCGAGCGCATGGCGTTCAGGCACAGGCGGTCAATTTCCTCGTTGATGGCGCTGTCCTTTTCAATATAGGTATCTGTGCTGGCAATGTAGGCCTCCGGCTGGTAATAGTCGAAGTACGACACAAAGTATTCCACCGCATTGTGGGGGAAAAAGGCCTTCAGCTCCGAATACAGCTGCGCGGCCAGCGTCTTGTTGTGGCTCAGTACCAGCACCGGGCGGTTCTGCGCCGCAATGAGGTTGGCCATGGTAAAGGTCTTGCCGGAACCCGTGACCCCCAGCAGGCATTGGTGACGGTTACCCGCCTCAAGCGATTTGAGAAGCTTGGCTATGGCCTGCTCCTGGTCGCCCGATGGCTTGTAATCTGTTACCAGCTGGAATAATGACATACGCTCCGCCTCCACCCTACCCCACTTCACCCGCCAAGTCAAGAAAAGAACCGTCTTGAAGTACGAAGTGCGAAGTGCGAATTACGAAGTAGTGACATTCCCTGCGCGCCTGGCGCGCAGCTGTTTTGAATGTAGAATTTCGAACGTGTATGCTCCCCGCGCCTTTGGCGCGGATTTCTTCATTATGCCAACGCATTTCTCTATAAAAAGCCCCGGTGGATGCTTCCACCAGGGCTTTCTTTAAACATTGTGAGGACTCGCCTCGTTTTTACGCCAACTGCAGCCTTAACTGCGCTAGCAGCCTTGGCACGCCGAAGCCACTTTAGTGGCGGCGAGGGACTTCGATTAATCTACGTCCTCTCAGGTCTTACTTGCGGCGGCGACGCATAGCCAGACCGGCCAGAGCCAGCAGGCCCAGCGTAGCCGTGGCGGGTTCGGGAACAGCGGGAGTATCAGGAGCGCCGGACACGGTGTATGTAGCCGTCACCGTCATACCTGTCAGCGTATAGGTGGGAGTACCACCGCCGTTGAGACCTTTGGCAGTATTGTCCACCATGGCCACAACCTTGTAGGAGTCAGACCAGGTAACAGCACTGCCCAGCGTCAGGTCGACAGAGCCACTCTGACCCAGCGTCAGGGTCGATGTTGCGGCTTCGCCCAGAACGACCCACTGATCATTGTTCTCACCACTCAGCGTGATGACGGCGAGAGTCAGATCCACCGTACCGGAACTGGTGCAGGAGCTGCCGGCAATATCAAAGCTCAGGCTTTCCACAGAGCTGCCATTCAATTCCTGACCGCTGAGCAGAATCACTTCGCCAGAACCGCCCGCGCCGACGCGAGGAGTCAGTGTCACAGAAGCAACATTGTTGTCGACATACAGAACACCTTCGTTCACGCTAGCATCCGGATTGACCGTTCCACCCACGTTGAACATGTAACCGCCATCTGCATTTTTTGCGAAATAGGTCAGTGCAGCATCAGCAGAAATCCAGCCATGTCCGCCATTGTCAACTCCAGTTGTGGGCAGCGTCAGAGACATCTCGTCTGCGGCAGCCACGCCTGCCAGAGCCAGCAAAGTAATGATTGTTTTTTTCATGATAGTATATAGTGATAAATTGATGTTCAGAATGACCAGGGGTGTCTGCTTCCTCGCGCGTCGGAATGGCAAAATACCTGACCTTTCTGCGCCCGCAGTATATCGCATTTTACATGCGAAAAAGGTAGTTTTTTTTGGCTTGTCATGTGGATTCCGCTCTATATACTGGTAGGTATAAATACTTTTTATCAGTCTTTACCAGTCAGAAAAACTTACTTGCAATTATGAAATTACATCTCCCATGCACTTTACGGAATGCCCTGCTGGCTCTGCTGGCCACAGGTATCTTCCAGACCGCATCAGCAGCCAGCCTTACCCTGCCGGGCTACAGCACAGGCACAGTACAGACCAGTGAAACCTGGAATAGTATTGAAAATGCCATCACTAAAGCCTCCACCATGGATTATGGCTATTACATCGGTGCGAGCGGATATGCCATTGGTGCCAACTGGGGTACGCCGGAAATCACCGTTGACGGCATGACCTACAAAGAAGGTGACTGGATGAACGATACCCTCACGCTGGCAGGCCGTAATGGCACAGGTGGTCTGGTGGCAACCTTCGTATTCGGCAGTGATATAGCTGCCGGTTCCACCCTGAGCGATATTACATTCCAGGCATCGGGCTATGAATCCAACCCGCTCGACGGAGACATCAGCCTGGGTCTGGCTCTGCGTGATGCTTCGGGCAACGCTATCGCCGGAATTGAAGATGCTGCGGCAGTAAGCTTCAACTCCAAGACGGGCGATGCCACCATCAGCCTGGACAGTTCGGTTGTCTGGGAAGAAGGCTACAAGCTGATAGCCGTTGTCAAGGGTTTTGCCGGTACGGCCACCACAGCCTATGTTGTTGATGGTATAGCCGCAACAGCCAGCTACGCTTCTTCTTCCAGCGGCCTACCCACGTACACAGCAACATTCGCCGACAACAAAGGAAACACGTTGACAAGCCAGCGCAGTCACATCATCTTCGGCGATGCAACGGCAGGAACCCCTCTGACGCTTTCATCATGGATGGTTGAATTTTCTGTTACCAAATTCAGCGATGCCGGTGGGTTGGTCTATATAGCTCCCTCTGACGCTGGAAGCGGCGATGGTTTCGGTCTCCGCACGAATGGCAGGGATGGGGTCGGCATCATGTTTGCCAACGGAACTTCGTATTATGGTAATGAAGCAAGCGACAAAATTTTTGTCGATGCCGCCAGCGTTTCTGCCGAAAATCCCCTGACTCTGCGTTTTGCCTACGATGCCGAAACCAACACCGTCTACCTGTATGATGTCACCAATGATGCAATCATCAGTTGCGTAATTACCGACGACATCATCCTGTCGTCGGTTGCGGCTGATCACAATGGTGATGACATCAACGGCAAGACACAGTTCTACACTCAGAATACAGCTTTGAACTTCAGCCTGGGTGATATCACAGACATGAGTACCCTTGCCGGCAATGCCAGCGATTTTGAAACCTACATCAAGACGCTGACCTTGCCCTCCTCTACGCCCAGCGCTTACTACTGGGAATCAGGCAACAGCGCTTGGTCTGGCAGCAAGTGGGCCGCCACTGATGGCGGCAGCACACTCGTTTCACTGCCCACTAATACCGACGATACTACCGTTAACGTTGTGTTCAACAACAACGAAACCGCCGAAATCACCATCGACGGCAGCGTTTCGGTGGACAACATGAGCATTGAAGCCGGCGATTACAGCTTTGTCGGCACAGGAGACGATTCCCTTGCCGTAGATGGAGAATTGAGCGTCGCTGGCGGTGCTACCGCCACGCTGGAAGGGCTTGATGTCAGCGCCGGTTCCATCACCGTGGAAAGCAACGGTACGCTGAACCTGACGGATGTCACCCTCTCCACCACCATCAGCAACAGCGGCACGGTGGAATTGTCCGGCACCATCAACCTCGACAATATCAGCGGTACTACTCAGGAAAGCATTTCCGGCACAACAAACGGTTACAGCACGGTCACGACCTCCTATAAGGTGGTGGACGGCGGCAGCTCCGGCGGCACCGGCGTGACAGCCTGGAAGATTAACGGCGAAGCAGCATCCGGCAACTTCACCGGTGGTACTTTCACCGTCACCTCCAACGGCACCACCTACTATGCCGGCAGCAGCACAGAAACCGCCGTCTACAACGCCGGAGATGCCCACGAAGCCATGGTACTCAACGGCGGCACTATCCAGCTCAACGCTACGCCCACGGGCAACGGCTTCTTCCGTGCCAGCTCGGCGGGCGGTACATTGGACCTGAACGGCCAGTCCCTCAATCAGAACGCGCTGGGTACTCTTGAAGGTGCAACCAAGCTGGCGGGTTCAGACTCCAGCGTCTACACCATCAGCTCCGGCTATACCCTCAAGGAAAATCTGGCACTTGCCAACGACTGGAAAGGCACCGTGATTGTGGGCAACATCAGCGCCAGTACCCGCCAGCTGGATATCAGCAGCCTGAGCAACGCTGGTTCCAAGGTCAGCATGGGGAATGTTGCCGTCCAGACCCTCACCAGCCAGGCAGGCAGCATCAGCTGCGAAAGCCTGGCTATCGGCAGCGGTACATCCAGTATCAACGGCAGCCTGACCCTGCAGAACAGCGCTCTCACCCTGAACAGCGCCGATGCGAAACTGGAGGCCGGCAAGCTGGTGACAACGGCAGGAGCGCTTACCCTCCGCATTACAGACAGCACCGTGCTGGATACCCTCAACCATGCCTCGGCCAGCGCTCCCGTTGTCCTGATAACACTCGATGAAGCCTACTCAGGTGGCGCCACGCTGCAGGTTCTGAGCCGCGCTGCTACCGGCAACAAGTACACCTCACAGCTCATGTGGGAAAACGGTGGCAAGCAACTGGTCTACGCCACCACAGTGAACCAGAACTTTGTCAGCGATTCGGTAGAAGTGGAGACCACCAATGGCGCAGCAGGCGTGCAGATGATTCAGCAGGCCTTCCAGGAAACAGACCCGCAGGCGAGCGCCGCAGGCAGCGAACTGGCCGGTATCCTGGATGCCGTGGAGCAGCACCTGCTGGATGACAAGGGTGCCGCCGCTGTGGCAGGCGCATCAGTAGCCACGCTGGGCGTTGCCCTCTCCAGCGACATGGAACGCCAGCTCAAGGCCATCCGCAACCGCACCACCACCATGGGCGTGGGGGGCGATGATGTCGTCCACACCGGCATGCCCTACTGCAATGCCTGGATCAACGCCGAAGGCAACTACACCAAGATGAGCAAGGACGACGCTGCCGCCGGCTACACCCTCAACAACTGGGGCGGCACCGTGGGGCTCGACATCGACGTAGACCCCTACTTCACCATGGGCTTTGCCTTCACCGCTATGTATGGTGACTACAAGACCGAAGGCCCCGACACCATCAAGGGCGACATGGATACCTGCTATGTCACCGCCTTTGCGCGCTATACCAGCTCGGCATGGACGCATACCTTCGTAGCCTCCTACGGCCTCATGGACTCCAAGTTCGACCGCAGCGTCAGCGCCGGAGCCCTCAGCTATGAGACAGAAGGCAAGACCGAAGGCAGCTCCCTGGGTCTCCTGTATGAACTGGGCTATGTAGTGGCGCTGGACGAGGAGGCTACCACCTGCCTGCAGCCCGTAGTCAACGTCATGTTCCGCCACACCAGCATCGACGCCTACAGCGAAAAGGGTGGTAACGCCGCACTCGACATCGACGAGCAGAGCATGAACACCGTAACCTTCGGCTTCGGTACGCGCCTGCAGGCCGTGGTTGGAGAGAACCTCTACAACCGCACCTCGATTCTTGAAGCCCGCGTGCTGGGTAAAGCCCACACCGGCGACCGCCATGGCGAGGCCGATGTAGCCTTTGCCGGAACAAGCGCCCGCGCCAAGGTTGAAAGCGCCAGCATGGGCACACTCGGTGTAGAAGCCGGTATCGGCCTCATCATCCCCGTGGGTAGTGATGGCGGCTCCGTGTTTGCCGATGCCTCCGGCGAATACAATAACGGCTATTTCAATGCCAACGCCACCCTGGGCTACCGCATCAACTTCTGACGCAGGTAGATCCTGCACACCGTAAACCAGCGGGGGCGGCATCAATATGCCGCCCCCGCCTGCTTTCTGCTCAAATCCGCATATATGAAAACATAATTGCATGAAATGCACCCTTTTCATGCAATTATGTTTTCATTATCGGTGCAGGCAGGGAATCAAAAACAGGAATCCCCGGCGGGCAGAACTCACCGGGGATTCGCGGGACTTCGATAAATCTACGTCCTCTCAAGTCTTACTTGCGGCGGCGACGTGCTGCCAGACCGGCCAGAGCCAGCAGGGAAAGCGTGGCGGTTGCTGGCTCGGGAACAGCAGGCGTACCAGGTGTCGAGGTCACGGTATATGTACCTGTTTTGGCAACCTCAAGAACCTGAGCTTCCGTCAGACCAGTCAGATCTGCCACTTCACCTACTTGTACCTGATTGGCAGAAGAATTAGTGAATATTCTTGATGCAGTAGTCAGGCTCCATTTTGACTCATTGCCTTCGATGGAAAAACTGGTGTACTCTTCCTGCGTAAGATTGGAAAGATAGGCTGTAGAACCGCTGACCGTAAGAGCAAATGTATCAGAGGTGTTAATAGTAAAGGTTGAACCATCAATCGGGATATCCCAATCTGCATTGACGGCAACCATTGTTGTGCTGCTGGTTGTTTTGAAACCATACTGGTTGTTAGTCAGGCGCAGCCAGGGGTCTTTCCCATCGGTCGGAATAGCATCAAATCCAAACGTAAGGGTATAATCTGTCAGCGTAGTCTTCTCATCTACAGAGAATGTCAGGGGTTGATTGCCACCTGTAATGGTGTCGGAACCGTTAAGTGTAACTTGAGCTACGTTCAGCTTCTCCGAGTCCAGCGTTTTGAGTGTATCTACGCCCATTGATACGCTAGCCAGGGAAATTAACAGAATAATTGTCTTTTTCATGATAGTGTGTTGATTATTAGTGTTTCAGGTACATCTCTCAGAAGAGAACTTCCTTGCACAATGGAATGACTCTTTCTCAGGGAGACACGCTGTGAGTTTACCTCATTTTACATGCGAACTCGTGCAGGAAATCATTTAATTTCAATAATGAGAGGATGTTACAGAAGGAATCCTACCCAGGCTTTTCCAGATGGGATTCAACGATACCTGCCTAGTGAAATAAAGGCCTGGCAAGGCGGACAGGCCGGCAAAATGCGAGCGGCGGCCTCTTTTCTTCTGTTTTTTTTCCTTGCTAACTGAATTTTTTCACCTTTTTGCAGGAAAATAGGGAAAAAAGGCCGATTTCTGTTCAGAATTCATGTTAAAAAGGAATTTAACTCCCTTTTTTTATACCCCTTATGAAAATCGAACTGTACATCGCATGTAAAATGCGATATACAATACCTCCGTATCATGTATGTTATTGATGATAAATAAAAAGCATGCTGTGGAGGATTCCACAGCATGCTTTTCAAAAGAGGGAATTTTAATTAATTTTTCTTACCGTAGATTTTGAGTTCGGCCACGGAGCTGCCTGTACCATCGAGGGCGGCGGTGGAGAAGAAGCGGAGGTAGCGCGCTTTCTGCGGCGGGAAGCTGATGTGCTGCTCAATGGGATTGGCACGCAGGTTGCCGAATTCTCCCTCGGCGGCGGTGGTCCAGTTCTGACCGTCGGTGCTGGTTTCCAGACGGTAGCGGCTGGTCATGCCCTGGGTCTGGCCATCCTGCCGGGGAAGATAGGCAAAGGCATCGATGCTGTATTCTTTCTTCATGTCAACCACGAAGTGCGAGGGGCAGCGGTCGATGCTCCACAGGGTGTCGGGTTTGCCGTCAAAGGCAAGGGCGGCTTTTTCGGCGGCAAAGCCGCTGTAGCTCCAGCCGGTGGAATCCAGCGCCTTCCCGGCTGCATCATCGGCCGCCACGGGGCGCGGCTGGGTCACACCAGGCATGTTGAGCAGGGAGAGTTCGGAGATGCAGGGAACGGCTTTGCTGCGGGTGATGGTGAGGCGCAGTCTGTCGGTGGTGACAGGGGCTTCCAGCCAGCGGAGTACCTGGTTGCCGATGGTGTGTCCCTTGCCGCCGCGGATGCCATCAAACTGGTCTTCTTTTTCGCCCGGCTGGCCTGGGGCAATGATGGTTTTCCAGCTGCCGTCCACCATGGCTTCGAGCTGGAAGGCTTCCACGCGCTGCCCCAGGCGGATTTGCTCGCGCAGGCGCACGACATCGAAGGTGGTGGCTTGTTCCAGTTTGATTTCGACGCTGGGCTGCTTATCTGTTTCTTTCGGGCACCAGTAGCTCTCGATGTCACCATCGGTCAGCCGGGAGGCACGGTGGCGCTTGCTGAATACGGAACTGGCGCGGGCTTTGGCTTTCAGGGCGTAATCATTGGCCAGAAGCTGGCGGCGCATTTCACCAAAGGCTTGCAGGGCAGCGACATCGGCGGCATCCAGGTGGCCATCGCGGTCGGGTGCGAGGTTGAGGATGAGGTTAGCCCCGCGGCCGACGCTGCTGAGGTAGACCTGCATGAGGTGTTCCGGCGTTTTGACATGCCCCCCCTGCCCCGGATGCCAGAACCAGCCGCGGTGGTTGATGGGGGTGTCGGCTTCCAGCGATATCCACTTGTTGTCGCGCACATTCCAGAGCGGGTAGTGGCGCGCAAAGCCTTTTTCGGAGCCGGCCCAGACGACATCGCCCCGCTGCGCTGCCCCCCAGATGATGCAGTCCGGCTGCAGACGGCGTATCTGCCGAACGACGCGTGCGTAGTTGTAGTAGGTGTCGGCATTGCCGATGTTGCGGCCTTCGCGGGCGCCGCCGTAGTAGCCGTCGCCACCCATGGCGCCGTCGAACCAGATTTCAAAGATGGGGCCGTAGTTGCTCAGCAGTTCCTCTATCTGCTTGTAGTAGACTTTGAGGTAGCCCTCGCGGCCGTATTCGGCACAGTTGCGATCCCAGGGGGAAAGGTAGGTGCCGAAAGGAAAGTCGTATTTCTTGCAGGCATTGGCAAATTCCCGCACCACGTCGCCCTTGCCATCTTTCCAGGGTGATTGCGTGATGTTGTGGGTGGTGGATTTCGTGGGCCAGGTGCAGAAGCCGTCGTGGTGCTTGGCGGTGTAAATCATGCCGTTCATGCCAGCTTCCTTGAAGGTGCGGACAATGGCTTCGGCATCGAAATCCGCGGGGTTGAACAAGGTCGGGCTTTCGTCGCCGTAGCCCCATTCACGGTTGGTGTAGGTATTCAGACCGAAATGCACAAAGGCGTACCATTCCATCCGCAGCCAGTTGACCTGCTGTTCCGTCGGAACAGGGCCATACGGGCGGGGTGCTTTAGCAGCGCAGGCCATGCTGCTGCCGCAGATGAGGGTCAACAGAAAAGTGGCAATGGAACGTAAGCAAAACATGGTAATATACTACCAAGACAACATGAATAAGCAAGCAAAATCGTGTTTCTTCCTTGACTTTGGGGTGGGGGTCGGGCATGATGAGGCGCATCATGTATATCCCCACTCAGGAAGAACGGTACAGCAAGGTGGCGCGTCTCACGCTGCTGCTGTGCGTGATTATTCCCCCTGCGGTGGTCATGTGGCTGTCCGAATTGACGGATTTACTCTCCTGCACTTACGCTTTCCTGCTGCCGCTGGCTATGCCCCTGGACTGGGTGGGTTTCAATAAGGTGGCGGCCTTGTGCATCTCGGCCCTGTTACAGGGCATTGTCTTTTTCTGGCTGGCTGCCAGCAGAAAATTGACGCCCAAGACTAAAACGACCATTGCCGTCACCTGGGGCATGAGTTTTGCTCTTCTCCTCCGCATCATGATTGCCTTTGCCGTTTACCAGGCCGTACGAAACATGTAAGCGGGATTTACTGTCAGAATCTTTGTATATTTTCATTGACTATGAGCGTTCTGTAAGGCAGAATACCGCGCCTTATGCGTTTCCCCCTCATTCTCATCAAGAACGAACAGAACCCCTGCCCGGAGCTGATTACGGCCCCCTGGCAGCTGGGACAGCCCGGTCTTGATGTGCTGCAGAAGCGCGATACCTGGGTGGGGTCGAACTGCTACATGGATGGTGTGCATAGCCGCATCATCTCAGTAAGCAGCAAGCGCCGCGGCAGATTCTGGGAAAGCCTGCTGCACAGCCGCAACGTCGCGTACTGGGACGTGAAGGTAGAGACCTCTGTGCCGAAAGGCTATAACCTCGATATCATCAAAATGGAACTGATGCAGGCTATCGAACAGGATGACCGCAACCTGACGGAATTCTATTCACCGGAATGCCTGACCTACCTCATCAACCGCTGCACCAACTTTGCAGAGATTCTGGTAACAGGCTGCCTGACCGGCATGTGGGAGGCTGAAAATTCCACCGCCCACCTCCCTTCCCTGATTCCGGGCAATAACGAGCGCGACTGCATTTCGTGCGTCACCGCTCCCGGATACGACGGCCCGCTGGCCGCAGACAAGGTGACAGCCCTGGCCGAAAAGGTCATCTTTGCCGAACATGCCACCCTCTTTGAGGAAATCATCCACTTAGCGGAGTAAGGACGCTACCTTCCCGGCAATGGTGCGGGGAGTATCAGCAGCGCTGGCCACAATGGGTATCAGCCAGCCCTCCCGTCGCAACCAGGTTCGCTGGCGCTTGGCATACTGCCGGGTAGCCAGGACAATGGCGGCCGACAACTCATCACGCGTGAGACGTCCCTGAAGATAATCCTGAATCTGGGAAAGACCCAGCGTCTTGGACGCCGTAGTCGATAATGCGATACCCTCCAGCTCGGCTACTTCCTCTATTGCCCCCTCACGCAGCATCTGCTCTGTCCGGCGGGCGATACGGGCATCCAGTTCAGCCGTATCGCGCACGATGCAGAATCCAGGCCCGGCCGGCTCCGTCCAGTTATTCTTCCAATAGGCCAGGGACTTGCCGCCCAGAATCACAATCTCCAGGTTGCGCACCACATAGCGCTTGTTGTGCAAATCCGTATTTTGGGCACCTTCGGCATCGAGCTGCCGGAATCTGGTGACTAATTCATCGAGTGAAAGGGCATTTAGCTCCTCTCTGAGGGCGGCATCGCTAGGGGGTGCAGGGGAAATTCCGTGGGTAATGAACTTAACGTAAAGTCCTGAACCTCCTGTGTGTACGGGTAGCATGCCACCCTGCGCCATGCTGACAGAAATCTGGCCTGCACGGCGAGCATGTTCCGCAGCGTCATTATTCTCCGTAGGCTCCATAAAGCCTACCAAATGGTGTTTTACGCGCTTTTGCTCCTCTAAAGTGGGCGCTGCGGTGATAATGGGCATCCTTTTATAGACCTGATAAGCATCTGTACTGATAATTTCAGCATTGCCAAGCATATCTGCTAGCTCAACGGCAACTGCGCTTTTGCCGCTGCCGGTAGGGCCGAGAATGAAAACAGGTTTTGTTCCACATGGAACAATATTCTGATTAAGGCTTTCCATATCGATTAAATCCTTGATTACCAGGTAATAATGTAAAAATAAACAGAACAAAGGATATAATTTCCGATGCTGATTGCACGTAGAACATCCAGCTCTCACGCATTTCCGCTGCAAGAATATACAGGATTTCGTCGGGATTTGCAAGCAAATCCGGCTCAGCAAAAAGAAGAGATGTCAGGATAAAGACGACGTAACTAAATGGTACACAAAAGCTTACATATTGTAACGCAATCAACCAGCCAGAAAGTCCCACATCGTGCAATCGGCGTACATAGACCGCCAGCATCGGCATAGCGAAATAAAACAGCGCAGCAACGAAGCACGATAACGATATGTAAACAGCTAATAAAGAAGAAATTAAAAGAAAAATAAGCGGAACCAGGGTAAAAAAGGTCGCCGCGAGCGTAAAACTCCAGTATTCGAGGCGCCCTGCCCTGCCCTGCATGCGGGCATAATTTTCCCTGGAGAGGCAAGCAATCAGGTAGCGCCAAACTTCTCCCCAAAATGTTCCACGTGGAACAAGAGGCAGCTTTCCTTTATCGTTCATGAGGCAATAGGATATTTGCGGCTGGTTCCAAAGCGATTAGTTCCCGGCTGACTGTTCAGGAAACAGACGATAAAGAAGAAAAATTGCAATCCCTCTGCTGCGATGTTACAAGCAGTTGCCAGATAAACATAAGGAGCAACTCCAGGTGAAAAATCATCTTCCGGCGTGTCAAGACATAGAAATTCCTTATCATCATCCGGGTAAATCGCATCATCGTACTGCTCATTCGAATACTCAACACAGGTAGCTACAATCATCACAACAAAAGTGATGATTGTAAGAACGAGATGAATGATCACACTAACAGCACTCAGTCCTATATCGTGAAGACGTCTCGCAATCAAGAAAATCTGAGGTAGCGCTATGAGAAAAAAATAACCGCCGAGGACGATAAGCATCATCAACGATATGGAAAATAAATTCATATCGTCCTCATCTGCCAGTATAAAAGGGATAGACAAAAGAAGTAAAAAGAGAAAGGAAACCAAAGTAAAACTCCAGTATTCTTTCCGGGTAGAGCGACCCCTCCAGGAAATATACCGGTGTTTCAATACAAAAAGAAAATGACTCCAGATGCTGTCGGACCCAGGTCGCAGATGATATCCGCAATGTGAACAACGCACAGGAAGTTTTCCCTGTACAAGATGAAGCATCTTCTTACAATTATCGCAAGGTACCATCCGTTCGGGGACTTGCGGCAATTCCCCCTGCCCTGCACCAGCTGTCATCTCCGCACTCACCTTTAATACTCAGGCTCCTGTCCAAAACGATTCTCTCCTTTCTTACCAGGCAGCACCATTTTGATAAAGAGATAGATGCTGATAAAAATAAGAATTGACATTGATGACATCATCAGGACCATCGGCGTATAGAGCGCTTCTATATTTTCTTCATCAAGCACGGGAGCGCTCATAACTGCATACAGAAAATAGACAATCGATACCATCATCGATAGATTGGCGATGCAGCCAACAAGCACACCCCAGGCACGAGTTCCTGTATCATGAAGTCGTCGGACACTGACTGATAAAAAAGGTACCAACATGAACAGACCATATAGTCCCAGAACAATACTGCAACCCATCACCACCGGTTCATTCACATATTCGACAATTGCCGTTAACATGCCATGCATATCATCTTCTTCCGACAATTCCTCTAATCGTTCCTGGAACATTAACGCTTTTTCGCTCGTGATCAGGTCTGTCACAATATTGATGGCATAATGAAAAGCGATGTAAAATAAGTAAAAACTCCAGAATTCCTTCCGGCTTGCACGCCCCTTGAAGACCGCGTACTTTTTCATCGCCTGCACAAAGCAGTCCCATAAGCTGTGTTTCGAAGTATGATTAACTTCTCCAGATGATTGAATTGAACAATTGTTCCATGTGGAACATTCCTTTTCCAGTTCTGAGAAAGCTCTCCATTTGCTATCACCTGCAACAGCAGCCAATGTGTCCTCACAGAGGACTCCAGCCTTCTTTAACTCAACCAGCTCATCCCAGCTGTGCGGACCGACTGGTTTCTTATTTTCATTCAGGTAATAAAGCTTCATATTCAGACACGGAAATTATACATTTAACTGCCCTAAAAATCAAGCTTCAATATCCAGAAATTATCGATATTTAACTTATCTTAAAGATTTACAACTTATTTAATTCCTTTTACTTATAAAATCGGTCACAATACTGTACTGACACCTCTGCATTAGTATCAGAGAAACATACATAAAATTGAAAAGTCCTGATTTTCAACTTGGAAAACCAGGACCTCAATGAAAAATTGACCGCCATGCCGTCAGTGGTGAAAGAGCCACGTTCCCTGTAATCAGGTGGGTGCGGAGCCTGGGTCATCTGAGGTATCCATTGGACGGAACATAATACCCATTTAAGCTTGAATGCCCCTTGTGTATCTATAACGGTCCGGGCCTATGAAACCACGCGTCACGCGCACAGCAGCTGATGGTATATATAGCACAGATAGCCTATTTCTGCAAGAATTTTAACCAACAAAATTGTTCCACATGGAACATTAGAGACCGGCTGCTTGCACAGCATTTCATTGACAAAAGCAGGTAAAGCGTGTAGAATCCTGCCCAGCCATATGACGATACCCAAGATACTTTCTGAACAACTTGCAGAGGCGCTTCGCTCCGTACTGGGCGACAAGATGCCTGAGGGCTTCACACCCAGCGTCACTCCGTCACAGGATTTGCGCTTCGGGGACTACCAGAGCAACGCCGCCATGATGCTGGCCAAGCAGGCTGGTATGAATCCCCGCGCCCTGGCTACCGAGCTTCTGGAAAGCTTCGGTGCTTCTGATGTAGCCACTCTTGAAATTGCCGGGCCGGGCTTCATCAACTTCCGCGTCAAGCCCGAATACTTTGCTACGCGCGCACACGCCATGCTGGGCGATGAACGTCTGGGCATTGCTCTGGTGGAAGATCCGAAGACCATCGTTATCGACTTTTCGGCTCCCAATGTAGCCAAACCCATGCACGTGGGACATATTCGTTCGACCATCATCGGCGACACGCTGGCTCGTCTCGCTCGTTTCCTGGGTCACAATGTGATTACAGATAACCACATTGGCGACTGGGGTACGCAGTTCGGCATGATTCTCTGGGGTTGGAAGAATATTCTTGACCAGGCAGAACTGGAAAAAGACCCGAT
Source organism: uncultured Verrucomicrobiales bacterium (assembly GCA_937901085.1). Lineage (GTDB taxonomy): Bacteria > Verrucomicrobiota > Verrucomicrobiia > Verrucomicrobiales > Akkermansiaceae > Akkermansia. Next base: position 9,233 of record CALCHQ010000061.1, on the reverse strand, counting down.
TGAGGCTCTGCTGAGCGTCTATAAAGAAGTCAATACTCGCTGCAAGCAAGACGAATCACTACTTCCTCTGTGCAAGGAAGAGCTGGTGAAGCTCCAGGGTGGTGATGCAGAGAACCTCCGGATTTGGCAGCAGTGCATTGCTGTGACCAAGACTGGTCTGGAAAAGATTTACTCCCAGCTCGACATCAGCTTTGACTACTGGCTGGGCGAAAGTGCCTATAACGATGCTCTGGCACCTCTAGTGGAAGATTTGATAGAGCAGGGGATTGCCCGCGAAAGCGACGGCGCCATCTGTGTCTTCTCTGATGGCTTCCACAAGCCGCAGAATGACCCCTTCCTGGTGCAGAAAGATGGCGAATGGTGCGCGGTGCCGGCCATTATCCGCAAGGCTGACGGCGGTTTCCTCTATGCCACAACCGATCTGGCAACGCTTGACTACCGTACCGCGAATTTCAAGGCCGATGCCATCTGGTACGTGGTAGGTGCGCCGCAGGAGAAGCATTTCAAGCAAATCTTCGATATCGAACGCATGCGGGGCGTAAGCGGTGATTTCCGCCATGTGGCCTTTGGTTCCATACTGGGTAAGGACCGCCGCCCCTTCAAGACGCGTTCGGGTGATACGGTGAGCCTCCAGGATGTGATTGATGAGGCCGTGACCCGCGCCACTGCCGTGGTGGAAGCCAAGAGCCCGGACATGCCGGCAGAAGAGAAGGCTGCGGTGGCGCAGGCAGTCGGTATCGGTGCCATCAAGTTTGCCGAACTTTCGCAGAACCGCATGAGCGATTACATCTTTGACTGGGAAAAGATGCTTGCTCTCACCGGCGATACAGCACCCTACCTGCAGAATTCCTATGTACGCGTGCGTTCCATCTTCCGTAAGATTGAAGGCGGCTTTGCTGCTCCCGAAGCTCTGGAACTGACTGAGAACGCTGAAATCAACCTGGCTCGTCTCCTGGTACGCTTTGCCGAGGTGGTTCCCGGCACACTCGATGACTGCCGTCCCAACCTGCTGGCAGCTTATCTGTATGAACTGGCCAAGGCCTTCCACAGTTTCTATGAGGCTTGCCCGGTACTCAAGAGTGAGGGCAGCACCCGCGAAACACGTCTGGCTCTGTGCGAACTGACCGCCAGCGTTCTCAAGAAGGGCATGGGGCTCTTCGGTATCACCATGCCGGAGCGCATGTAATGACACCTATGCGTCGTTTCTTTCCTTACTTCCTCTGCCTGGCCAGCATCTGCCTGTGCCGGGCAGAGGAAGCTGCTTCTTCGGGTAACTCCTTTTTCACCCACGAGAACAGGGCGGTACGCCTGGTGCTTTCCAGCGATAATGCCGAATTGCAGCGGCTCGTGAATCTGGGCCTGAAAGAATGCCTCTACGGCTCAAACGAAGGGGCTTACAATTATTTTGATGAAGCGCTTAGGGAAGATGCTTCCTGCGTGCTGGCTCACATCGGTATGATGATGATTCACCCCCAGCGCAGCAATGCTTACCGCCATCACCTCCGCCAACTCAATACCGCAATGGAGCAGGCGGTTCTCACTCCGGTAGAGGAATGGTATATTTCCACCTTGCTGCAATACCTCAATGGTGATTACGCCGGCGCGGCACAGGCTTTCAAGGAACGCGCTGCCCGTTACCGCCGCGACCACATGGCGGCCTGCTGGGATATCGTGCTGAATCTTGCCGCAAGAGAGCAGGGGAGTAGTCTGCAAAGCCGCGCCGACGCGCTGATGGAACGCCTGCCGGATGCACCACTGGCACATTATCTCCGCGCCCTGGTGGAACAGCAGGCTCCGGCTCCCTCGGCGGCTGCCGTGCAGGCATCTCAACGAGCAGTTGAATTAACCCAGCGAGCCCCGCATCCTCTCATTCACCAGCTGGCCGGTCACCTCCAGTTCCGCCTGGGTGAATCCCGACAGGCACTCAAACACTTCCAATCCATCGCTGCCTGCAGTGACCCCACCGCTGAGGCCTACCAGGCGGCACGGCTCTACCAGATTGCCGCCTACATGCAACTGGGAGACAGAAAAAACAGGATAGAGGCGCTGAAGGCTGCCCGACAGCTTGCTTCTGATGCCGCACACACATCTCCCGACACCGATGCAGGAACTCTCCTCTACTGGGAAGGCCGCACCATCCTCCTGCGCCTGCTGGTACTCCAGGAAACGGCACCTGCCGGCCCGGCCATCAATATGGCTGCACAGAGTTGCCAGACTCCGGAAAATACCCCTCTCCGGCTGGTGCAGGACTGTCTGGTAGCCGCCATCCGCTGCCGCACGCTGGCCGATACGCAGCGGCATCAGCTGGCCATGGAACAATGGAACAAGGCCGAGCAATTCTTTACCCGCCTGCAGCGGGAAGGAGAGGAATTCAAGAGAGGGGCAGGAATGTCCCACCTTTGCTTCAAACGTGCAGAACGCGCCTGTGCAGGCGCTCTTTTCCGCGCCCGCCTGGCTCTTTATCCCGATAGTGCCTCTATCTGGCAAGGTCGTCTGGATGAGATTCTGGCTACCCCGGAGGAACGCCTCCTGCCACCTGTTCTACCAAAAGCGGCGGACTGATGTTCCACATGGAACATGATAATTTGCAGCCTTTTCTTTACAAGGTCTGGTTGATATGGTAGAGTAATCCTATGCGAAACAGATGTATTCAGCGCTTCTGTCTGCTGGCAGCTCTGGCGGGTCTCTCTTCCTGCGCGTACATGCAGAGCCATAAGAATATCATTGAGGCCGGTCGCCAGCACAAGGGCTATCATCTGGAATCTCCCCTGAAATTATACAGGGCAGGGGGGCAGTATTACCTGGCGGCTGAACAACAGGATATTGAAATTCATTATCCCACCATACATGATTCCATTTTCCTGAAAGGTGAGAATGCCCCTACGCTGAGCCCCAGGGGTACGCAGAGCGAAACGATTTACTTTCCCCTGGCAGCCGGAACAGGTGAGGTGATGCAGAGGCAGGATGGTTTTGTGGAGCTGGATACGCTCAGGAGCGAACTTGAGGCATCCCGGAGTCTGTGTACGAGCCAGCTCCCGGCTGGAGCGGCCGAATGCACCATCAGGGCCGATGTGCAGGGCAGCAGCGTCACCTGGCTGAACCCTGAGGAATCCACCCCGGCCGGTACAGGTCGTGTGCTTCTGGGCACGCTGGACCGCGTTCTGATTGACTGGCCGGGAACCGTCCTGTACAACATCTCCATCCCGGTGATGGCACCCTTTGTTTTCTTTCACCAATTCCTGAATGAAGAATAAATCAACCCAATACTGACTCACATGAAGCGAATTTCCTTATACATCCTTTCAGCCCTGGCAGCGGTCACCTGCGTTTCCTGCAGCGTCCGCACACATGAAGTCATTGCCGACCACGCGCGTAGCGGCGATGCCATTCTGCTGCCGCTTGAAACCCCCGGCCTCTGCAAAGTGAAGGATACCTGGTACATGAAAGGCTACAAAAGCCAGGTGGAGCGCCGCAATACTCCCTGTATCCAGAAAACGAAGCTCGACAAGGAACACCCCGAACGCTACCAGCTTGTCAATGGTCTGCAGGATTCCGAAATCCGTTATGCCGAAGTGCCGGAGGAAATGGCACAGAATCTCCTGAAAGGGCAGTACAGTCATTCGGATGCCATCAGTTTCATCAACCGCAAATGGGTCAGAACTCTTCCCGAAGGTGAAGTGAAGCAGGTCAGCACCAAGGCTCAGGCGCCTGCCTTTTTCCGCAACATGTCCTCCCACCGTCTCCTGAAAGATGGCAGCAAGAGCTACCTGCTGGCCCGTGTGGGCGAAATGACGGCTGACTTCAGCGCGGTCTACATGTACCCCCTGGCCGGTGTAAGCGCCTTGCTCATTGACCTGCCCGGCAGCATCATCCTGGGGCCGCAGAGTTCCTCCAAACCCGTGCAGACAGCCCAGCCGGAAGAGCTTCAATGAGCTTGTCTTGAATAACTTATTATACTTATTCACAAAAGCGGTGAATAAGTATGTGAATAAGCAGTCTGTAACTATGTTTACAAGTTTTCTTCACCGGGGACAGGGTGCTTCTCAACCGGGTTACTAACAGGTGAGGTATTATCCTGGTGCTTCATTATCAATATTCTGCTGGAGTTATAAACTTATTCACAGGGTAGATGATGATGAGTTTCTTTATAGACTCAGATACCATCATTAAACCAGAAAGCAAGTCAGCATCCGGGGGCTCATCTTGACAGCAGGCTAACTGCTGATACAATACCCCCATGCAGGAACAGGAAGATCAGCAATGGATGCAACGCGCGCTCGAACAGGCGCGCATGGGACTGGGACTTACCAGTCCCAATCCACCCGTCGGTGCGGTTATCGTGCGGGATGGCATCATGCTGGGGCAGGGGTATCATGAAATGGCCGGGGAGGCACATGCTGAACGCCGCGCCCTGGCCGATGCCCACAACCGCGGCCATGCTCATCTTCTGAAAGGCTCCACCATCTATGTGACCCTTGAACCCTGTTCCAGCATCGGCCGCACCGGCGCCTGCACCACCGCCCTCATCGAAGCAGGCATCAGCCGGGTGGTCTATGGCTCCACAGACCCCGATACGCGCCACCAGGGGCGCGCAGACGCGATTTTGAGGGCAGAGGGTATCGAAGTATGCCCCGGCGTCTGCAAGGCCGCCTGTGACCATTTTCTGCGCTCCTGGTTTCATGCCGTCATGACCGGGCGGCCGTGGGTTACGGCCAAGGTGGCCACCACGCTGGATGGCCGCATGACCCGGCGGCAGAAATTCTGGCTGAGCGGAGTGGATACCCTGCAACATGCCCACCAGCTGCGCCTGGAGAGCGATGCCATTCTGATAGGCGGCAACACGCTGCGTACAGATGACCCGCAGCTGACCATACGCAATCCGCTCACCACACCCTCGCCCCGCAAGCAGCAGCCCTGGCGCATTGTGCTGACCAATAATATGCTTTCGCTGCCGCCCCGGGCCAAGCTGTTTTCCGACGAGCATCACAAACGCACCCTGCTCTGGGAGAATGTGCGGGATTTGCGCGCGCTGCTCAACGAACTTTACACACGTTACGGTATTGTCAACCTGATGCTGGAATGCGGCGGCCGCCTGCTGCGGCGTTTTCTGGAAGAAGGGCTGATCAATGAATGGATGCAGAGTATCTCCCCCATGGTCGGGGCAGGACCGGATTATGTCGTCCCCGGCGAATTTCTGCCGCAGGAATTCATCTTCCAGCGCGAATCGCTCATTGAATGCGGGCGCGACATCATTATTCGCGGACGGCTGAGTTAACATGATTAAGACGCTGCAACAGATAGGCCTGCTTCTGCTGGTGATGGTGGGTGTGAGTTCCTGCTATCCGCCTTCGGTGCAGTATCCCTATACCGAAATGGTGACCAACCGGCGTCTGCAGCTCAAAGACCACCTGGTGGCTCTGCTGCCGGTGGAGGAACAGAAGCAACTGGCCGCGCAGGAGGAAGCCGCCTGGCTGGCCGATACCGCCTACAAGGCTGCGGCGGGTATTGCGCGTATCAACCGTTCGTGTTTTCCCGGCTGGGCAGGAAATGCGCTCATCAATGCCCGCCTGCAGGATCGCGGGCTGTGCTGGCACTACCAGCATGATATGTACCGTGAACTGCGCCGCCGCCCGCTGCATTATTTCCGCATCGGCTGCTGCGTGCGCGATGGAGGAAAGGCATCAGAACACAACTGCGTCTATGTAGCCCCGCGCGGAGCAGCGTGGCCTCATGCCTGGGTGCTGGATGCCTGGATGTGGAACGGCCGCCTGAAGGTGGATGATGCCCGCACCCTCAGTCCCGCCCGCTGGGCCGATCTTCCCGGCATCTGCCGGGTGCAGTCCATCTACTACCAGGAAGGGCACCAATGGCCCATCGAACATTGGAGCGTGCTGAGGGATGCCGAGGGCAACTATGAAGGGTACTGGCTGCCGGAGATGCGTACTTCCTCCCAGTACCGCCGCATGTACAACAACATCGAGAAGGGGAAAATCGAACATCCTGAGCGACTGACGAACTATTGAGCATGATTTTCATCCGCCGCCTTTTCCTGCTTCTGCTGCCGCTGCTCATGGCAGCGTGCCAGAATGCCCCGCAGCCGGGCTATACCGAATTACCCGAAGTCATCGCCCGCCGGGATGACATCTGCCGGAAACTGCTGGACCTGCTGCCGGCGGAGCAACGAAGTGCTGCCCGTGCGGAAGCCGCCTGGCTCGCAGAAACTGCCGTGGCAGGAGCAGCGGCCATTGCCCGCTACAATGACCCCCTTCTGGTGAACTGGCTCAACAACCGCACCGTCAACACCCGCTACCATTGGCGGCACCGCGGGCTGTGCTGGCACTACCAGCATGATATGTACCGTGAACTGCGCCGCCGCCCGCTGCATTACTTCCGCCTGGGCTGCTGCGTGCGCGATGCCGGAACCGGCCGGGAGCATCATGTGGTCTACATCCGTTCCCGGCACGACGCATGGCCCAGAGCCGAGCTGCTGGAAGTCTGGCGCTATGCCGGGCGGCTGCAGCTGCTCACCGACTGGCAGGAAGATGACTGGCAGGACAACCCCGGCATGACCAGCAAACTGGCCCGCATATACCCGGAGGGACACAAGCTGCCGCTCGAACACTGGGCCATGGTGCGCCGCAGCACCCGCTACAATGACTATGTGTTCAGCCACAGCCCCGAAGCCAGGGATACCCCCCAATGGCTCTACATGCAGGAGCAGATGAAGAAGGGACTGCAGGAACGCCAGGGTAAAGCTGTTGATTATCAGGAAATCCGAAATAGATAGAGAATACTCTAGCAAATCGCTCGTGAGCGCATATTTTGCTTGCTATTGGAGGCGAGTTCCCCTAAACTGGGCGCGTGCAACAAATCGCTTTCAATGAAATTAGTGCGGCGGAAGTATCTGCCATTCCTGCCATGAAGCAGCTGAAGCTTTTCTTCGCCTTCAAGGTGGATGAAGCATGCCTGAACGGTGAGCCGACCGACCCTCGCTTCGGTGTGGTCGAGCGCGCCGGCCGCCGCATTTTCCGATTCCGATCTGACGACGATTACCGCATCTACTTCACGGTGGAGAAAAATGCCGACGGGGACAATGTCGTCGTGGTGCAGCGCGTGCTGCATGCCGATTCCCTCAAGGACTTCTTCTTCCGCAGCGGCATGGGGTCTGACAGCGAAGACCGCAAGCTCGGCAAGTCCCGCACCTTCTGGAAATTCATCGAGGACGGCGAAAAGGCAGCCCGCAAATAAGGAATAAGCGGCATGTCCGGGCTGGTACAGTATCTGATGCACATGCCTGGCCGCGTAGCAGCTGTTGCGGGGGTCACCCTCACCCAGCTGGTACGCATGCGGCTTTTTCTTGTTCCGGCAGTGCTGGCACTCCTCTTCGTTGCCCTGCAATTCATCCCCTACCAGGAAAACATCGGAGCTGAATTCCAGGGAATCGCGCAGTTGCAATTCATCAAGGACGTCAGCCTGGGCTGCATGCAGCTCTTTGCCCTCATTTTCAGCGTGGCGGCCACCGCTCTGCTGCTGCCTCGCGATGCCGAGGACCGCATCCTCTATACCATTCTCTGCAAACCCGTACCGCGTTTTGATTACCTGGCGGGCAAAGCCCTGGGGGTCCTGTTCCTGCTCTTGCTCATGGTAGGCCTGCTGGACGGACTCATGAGCCTGCTGCTCGCACAGCGCGTGGCCGGCATCAGCGCCGAACTGAGTGCTGGCCTGGCAGCTAACGGCTTCAGCCCTGCCGATATGGCACCCTACCTGGAACAGGTACAGGCCGCCGGCAACAGCTGGAACACTCAGCGCGGCATTCTGGCTGCCCTGCTGGGATACGGGGTACTCACCACCCTCACGCTGCTCATCTCCAGCTTCACCAGCGGCACCATTGTCAGCATCATCTTTGCTCTGGGAGCCTATTTCATCGGCATGTTCCAGGGCACCCTGTTTGCTGCCATCAGCGCCGGGCAGGGCACTACCGCCGGCATGCGGCTGGCCGAACAAATCTGCGCTGTCCTGCTGCCTGATTTCGGCATTTTCACCATAGCCGATACCGCCTCGGCCGGGGCAGCACTCAGCTGGCCGCTGCTGGGAAATCTGGCACTTATTGCGCTGGGCTACATGCTGCTGCACCTGCTTGTAGCCACCTGGATATTCAGCAAGAAGGAATTCTAAGACCATGCCAGAGGATTTGCGAACCCGCGCCCAGGAGGGCGACCCCGATGCCTGCCTGCATCTGGCCAAGAAACTCATCCGCGGGCGCGGCGAAGGGCGCAACTTTGAAGAAGCCGTCGAATGGTTTGACTGCGCCGCCCGCCAGGGTCGTACCGATGCCCTCTACTGGCTGGGCAAATGCTACCTGAAAGGACTGGGTTGCCCGCGCGACCCCGCCGGGGGATGCAGCTGCCTGGAACGCGCCGCTTTGCAGGGCCATGCTGGCGCGGCCCTCAAACTGGGCGAATGCTTTGAAAGCGGTCTGGGTGCCCCGGCCAGTTCCGAACTGGCTGCCTACTGGTACCGCAAGGCAGCTGCGCGCGGAGAAAACCGCGCCTATGATAAATTGCTGAATTTAGCCCGGCGGCGGCGCTGAACATCACTTTTTGCTCGCCATGGCAGTTGATACTGTGCTAGTATGGCAATGAACATTTTTCAAGCCATGCGTAAGCGCTTAATCGGAACATTCATCGGCTGCATTCTCCTGCAGCTGGGTCAGCTGCAGGCACAGGAAGCCACCCTGCCCACAGAAGTACCTTCCGGCCCCTGTGTCATCAGCGGGGCTCCGGCCGTACCCACCGTTGAGGCCATCCGTGCCGAAGCCGAAGCCAAGGAAGCCCTGGTCAAGAGCCTGAATCTCTGCCCGCAGGCTCACAATGCCCTGCTCATTGCCGCTGAATCCATGAGCCTGGAAGCCCTCCAGCAATACCTTTCCCAGGAACACCATGCCTACGACGGCCACACCGTGCTGGAACACGCTGCCATGAAGACCCGTTTTGCCCTGCCCATGGCACATAAACCCTGCCCGGAATGCGGCAAAACAGTCTACCACGCAGACCCGAACGGCCAGCTCGCCGCCTGGACACACCACTACACCAATGGAAAGCTGCAGTACAGCCGCTTTCCCATTCCCCTGCAGATTTACGCTAAGGCCGAGCAGGGCATGAGCCTGTGGGACAAGCTCGTTCACCGCGTGAAGGTGGACAACTTCAACCTGGCTGCCACCATTATCTTCCTGC
>CALCHQ010000060.1 GCA_937901085.1 uncultured Verrucomicrobiales bacterium | reverse complement strand
TTGGCACCACCACGACCATGGAGGGCAGCATTACCGGTAACGCCGGCACGGAACTCATCAAGACCGGAGCCGGCACGCTGGTGGTGAATGGCAAGCTTGTGGCCGATGAACTGGAGATGACCGCAGGTGAACTGCAGCTCAACAATGCTTCCAATACCGTCACAACCCTCAATGGTACAGGTGGCAGCCTGCAGCTGGGCAGCGGCAGCAAGCTGACCGTGAGCGGCGGCGAGCTGGCCGGTGTGACCCTGAAGGGCGCAGCTGGCGCCACCAGCGCTCCTGCGCTGAAGGTGAATGGAGACCTGGCTCTTACCGGCACGAGCGCCCTGAACGGCGTGGCGCTGGAGGTGGCCTCCGGCAAGACACTCTCGCTGGCCGCTACGACCAATGATGTAGTGGCCCTCACCGGAAGCGGTACTGTGGCGGGTGTATCTGGCACTGTGCTTTCCCTGGATAACGCTGCCGCTGCCACTTACAGCGGCGCCCTGACCGGTGCTGGTACGCTGAAGGTGGAAAATGGTGGTGGAACCTTCACCCTGAAGAATGCTTCGACCTCTGACTGGAGCATCACCAACGCAGGCAAGATGGTGGTGGATATGACGGGCAGCGATACGACGCCTGGCTCTTTCGGCGCTCAGACGCTGACGCTGGCCGGCGGTTCCAGCACCGAGTTCCTTGTGAACACGGATGATTCCGACGGCCTGAGCCTCAAATCACTTATTGTGGAGCAGGGTGCTGCGCTGACCATTACCTCGACGGGTATCGATTCCGTTGTGCTGGATAGCGATGGCATGCTCGTTCTCGGCACGGTGGATTCGCTGACGCTGGGTGATGTCAACCAGGTGGTGACGCTGCAGGGTGCAGCATTCAGCCGAGTCGAAGGTACGGCCACGCTGATTAAGGACGGTAACGAACTGAAGCTGCAGGTGGCTGTTTCCAAGGATAACAAGTACCTGTCCACCGCCGAGACAACCAATGGTAAGGCCGGTGCAGAACTGCTCTGGAATGCTGATTCGGCAGCGGTGGCTACCAGCCCCGTGTTGACAGAGCTGGATGCCCTGTTGCAGGATTCTGTGGCCCAGGGTGAGTCCCAGGACAAGCTGCTGGCTTCTGTGGCCGGTGCCAGCACCGCGGTGCTGGGCATGGCCGTGAGCGGCGATGTGGAGCGCCAGTTGCAGGCTATCCGCAACCGCACGACCACCATGGGTGTGGACCAGGGCGTGGTGAACCCCGAAATGCCCTACTTCAACGCCTGGATTAACGCTGAGGCTGATAACACCGAACTGGGTAACAACGGCACCGAGGGCGGCTACAAGCTCAACAGCTGGGGCGGCACCGTGGGCTTCGACGTGGACTTCGCGCCGACGCTGACTGCCGGTCTTGCGCTGACGGCCATGTATGGCGACCTCCACGTGAGCGGAGCAGATGCAGCCGACGGTGACCTGGATACCTACTATGTGTCGGCCTTTGCCCGCTACAACGCCAGCGCCTGGACGCACACCTTCGTGGCCACCGCTGGTCTGGCAGACCTGAGCCTGAACCGTACGGTAATGGGCGAGGAAGTCAAGGGCGAGACGGATGGCCTGAGCTTCGGTCTGATGTATGAAGTGGGTCGCGTGTTCGCGCTCAACGAAGACGCAACCGCCTGCCTGCAGCCCATCCTCAACGTCAGCTGGCGTCACACCGAGCTGGATTCCTACAGCGAAAAGGGCAGCGCCCTGGCGCTGGATGTGGATAAGCAGACCTACGATACCGTAAGCTTTGGTCTTGGTGCCCGCCTGCAGGCTGTTGTCGGCGAAAGCATGTACAACCGCACCAGCATCTTCGAATGCCGCCTGCTGGCCAAACTTGACACCGGCGATACGCAGGGAACAAGCAAGGTGGGTCTGGCAGGGGCAACGGCCGAGGTGGAAAGCGCTGAACGCGGCGCCTTCGGCCTGGAAGCCGGTGCTGGTCTGACTATCCCGCTGGGTGAAGAGAGCAGCAGCATCTTTGCCGATGCCTCCATCGAACTCCGCAGCGACTACACGAATGTGAATGGTACTGTGGGCTACCGCATCAACTTCTGATGAACCGATTCCCCGGCGCACACCTGTGTGTGCGCCGGGGGACGCTCCCTTTCCTCACACCCGCTCCGGCGGGTGTTTTTGTTTTATGATCCGCTGCGTGACGAGGAGCTGAAGCCGCCTTGCCTGGAGCGTTTTGCCTGGTGTCGGCTGAGGAATCGGGTTTATATTGAGCCGGAATGCCATTAAAATATGCATTCTTTGTTTTTTACCTTTTCATTTAGGGCGTGTTGTGCTAATCTTCACGCGCATGCCCGGTATAGTATATAAGAAATGGCTGGCGGTGATGCTGGCGTTCATGGCGCTGTTTCTGACGTCTTGTGGCGAGAAACAGGAGGAACGCAGCAAGCTGATTATGGTGACGAATGCCACCTTCCCTCCGTATGAGTTCTACCAGGGGGAGCGTATTGTGGGTATTGATGCCGACATGGTGCGCGAGATTGCCCGCCGCAATGGCCTGGAGCTGGTGATTGAGGACATGGCTTTCGATTCCGTGATTGCCGCTGTGCAGACGGGCAAGGCGGATGTGGCAGCCTCTGGTATCACGGTGACGGAGGACCGTAAGAAGCAGATTGACTTCACGACCAGCTATGTGAAGGCCGACCAGGTCATTATCGTGCGCGAGGGCAGCCCCATTGCCGGCCCGGCGGATCTGAAGGGGAAGCGCGTCGGGGTGCAGCACGGCACCACGGGTGATATGTACATGACGGAGAACATCCAGGAGCCGGAGCGCTTCCAGGATGGCGCTCTGGCGGTGGCCTCGCTGGTGACGGGTAAGATTGACGCGGTGGTGCTGGACAGCGCCCCGTCTGAGGAGCATGTGGCGCGCAACAAGGGGATTGCGATTCTGCCGGAATCCCTGGTTTCGGAGGAGTACGCCATGGCTATCAGCAAGAGCCGGCCGGAGCTGCTGGCCATGTTCAATAAGACTATGGCGGAAATGAAGGCCGATGGCACGATGGCGGCTATCTGGGCCCGTTACCTGGATGCGGAGGGTAAGCCGCTGGCGGTGCCCGCGGTGTCGGAGGAGGAGAAGGGGCTGTGGAAACGCATGCAGGATTCCTTCCAGACCAATTTTGTGAAGGATAACCGCTGGAGCTACCTGGTCAATGGCTTCTGGGTGACGATTGAGATTTCGGCCTGCGCGGTGCTGATGGGGCTTTGCATCGGCTTCCTGGTGGCGGTTATCCGCAGCGCCCATGACCAGACCGGGCGCTACAAGCTGCTCAATTTCCTGTGCCACATCTATCTGACGGTGGTGCGCGGCACGCCGGTGGTGGTGCAGCTGCTCATTATCTACTTCGTGATTTTCGGCTCGGTGGATGTGAGCAAGGTGCTGGTGGCCATTGTGGCTTTCGGCGTGAACAGCGGTGCCTATGTGGCCGAGATTATCCGCTCCGGTATCATGGCGGTGGATGGCGGCCAGATGGAGGCTGGCCGCAGCCTGGGGCTGAGCTATGGCACCACGATGCGTTCGGTTGTTCTGCCGCAGGCCTTCAAGAATGTGCTGCCTGCACTGGGCAATGAGTTCATCGTGCTGCTCAAGGAAACATCCGTGTGTGGTTACATTGCCCTGCAGGATCTGACGAAGGGTGGCGATATTATCCGAAGCCAGACCTATGATGCCTTCCTGCCGCTGATTGCGGTGGCGCTGACCTACCTGGTCGTGGTGGTGTGCCTGAGCCAGTTGCTGAAGAAACTCGAAAACTCTCTGAAGAAGAATGAACGCTGATACGATTTTAGAAGTGCGCGACCTGGTCAAGGAATTCGGTGACCACCGTGTGATTGACGGTGTTTCCGTGGGGGTGACCAAGGGTGAGGTGGTGTTCCTGCTCGGACCGAGCGGTGCCGGCAAGAGTACGGTGATGCGCTGCATGAATTTCCTGGAATCTCCCACGGGCGGCGATGTACTTTTTCACGGCCAGCCGGTGGACCGCAGCGAAGATGGCCTCAACCATTACCGCGCCAAGGTGGGCATGGTGTTCCAGCATTTCAACCTCTTTGCCAACCTCACGATTCTGGACAACATTACCCTCGCACCAGTAAAGTGCGGTCTGATGAACCGCATGGAGGCTGAGAATCTGGCGCTGCAGCTTCTGCACCGCATCGGGCTGCGCGAAAAGGCTGGTGCTTATCCCTCCCAGCTTTCGGGTGGGCAGAAGCAGCGTGTGGCCATTGTGCGCGCGCTGGCCATGAACCCGGAGGTGTTGCTCTTTGACGAACCAACCTCGGCGCTCGACCCGGAAATGGTGGGCGAAGTGGAAAACCTGATGCGCGAACTGGCCAGGGATGGCATGACGATGCTGGTCGTGTCCCACGATACGGACTTTGCCATGGAACTGGCTGACCGCATCGTCTTCCTGGCCGATGGCAAGGTGGTGGTCGATGCTCCTCCCAGCGTCATTGCCGCTAGCGACAACGCCCGTATCCGGGATTTCTTTTCGTTGCGCTGAATTGTCTTAATACCAGTTTGTTGTAGAAACTAGCGCCCATCCGGGCGCTGGTTTTCCTTCTGAAAATGTGCGAGGAAAGCACAAATCTCCCACGTAAGATGTGCAGGCGGGGTGTTAATCCTCCGGGTAGGGGCGTCTGTTGGGGCCGTCGCCTACGGAAACGGTCTCAACCTTGACCTGGTGGACGCCCCATCGGCAGCCGATGGCTCGGGCGGCAGCGGGACTGAGGTCGATGATGCGGCGGCGGTGGAAGGGCCCGCGGTCGTTCACGCGCACCAGGCAGCTCTTGCCGGTGGCGATGCTGGTGACCCGCACGGTGCAGGGCAGGGGCAGGGTGCGGTGCGCGGCGTACATGCCACCGTATGGCAGGCGCTCACCAAGGGCGCCGCGGGTATTGCCACCTTCGTAGACGGAGGCTTCACCGGTTTCGCTGTATTCCAGAGCCTGGAGCATGCCCATGGGGCGGTAGCGTCTGCCGTTGACGGTGTAGGTTGACTTTTTCAGCCTGGGTTCCGGGCGGGTGTCGGTGGTGGGGTTGTAGGTGCTTTTATTGCGCCAGGAACACCCCGTGCCGGGCAGTAATATGGCACTTGCCAGCAGTATGGTGAATATGCGTGAGAGCCCCCTCATGAGCGGATTCTAACATGGAAGAATGAAAAAAGCAATAGTGTGGTAACATGCAGCTTGACTTTGCTCCCACAGAGGTGCATATTGCTATCATGCGTATACGAACATGTGCATGGATGCTGGGTCTGCTTTCGGTCTCGCTTTCGGCGCTGGAGCCGATGGCGCTGGCGGAATCTGCCGATAGTAAGCTGGCGCTCGCCCCGCTGAAGAGCAGTAAACTGCCGGAGGCTGTAACCAAGGCGCTGGAGAACGGCGATTATGCTGCGGTGCAGAAGGCGGTGGCTGAGGCCTTGAAGGGGAAGGAAATTACCCATAAGGATGCCGAGGTTGTGCATCTGGGAATGCTGCATGAACTGATCCGGGTGACGGGGGCTGATGTGATGACTGCCTTCGCCGCTGAAGATAAGGAGAAGGGCAGATTCCTGAAGCAATTTGTGACGGATACCGGGTGGCTGGAGCAGTACATGACCTGCGGCCTGGTTCCCTGGCAGAAAAAGACGGGTGTGGATGTGCTTTACCGCATCTGGGTGGAGGAAAAGGGTAAGGTGCAGAACAAGGCCCTGGCCGTGGCTCTGGCTTCCTGCTGGGGTGGCGGAGAAACCTGGAAAAACCCGCCGATTGAAACGGCTCTGCCCAATAAGTATAATCCTGTGCGCCGCTATAAATTCTTCCAGAAACAGGAGAAGAAGGGGCTGCTGCACCCGAATTACCCGAACCTGAAGCCGTGGGAGCTACGCTTTGTGGTGGCCAACCCCGGGCAGGACTGGGATGACGCTTCGTATGAGTTTGCCGCCAAGGCTATCAATCTGCCGTGGGATAAGTATGGCATTGCCTGCTGGTCGGCCACATATACCGGGACATCCAAGTTCGGTGATTCCGTGCAGGGCGGTGCGTATAACCTGCCCTATGCCAATGAAAGCTGGGCTGAGGCCACGCTGCGCAACGGCGGTGTGTGCGGCGCTATGTCCCACCTGGGGGCGGTGGCGGCCATGGCGCATGGTATTCCGGCCTACACCTGCGGCCAGCCCGGACACTGCGCCTACGCGGTGCGCACGGAGCGCGGTAAGTGGGTGGGTGGTTTTGGCGGCCCTGACGGCGGCATGCACAATATGATTTTCGGCCACCGGGCACCGACATCGTACAACCTGATGGAGGCGGTGTTCGGAGATGATAAGAAGGTGGCGCGGGCGTACCGTAAGAGTTTCTGTGCGCGTGCGCTGGAGGCGTTGGGTAAGGATGCCGAGGCGGAGAAGATGTGGCGCGCAGCGCTGAAGGATTCGCCCTTGCATCCTTTCTTCCGCGCGCCGCTGCATGCGCTGATGCTGAAGCGGGGGGCGTCTCCGGATGAGTGCCACGATTACCTGGTGAAGGAGATGCTGCCGCATTATGATGGCCACGGCGTGGCCGCCATGGATGCTGCCGCAGATCTGGCAGAGGTGGTGAACCAGCTGCCTGAGAAGAAGCTGCTGCATATCTACAAGCTGGAGCAGGAAGCCCTGGCCACGACGCCGTCGAGCTGGGCGGTGAAGCTGGACGAGCTGGTGCAGAAACAGGCCGAATCCCTGCAGAAGGATTCAGCGCGCCAGACATACCTGACCGATATGTTTACCGCCCACATGCAGAAGGGCGATGGCACTACCTTCGGCCAGTTGCTGGAGTGGGCGGTCAAGACCTACGTGGCAACGCCGGAGGGCAGCAAGCTCTTCAATAAGGCATTTGCCAAGGCTGCAGAGGCTTCGGGTAGTGAAACCGGGGAGGCTGGAGAATCGGTAGAGGAACGCAATAAGAAGATGCAGGCCGCCTATAACAAGGCGATTGTGGCTTCTGCCCAGGCGCGTTCGGCTCCTGCTTTCATGGCGTTGACGAATGGTGCGCTGGCGCTTTCCAAGCCCGATTACAAGGCTGACCCGCTTGAGAAGGCGGGCGAGCTGGCGGGCAAACCCGCCAAGGGCGTGCTGATGCGTATTTCCACCACGAGCAATCATGATGCGCCCATGCTGCATGCGGCCATCATGACGACCGAGGGAGGTAAGTGCCATACGGCCAAAGAAAAGACGCCGACCTTCATTGTGGAGCTGCAGAAGCCCGGACATACGACCGGCTGCATTATCCGCAAGACGAACGGCAATGAAGGGCGCATGAAGAAGGCTGTGGTGTCTACCAGTGAGGACGGTGCCACCTGGTTCAAACGCGCAGAGATTGACAATATGCCCAAGGAATGGGTGGCCAGATTCCCGGATGGAACCCGCGCCAAGTGGGTGAAGCTGGAGTTTGAGAATGCCCAGCCTGATTTTGCCCATATTTCCCATTTTGTCACATTCACCCGCTGATCATCTGTTACAGACATGAAAAAGTTTTTCATATTCCTTGTTTTGCTGGGACTTGTTGCCGGTGGCGTCTATTATTATGACCCCGGCTTGCTGGGACTGGATGCTCCCGTCAAGTCTGCCAAGAAAGTAAAGAAGGGTAAAAAGGCCAAAAAGAATAAAAAGGCAGAGCAGCCCGCTGCAGAGGCTGCTGCTGAAGATGCCGCAGAGCCTTCAGTTGCCACGGCTTCCCCCGCTGAGGAGGAGATGGCCCCGGCTGAGCCCGCTGCAAGCCCTCTGAGTTTCCTGGATAATAAGGAGGCACGCGCCAAAGCCAAGGCGGAAGGTGTGCCTTCCCTCATCATCTGGTATGGCTCTGACTGGCTGCCCTGCGCTGGTAAGGTGGTGAGCGAATGGACCAAGCTGGAGAAAAAGGGGCTGCCGGTTGTGTTCGGGCAGATTGACGAACGCCTGGGCGTTGTGCCGAATCTGCACGACCGCGATAAGCTTCTGCCCTGCGGCCCGTTCTTCAATCTCCCGGCGGCTGTGTTGCTGGCTTCTGATGAGACGCTGCTGGGTATTTACACGGGCAAGACTGTGCTGAGTGCAGCCGCCATGGAAAAGGCGGTGAAGCGCACGCTGGAACGCGCGCCGAAGTATATGAAGCTGGTGGAAAAGGCGCGCACGGCGGATGGCATTGAAGGCGCGAAGGCGGCGGCAGATGCGCTGGATATGATGGCGTATCCGGATGCGGTGCGCAACAAGATGCTCAAGGATATCCTGAACCGTAAAGACCCGGAGCATGCAACCATGGCCCGCTACCTTTACTGCATGGACCACATGGGGATGTTCGCTGAAATCAACGCCGTGCTGAATGGTGGTAAGGGGGCAGATGCCAAGTTCAAGGGCAATGAACGCAAGTTCGATGATGGTATTGCTTTTGTGCAGAAAGTGCTGAAGTCCCGCAAGCTGAAGGATGAGCTCCAGCAGCAGTGGAACTCCGGCTTGGCCTATGTGTACCGCGAGAAGTATCACGCCACCAAGGAGCCTGCGCTGCGTAAGAAGCTGGTGCAGATATACCGCCAGGTGGTGAAGATTGACCCTGCTAGTGAATACGGCAAGGGGGCGCAGCGCTGGGCTGATTACTGGGATGATGAGTTCCCCTATGTGTTTGAAGAGCCTTATTACGATAGCGGTGAGATGACGGTCGGCTTTGAAAAGGAATGGCGCGTCAATGTGGGCAAGCAGGTCAAGGGACCGGGTATGTACTCGTTCACTCTGGTGCCTTGCAAGATGGGCCGCATGTCCTCCAAGGGATTCCAGCTGTATGCTAATGGCAAGCATGTGTGTGATGCCAGTGAGCCTGCGGATAAGGATACGAAGGCCGTGACATTTAATGTTCCGCGTGCGCTCAAGGGCAGGGTTGAAGTGCGCTTCAAGGTGCAGTGCTTCGACGGCTGGTTTGGTTGCGCCGGCGAGATGGTGATGAAGAAACTCTGATTGCCAGGATTTTGCGGAGAGCGGCTATCCGGTCTGTGCCGGTAGCCGCTCTTTTTTTGTGCAGATAATGCAAGCGGGCCGCGCTGTATGCAGCGCGACCCGGAAAATTGCCAGAGTTTCAGAAAATGGGGATTATGCTTTCAACTCGTTGCCCAGCTCAATGATGGAGTATTCGCCCGGGCTGAGGCGGTAGACAATCTGCAGCACGTTGCGGCGGGCATTACGGTACAGCACAAAGGGCTTGCCGGAGATTTCCAGCTCCATGATGGCATCTTCCTTGTACATGGTACGCAGGTCATAGCCCTCGCGGGAGATGCGGACCGGCTTCGGGTCTTCCGGGGCATCGGTGTCATCGTAGTCCAGCACGTCTTCCTCGTACACTTTTTCGTCCAGCTTACGGATGCTCTTGGAGCGGTGCGGGCGGTAGTGTTTCATGAGGCGGGTCTTGTGCTTCCTCATGCGGCGCATGATTTTGGTGATGGTCTCGTCGATGGCGGCGTACAAATCATCGCAAGAGGTAGATGCCTGAATGGTGATGTGATCGGCGCAGAAAAGAACGATTTCAGCCATCTGGCGGTCTTTCTGCACATCTACTACAACGCGGGCTTCCACAATTTTCGGGTAATCGATATGGATGGCCTCAATCTTCTTGGTTGCGAAGTCGCGGATAGCGTCTGTCACTTCAATATGACGGCCCGTAACAGTAATATTGGTATCACTCGGCATGGTTATTACCTCTTTCTATTGGTTTGGTTTGGTTCTCTGTGCAGGCAGGCAACATAGCGTCACCATTCTGCAATACTCATCATAACCTGCTTTGTGATTTTTGCAAGATAATTCTGCTCTGAAGAGCAAAAATTCTGCATAGTGGCGGGCATTGCCGGAATTCACACCCCAAGATTGCCCAGGTCTGTGTGGTCTGGAATTTCGACCAGCTTGATGCGCCCGCTGGTGCCGTGTACCACCTCCACAGCACTCCGGGGAATGCCCAGCGCCTTGGCCAGAAAGAGTACAATCTCCTTATTGGCCTTGCCTTCCACCGGAGGGGCTGCAATTTTGAGTTTCAGCACACGCCCTACCTGCGGGTAGTCGTCTTCCCAGCCCAGAATTTCATTTTTGCGGGCACCTGGCGTCACTTTGAGGGCAAGTTTCATTCCTGATTCCGTAGCAGCTCTGCCAGAGCAGGCAGGCGGGTGAAGGTTTTGCCGCAGGCAGCGGCATCGGCTGCCGTGGGCAGGTCGCGCTGGGTGTGGATGCCTTCGGTGAGCAGGAAGGGCAGCACGAGAATGTGTGTTGAGTCCAGAGTGGGCAGGGTTTCCAGCGCGCGGGGCTGCTGCTTGAAGTAGCCGAGCGCGATTTCCACGCCAGGCAGCAGCTCGCGCAGACGGCGGCAGAAGAGGGCTGGTTCCGGCGGGGCTTCGGGCAGGGTGGAATCGTGTGCCACTACCAGCACGGCTGTACCAGGGCGCAGCTGCGGGCGCAGGTAGCGTGCAGCGGCCTCTGCCAGCCAGGGCGATGCTCCCAGCACCGGCTGAAAGAAGAGTTGCGGCTGCATCTTGCTGTCGGCATAGGCGCGCTGGAGTTTTTCGGCCAGTCTGCGTCCGCTGCTGGTGCCACTCTGCATGAACATGGGGTAGACCAGCACCGGTGCATCGGCCGGGGGAAGGATAGAGGTGTCTAAATTATTGAGGTGGCAACGGTAGACACGGCGTGAAGGCATGCGGATACCGGGCGGGTTGAGCTGCATGCCGTGTTCATTGTAGCTGATGATGAGGTAGTTGCGCTTCCATTTTTTGTGGTGGCAGTACACCAGGAAGCAGGCACCTGCTGCGGCCAGCTGCGCGAGGACGAAATGGAAGTAGATAAGCCCCCTGAGGCGGATTTCCGCATCAGGGGGCAGAGAAGGGGAATCAAGCCGCGCGCCGCAATTCACAGAACCCCACACGGCCGCCGCAAACAGGGCGGCGCAGAGCAGGAGCAGGGCGTGGAAGAGGCGGCGGCTCATGTGTGTTTATACACCAACGGCTTCCTCGGCTTCCTGGAGTTCCTTGCGGAGGTCGCCGCGCTTGTCGAAGTACAGCACAACCGGGGAGGCGATGTAGATGGAGGAGTAGGTGCCGATGAAGATACCCAGCAGCATGGTGATGGAGAAGTCCCACATGGAGGGACCACCCAGCGCCAGCAGGGCAATGAGGGCTGCGATGGTGGAGCCGGAGGTGAGCAGCGTACGCGACAGCGTGGCGTTGATGGCGTCGTTCATGATGTCGACGAGTTTCTCACTTGGTTCGGCCATGCGGAGGTGTTCGCGGATGCGGTCGTAAATCACGATGGTATCGTTAATCGAGTAGCCCGCGACGGTGAGGAATGCACCGATGTGGATGATGCTCAATTCCGTACCCATGACGACGACCAGGATGATGATGGCCAGCACGTCGTGCAGTGTGGAGAAGAACGCACCCATGGCGAAGGACCATTCGAAGCGGATGGCCAGGTAGATGGTGATGCCGAGCATGCCGGCGGCCAGGGCGATGAGGGCGGTCTTGAAGAAAGCCGAACCCAGAGCGGCACTCACTTCCTCAATGGAGGGGGCTTGCAGCTCGCTGACGCCGGGGACATTGGCGCGGAGTTCGTTATCGATGCGCTGGGCTTCTTCCTTGCTCGCGCAGCGAATCTTGACGCTGGTATCGGTGGCCGAGGTGAACTGCTGGGTAGTGGCTTTCTTGGAAAGCTTCATGTTTTCGACGTAGTTTTCCATCTGCTTGTAGTCCAGCTTGGAGTCACCAGGCACAACGTAGGTGGAGGTGGCGCCGCCCATGAAGTCCACGCCCAGGGCATTTTCACCGCGCACAAAGACCGAGTAGGCCAGACCGCCAATCAGGAGCAGGGAGGAGCCGACCATGGCGAGCTTGCGGTACTTCATGAAGTCGAACACCTTGCCCTGGAACGGAGCGCGGGCAAAGGTGAATTCCTTGAGCAGGCCCAGATGCTCGGCCCAGAAGAAGAGGACGCGGGTAACAACCACAGCACCAATGAGGGAGGTGATGATACCGACGCTCGTGGTCACGGCAAAGCCCTTGATGGAGCCGCTGGCAATCCAGAACAGAATCACAGCGGTGATAAGCGAGGTGATGTTGGAGTCCCAGATGGCCGAGAAGGCTTTTTCGTAGGCCTGGCGCAGGCAGACCAGGAAGGGACGCCCGGCGGCGCGTTCTTCGCGCATACGTTCATAGATAAGCACGTTCGCGTCGACGGCCACACCCATGGTCAGCACGATACCGGCAATACCCGGCAGCGTCAGCACGAAGCCGAAGAGGCTCATGAGCCCCAGCAGGGCGATGGCGTTGAAGGTGAGACCGACCATGGCCACCATACCGGCAGAGCGGTAGTACCAGTAGCAGAAGACGAAAATGGCAATCAGACCGACAGCACCTGCAATGCCGCTTTGTTCCAGGGCGCTCTGCCCCAGCTGGGCCGATACATCCTTGCGGCCCTCAACCTTGAGGTCGCTGGAAAGCGGGTTGGCCAGCGCCTTGGAGATGTCCTCCGGCTCACCCTTGCCGTTGAGACCGCTGATGTTGAAGTCCTTGTGCAGTACGGCCTGCACGACCGGAGCGCACTTGATCTGGTTGTTGAGTACCACGGCAAGGCGGTCGCGGCCAATCTGCATGCTGCCGGTCAGGCGGCCCATGCGGTCGGCACCGGTGCGGTTCAGCACCACATCAACATAGCCCTTGCGGACGTAGTCCGGCTGGGCGCGGGAAACTTCCTTGCCGGTGATGTACATGTCTTTCTGCATGGCGGCGTAGGGCTTCTGCAGCACCATGTATTCCACGATGGCGCGGCCGTGCTTGTCCACTTCGGGAAGCCCGGTTTCCTCGTTGATGTGCGGGTAGGGCAGAATCATGTAGTCATTGAGACCGAACTTGGAGGGGATGCGGGGCATGGCCGGCTTGCGGGCCTTGGTGTTGCCGGCGGCCACTTCGGCCTCATAGGCGGCGAGCTTCTGCTCGTATGCGGCAATGAGTTCGTAGGTGTCCGCATCGGCAATGACGCGCTCGGATTCGGGGTAGACGGCGAGCAGTTCCAGCTTGGCCATTTTGGTGAGCATCTTGACCATGGCATCCAGCTTCTCCTTGTTCTTTTCAGGATCGCTGTCCTGCTGGGGAATCTGGATGAGGATCTTGTTGCCGGAGTGCAGAATCTGCACTTCGCTGGTGCCGGTGGCGTTGAGGCGTTCGTTGAGGATGTCGCAGGCCTGCTGCATGTCGGTCTCGTTGGGCGGGGTCATTTCGCCGTGGTCATTCAGCTTGGGCTGGACTTCCAGGGTCAGCTCCACGCCGCCGCGGATGTCGATACCGTAGTGCATGCCGTTGAGGAACAGGGACAGCAGGGAGAATGAACACAGACCGATGATGAAGAATGTGCCCGCATTGCGCTTCACCTTGTCTTCCTCTGCTGCCAGGTACCAGAAGAAGAGGACGATGAGCAGAATGCCTGTGATGAAGTAGAATGCCGGGGTGTGAATGATGCTCTGCAGGAACTGGAACATGATAAGTGTAGGTGAACCGCACCATTCTGCCAGTTTTTTGCTCTGCGTCAAGTCCGCAGGGCGTCATTTTCCACGCGTGCGCGCGTTTTGCGCCAATAATTCACTTGCATTCATGCAGGTGGGTGCTAAAATGTCACCATGTCGCTGCTTACGCTGCTTCTGGGTATTCTCCAAACGCTCGCGCCGCTCACAGGGGTGAATCTTCCTGAGACCTCTCCGGCGGGGGTGGAGCTGCCTGCGCGCGAAATGCGGATTTCGCCCCTCTGCGAGCGTGAATTGACGGCGCGGGAGGAGGAACGGATGCTGGAAGCCATTGCCCACCGTAGCGAATCGGCAGGGCTGCGCGGCGTACAGGTGCGCCGCGACGGCAGGGACTTCCTGCTGCATGTGGAAGGCGGGCTGATGCGTACGCTGGCAGAATATACCGATGTGCTGGATGACCTGGAGCCTGTTTTCAACGAACGCACCCGCTTGCAGCTGCTGCCGGTGCATCCCCGCAGCGAACAGCTTGTGAATGACAGGAGGGTGCAGGATTTGCTCATCGAGTACGAAACCGCCATGGTGCAGTATGAGGAGGGGAATGCCGCCCAGCCGGCTCCCCCGGCTATGCCGGAGCTGCCGGAGCGTCTGGGGGCGGCGGGCTACATGCTGGTGGAGTACCATGCCGTATCGGCGGAGGATGGTTCCAGCCGCTACGAGTACATGGTGGTGCAGCGCCCGGAAGTGCTGGCGGCAGATGGGTTGCTGGTGACGGAACTGGAGGTGGAGCGGGCTGCGGTTGATGCCGCCCGCGAGGGCTGCGTGGAAGTGGAGCTGACGCAGCGCGGCGGCGATATGCTCCGACGGCTCACGCGCGGTATGGAGCATGGTACGGAACGGCTGGCCATCATCCTCAATGGCCGGCTGGTCAGCGCACCGGTAGTGCATGCCGAGCTGGGCTGTTCCTGCTGCATTACCGGGCTGGGAGAGTACGAGTGCCAGACGGTGGTGGATGGCCTGGCCAAGCCGCTCCCGGTGCCGGTCAAGGTACATGAGCGCCGCCGTCCGGGTGAATGATTCCGCGCGGAACGCAGTACCGGGTGTGAAAATTTGCTGGGCAGAGGAGGCTCCGGGTGGTACAACGGCCTGTATGGGATTTCCGAATGTTGTCACATTGATGAGTACCGCCGCCGCGGTGGCGGGCAAAGCTATAGAAGCCTCGGCCGAACGCCAGCAGGCCCGCGCCATGAACGCCGCGGCCGAAGAAAGGCGCCGCCTGGCCGAAAACCAGGCCGGGGTCATTACCCGTACGGCCCAGGAAAATCAACGCCGTGAGCAGCGCAATGCGCGGATGCAGCTGGCTTCTGCCAGCACCGATGCCGCGGCTTCCAATATCAGCGGTTCCGGCACGGCTGCCGTCCGCAGCCTGGACCTGGCCACCCGCCTGGAGGACGATATCAACAACCGCACCAATGCCGCCCTGCAGGAAGCCAATACGGTTCGCGCCCAGGGTGCTTACGACGCGCATGACCTGCAGACACAGGCCAGCCAGGCACGCCTGCGGAATCAGGGGGCATGGCTGGGTGCTGCCGGCGGGTTATTCCGGGGGCTCAGTTCCGTTGAATGGGAATCCGAACGCTGAGGCAGTTCAGGTAGTAGTGCAGTGCGAGCTTGAGAACCGAAGTGCGGTCTAATTCGCGTTGCCGGGCAAAGGTTTCGAGTCGCTGGAACAGTTCCTCATCGCAGCGGAATGTAATCATACGGAGCGGGGGCATACATGCAGTATGCCCCCGCTTCTGTCTGGTTTCAAGCTAAGTTATACGTCCTGCGCCTAACGGTTGCAACGTTCAGGGGCAAACTGAAACCCAGGTGCGGGTGCCGGCCGGGTTCAGGATGGTGGAAAGGAAGAGCTTCATGCTTTCCGGGGTGACGGCGCGGAGCATATCCGGCACGCGGTCATCATAATCTGCCCCCAGTCCCAGCAAGGTGTTGACCGCCATGCCGCTGCAGCGCTTGCCGCAGCTCTGCAGCGCCAGCACGCGGGCGGTTAGGGCGGTGGAGCGGGCGCGTTCCAGCGCTTCGGCAGGCATACCTTCCTGCGCCAGGCGGTTCAGCGTGCTTTCCAGCACAGCGCGTGCTTCGGCCAGCTGCTCCGGCGCTGTACCCAGGTAGAAATACAGGCAGCCGGCATCCACTCCCAGCAGGGAAGTGGCGGCGGCGTAGTAGGCCAGCCCGCGTTTCTCTCGTATCTCATCGAACAGCGGGCCAGACATGTCGCGGCACCATTCTTCGAAGAGCAACTGCGCGGGGGCGGTGTCCGACGTGGCGCTGGAGGCCGGCACGGCCAGCGCCAGCACCGCTTGTTCTTTCTCCAGCCGCACCACGGCATCGGCGGGCTGCTGGGCGGGGGTGGCGGTACGTTCAGCAGGCATGCCGGCGGGCATGCTGACGAAGCAGGCGGCGGCGGTGGCAAGAACGGCGGCGGGGTCGATGTCACCTGCCACGGCCAGCACCGCATTCCGGGCGCAGACCAGGCGGGCATGCTGCGAGAGTAAATCCCGGCGGGTGAGGCTTTGCACGCTTTCCACCGTGCCGTCGCGGTGGTTGCCGTAGGAGACGCTGCCGAAGCACAGCCGGCGCAGGCGGCGGAAAGCCAGGGCAGCGGGGTCTTCCTCCGCATCCATGATATCGGCCATCATGGCATGCTTTTCGGTCTCGATGGCATCTTCGGGCAGAGCCGGGTGCAGGGCGGCATCGGCCAGCAGCTCCAGCAGGGCGGGTAAGTCTCCGGCCAGGCCGCGCACTGCGATGTTGAAGGTGTTGTTCCCGGCGGCGCTGGTCAGGGTGCCCCCCAGGTTTTCTGCTGCGTTGGCCAGTTCGGCAGCGCTGCGGGTGGTGGTGCCTTTGAGCAGGCATTCAGCCAGCAGCGAATTGATGCCGGCGTTGCGGGCTGTTTCCGTCTGGCTGCCGGCCCCGAATACGATTTCGGCATAGGCCAGGGGTACTCGTTTGTCGACGCGGGTGACCACGCGCAGACCGTTGGGCAGCGTGTGGATGAGCGGTGCCTGGTTATCGGCGGTGCTGCTGTCCTGTTCCCCGCCAGCGTTGCTGCCGGTCGGGTCGACGCTCACCTCGACGAGGCGGTCGGGGGTGAAGTATTGAGCGGCCACGCGGGCAATATCGGCATTGCTCACCTGCTCCAGGGCGGCATCCCATTCCTCCATGCTGTGCGGGTTGCGGCTCAGATGCCACGACATGCCCAGTACATTGGCCACGCCCTGCACGGTGGAAAGCCCCCGGAGGCGCCCGGTGAGCATCATACGGCGGGTGCGGCGGCGGGCTTCATCGTAGTCGGCTGCGGGCAGGGTGGCGATGAAATCCAGCACGGCATCGCGCAGGGTGTCGCGCTTGTCGCGGTCCACATCGAACTCCAGCACCAGCGCACCTTCGGCGGTGCGATCCGGCACAGACATGAGGGAAACATCATGAGCCAGCCCCAGTTCATCGTGAAATTTCCTGTAGAGCCAGGCTGAGCGTCCGTCTCCCAGAATAGAACCCAGTATGGCCAGGGCAGCGGCATCCGGATGGTTTGAAGTGGGCGTGCGCCAGGCCAGCATGAGGGTGGTGGTGGGCTGGGCGAATTCGCAGCGGTGGGTGCGCGGCCCCCATTGGCGGGGTTCCGGGGTGGGAACGATGATGCTGGCCGGTCGCGCGGCGGCTCGGCCGAATTCTTCCTCGGCGGCGGCAAACAGCTCGCGGCTATCCACATCTCCCGCCACGCAGAGGAACATGTTGGCCGGAACATAGCGCTCGCGGTGGTAGTTCACCATGTCCTCATAGTCCAGGGCGTCGAAGCCGGAGCGCGTGCCGATGACAGGCAGGCGGCGGGGCGCGGCTTTGAACAAGGTGCTGATGAGGGCGTGGTAGGCGGCATCCTGCGGGTCATCGTTGTACATGCTCATTTCGCGGCGGATGACATCGCGCTCGCGTTCCCATTCTTCCCTCGGAAAGGTGGGGTGCAGGGTGAGCTGCGCCAGCAGGTGCAGGAAATCACGCCAATGGGCCGCCGGGCCGTCGATGTAGAAGACGGTGCGGTCGGTGCTGGTGTAGGCGTTCCACATGCCGCCCAGTTCCGGTACGCGTTCGTTGAGCTGGCGTGCGGTGAATTGTTCTGTGCCCTTGAACACCATGTGTTCCAGCAGGTGTGAAAGCCCTGCGCCCAGGTGGCCACCCTCGTGAATGGAGCCAGTCTCAATCCAGACCTGCATGGAGACAAGCGGAAATGCTTTCTGCGGAGATACTACCGTGGTGAAGCCATTGGGACAGACATGAAGCTCGTGCTGCATGGGGGAAGTATGGCACAGCCCTTGCGCCTGTGCAAGTTCAGAATGAGTAATATGGGCTTGCGGCGTGCCGCTCCGGGTGGTAGAATAGGGGAGCATCTGCTATGTTCGACCTCGTTCTCAATTCCTTCTTTGCCGCCATCCCGGTATTCGTGTTCTTTGGTGTTGGTTTCTGGCTGCGCTACAAGAAAGCCATTGCACCGGAACACGATAATGTGATTCTGCAACTGGCCATGGATGTGGGGTATCCCTGCCTTATTTTCTACAATATCATGAAATACATGGTGTTGGAGGCTAATGAACAGATGAGCAGTATCGGTTTTTCCTTGCAGGGAATCGGCTGCGGCTTCCTGGAAATGTTTGTAGGTGTAGCGGCGGCGTATGCTGTGGCATGGTGCATGCGGCTCAGAATCGGCACAGGTCTGCGTACTTTTACCCTCACGGCGGGTGTGCAGAACTATGTGTTCTTTGTGGTGCCGGTGATTCAGATGCTCTTTACCGCGCCTGGCGACCCCACGCTGGGTGTGCTGTTCATTCACAACATGGGGTGTGAGATTTTCATCTGGAGCCTTGGCGTCATCCTGATGTGCGGGGGAATCCAGAATATGCACGTGGGAGTGTTGCTCCGCGGCCCTTTGCTGGCGGTTATCTTCTCGCTCATTCTGGCGTGGAGCGGGCTGGGGCAATACGTAGCCCTGCCTCCTGTCATGAAATCGGCCGAGATGATAGGTGCGCTTTCCACCCCCATCTGCCTGATTATCTTCGGCTGCTCGCTCTATGACCTCACGCGCAATTTCACCTGGCAGCCGCGTATGCTGGCAGCGGGTATCCTCACGCGTCTGGTGATTGTGCCGGCTTTCATTCTGCTGCTGGCCTGGCTGCTGCCGGTGGATCCGCTCATCAAGCGCATCATGGTGATTCAGAGTGCCATTCCCAGCGCGGTGATTCCGGTGATTCTGGCCAAGCGCTATGGTGGCTGCCCGGATGTGGGGGCTCAGGTGTTGCTGTCGACAACCCTTTGTTCCTTTGTCACTCTGCCTGTATGGCTTGCCCTGGGCAGCCGCTTCGTGGCTCCCTTCTGACGGCGGGGGGCGAGTCAGCGCATCATCAGGCGGTCTCGTTCCAGCCCGGTCAGCGCTTCCAGCCGGAAAACAAGGTGGCGTATGACCCCCACCAGGGTGATGAGCAGCGGGATGCCGATGACCAGGTAGCCCCACCAGGTCATGCGCCCCACGGCATAATTGTACTCCAACGCCTGCTGCGCGGCAGGCTGTTCCAGCACCGGCAGCAGGAAGCAGAGTGATAGAATGAAGTTGCCCACGGCAGATACCACGAGCGATAGCCCCAGGAAGAGGCTGGCGCGCCATAGCAGGGCATCGTAGGCTGTTTGCCGGCCGTTTTCCGCCACCTTGGTCTCAATGGTGGTGATGTCGAAGAGGGAATCTGAGTAAAGCAGCACCCGCAGCAGGGAATCCTGCCGCCGGGCTGTCACCATGACCGCTCCGCAGAGCAGCAGGGGAATGGCGGCTTCCTTGGCTGCGTACCACCAGGGCGTGTCCGGGCGGATGGCTTCTGCCCCGCCGGTGTTGGCATAAATGGTCACTACGCCGGTGAGGATGGTACCCAGCAACCCGAACAGCGTGAGCGGCTCGATACGGCGGCTTTGCCAGAAAGTCCACAGACCGTAGCCCAGCGGCAGCGAAAGCGCCAGAATCATGGCCGGAGTCGTGCCCAGCTGCCAGGGTTCCGATCCCGGCATGGAGCAATGGTCGAGTACCAGCACGGGTGCCAGCACGCTCAGCAGAACATTGAGCAGGCTCTGGGTTCCCTTGTCCATTTTATTTCATGGAGGCGATGGCCGCAGCCATATCGGGGGCCTTGAAGGTGGAAGAGCCTGCGACGAGGCAGTCTGCTCCGGCGGCGGCGCAGAGCGGAGCCTGGGTGGCACCGATACCGCCGTCCATCTGGATGATGAAGTTGAGTCCCTGTTCCTTGCGGGCGGCATCCAGCACGCGCACCTTGTCCAGCACTTCGCTCATGAAGCTCTGGCCGCCGAAACCGGGCACGACGCTCATGACCAGCACCATATCCAGCTCACCGATGTAGGGCAGTACCTTTTCCACCGGGGTGGCGGGGTTCACGGCCAGGCCGGCGTGGATGCCGGCGGCGCGGATGGCGGCCAGAGTGGCGTGCAGGTCGACAGAGCCCTCGCGTTCCACATGGATGGTAATCATGTTCATGCCGGCTTTGACAAAGCGGGGCAGGTAGTGATCCGGGGCATCAATCATCAGGTGGGCATCCAGGTAGGCCTCTGCCGGAACAGCCGAGCGGATGGCGGCGCAGATATCCGGGCCGAAGGAGATGTTGTCTACAAAGGAACCGTCCATCACATCCAGGTGCAGCCAGTCGGCACCGGCCTCCAGGGCGCGGTTGGCTTCTTCACCAATGCGGCGGAAATCACAGGCAAGCATGGAAGGGGCAATCAGCATGGCCTTATTCTAGAACCCCTTTGTTAAGAATGCAAGGATAATTCTTTCCCGTATAAAGAACACCGGAGATGGGTGAGCACCTCCGGTGTGTAAAATGACTGTGGAAGCAGAGAATCAGTCCTTGTATTCAATAATCTCCAGTTTGGGGCGCTGGATGAGTTTCATGACATCCTCTCCCGGGGTGGAAACTGCCGCAGGAGCCTGGGGCAGGGGACGAGTGCTGAATACCGGGAAATCCGGCTCTTCCTTGATGCTGCCACCCGTAGCCAGGGAATAGTAGCCGCGTTCCGGGTTGTAGCGGCAGTTGATTTCCTTGAGCGGATTGCCGTCGCGGGTGAATCGGAACTCCGTGGCGGCAGACCACTGCTTGCCGTCCCAGCGCAGAGCCGGGCCGAAAGTAGCGCGGCGTTCGTGGTTCTTGGATTCCACATTACGCATGAAATCTTCCACAAAACCGCAACCACCGCCCAGGCCACGGCTCAAGGCCTGGATGCGCCAGCAGCTCATCAGCGTCCATTCGTTCTTATCCGGGTCGAAGATATAACCGGCAATCTGGCGGAAATCGGGGCCGTCCTCATGCTCCACTACCAGGGTCTTGATGACCTGGCCTTCTTTCCAGGGGAAGGGGCGCATGGACTTGCCGCCTGTGCCTTCGCCGCCGAAGCGGGTGGTCATCACGCCTTCGCCTCGCTGCACGAGCCTGGCGCGCTCCTCTTCCGGGGCGGCGTGGGGGTTGTCGCCGGTATCCTTGGCATCCCAGATAGAGAAGATAGCCACGCGCTTGTTATTGCCGTTTTCGTCTTTCTGGGGCAGTTCCTGCACGCCGATGTAGCCGCAGCTGAAGTTGTTGCAGGCAAAATAGGTGCCGGGAGCGCTTTTTTCAATGACGGTTTCCTGGTAGGCCGCTGTGTGTTTGGGAATGGCCGGGCCGTAGCCGATATGCACCGAAGCGCACTGGCGCTTGGCCATGTTTTCCGGCAGCCAGTAATCCGAATAGCGGTCGCCTTTGGCCTGCTGCGGGCAGAACGTTGCCAGAGCCAGCAGGGCTGTCATCATGGTGTAGATGCTTTTCATCGCCGTTCATTCTACCATACAGGGCGGGAGGATTC
The DNA here is from genome assembly GCA_937901085.1 of uncultured Verrucomicrobiales bacterium. Classification (GTDB taxonomy): domain Bacteria; phylum Verrucomicrobiota; class Verrucomicrobiia; order Verrucomicrobiales; family Akkermansiaceae; genus Akkermansia. The sequence continues at coordinate 7,173 of CALCHQ010000060.1, read as the reverse complement.
AAGACAAATGAAAACGGGGCAATCCAATTATCATTGACTCTGCGGGCGTTTCGCTGTAAACTCCCCGCGTCATGACTTCTACAGCAGATTATAAGGTGGCGGATATCTCCCTGAAGGACTGGGGACGCAAGGAAATTGCCGTGTCGGAATACGAGATGCCGGGGCTCATGGCTTGCCGTGAGAAATATGGCGAGCAGAAACCGCTTGCCGGGGTGCGTATCACCGGGTCGCTGCACATGACGATTCAGACCGCCGTACTCATTGAGACGCTGGTGGCGCTGGGTGCCGAGGTACGCTGGGCCAGCTGCAACATTTTCTCCACGCAGGACCACGCTGCTGCTGCCATTGCGGCCACAGGGGTGCCGGTCTTTGCCTGGAAGGGCGAGACGCTCACAGAATACTGGGATTGCACCTGGGCTGCGCTGAGCCACCGCGATGGGCTGGGCCCGCAGCTGGTGGTGGATGACGGTGGCGATGTGACGCTGCTGCTGCACCGTGGTTATGAGATGGAGGAGGGTTCCGACTGGGTGAACACTCCCTCTGAGAGTGAGGAAGAAGGCGTTATCAAGGCTCTGCTCAAGCGCATTGCTGCCGAACAGCCGGGTGTGTTCCACCGCTGGCTGCCGGAGTGGAAGGGGGTTTCCGAGGAAACGACCACCGGTGTTCACCGCCTTTACCAGATGGAACGCGAGGGGCGTCTGCTCGTCCCGGCCATCAACGTGAATGATTCGGTTACCAAGAGCAAGTTTGACAACCTGTACGGCTGCCGCGAAAGCCTGACAGACGGCATTAAGCGCGCCACCGATGTGATGATTGCCGGCAAGGTGGCCGTCATCTGCGGCTATGGCGATGTGGGCAAGGGCTGCGCCCAGGCGCTGCGAGGGCTGGGCGCCCAGGTGATTGTGACCGAGGTGGATCCCATCTGCGCCCTGCAGGCCGCCATGGAAGGCTATCGTGTTCTGACGGTAGAGGATACGCTCGGTATGGCCGATATCTATGTGACCACTACGGGTAACTGCGACATCATCACCCTGGAACATATGGAGAAAATCAAGGACCAGGCCATTGTCTGCAACATCGGCCACTTTGACAATGAAATCCAGGTGGCCCGTCTCCAGAACTATCCCGGTATTGTCTGCACCAACATCAAGCCGCAGGTGGACAAGTACACCTTCCCCGATGGCCACAGCCTCTACCTGCTGGCCGAGGGCCGCCTGGTGAACCTGGGCTGCGCGACGGGGCACGCCTCTTTCGTGATGAGCAACAGCTTTACCAACCAGGTGCTGGCGCAGATTGCCCTGTGGCAGGAACGCGAGACCGCCAAGCCTTCCGTAACGGTGCTTCCCAAGAAGCTGGATGAGGAGGTCGCCCGCCTGCACCTCGCCAAACTGGGGGTGCGTCTGACCACCCTTACCCAGAAACAGGCCGACTACATCGGTGTGCCGGTGGAAGGCCCGTACAAGGCCGAAGCTTACAGGTATTGACGATTGACTATCGACGATTGACTATTGGGGCTGTCTCCGTTCGAAATAACTTAAAACAAGCTAATGATGAATTCATCAATAGTCAATAGTCAATTGTCAATTGTCGATGCCTTGTCCTGGTTGTATTCCACCCAGGCATTCGGCATCAAGCTGGGGTTGGAGGGGGTGACGCGTCTGCTCTCTGCCTGTGGTGTGCTGCATCCCCGCGCCCAGGTGATTCATGTGGCGGGTACGAATGGCAAGGGAAGTACCTGCGCGTTCTGCGAGAGTGTGGCGCGCGCTGCCGGGTATAAGACCGGCTTGTTTACGTCGCCTCACCTGGTGGAATTCGGGGAGCGCATCCGTGTGAACGGGCAGAATATCCCGGATGCGGACGCAGCCCGCCTCATTGGCCAGGTGCGTGCTGTGGTGCAGGACTGGGAGCCGTGCCCGACCTTTTTTGAACTGGTGCTGGCGGTGGCGATGCTCTGGTTTGCTGAGCAGGAGGTGGAGCTTATTGTGCTGGAAACCGGCATGGGCGGCCGCCTGGATGCTACGAATGCCGTTCCCAAGGACGTGGCGGTGCTGGCTCCCATCGGCCTTGACCACACGCAGTACCTGGGCGAGACGCTTTACGAGGTGGCGGGCGAAAAGGCTGCCATTCTCTCCTGGCATCGTCCTGCGGTTTCCGCTCCGCAGGAGCCGGAGTCGATGCGGGCTATTCAAGAGGCTGCCCGGCGTATGGATACGTATTGCCGCGTGATTACGGGCGAATGCGACCAGCCGCTGGGGCTTAAAGGGGCGCACCAGCGGCGCAATGCGGCGCTGGCGCTGGCGGCTCTGCGCGCCCTGCCGCATTTCCTGTGCAGCGCAGAGGAGGAAGCCCGCGGGCTGGCCGGGGTGCGCTGGCCGGGGCGTTTTGAGGAAGTGCAGCCCGGTGTCATCATGGATGGCGCGCACAACCCGCATGCCATGCAGGTACTCACCCGGACCTGGCGCGAGACTTTCGGCGGGCAGAAGGCGCGCTGTATCTACGCAGGCTCGGCAGATAAGGCGCTGGATGAGGTGCTGGAGCTGCTTGCCCCCATTGTGGGGGAATGGGTGCTGCCCCCGGTGCAGTCCCCGCGTATTCTTTCCCCGGCAGAAATGGCCGCCAAGGTGCAGGCCGCCTCTGCTGCGCCTGTTTCCACGCCTGCCACGCTGGCAGAGTGCCTGGTAGGTATGCCTGAGGGTACGCTCATCTGCGGTTCATTCTTCCTGCTGGGTGAGGCAAAGGCTGTTCTCCACAGTGCCGATTACCGGATAACGGTGCAGTAATTCCATCTCACATGTGCGTAAGCACATGTTTTCACCTTTCACTTTTCACGCGAGCGCGCAGCGCGAGTTTTCGCTAAGAGGAAAGTGAAGAGTGAAAACACACCTTGCGGTGTGAGTGAAGAAGCTATGCGTTCTTTTTTGCCGTGTTAATCGAACTAATCAGCATAAATCGGATTCTCCGACATTCTTGTATCAGTCTTTCTGATTTATCGTGTTCCAAGGACTGTGTTTTGTCCATTAATTCCAGCCAGTATTCACTTTCATTGCTTTCTTTGAGGGCAATTTGTAATTTTGCGATGAAATCAGCCCGGCTGCTGGCGTATTGAGCTTCGCGGATATTGGCGCCGATACTTGTGGCGGAGCGGAGTAGTTGTTTTTTAAGAACTCCCCGCTTTTCGACTGTATCGAGTGTAAGCACGGTAGCAATGGCAAATTTCATTGATTCCGTTATGAGTTGGCCTTCTGTCATGATGCTTGATTATATAGAAGCTGGCATATTTTGTCGATACTCAAGTGGGGTATATCATCTCACATGTGCGTAAGCACATGTTTTCACCTTTCACTTTTCACGCGAGCGCGCAGCGCGAGTTTTCACTAAGAGGAAAGTGAAGAGTGAAAACACACCTTGCGGTGTGAGTGAAGAGTGAAAACGCGCCTTGCAGCGCGAGTGAAAACACGCATGGGTTTGCACCCATGCGTGTGAGATGAGAGTCTGTAAGACCTACGTTTAGATTTCGATGTACTTAGCCTTGGGGAAGTTGCAGAGCGGGCAGCGCTCCGGCTCGGTGCCTTCGGCAAAGGTGTCGCCGCAGAGCGGGCACACGTAGTACTTGGCAGGCAGGTCGAGCTTCTCGCCGGCTTCGAGCTGGGCAAGTGCCTTGCTGTACAGATCGGCATGTTCCTTTTCGGCTTCGTTGGCCCAGGTGAAGCTGCGGACTGCATCGGTGTTGCCTTCTTCCTGTGCCTGGGCAATCATGGGAGGATACATGTCGGTGAACTCGTAGGTCTCACCGGCAATGGCAGCCTTCAGGTTCTCGATGGTGTTACCCACTTCGATGTGCATTTCAATGTCAATCGGCTGTTCGCCCATCTTCACCAGCACCTTGTTGTGGTTGGTGGCGTGAATGCGTTCGGCGCGGCTGGCGGCGGCAAAGAGCTTCTCGATGAGAGGATAGCCCTCCTGGGCGGCGCGGGTGGCATAGGCAGCGTACTTGGCGCTGGCGGTACTTTCGCCGGTGATGGCGGTCTTGAGGTTGTCAATCGTTGTCATGGCCGTAGTATAACCTATTTTAGAATAATTACAAGAAAAATATGCGATTTATTGAAAAATAATTATTTTTACTTGATATTAAAGGGCTGCGATGACGGCGTCTCCCATGCCGCGGGTACCGACCCGGATTTCGCCGGGTGCGCCGGTGGCGAGGTCGCCGGTGCGGTATCCGGCTGCAATGACGCTGCGTACGGCGGCTTCGACAGCATTGGCAGCGGCTGTTTCCTTGCAGGTGTAGCGCAGGAGCATGGCCATGGAAAGAATCTGCGCAATAGGGTTGGCAATGCCCTTGCCGGCAATGTCCGGGGCGGAACCGCCGGAGGGTTCGTACAGGCCGAAGAAGGTGTTGCTGCCGTGGCTGAGGGAGGCGCTGGGCAGCATGCCCAGCGAGCCGCAGACTATGGCCATTTCATCGGTCAAGATATCACCGAAGGTATTTTCGGTGACCATGACATCGAACTGCTGCGGGTTACGCACCAGCTGCATAGCGGCATTGTCCACATACATGTGGGTGAGTTCCACATCGGGGTATTCCGGGGCGATGGCATTCATCACATCGCGCCACATGACCGAGGAGGCCAGCACGTTGGCCTTATCCACGCTGCACAGCTTCTTGTTGCGGCCGCGGGCGGCTTCGAAGGCCACGCGGGCAATGCGTTCCACCTCGCTCTTCTTGTAGAGGAGGGTATCCAGGCCGATGATTTCGCCGTCGCGCTCGCCGTAGAATTTGGGCTCGCCGAAATACATGCCGCCGGTGAGTTCGCGCACGCAGAGGATGTCGAACCCGCCGGGTATGAGGCTGTTCTTGACGGGGGAGGCATCCACCAGCTCCGGCAGGCAGATGCCGGGGCGCAGGTTGGCAAAGAGGGAGAAGTGCTTTCTGAGCGGAAGCAGGGCACCGCGTTCCGGGCGTTCATCGGGGGGCAGGGAATCCCATTTGGGGCCACCTACAGAGCCGAAGAGAATGGCATCGGCCGCTTCGCAGGCCGCGAGCGTTTCGGCGGGAAGAGCCTTGCCGCAGTTGTCGATGCCGGCGCCGCCTACATAGCATTCGGTGCGTTCGGTGGCAAAGCCGAATTTCTGTTCCACCGCATCCAGTACGCGGAGCGCTTCGGCCATCACTTCCGGGCCGATACCATCGCCCGCCAGAACTGCAATCTTGTAGGTATTCATGTCTGGTGCAGATGATACACCCATGCCCTTTGGCTGTCAAGCATCTCACGCGCCCGTACAGAAGGAGCGAGCGATGGGAAAAGGAGATATTGAGCTTGCCTGAACAAGGGTGTTAGTGTAGAATGTGCGCCGTTATGTTACAGGCTGGTATAGTTGGACTCCCGAATGTAGGCAAATCGACCCTTTTCAATGCGGTTACCCGCTCCCGCAAGGCAGAGGCGGCAAATTACCCTTTCTGCACCATCGACCCGAATGTGGGCATGGTGGAAGTGCCTGATCCCCGCCTGGCGGTGCTGGCAGAAATGAGCAAGACTGAGCGTATTGTGCCTGCTGCCATCGAGTTTGTGGATATTGCCGGGCTGGTGAAGGGCGCTGCCGAAGGTGCTGGCCTGGGTAACAAGTTCCTTTCCAATATCCGCGAAACCGATGCCATTGTGCAGGTGGTACGCTGCTTCGAGAATGATGACATTATCCACGAGCTGGGTTCGGTTGACCCGGTGCGCGATATCGAAATCATCAATGCCGAGCTGATTCTGGCCGACCTGGCCGCCATGGAAAAGCGCAAGGAAAGCCGCATCAAGAAGGCTCGTGGCGGTGACAAGGAAGCCAGGGCCGAGGTGGAGCTGATTGAAAAGCTGCTGCCGCATCTGGATGCCGGTAATCCCGCCATTACCCTGGAGTTGAGTGAAGATGAGCGCAAGTTGCTGCGTACGTTCTTCCTGCTTTCGGATAAGAAGAGCATCTTTGCCTGCAATGTGAGCGAGGAGGAGCTGGCCGAGGCGGTGAAGAACCCCGACGCACATCCCTACGTGTCTGCTGTGCGGAAGTATGTGGCCGAGCATCACAATGCCGAGGCTATTGTGATTTCAGCCCGCATCGAGGAGGAACTTTCTGAACTGGAGCCGGAAGAGGCCCGCGAGTATCTCAATGATATCGGCGTGGAGGATTCCGGCGTGAGCGCCCTCATTCGCGCGGTGTACCACCTGCTGGGTCTGCGTACCTACCTGACTACCGGCGTAAAGGAAACCCGTGCCTGGACTATCCGCGCTGGTGACAAAGCCCCCCGCGCTGCCGGCGTGATTCACACCGACTTTGAGCGTGGCTTCATTGCCGCTCAGGTAGTGGCGTATGATGACCTGGTGGCCTGTGGTTCCATGGCCAAGGCCAAGGAACAGGCCAAGCTCCGTATTGAAGGTAAGGAATATGTGGTGCAGGACGGCGACGTGGTCGAGTTCCGCTTCAATGTGTCCAAGTAAGTAGCGGGGTAAGCGCTAGATACAACACCCCGGTTGCTGCCAGCAACCGGGGTGTTGTGTTGATGTATAAAAGAAGCCGGCAGGACAAGGCATTCCTTGTCCTGCCGACTGGTGAAGCTGTATGCGGAAGATTACTTGTTACCACCAAGCTTGTTAGCAAGCATGCGCATGTAGGGGCATGTGCCGGTTGTGATAATATCATTGCTGGTAATGGGCGTAGCATCAGCCTGGTCAGTCTTGGAGTACGTGCCGGTACCATCGGGCAATGTTGTTGTGATGATGACAGTGTCAAGTCCGGAGGACTGCTGAGCGATGACAACAGAGGCCGTTGCACCGGGAACTGTCGTACGGACAAAACCCGTGGCGCCAGCCCACCAGCCCTGGGCCTGATGCCAGTCATCAGCCGTTATCTGCATGGTGCCCTTGATGACAACCTTGCCATCCTGAAGTGTGGTCGGAGAGGTGATGGCGAAGGAACCGCTGTATGCCTGATTCTGAATGGTGAATGTGGCGCTGTAGTAGTCTGCATAACCCTGGCGCTGATTCAGTTCAATTTGCAGGGATACGGGATCACCGAAGGTGTAGCTTTCCATATTGATGTCCAGCTTGGCGTTGCTGCCGCCGCCACCGCAGGAAGTAAGGGTGAAACCTGCTACCATGCCCGCCAGGGCCAGGAGTCCGAGAAAGATTTTTT
>CALCHQ010000059.1 GCA_937901085.1 uncultured Verrucomicrobiales bacterium | reverse complement strand
CAGAAGAAGAACTGCTGGATTCCACCCAGGAAGAGCTACTTTCAGGCTGGGCAGATGAGCTGCTGGGGGCAGGCTCTGGCGCAGAACTGCTGGAACTCGGCAAAGACGAGGAAGAGCTGCTTACAGGGAAAGAGGAGCTGCTTGACAGAGGAATAGGCGCAGAACTGCTGGAGCTTACCGGAGCAGAAGAAGAACTGCTGGATTCCACCCAGGAAGAGCTACTTTCAGGCTGGGCAGACGAGCTGCTGGGGGCAGGCTTAGGCGCAGAACTGCTGGAACTCGGCAGAGCGGATGATGAACTACTTTCCATGAAAAACGAGCTACTGAAAGAAGAATCCTCCACATAACTCGATGATGAATTGTACATGGAACGAGAAGAAGCCTCGCCCGAAGCGAGCGTATCATTAGTGTTGTCGTTAGTAGACATATATTTTGTTTTCTATTATGTTATGGTTTTTCCGGATGAGCGGGCATCAACCGTAGAAGCCCGCCGCACCGGGAAAGGGTCAGGCAGTAGGGGCGAGTTCATACACGCCCTCTGCATTCAAGTTAAAAGTTTCAATTCCCCATCTATCCCATTTCATGGTGATGGAAGTATCGGATTCATGCACAACTGAAGCGGCATCTGCGCGATGCACCCGGCAGGCAACAGTAGAAGTCAGACGCACATCATCATTCCATTGGGGGTGACGCAGCCGTACCAGTCGATAATCTATCGAAGCGGGGGTATGGCACAAACGCCACTTATCGGCCATCTCCCTATGAGCGGGAGAAAGCTGGGTAGAGTACTGGCAATCCGCATTGGCCCGATTATCCTCGAGAATATTGGTAAGTCTGCCCGAGTTCAACAGGCGGTCAATAAAGCTACTTTCCTGACTTTGGGTATGCTTAGGGCTATTGCCTGTCCGCATCGATACATCCAGATCTGCAAGACAATACAGTTCTGAATCCGGGAACAACCAATCAGCAAGAACTACCGCCTTGCCAAAAGTCGAGAAATGATAGGATTTTTTCTCCACAGCAGGAGGAAGGAAAGACCAACGAGAAATCTGCTCATCCTCACAAAATTTCTGCGTTAGGCCCATCGACTCGGGGTCAAAGAACAGGAACGGCACTTGCAGCAAGGCATCCATGTGCCGCGCTTTTCGGGAAAAAGCCAGATACCCTTGCCAACATGCGACTACCGCCATGTCGGTTCTGAATCCGCTCAGCCCCGTATCGATATTGCACATTTTACTGACTCGAATGACCACATCACAGGAGTCAATAAACGCAGAATAATTGCGGGTAAAGCATGGTCTGTTCGAGACAATGCAGACACGGCGAGGTTTGCATACAGGAAGCAGTCTGAAAAAATCTCCATGCAGGGCAAGCTGTTCAAGAGCCGCAAATTCCTCTTCGGTATCAATCTGGAGATTGGCAGGAAACTCATGAGGAAAGGGAACCGTAGAATCATGAAACAACTCCCCGGTGTGTTCAAACAGCATACGTGAACAGACATTGATATTACCATCAAAGAACAGGAATTTCTGTTTTGTGTCCTGATCCCGGTATGCGCGCAGGAAATGACCTTTCCAATGGCCTATGGGTTTGATGGAATGAGCCGTGTAAGCGGATTCTGCTTCTCCAGACCAGCAGACTTGCAACATGTCCCGAAGCAATCCGGGATGTCTCAATGGAGAAGTAGGAAGCAGAATAGCGAAGTAATCGCATGGCACTTGCTTCAACACTTGGCGTACACAGTTAGCCATGGTGGAATCATCCACCGTTTCGCGGACATAATGCACGCCATGTTCCCGGCACAAAGCCATGATGGCTTCGCTATCGGTACTGACGATGGGCTCTATCCCCTCATTGCGGGCATACTGTACCGAATGAAGAAACAGAGGGCGTCCGGCAAATAGCCGGATATTTTTATCGGGACAGCGCAACGACTGTCCCTTTGCCGGAATGATAGCTATTGTTTTCATTGTCTATATAACCGGTGTCAAAATTTCTTTTCTTGTGAAAGTCGATAGAACCCATCGGAATCACGCACGTAACACTCCTGTCCCCAATTTTTCCATTTCAGGGTGATGGAATCCTCGGCCAAATGCAGCACCTCGGCTTCATCAGGTTTATCAAGACGTTCTGCTTTCCGGCCCATCATACGCACGGGGCCATTCCATTGCGGATGGTGAAGATACAGCACACGTTCATTGGAGCGTTCATCCAGACGCGTTGCTCCCATACGGAAGCGCAGATCAGGCTCCAGATAGCCCCCGCGCATCACGGAGGGAGTATCCTGGCAGATAATCAGAGACAAGCCATGCCCGGAAACATCCGTGTACGCCGCTCGATTGACAGCACCCTTGCAGCGGTTGACGAAATCTACAAGGGCATCCTCATTCAGCCCGAAGCCAGATTTCAGATAGGATTGCTCGTGAACTTCGAATTCCGGCAGAATGTCTGCGGGATTCTGTTCATAGCGGCGAAGCAACTCCAGAACATGGTGTGGGAAAACAAGAGTCGGGCCATACAGACCGAAACCACCTCGCACAACCGCCGGAAAGCCACGCAAGGAACGCAGATAGCCTCCACAGCCTGTATAGTAGCTGCCTATGCCCGGTGGCAGGAAGCGGTGAAACTCTGCCACGTGGGAAATGTAGTCGCGAGCGTAGATATCATCATCGTCCAGCTTGGCAAATAGGTCGAACTCCTGTACATTCAAATCTCGCACCGTATCCAACAGGTTCGAAAGCTGGTTGCGGTTCGGGAATACCCGAATCGTGAGTCTCCCCGCCTCGATAAAATGGCGGAACTGCGGCTCGATGAGAGTATGGAAATCGGACTCACAAATTCCCTTGGCTGCAACAAAGAGATGAAAGTCGGCATAATCCTGATCCATCATGCACCAGATCTGCCGCTGCAAGTCCTTAAAGCGTTTGTAGGAAGACAGAAGACCTGCAATACGCGGCGGTCTGTTGGCCGGGCGATGATTCTGCTGGACGAACAGGTTGGAACTGCAGACCAACACTCGCAGCAAATCCCGGCCGTTGGCCAGATTCAGAGCGACATCGACAGGCAGCCGGTAATCGGCAAAGATGCTGGCTACCTTAGCTCTGCTGGCAGAAGGGACATACAGAGCATGTGTACCCCAGAAATGAGGATTGCATACATCTTTCTGGGGATTCCTCTGCATACGTGTAAAGGTAACAGGAATGGGGCAAGTGCGAGGATTTGGAGTTGCTTCAAACTCGCAGTAATGGAATGGGCGCACGACATCCGCTCTAGGATTTTCGGCCAGAGTCTGGTCGATGAGAGATTTCATCTGCTCTGCCGGGATGAGAGGGACAGCATCGCTCTCACAGAAAATCACATCCTGCAGATGTGCGTAACGTGCATCCGTAAGAACGCGAATCCAAGATGCCCGCAGGGAACGCACATGGGGGCGTTCTGCTGATTCTGGCGAGCGATTGATATAACTGGCCGATTCCTCAACCAAGGTATCGGTCAGGCAAGATGTATCCTGTGTAGTCGGATAGATTTCAACCTCATATCCCAGGTCACGTGCCATCTGGAATCCCAGAATCTGCTCGCCGGGAGTGGTAAGGAAAATGCATTTCATTGTTGTTCCTCCGGGGTAAAGTTACGAGGCATATCCAGCCCGATGGGAGAATCCGGCGTGAGCATGAATCCGTTTTCATTACAGAAGTTCATGGCGAGAGTCAGGCGTTCCTCCGGCCAGCCATCCCAATCCAGCACCAGCGTGCGGTCATTCTCGATGCGGTATGAACCGGAACACCCGGCATTCTTCCGCATAAAACGGCCGTTGGAATAAAACACCACGGTGTCTTGCCAATTCGAATGCCGCCCCATACAGGTAAAGGCCGGCTTCTGATACAGCATCATATCCACATCCCGTAAGCGTTGGGGAGAACACCAATGACATGATACCTGGGCGTTGTTGGTAGAGGGGAACACGTCATTGCCCATGCAGAGTCGAGTATCAGCCTTAAGTTTTCCACCCAGATTACGGACGGCATCACCAAAAATGATGTCCTCTGCACCACAAATGGGGATTTCCCGGTAGTGAGCTACAATCTTTTCCACCATGGACCGTTTCAGGAAATATCCGGCTCCACCGCTGGGGGTACCCCGTTTCTCCACAGAGATATCACCAATCAGGTCATATTCATCATCACAGACCTGCTCCAAACGCTGCAAATCCAGATAGGTATCATCATCACACTTGAAGAGCCATTCGAAGTCGTAATTCTCCAGCGCCCACTTGTAGAAATCGAGTCCCTTGCGGGGGAGTCGGTGGTAATCATCAGGAGACCAGAGCGTAACCACATCCGGCTCATCAGCCAGAGGTTCACGCCGACCAAGAAAGAATACACATTCTACACCCTCATGAGGGTGAGATAGCCAGGTTTCACGGCAAGCCCGGCGACGCTCAGCGGCTTTCAGACAACTGCAAATCCCAACAAGGATGTTCACCTTTTTCTTCTTCTCTACCGGAACAGTCTGATTGGCATTAGGAAAATGCTTATCCAGCAATTCGCCCACAATACTGAAACGGTTCATGTTTTTCCATGCGTCTCCACCGCCCTGCCGCAATTTTTCGCCCCAGACATGAATAGCCCAGGCATTGCTGAGTTGGGGGTGAGAAAGCGTCAAGGAGCCATCGTAACACTTCTGCCACTCCATCCAACGAACCGGATAAAGCTGCGAGGGTAAAGCAACTTTGGAAAGCAAAGCGAAATGAGCCATGGCCTTAGTCATGCCTACTGGGCCGCAGTACCCCCAGGGAATGCGTTTACGACGCTCCCGGACATCCGGGTATTCCTCCTTCATTTTCTGCTTCCGTGCCATATCAGCCTCGTTATCCCAAGGGGCGGCACTTGCAGGATCAGCGGCCTGCATGCACAAGGTCGCCGGTACAACATGCTGGGCCGGAAAGGACATAAAGCCAACGGCTACTGTATGCGAATCCTGACGGCAACACCACAGCGGCTCAATGGGCAAATCATCTCGCAGACAGATGACATCCATATCAGACCAGATGCCACCCTCCTCAGAAAGGAACTTCATGCGGAACCAGTCGGAGAAAGATGCATAGCTGTTGTAAGAATCGGTAAAGACAACATCTTCCGGCAGAATCTCGCGGGCATCGCGCACGGTGGTTCCCTCCGGGATATTATCGTAATGACGGTAGGTGAAAAGCTGGAACTCATGACCATGGTCGAGGAACGACTTGATGCAAAGCTGAGCCAACTCAGGCAGGGTCTTTCCTACCCAGAGACCGGTAATTTTTTGATTTTTCATTTGGAAATAAATAGGTTAAAGTTTAATCCAATGCGGTTCGTAGACATCCTGGTAGTCATATATCTGCCCGGCGAACCACTTTCTGGGCAGAATGACTTTCTGGGTTTCTCCAAGCCATGCTCCCCACCAGGAAAAGGAGGAACAGGAGATAATGAGTTCCTGCATGGCAGTCATGCGCCGGATGGCATCGCATGGGGCATTCCGGTCTACCTCAACGCTGAAACGCTGGTATTCCGGAATGTCGGCCAGCAACTCCAGAGCGGCTTCCGGTTCATCAGAGAACAGGATGAGCCGATTTATCTCTGGAGAAACATGCTCCACCGCCTGACGCAGGAAATTTCTATCCAGAACCCGGTACATGTCCGTTCTGTCCTTGTAATCCCCCATGCGGATATGCAATCCCAGGGTACCGGGTTGCTTTTCTGCAATAAAGGGTTTGAACAGCTCGCGGATGGCGGCTTTCTGGTCGGCAAAGTAGCGGGCACTCTGGAAGTAGCCACAGATACCGCCCTCAAGCACATCGGCAGGAATCTTACAGAACGAGAAGCGGGGCTCGCGGTAACGCATGGATTCGTTCGCGCCGAATGGAGTGGCGGGAAGCTGAACAGGCTCGTGTTTCAGGTAGTCATGCAGAGTCAGAGACGCGTCATTGTACGCCCAGGGAACACGGCAGGGAGTATCGACACGCAGCGCATGGGCGTAGATGGCCGCCACGGCAAACATAATGTTCCCGAGGCGCATACCCGCAATGAAATGCGGCGAAACGTGGGGTTCTTTGTCTAACATGGGATGAGAGGGAAGTTTGAAATTACTCCGGCAGCTTTTCCATGGCCGCAAAGACTTCTTTCCACGACTCCATGGAAACCTCCAGCCCGCCCAGTTCCAGACCACGAAGGCGGGCGGCCTCGGCCATATCGTCGCGCAGGTTCGGTTCGTAAGCCATCTTGGAAGCGTAGTAGATGAAATCGCGGGCATCATTGCAGAGCCAGCCGGTCTTGCCATGCTGCACCATCTGCTGCCAGCCGCCGCGATTATCCACAATCAACACCGAGCCGCTGGCCATAGCCTCGAAACCGACACGCGGCCAGTTCTCCGTGGTATCGGTGGGTTGCAGCACGATGCGGCAATGCTTGTAGAATGCCTGCTGGGAAACCTCGCGCTGGTTGTGGGCAATCTGAATCCAGTCGAACGGACGGCCGATTTTCTTTTCGCTGCGCTGATCGAAACCAAGGAACAGGCCGTGCTTGGTGATGGGCGCGACAAAGGTGTCGTAGATGTGCAGCGTGTTGGCGGCGAACTTATCGGCATCCTGACGGGAGATGCGCCCGCAGCCGAACTGGTCAGTATCGCGCTCCGTGATAAAGGGGAACGCGTCTGCGTGGAAATAGGGCTTGAAGGTCATGAACTGCACCGCCGGATTCGGGTTGAGCTTACGGAGGATAGGCATGACATTCTGCCGCACCGCCTCGTTCTGGTAGAGGAACATGGCAATGTCTCCGTTCTGCATGGCTTCCTTTTCCTTGTCGAACAGCCAGGTCATGCAGTTCACAAAGACGGTACGCTTCGTGCGCTTGCGGATGGCGGGCAGACTGTTCAGGAACTCGGCATTGCAGAAGCCCAGCACCGGGTCGCCGGGTTGCACGGCAGTCCAGTCGCCGGGGGCATGCATGATGACACCCAGATTGACCATCTCGTTGTACAGCGGCTCGGCATGGTAATCCCACGAGGGGACGAGGTGGACCTCCATACCCAGCTTGCGCCAGACGATAATCTGGTGGTGTAACTCCGTTCCCGCGCCACCGTAGAGGCTGGGGAACCCATTGACGAATACTCGTTTTATCTGTGTACTCATGTTTTTGGATTGGTTTGTTGGTGAAATAAAATGGGCCTATACTCATATTCCTCGTAACGCAGCCGGAAAAACCGCGTAATTTTTTTCAAAAAAATTATTTTGTTTCAAAAAGCTGACGCTCGATATCCTCCGGGGGCTGATTCAGCAGTGCCAGCAACTCGCTGAGCAAACTACGATTAACGCCTATTTTCGCCGCTAGTGCAGCGGGAGACTTGTATTGTCCCGTACCCAGCAACTTTTCCAGCATGATGGCATTGGCCATACGGATGGCCCTCATAGTTGGTTGCGGTTTTTGGGCAAGCTGATTGGCCAGCGCATCGCCCACGGTCTTGCGGCGAATTTCCCTGAGCGCTCCCCGGGAGGAAGTCGACATCTGCACGGGAACCGATATATCCCAACCCGGAGTCGTCTTGATTTCGCAAGGGGTGTCTAAATTGGTGTACTCGACAAGTTTTTGCTTCGAGGGGGTGTAGAAGCCGGATGGCTTGTAGGCCAGACTGATGCAATTGGGGGCTTTTTTCATGAAAGGTCGCGATACTTGAAGTCCACTTTTTCGTGAACCCAGTCGAATGAAATGTTCTCGAATACCTGCTTATAGATGGCCTCCATCTCTGCCGGGCGGCCATAGTTGAGCAAACGCTCCAGATTAAAAATGCAGTCCGACACCTTTCCCGCCGGGGCATCGGGCAAACGGCTGATGACAGCTGCTATGAACTCGTTATTGTTCTGCAGATGGGTCATGCTGCCCCGGACAAAGTTTTCCATTTCCTCGGCATTCAGATGGGGGCATCCGCAGGCCGCCTCGCCCAACGCCCGGCGTGTACGGCAAGTGTAGTAGCGGTAGCTAATGCCATCCTTGCATGCGTAGGTTCCCTGCATCAGCTTACCGCATTTTCCGCACCTCATAAGCCCCAGGAGGGGATAATGCAGTTTGCTGCGTTTTTTCTTCCGCACCCGCTCTTTCATCATCGTTCCTGCGGCATCCAATATTTTCTGCACCTGATTCCAAAGCGGCCTCTTGACGATGGCTTCGTGCTGGCCGGGGAATCGCTCATCCCCCAGGGCTACAAATCCTCCGTACAGGACATTTCGGAGTACCCGGTGAACGGTCTTGGCCGTCCATTCTTCGGTGGAACCATCCCGGCGCGTGCGGCGGATATTGTTCTGCGTGAGTTTATCCGCTACTGCGTAACAGGATTGGGATTCAGCGTATTCTTCGAACATGAAGCGCACAATGGCCGCTTCCTCCGGAACAATCTTCAGCCGGGAGTCTACGCGGACGTACCCCAGCGGGGGCTTGCCCACAAGGTACAATCCCTTGCGGCAGGACGCAGCTATCTTTTCCCGGGTTCGTTCGGAAATCATTTCGCGCTCCATCTCGGCAAAAACGCCCAGCAGGTTGCGCATAGCCCGGCCGAGATAGGACGCAGAATCGAATGGTTCCGTAGCGCTGGCCACTTCAACCCCATTCTTTGACAAGTTTTCCAGCAGGTTCAGGAAATCACGCTGATTTCTGGCCAGACGGTCGAGCTTGAATACGATGACCATATCAAACTTCTTCTTGCGGGCGTCCTCAATCATGCGCTGCAAAGCCGGGCGCTGGGTTGTGCCGCCGCTGATGCCGGCATCGGAATAGGTCGCAGTATACATCCAGCCCTGAGCCTCATGAATATCAATGAAGGACTTGCAGCGATCCTCCTGAGCTTCCAAGGAATTGTACTGTTGTTCCAAGCCCTTGAAGGTGGATTTTCGCGTGTAAATCACACACCGCACCCTTTCTGGTAAATCACGATTTTTCATGACTCTGATTCGCGCTTGATTCCAAAGAAGCGCTTACCGCTGACGTAGTAGCCAGCAATCAGCGAACTGACTTCGGACAGCGTGGCATATCGCTGTCCGTTGTAGAAAAAGCCATCGGCGGTCTGTCTGACCTCATAATCCTTTCCTTTATAACGCTTTCGGATATAGGTCGGCAATTTCTGAGTCTGAGACTTCTTCGGCTGTCGTGGGCGGTATTTCCGACAGCGGGTTTTCAGCAAAGTGTCGTCAGCTATCTCCTCAGCCCGCTTCATGGCACGTTCTGAAATACCGCCGCTGACCAGCGTGTTGATACGCCACTCCAGACGGCGGCAGAGGTAAGCCCGGTTGTGGGAGTAGCAATGTGTGCCGAACAGGGCTTTCCACCGTTTTTCCAGCTCTCCGAAGCTCATGTTGTAAAGTTGCTCGATGAGAGCGTCTGCTTCTTCTCGGTTCATCGGTGCTTGATGGGGAGTCCGAAGAATGTTGTACCTGCTACCTGATACCCGGCGACTTTCCAGCTGATATGGGTCAGGGTCGGGTATACCTCATCCTCCCACCGGAACTGGCGTTCTGATACCATCTCGACCTCAATCGTCCGGCCTTTGTAGCTTCGCAGCAGCCGGCATCCGGGGGTTATAACAAAATCTGCCGGGATAGGCTGAGGCGTGGTATCGCCGGGGAGGATGACTTGCTTTGCTTTGGTTGCTCTGGACTTGGTGGCAGGAACAGCCGGGTGTTCTGTTTCTTCCTCTGTTGGTATCGATTCCTCCTCCGGGGAAATGATAGATTCCTGAGCTTCTCGCTCTCGTTCTGCCTCTACTTCCTGCCAGATGGCGGCTTCCTGTTCGGCTGCAGCAGCTTCCGGTTCATCCACCAGCCACGGGGGAACTTGTTCTGTCGGTTTGCTTTCGATGCGCTTGGCCTTTTTGGCCTTAGCCTTGGCCGACTTTTTACGCTTGGCTTTTTGCTTTTCAGCAAAGAACTTGCTCACTTGCTGTTCTCCCTTGGCCGTTGTCAGGAAAAAGATGCTTTCGTCCAATAACTCCGGGAGCGATTGCTCAATAGAGTCATCCACTACGAATTCTCCTTTCAGGCATCGGCTGATGTAGGTGACGGATTTATCGCTGGCGGTTACCATCAGGCGCACCTTGGCACCATCCCTGTCGGTGGCGGGAACTATCAATCCCGGTTTGTCGTTTTTCTTCATAGTCATGATTTTGGTTAGTATGGAACGTGCGCCTTTCAGGTAAACCGTTACGGTCAGCAATTCATCGTTTTCCCAGATGGCCCAGTAGCGCGTCTTGCGATAACGCGTAATGCGTAGGCGCGTCCGGGCTTTTTTTGAGTTATCCTGATTCATGCTGTTTAATGTAACGCTTTAACTATTAGCGCTTTGTCTCTTTGTAGAGTATAGCAAATCAGCAACTCAAGTCTAGCTTTTTCTTATATTTTTACGCCTTTATTTTCAATCAATTAGAGCAATCATTCCGAGCTGATGCAGCGTGGAGAAAAGGGCTTTGTCCGGGTGGTATTCCTGCGGGAACTTCCGGAGGAATACCACGCTTCATGAGCCAAAGAATCTGGTCTGGCAAATACCACATCGGGATCGTGCAACATGCGGTTGACCAGCGGCGCAAACAAATCGGCCAAGGCCTGCATCTTGCGGCTGAATTCCCGTGGGCGCATTTCCAGTTTCTTCTTCATGACCGGACAAAGCTAATCAAAAGATGGGATTACCCGATGTTTCGCAGGAACTCCACGAACTCGGGCGTGTTGCGTCCGATGTTGCGGAGAACCGGCACTACGACGCTGTTGCGACCAAACTTCTCGCGTTTGGTGGTAAGCGCCCACTTACCGTTGAACAGGCCATCACGCAAGGCAAACCGCGCAGCAGTCAGGATATTGCGACCAGCCCTCGTATAGGCCACGCCACGCAGCGTCCAGACAGCCAGACCGTAGGACTTCCCATCAAACTCCAACGGATAGGCGTAATTATCCTCGCCATCAGGAGCCTTGAATACGAGCTGCAGATGCAGGATGGGAGTAAAGCTGGGCTGTTCGTCATTCACCCATTCAATGCTGCCACCTGCTTCTTTCACTTCGTCAAGCGTGTTGTAAACGCGAGGCTTTTCTTCGGAATCAAAGGGCAGATTTTCTGCGAACTGCTTGCGGGCAGACAAAATGGTGAGTTCCAGAGGAGTTTCACCAGTAGTGAGCACAACCTCTTTGTTGAGCACAACGCTGCCCGGAGTAAACAATTCGGAAAGAGTACCCACGCCCTGTACGAGATTCATGCGGGGAATGACAATGTCGTCCGTGCTGATGTCTCCGGCAATCGCCCCCAGCGGGAGCGGCGTTTCCCGGGTGCTTGCCATGAGCGTGGTTTCTTCGTTAACCTCCGACAGATTCTCATCGGAGCCAGTAATTTCGTATGGTTTCACTTTAGCCATAATCTTGATTTTTCGTTTATCTTGTTAGTTTTTACAGGCGCTTAAGCGAACGGCTGGGAGCACCTGTGGTGATGATGCCATCTTCCGTGAGCTGGGAAACGAGGGCATCCTTGGTCTTCTGCTTCTGCCCACGCGGAGCAGATGCGGAAAATTTGGAGCAGAGGTCATCGATGCTGACGCTACCGCAACAGGAAAGGAAATCTTCCAGACTCATCTTTTCCTGCACAACACCATATGCCGCCATGGCATCAGAGATACTGCGGCGTCCGGCTCGGCGAGTCAGGACATAGCCAGGGATTTCTGTTCCGTTGATGGCCATATCCACCGCATGGAAATTCACCGAATCCACCCATTCTTTCAGAATCTTGGCACAATCCAGACAATGGGCCATCATGGCAGGATCGGAAATGCGGGAGGGATGCAACTCCTCCGGAATAACCAGGCCGGAATACCGGGAAGCGATGGGGAGTGCAATTTGGCGCAGCGCGGCACACGTTGCCTGTTTGCGGCAATAGCAGCAATGTGCCCCCGGTACTTCTTCGCGGTTGCGGGCATTTGCCCGGCGGATGATGGTGTCGATGCGGACTCGCATCATGCCCATATCGGCCCGGGTGTAGGTGTGTTTGCTGATGAACTGGCGGCGGGGCTGAACAAAATGCACTTCCAGTTCCTGCAATTCCTCAAAGCGTTCCAGCACGCCCAGGGCATAGGCACATCCCTGGGCGTTGATATCGGCCGGGTCTATTTCACCACGCCCGAACTTCCAGTCCATGACCATGCCACGGGTTCCGGCAACAGCCACAAAATCTGCGGTGCCAAAAGTAAGGCCATCGGCTATGGTAAGGCGTAATTCCCGATAGATGGTGGGAGCTTTGAAGCGGGCAAGCTCGCCATCACGGTAATCCCGGCAAAGTCCGCAGAGAAATGCCTGCTCTTCGTTAAGCTTGGAAAAATCTTCATTCTCCAGAGCTTCATGGAGAAGTGTTCCTTCTTCGGCTGCCGGATTGGTACCAGAGCGGTTACGGAACGAGGGGCAAAGTTCTTTGTAGCCCAGACTGGAGGGCGAATGACGTGCGTGTTTGGGGGGAGTACTCATGTGTTGAATTGGGGGTTAAAGGCTGGAAATGGGGAATGGCTGCATGTCGCCATCATTGAGGAGGTCTATATTGGCCAGTTTGGTGGCGCATGTCCTGGCGGTGGTCTCCTCGCAAGTGCCTGCGGCAAAGCAAATCTTCTGAATGCTGGCAGCTCCACCGCTACGGTGAACGCGCCCGAGCGCCTGGCGCAGGTCCTGCGCAGAAAATGTGGGTGAAATGATGCTCAGGCGCGGACGCTGACCGCTCGGGTCGTGGAGGCTTACGCCCACGCCACCCGCCTGAATGTTGGCAATGACGAGAGGGATTTCGTTCCGTTGAAACTGCTCAATGATTCGCTGCCGCTCTTCCGGCGTCTGGTTGCCTTGAATAATGTGAGGGCAGTCCAGTTGCTCGGAAAGTGCTTTGATGGTTTCAGTAAAGTTGACAAGCAGGACAACCCCCATGCCTTCCTCGATACCATCTTTGGCCAATTCGACCATGGCCGGAACTTTGTGCAGCTCGATTGCCTGGCGGGCTCGAAGTACAATCGTCATGGCGCTGGCCTTTCTGGCATCCATTCGTTCGGCCAGGTTCTTAAGCGCAGCTTTATCTTCTGCTTTGGTAGCTTGCTTCAATTCCCGGCGCATACCATCGTATATGCGCTGTATGGTTTTGGCTTTGCCTGTTTCAAGGACGACAGATTCAATAGAGGTTTCAGGAAAATCCGGGATGTCGGCGATGCGTAAACGACTTCCTTTGGCGGGAAAGATTCGCTCATGCAAGGATTTCAGATAGCTTTCATCCCCGGTGAACTTCATTCCAAATGCCGTTTCCCGGACTCCATAACGAATGGCCCATGACCAGAAATCGGAGATATTGTGCAATCCCAGCGCATATCCGATAGCCCGCATCTCCAAGGGGTTGCTTGCAGCGGTAGCGGAACAGAGCAGAATACGGAGATGCTGGGAGCGGGCGGCAATGAGGAGTTTCCCATTGAGACTGGTCCGGCCTTTGCATTTCTGACATTCGTCAAAGATGAGAAGTGTATTCTCCGGCACGTTCCAGATGTACCGGTTTCCGCTACGGCGGCAGATTGCCTGCTTGCCCAGACGAATTTTCTCGTAATTGGTTACAAGAATGGGCGTGACTCCGAACCCGGCTGCTACGCTGCTCCAATTCGGAACTGTAGCTTTCGTGGTGATGATAACGACCGGAACCCGAAGCTCCGCTGCGATGGAGCTGGCCACGTAGGTTTTGCCTGAGCCGGGGTCGCTGGCATCTATGGCCGAACGGCTCTGCCTGATGCAATCGGCAAGGTGCTTGGCGTGGGCTTTCTGATAGTGATGAAGCGTTAACATGGGTGCAGAAATAAATGTGTCCTTACTCATTTTCTCGTAGTGCCGCCAAAATCCCCGCGTACTTTTTTTAATTTTTTTGCACTTTCCCGGATTTTTGCCCGCATGAGCTCAATTTTACGCGGTTTCTCGCCCATAATCCCGGCAGCTTCCTGAGTGGTATAACCCTGCATGAGTAGGCCTGCCAATTCGCATTCTTTTCCAGATAGGGATTTCAAGACATCGCGCACTTGCACACTTCCGACAACATCGGAACAGGCATCGGTGGAGGGCATGCGTTCCAGAAGTGTGCTTGTCTCTCCGTCCTCATCCATCTCCTCGTATTCGTATATCTGGTGAAGATAAGTCCGGCGTTTTTCTGCCTGGTATGCCCTCAACAGGTCTATCTGCAGATGTGTCAGGCGTTCGGTTAAATAGGTGGAGAGAGATATCTGCCCGGGACGGTATTCCTGCTCCCAGCGAACTCCTGCTATCAGCATGGTCTGGAGGATGTCATCCTGTTCGTGCCTGGGTAGCTGGAGCTTGATGACGATGCCATGTGAAAGGTTCTTGGAAACGGAGACGATAATAGGGTTGATTCCGGCGTAAGAAAGTGAGTTTTTCATCACTATCGCACCTCTCGATTAAGCGCGGAGGTGGTTTTTGCCGGAAAAATCGGGGACAATTTAGCGTAAACTACTGATATTACGCTGCAAAAATAAATAAAAAAAGTCCCGCTTAATCGGGGCTCAATTAAGCGGGAAGATTTTCAAAAGTTTTTGGAGAACTAGTGTATAATAGTAGTATGAAAGAGATAAATACTCATAGAAAGGAGGTGATACCATATGGAAAAAGAAAAGATAATAATGGACAGAAGTACATGGTCTGACCTTTGCTACTATTGGTCAGCAGAGGCTATTGAGGAATTAAGAGAGAGATACACCATCATCATCACTGATTGATGATGGTTCCGCCGCTTAACCGATGCGTCGGTTAAGCGGTGTTTGTTTAGCCAGCTTAAAGGATACCTTTTACTGCATTACACACATAGAGAACGAATAGCAACTTTTTTTCGAACTTTTGTCTGGATGGCGAACGCCAGCGATTCCCAATGGCTATATGCAAAGCCGGATTTCGAACACACACAGTCAATAGGTTATGGGTGTCTCAGGGCATTGAGGGAGTCTCAATGTCACTGTGGAAGTGCAGAGTGCAACGGAGTGCCGGCATAGCGTCGTTTTAACCCAATTCGGGGTCATTTAGGCACTCTGCAACGGAAACCGGACACGGCATCGGCAAGCGTAACGCAAACAGGTTAAGGGGGTAAACAAAAAAAGCGGGGGGATTACGAGATTTTTTCGTAATCCCCCCGCAGGGTGGACGATGGGATTCGAACCCACGACAACCGGAACCACAATCCGGGGCTCTACCGCTGAACTACGTCCACCATTGGTGTTCGCACTCGCGTGCGGCAGCAATATACACGCTGTTAAGACGGATTGCAAGCCAAATTTTGTATTTGGCTTAAAATTTGTGCATCATCAGTTGGAGCGCAGGGCGTCCACGCAGATGGCGGACCAGGTTTCGAGTCGCTCATAGAGCGGGCCTGCCAGTTCGTCGAGGCTGCGGAAGGCGAGGTCGGCCAGGGCTTTTTCGTTCGGGGCTACCTGGTCGTCTTCGAGTTCGAAGCGGTGGACGAAGCCCAGGTGGACGGAGCCGACTTCGTTGGTGTCATCGTTGATGATGGCAAAGAGTTCCTGGGTGGCCGAGCCGGTGAAGGTGATTTCTTCGCGGATTTCGCGTTCCATGCCGGCCAGGTAGGTGCTGATGGAGTCGGTAAGGCCGTCGATGGGGTTGATGTGGCCGCCGATGCCCAGCGACATTTTGTTGTGCAAGCGGGATTCGCCGCCCTTGGAGGTGCGGGCGTAGGCCAGGATGCGCCCCTGGTGGCAGAAGATGGCGTAGGTGATGAGCTGCTTGAACTGGGGGCTCTGCTCGGCCAGTTCACGGTCCATGTAGCGGGCTACGCCGGGCTGCAGGAAGGCGGTCAGGTAATCCTGCGGATTGAGTCTGACACCGTTGAATGAGCCCACGGCCTCAAAGGCTTCGCGGGGGACGACGAGTACCTGTTCTCCATTGTAGCGTGACATGCGGGTATACTAACACAACACGCCAGGCTTGGGAAGCGAATAGTGCGGCTTACTTCTTGCTGCTCTTCTTCTTTTTCTTGCTGTCTTTTTTGCCTTCTTTGGCTTTTTCCTTCACGGTGCTGGTGCCGGGGCCCTGGCAGGCGTCGGGCTGGTCATCTACTTTCTTGTCCTTGCTGGTGGTGTAGATGAGGTAGCGCTTGCCATCCCACGAGACGGCCATGACATCGGCCGCGCCTGCCGGCAGGAAGACATCGGTGGAGCTGTTGTCTTTCTGGTTGAGCCCGCGCAGGCAGACGCGGATGAGTTTCCCTTCGGCGTTGTATACTTCAAAGGCTACGGCGTTGGCCCATTTGTCTCCGGGTACGGTGAAGCGCGGCAGCGTTTCCTGGCTGGGCGTGGGGGTGAAGTCCGGGCTGGGCTTGATGGCGAGTTTGTCGCGGTAGATGCCGACGTTGTTGACGGTGATGTAGAAGAGGACGGGGGTGTCCGGTTCCGGGTACTGGCTGGCGTGTTCCAGGGCGGCGGCGCACATGTCTTCGGTGATGGTGACCCAGCGCGAGCCGTAGTCGTTCACGTAGCGGTTCATGACAGCCAGCATGCCGGTTTCCAGGAAGAAGGTGGAGAAGTTCAGCTGGGCGGCATCGCAGCAGCGGTCGAGGTATTTCATGCGGATTTCACCTGTTTTCCACTGGCTTTCGTCGGTGTCGCGCACGTTCTTGAAGATGCGCGGGTAGAAGAGTTCGTTGCCGCGCGCCACGGTGTTGTACAGGTAGAGCTGCCACATGGGGCAGAGGATGACGAAGCAGTCGCCGCAGCGTTCGCCGGGCTGCCGCTTGCCGTCATCGGAGCCGCGCTGGAATTGCCAGAGTTCGCGGTTGACGATGGCGCTGTTCACATAGGTGTCGAAGCGCCCACCGCGCACCCAAGGGCCATCGAGCGTGGGGCAGTTCTCGTGTTCCAGTCGCACTTCCTGCGGGTTGAAGGCATAGTTGACGACCTGGGCAAAGATGTTGACGGTGGTTTCGGCGGTGCCGGCCCACATCATTCCTGGTCGGGTCTGGTTCACATGGCCGAATTCGTGGGAGGTGCCCCAGGCGCCGGATTGGCGTACCTGGTCTACATTGACCAGTCCGGGTGTTTCGGTGACAACGTAGGAACCGCCCAGGCCGTCGGCGTGCATGTAGGTCTTGGTGTTCCAGTTAGTGCGTCCCATGATGTGGTTGCCGGGGTGGATGCCCTCCCATTCCCAGCCCAGCAGCTGCTGTTCCAGGGTCATCTGCTCATCGTAGAGCTTGACCAGCTCCGGGCCTTGTTCGGGGCAGCTTTTCCGCAGGGCGGCGGTGTCCAGCACCCATTGGGTGCGGGTGCCCATGATGTCGAGCCAGTCGCTCTTGGCGTTGGCCAGCATCTTTTTCCAGACTTCGGCATTATCGTGGTGGGTGAACAGGCCGTTGATGCGCCCACCGGTGATTTGGAGGCGGATGGGCGGTGCGGAATCCGGCTCGGAGTCGCGGTAGTTCACATAGCCATGCCCGAAGTGGGCGGCGGTGATGGTGTTCTGCCCGCTGGTGAGGGGGTAGCGGGTTTCGGCACCGGGGTCGCGGAAGTCGCGGATGACGAATTCGACCTTGGTGCGCGGGCTGCCTTCCATCTTGATGTTGATGGTGTCTCCTGTTTCAAAGGCGATGCCGGTGGGGTTTTCGAAGCTGGAGTAGCTGGCAATCTTGAGCCGCTGGGAAAGCTCGTTGATGGGCTTGTAGGCGCGGAACTCGCGGTTGCGGTAGGTAGCGTTGAGTTTCCGCATGTCTGCATTCAGCCCGGAATAATCCGTGTAGACCGGCATGGGGTGGAGCGCCAGCTGCGAGGTGGGCTTGCTGGCGGGTTCCTCCTTGCTGGCCTTGGCCTTTTTTGCTTTTTTAGTGGTCTTGGTGGTCTTGGCAGATTTGTCGGGGCTGTCTGCCTGCACCGGGGAAATGAGCGCCAGACCGAAGAAGCAGAGGAAGAGCGTTGTGAAAAGTTTGGTTTTCATGGGGAGGGAAAGGGGGGGCTTATCAGAGGAGGTGGCGTACGGATTCTGCCGCCATGTCGCGGGCGGTCTTGTTGTCCTTGTTCCTGGCGTTCTTATCGGCCCCGCCGTTGAGCAGCTGGGTGATGATTTCGGCCTTGCCTGCTTTGGCGGCGTGGATGAGCGGCAGCTCGCCCCGGCTGCAATCGTTCAGGTCGATGCCGGCTTCGATGAAAAGCTGCACCACCTGCCCGTGGTTGCGGTCAATGGCCAGGTTGATGGGTGTGCCGTTGAAGCCGCCGGGCGGGCTGTAATTCACATCTTTATAGGCCGGGAGCAGGGCTTTGATGCTTTCGGTGCGCGCGCTCCACACGGCATCGTGCAGCGGCACGGCCTTGTTGCCGGCCTGGGCAAAGGGGTCTGCCCCGGCTTTGAGCAGCATCGAGACGATTTCGGCGTGGTCGGCATCGACCGCCTTGTGCAGGATGGCGCGGGAATCCGGCGCGACGTAATTGACATTCGCCCCGGCCTTGATGAGGATTTTGACGCCCTCCACATCGCGATTCATGCACAGCTGGGTGAGCAGGGGTACTTTGTTTTCCTTGTCCAGCATGTCGGGGTTGAAGGATTTTTTCTTGGCGGCGGCTTTCAGGGCTTCCAGATCACCCGACACGATTTTTTCATACAGGGCAATTTCCTCCTCGCGCGCGGCCATGGAGTTCTTGAGCATCTTGCTGATTTTCTTGCTGCCGGCAATCTGGCTGGCCAGCTTGCCTTCGGCGTCGGGAATCATGGCATCGGCCCCGGCTTTGAGCAGTAGTTTCACGCAGTCGGACGAGCCTGCGCGCGCTGCCAGGTGCAGGGCGGTGTTGCCCATTTCGTCAATCTGGTTGACATTGCAGCCTTCTTTGATGCGGGCTTCGATGACGTCGGCCTTGCCAGCTTCAGCGGCTTCCAGAATGGAATAGATGGCATTGCTGCGGTAGATGAGGTCGGGCAGCTTGCCGGAGGATGCTCTGGAGTCAGGAGCGGCGGAAACGGTCTGGCCCAGCAGCGTTGCTGCCAGTATGAGGCTGAATGTTTTCATGGTATTAAAGCGATGCCTTTCCCGTATCATATAACAGCGAGGCTTTCTTGAAAAGAAAAAACGACAATAGTTAGCCGCATAAACGCAGAAAAGTGAACAAACAGCCCCGCACCGGGCCGGGTGCGGGGCTTGTGAAACAGGAGTGGGCAGGGGAGCTTACTTCAGCTTCAGCCCTTTCTTGCTGCCGCCTTTGATGCTCTGGCGCAGGCTGGCCTTGACCGAGGTGCTGCTGCCGCGCAGCTGGGCAGCGCGTTTTTCCAGCTTGCGGCGGTTGCCGCCGCGACCCAGGGCTCCCAGCACGGTGAAGAGTACCACCAGGCCGACGCCAATGAGAATCCAATGCAGGGTGGTGAGACCGTCCAGCCCAAGCTTGGCCAGCAGGTTTTCGAAGTCGCTCTTGCGGTCGCCCTTCTTCTTCACGGTCTTGATGGGCTTCACCTTCACAGGACCCTGAACCACCTTACCGGTTTCCTTGGGCTCTTCAATGATTTCCTCCTCCGGTTCTTCCTCCGGGGTTTCCTCTACCACGGGTTCATCCACCACCACAGGCTTGGAAACCTTCTTCGGTTCGGCCGGCTTGTCAGTCTTGTTGGCGGTGTAGAGGCGCTTTTCCTCATCTTCCAGAAGCTTCTTCACGGCGCTGCCGCTGAGCGTGTTACCCATGGCCGAAGAGCCGTTGACGGTGCTGCCTTCCGAAAGGTGGCGGCGGTTCTCCTTAGGGGCTTTGGTGTAGAAGGTGAGGCGGGAGCATTTGTTAGCCCCGGTCAGCTCTTCGAACATGTAGCCTTCCTTGAACTTCATGGCGCGGGAACGGCCCATGTAGTACTTGGCGGCCTTGTCGGCAGAGAACTTGCGCCAGGCGGCTTCCTCGAACTTGCCGATGTCGGCGGCATCCTTATCGGCCTCTTCCAGCGATACCGGCTTGCGGTAATCCACAACAATGCAGATGAGCCCGCCGGGCTTGGCATCGAAGTCAATGCTCAGCTTGCGGTTTTCATCCACGTTCCAGATGCGGCGCACGCTCAGGTCGCTGAGGACGCGGTAGGCATAGTCCTTGGTCAGGTTTTCATCGGCCGCAGTACGGTCCAGCGAGGGGGAGAGGTCACTCAACTGCACAGCCAGGGCGGCAGGTGTCAGAAGCAGAAGCCCGGTAAGCACACGTTGGAAAAACTTATTCATACCGCGGTATACTATCATGTTAGTTGTGTGCTTACAAGCCTATACTTCACCAGTAGGGGACAAAAAAATGCGCCAACAGGCGCGCGCATACGGTCTGCCTGCAAGCCGCCTTTCATTTTTTTATAAAAAAAAGAAAATTTCTCATTTTTGGGGTTGACAAGTGAGGAAAAGGGAGTAGAATCACGCAGCCGGGATTTCGCCCGGCAGGGAAATAGAAAGGAAAGAACAAAAATATGAAGACTATCGCTATCGTACTTGGCCTTACCGCCCTTACCGCTGCTGGCAACACGCTGCCTCCCACCCCGGAGAACACGCTGCCTCCCACCCCGGAGATGTACTGCTTCTGATAGGGCGCTTTCCAGAGAAGACCACGGTGCATCCACACCGTGATTCAGGGCTGCGTGCAGCCTGTTTTGAGAGGGAATCTTCCGCTTCAAGCTGAGCGGGGGATTTTTTTTGTTCCTGCCGCCGGGAAACGCGTTTGTATCCTGTCATCCCGCCTTGCAAAAGCTTGACAAAAGCGCCTACGCGCGTATAGTTACACGCGAACTTATGAAAAATCAGATTGCAAGCGTACAAACAGAGGCTCTGGCCCGCATCGCCGGCATTGCCGACATGAAAGCGCTGGAGGATGCCCGCGTCGCCATTCTGGGCAAGAAAGGCACGCTCACCCAGGTGCAGCAGGGCATGCGCGATGTACCTAAAGAAGACAAACCCGCCGTGGGCGCGCTGCTGAACGAAGCCCGCGCCGCCATCACCGCTGCGCTCGAAACCCGCAAGGAGGCCCTGCAGCAGGAAATGGATGCTGCTGCCGTGGCCGGAACAGACTTTACCATGCCCGGAGCCACCCTGCCTGCCGGCGGGCTTCATCCCATCTCCATCGTGCGCGACGAAGCCGTGCGCGTGCTGCGCCGCATGGGCTTCACCCTGGCCGATGGCCCAGAGATCGAGGATGAGTGGCATTGCTTCGACGCGCTCAACACCCCGGACGACCACCCCGCCCGCAACGAGAAGGATACCTTCTATTTCGACAGCGGCAAGCTCCTCCGCACGCAGACCAGCACCGTGCAGGCCCGCGTCATGGAAAAAGACTGCCCGCCCATCCGCATCATCTGCCCCGGCTCGGCCTTCCGCCGCGATGCCATCGACGCCACCCACCTTTCCGCCTTCAACCAGATTGAAGGTCTGTATGTGGCTAAGGAAGTGAGCGTGGGCGACCTGAAAGGCACGCTGGAATATTTCCTGAAAGCCCTCTTTGGCGAGGAAACCGCCGTGCGCTTCCGTCCTCACTTCTTCCCCTTCACCGAACCCAGTTTTGAGATTGACGTGCTGCTGCAGGCAGCCGGGCAGGCTCCGCGCTGGATTGAGATTGCCGGTTGCGGCATGGTGAACCCCGCCGTGTTCGAGAATATCGACAAAGCCACCGGCAAGAACCTCTACGCTGGCTGCACCGGCTTTGCCTTCGGTATCGGTCTGGAGCGTCTGGCCATGATTCGCTGGGGCATCCGCGACATCCGCCTCCTCATCGAAAACGATGCCCGCTTCCTTGCCCAGTTCCAATAAAATCCAACCCATTTTCCCATCATTATGAATGTTTCTCTGAATTGGCTTTCCAGCTACATTGACCTCGAGGGGCTTGGCACCCAGGAAATGGCCGATATGCTCACCTTTGCCGGTATTGAGGTAGAGGGCATCCAGGAGCGCGGCGTGACCACCGACCTCGTGGTCGTGGCCCAGGTCATGGAAAAGACCCCCGTGGAGGGGAGCGACCACCTCAATGTCTGCATGGTAGATGCAGGCGAAGGCTCCCTGCGCCAGATTGTCTGCGGCGCGCAGAATTACAGCGTGGGCGACAAAGTACCCTGCGCGCTGCCTGGTGCGGTGCTGCCCGGCGGCTGGGAAATCAAGGACGGCAAGCTGCGCGGTGTCGAAAGCCGCGGCATGCTCTGCTCCGCCTCCGAACTCGGCTTGCCCGATAAGGAACACGGCCTCTGGATTCTGCCGCAGGACTACGTCATCGGCACGCCGGTACGTTCCTTTGTGGAGACCGACACCATCTTCGAGCTGGAGATTACCCCGAACCGCCCGGACCTGCTGAGCCATTGGGGCATGGCCCGCGAGCTGGCCGGCATCACCGGCCGCAGCCTGAAGCAGGACCCCGCCGAAGCTCCCGCCGCTGCGGCCCGGACCAAGGCCGCCGGTGACTTCATCACCCTCTCTGCTCCGGAACTCTGCCCGCTCTACACCGCCACCCGCATTACCGGCGTCAAGATCGGCCCCTCTCCGGAGTGGCTGGCCAACCGCCTGGTGTCCATCGGCCTGCGTCCCATCAACAACGTGGTGGACATCACCAACTACTGCCTCTTTGAGCTGGGGCACCCGCTGCACGCCTTTGATGCCGCTAAGATTACCGGTGGGCTGAACATCCGCCGCGCGGCCGAGGGAGAGCAGTTCACCAGCCTCATGAATGAGCAGTACTCGCTCAAGAGCGACGATGTAGTTATCTCCGATGCCAGCGGTGCTGCCCTGGCCCTGGGTGGTGTCATGGGCGGTCTGGATTCCGGCGTGACGGAACAGACCACCGACATCATCCTCGAATCTGCCTGGTTCCTGCGCAGCAGCATCCGCTTCACCAGCCGCCGTCTGGCGCTGGGTTCTGATTCCTCCTACCGTTTCGAGCGCGGCACCTCCCCCTGGAATGTTCTGCGTGCCGCAGCCCGCGCCACCCAGCTCATCCTCGAATGCTGCGGCGGCACGGCAGAGCCGGTGCTGGTGGGTGGTCAGGCTCCCTGCCTGGTATCGGAAGAACTGGCCACCAGCGCCACGGTGCTGGAGCAGGGCACCGAAGCGAAGATTTACTACGCCCTCGACCAGGTGAAGCTGGACTGGAAGGAACTCGACGTGATGACCAACGGCACGCTGCCCCACATGGAAGGCGCCCGCATCCTCCGCAACCTGGGTCTCAAGGACGTGGATGTGAAGGGTACCTGGGATTGCCCGCCCTGGCGTCTCGACCTCAAGCGCAGCTGCGACCTGCTGGAAGAAATCGTCCGCGTGTACGGCATCGACAACATTCCCGCCACCAGCACCTCCATCTATGTGCCGGAAAGCGCCCAGGACCGCGCCCACGACTACCGCATGGCCCTTTCCCGCAAACTGGCCGGTGCCGGTTTCTGGGAAGTGCAGACCTTCAAGCTCATCGCTGCCGAAAGCATCGACCCCACCATCGCCAGCGTAGAGAACGCGCTGCCCATCAAGCCGCTCATGGAGGGCGACGTTATCCGCGTTTCCCTGCCGATTTCGGAAGACCACTCCACCCTGCGTCCCTCGCTCGCGCCCGGCCTCATCTCCGTGGCTGCCCGCAATATCAACCAGGGCATGGATGTGCTGCGCTTCTTTGAATGCGGCCGCGTGTTCCGCAACACCGGCGGCGGCAAGGGCCGCGATATCGAAACCGAAGTGCTGGGTATCTTCATGGCCGGTAAGCTGAGCCCCGCCAGCTGGGCCTGCACCAAGCCCGGCGAGGTGCATTTCGAACACCTCCGTGCCGTGCTGGACACCCTCGTGCCCAAGGCTGCCATCACCATCACCCCCGCCAAGCAGCAGCGTGAGAACGCCGCCGTCGGGGCTGACATCGCCATCAACAACCAGGCCTGCGGCTATGTGGCCCGCCTTTCCCTGGCCAAGTGCCGTGCGCTCGGCCTGCCTATGGAATGCTACTACGCCGAGCTCGATCTCCGCAAGCTGCAGCAGGTGGCCACCGCCCCCTTCAAGGCGGCAGACCTGCCCCAGTTCCCCGGTTCCGGGCGCGATGCCTCGCTCGATGTCCCCGCTGCCACCCGCCATGCCGACATTATGAAGGTGGTCGAGGGCGCTAAGCAGAAACTGCTGGTCTCCTGCGCGCTCAAGGATGTGTTCTGCGATCCGACAGGCGGGAAACTGGCCGCTGACCGCAAGGCCATGACCTACACCTTCCTGTACCGCGACGCGAAGAAGACTCTCACCGCCGCCGAGGTCGATGCCGCCCACAAGACGGTACTCGATGCCCTTGCCGCCAAGGTGAAGGAACTCCGCTTCCGCTAAAGCCGGCAGGAAAGCCATCCTCACGCACAGGCGCGCACACACGTGCGCGCCTGTGTCATTTTAAATGTAGAAAGTAGAATTTTGGATGTGAAAGTTCCCCGCGCCTTTGGCGCGGCCGATACCCAGCTGCGCCAAAGGCGCAGGAAATCTTGAGCCTGTCAGGGCGCTTGCTGCCTAACGGCTTACCGCCCCGAACAGGGCTCAAAATCCGCTCGACGTTGTTATTTGTTGTTGCTCCCTACACCCTACGCTCGCGAGCAGAAATTACAGCCTCGGTCGGGGCTGTCTGTGTGCATCCGCAAGGCGCTGCGGGAGGGGGAGCAAATGCCATCACCTCTGGGCTCAACGTGAGGCCTTTATGGGAAACTTACGTATTCTGCACCATTGTTCTATTTTTCTGCTTGCCATGGCGGGGGGATTTGGGTATTGTGTTAAGGTAGCACTTCGGGAGGTCTGTCTCCTGATGCCTCCCTCCTTACTTCTCTACCAGATTTTATGAAATTACATCTCCCGAAATCCCTTCGTCATGCCGTCCTCGCCTGCTTTGCTGCCGTAGCAGGTATTGCCTCCACCGTAGGTACGGCCACCTTCTCTGCCGGTGTGCTGGCTGTTCAGCTGACCGGGCAGCAGGCCCAGGCCGCCTGGAGCGTATATGAGCCTAATAAGAATAAGATTTTCCAGTACGTTGCAAATCCGTATAGTGATAACATTAAGGCTGCAGATAAGGAAGATGAAATTATAATTTCCTGTTTCATCCCTGATAATAACGTTTACACGACCCAGTCCTTGACCATGAAAGATAACCAGACGGTATCTTTCACTACGCATTACCTTGAGGACGAGGATATGTGGGGGCATTTTGTTGACCAGAAGGGCTACAATTTCGCCAACCTGACGATTCTCAAACTGCAGGGCAAGGACGGCGCCCCTGTGCAGAATGTCAACATTATTAACACCGCTAATCAGGTGGTGAGCATCCAGACGGTGGTGGGCAGTCTGGCTTCTGTGCAGAATGCCGGCACCTTGACTCTGGGCACGGCCGACAGCACCATCACCCTGACCGGCACGGTGGAGAATAGCCATATCCTGACGCTGAACGGTACGATTGAGGTGGATACCACCACCGGCTCGTTTATGGAATCTGAGGGGTCGGGTGCAGGCTATACCGATGGGGCAAATGGCTTCCAGACTGGCGGTAGTGTCAAGCTTGTGGTTGTCCATAGCACGACCTCCAGTGTGACGCTGGGAGACTCGTTCCGTCTGAAGGTTGGAGAGACGGAATACACCGGCAGCCAGGTTCAGCGGGATGGAAATAATATTTACATTGAGCAGGAACTTGCCGGCACGGGTACGACCTACTTCGTGAATACGGAGTTGACTTACAATGCTTCCGGCGGGATGGGAACTGCCGAGAACATTACAGTGAATGAGGGAGGTATACTGCACGTTGGCGACTCTTCGGTGTTTTCGAAGGTAAATGCAGAGGGGGGTACAGTGGTGCTGACCAATGCGTCCAATGCGGATTTGCTCAAGTTCACGGGTACGTTCCGTATGGATGCTGTGGCCTCTGCTGCGGCAATCGACGGCACCACGGTGACGTATAATTTCGGCGGTGCTTACAAGGGTGCTGTGACCGTCTGCTCCGATGCTACGTTGAAGCCCTCGTCTGAACATGGCGTGATTGGTGACCGCGGCCGCGAGGTGACGCTGGAGGGTACGGCGGTGTATGATATGGCAGGCAAGCCCACCTACCACAAACTGGTGATGGGAGAAGGTTCAACGCTGCGGAATTCAGGGGGCGGTGTGAACGATGGCAAGATGCAGAACCCCGACATCGTGCTGGAGGGCAATGCGACGGTTGATGCTCAGGGGCAGCTGTGTATGCGTCATGGCAACTCAGATGGCAGCAAATTCGAGACCATCTCGCTCAATGGGCATACGCTGACCAAGACGGGCGGCGCCGAGTTCCTGATGTATCAGACGCATTTCCTTAGCAGCGGCACGATTGATGTCAAGGAGGGCAAGCTCAGCATCACGCGCTGGGCGGACTTTACGGGTGCTGAGGTGAATCTGAAGTTGCAGGCCGGGGCGAACTTATCTACATGGTGCGGAGATGCGAATCATTATAAGATTTTTGAGGACCTGACCACATACCAGGGCACCGGCACAGGGGCCGTCACCCTGAATGTGCAAGGCTCTGACGGCGTGACAGTGATGGGGCTGGCGACGATTGATGTGGCCGTGAACAAGGAATCCACCGGTGTGCTGACCTTTGCCGGCACGACGAAGCTGAACGCCGGCCTCACCATTACGGGAGGCACGCTGACGCTGGGTGGCACGGTGAATGTGGGCGCTGCCATTACCAACAATGGCGGGGCGCTGACCTTTGCCGAGGGTGTGGTGCTGGATCTTGTTGAACTGGCTGAGGCGCAGGGGGCAGATGGTACGATTACCCTGGTTACGGGCAGCGGCAGCAAGGATTTGAGCAACTTGAGGCTGACAGAAGATAACCTGAGTGCGGATACCCTGGCGTTGGGTACTGACTGGGAATTCACCGCCGAGGGCACAATCACCTACTCTCCCGGCACGCCGACAGACTGGGTCTGGACGGGTGATAGCGACGGCGGCGGTGTCTGGGGAACCAATGCCGATAACTGGCAGGCTTCTTCCGGCCAGACAACGGAAAATGATGATGTGGTGTTTGATACCGCCGGTGCTGGTGAAGTGCAGGTGCAGGGCGCGGTGAAGGCCAAGGATATTACCATCAAGGGTGGTGAATATACCTTTACGGGCGATGGTATCACGGCCAACAGCATGACCATCCGTGGCGATAATACCAGCGTCACCATTGAGAACGCCAACACCATCGGTACAACGACCCTCAAGAAAGGCGTGCTGGTGTTCAGCGGTGCAGCTGCCACCACTGGCGGCAACATTGTGCTGGAGGGTGGCCGCTTGAAGTACGACGGCTCTGTGCTGGATATCAGCTCCAAGCTTTCGCTGGGCGACCGCTACACCGGCCCGCTCCAGATTGAAGTGGTGGATGGTACCAGCGTGACCTGGGGTACGCAGACCGCAGCAGTGACCAGCGGTATTACCGCTGCCTTGACCAACGGTATCACCAAGACCGGTGCGGGCAACCTGACCCTTACCTGGGCGCAGGGCGCAGAATCCGGAAACTTTGCCGGTAACATCACGGTGAGTGCCGGTAAACTGTATCTGCTGACCGATTATCTGGATCCGGCTGCTTCCTCCTCGGCGCTGGATTACCAGGGTGTCATTGATGTGGCTGCTAGTGCAACGGTAGCGTTCGGTACGACCTTCGATGCTTCCGCTAACGCCCGCCTGACCTTGTCCGGTAATCTGAAGGGTGAAGGTACGGTGCGTATCGGCGGCGATGTGGTGCGCGCCGGTGGTAACAAAACTGGCGGTGGCCGCTACAAGATCAGCGGTGATAACAGCGAATTTGCCGGTACACTGGAAATCATCGGCAATGGAGCGAACCACGCCGGCTCTGGATACAATCGTGTAATTTTTGAGGATAGCGCAGCCTTTGGCGGTGAAGATACCACCATTGTGCAGAATGGTCGCGGTATCATCCTGGAATCGGCTTCCGCAACGGTAGCCGCCACGATGCAGATTGTGGGCGCGCAGGGTAATATCATTGAAGGTGGAAACAAGACCTTCACCTTTACCGGTAAACTACTGGGTGAATCGAATGCGGTGTGGGAAGGCAATAACACCTCCATGACCCTTGCCCTGCAGGGCAACATCACCGAATATGCCGGTACGCTCAAGACAGGCAACTCCAATACCTGGGTACTGGGTGGCGATGACATCGCCAGCGCCGGAGCGGTGCAGGCAACGCTGGCCGGTACCGGCACGGTGAAGACCCAGTACAACAACGCCACCACCATCAGCGGTGCGGTAGGAACGGCCGCTGCCGATACCCTGACCCTGGAACAGGCCGGCACAGGTGAGCTGACCGTGAGCGGTGTCATTGGCGGAGCGGCCAATGTGAAGCAGAGCGGCACCGGCGCGCTGGTGCTGACCGCTGCCAACACCTCCACCG
>CALCHQ010000058.1 GCA_937901085.1 uncultured Verrucomicrobiales bacterium | reverse complement strand
CACTCGTTGCGGTGGTGCGTGGCTCTGCACCACTGCCCCCAGCACAGGCAGACAGATGCGCGCAAATGCTCCAACTGGTGATACACCCCGGCCATCCAGGCAATGAATGCCACCAGCAGGGCGAATGATACGAGATACTGCATACGCACTGCATTCTGCCCGCGCCGGCGGCGAGCCGCAAGCAATTAGAGCCAACTATTAGAATGCAGGGAGCTCAACCCCGGAATCACCCGAGCGGAGCCAGCATGGCGCAGAGCTCATCATACGAAGCCACGCGCGAAAGCTGAGGGCGCAAGGGTTTGGTGCCGGAAATTCCCTTGGCGTAGGCCAGCAGACGGGAGCGCATGGCGCGCATGGTCACCAGTTCATCGCCATAGTGGTGGCTGTCCAGCGCCATGCGGGTGTGGCGCAGCATAAAGGCGATGCGTTCGCCCGGGGTGGGCGGCGGCGGCACCACGCCGGAGCGCAGGTATTCCTTGGCCTGGCGGAAAATCCAGGGAGCATTCATGGCAGCGCGGCCTATCATGACCGCCGAAACTGCTGTGTTTTCGCGAGCATTCTGCACATCCTGCGGGGTGCAGATATCCCCATTGCCGATAACCGGTATACGCACCAGGCGGGCGCAGTGGTCAATCATGCTCCAATCTGCCTTGCCGCCATACTGCTGCGAGCGGGTGCGGCCATGAATAGCAATGGCCTGCACGCCGGCATCCTCCAGGCGGCGTACTGCTTCCGGGGCGCAGATATGCTCCTGGTCCCAGCCGATGCGGATTTTGGTAGTCACCGGGCAATCATCCCCCAGCTCCTGCACCAGCTGTGAGGTTCGGGTATCTCCGTCCTCAAGCGCCTGCCAGTGGATACAATCCAGCGTGTTATAAAGAAAATGCGGCTTCATCTGCGCGTTCATATACGCGATCTCGGTTTGCTCGGCGCGGTCAAGGGCTTTTCGCAGACCCTCGGAGAGACGCTGCGATTTGTGATACGCTTCCGAATGCGTCTTTGCCAAAAGCAGCGAATATATTGTAACGTATGCAAAGAATGCATATCCCAAAATAAATTCACCCTTGAT
>CALCHQ010000057.1 GCA_937901085.1 uncultured Verrucomicrobiales bacterium | reverse complement strand
GAACCCGGCCCGGTATACTCCGTAGCCAGCGGTCTGGACTACCCCTCCGTGGGCCCCGAACACGCTTTCCTGCACGACATCGGCCGCGTGAAGTACGAAACCGTGAGCGACGAGGAAGCCGTGGACGCTTTCTTCAAGCTCTGCCGCTACGAAGGCATCATCCCCGCCCTGGAAAGCTCCCACGCTATTGCCTTCGCCATCCGCAAGGCAAAGGAATTGCGCCGCGGCTCCATTCTGGCCAACTGCTCCGGCCGTGGCGACAAGGACGTGGACTACATTGCCGAACACTTCGGCTATGGCGACGAACACAAGTTCTGAAGCCCCCGCCACCAGACAGATTCCATGCCCCGCCGGTGCAGAAAAGCCCGGCGGGGCTGCTCGTTCCACCTGAGTCATCTGTTGACCTTTTTTCCTCTTGCATGCGGGAGTCCACCTGTTTTATAATGCCGGACATGAAGAAAACCGCCGCCGCCCTCTGCCTGCTCAGCTTTTCCGCCAGCGCCACAGAAGAAGCCATGAACCAGGCGCTGCAAACCTGGCAGCAGCAGGTGAGTGCCTACGAAACGGCCCTGAAGGAAGCCCCGTCAGACGAAGCCCGCGAGGCACTTACCGCGCCCAACGCACGCGACATCGCCCCGCAGCTCTGGCAGTCTATGAGCGGTCGCACCGGCAGCCGCCGCAATCCCAAGGGCAAAGGCAGCATCCCCACCTTTGAATTCGAAAAAGCCTGGGCCCTCCCCGGCATTGTGTGGATTCTGGAACACCAGCAGGCCTTCACCGCCGCGTTCACCGACGAGGAACAGGCTCAGCTCACCTACTTCGGCAACGCCATCATGGATTCCCTGGTGCGCGTGCATTTCAACGCCCCCGGCATCGGTGCCATCTGCCCCAGCATCTCGGCCACCTCCAGCATACGCGAATATGAACTGCTGCAGAAAATCTACCAGCGCAACCAGCACAAGGATGCCCGCGCCTGCGCCGCGCTGGGCATGAGCCTCATGCTCAACAACCCCATGGTCAGCAGCGTGGAAGGAAGCGATGCCATGGCACGAGCCAAACGCCTGTACTATCTCAAGCAGTCCATCCTGCTCTCCGGCAAGGACACGAGCTTCGGCAAGCAGCCGCTCACCGAAGTCGCTATGGAGCAAGCCTACTTCCTGCGCCATCTCAGCCCCGGCTGCGTTGCCCCGCAACTCAAGCTCAAGGACACGCAGGGCATAGCCCATACCCTGCCCCTCACCGGCAAGCTCAACCTCCTGCTCTTCTGGTCACCCGCCGAGCCCAGAGGCACCGCCATGCTGCGCGATGCCGCCAGACTCCAGGCGCAGTACCCAGGCCTGGAGATTCACCCCATCATGCCCCACGCCACCCCGGAAGAACAACAGCAGGCACTCGAAGAACTGGGCATTGAACATAGTTTCTGTGACGATGCGCAGGCGCAGGCAGCCCGTACCTACCGCATCGGCCAGCTGCCCACAACCGTCCTCATCGGCAAAGACAGCCGCATTCTCTACGGCGGCAACCCGGACATGAAGCTGCAGGCCGCCCTTGATACCGCCACCGCAGCGGAAGCAGCCGCAGCCAAGGACGCCCGCCCCAGCGTCACCATCGAGGAAGCTGCCGCCCCGGTCATCCAGCCCGGTGCCGCTACCCCGGCCACCGCAGCCCCGCGCGTGCCGGGGCTGCGCGAAATGCCCGAATTCTGATACGCGCATGCCCGATCTGCTCCAGCTGGCCGATACCATCACCCGGCTTGAATTCTATGTCGGCGGGTATGGAGGCCCCGCCTTCCGGCTCAAACTTACCCCGGATTCCTACGAAGTCCAGGCCTGGGGAGTCGATGAACTTCCCCCCGACCGCATCACGGAGCTGCAGCACACGCCCACCCGCTTCAAGCGCCTGGTGCGCCGCCTGTTCCGGCACTACGGCGTGGCCGCATGGCAAGCCCGCTATGAAGAACCGAACACCTTGGACGGCACCCAATGGGAACTGAGCCTGTACCGCAGCGAGGAGCAGCCCTGCCTGGCCTGCAGCGGCTGCAATGCCTATCCTCCGCATTATCGCCGTCTGCTCCGCCTGCTGAAGCCTTACTTCCACGCCCAGGCGCTGCCCTTTGAGACGGACAGATGAGACCTCTGCACGAAAAAGACCCTGCGTTGCAGGGGCTTTCCGGTATGAATGTTCAGTAACTTAATGTTTCTGCCAACCCGGCTTGTGGCGGGAGGCGAGTTCCTCGATGACCTGCTCGATGCGCAGGCCCTTGGAGGTAAGCAGCACAATGAGGTGGTAGAACATGTCGGAAGCCTCGTAAATAAGGCGTTCATCCGTGCCGTTGCAGGCCTCGATGCAGGCCTCGAGGGCTTCCTCGCCCACCTTCTGGGCCATGCGGTTCACGCCGTCGCGGAACAGGCTGGTGGTGTAGGAACCCTCCGGCATTTCCTCGTGGCGCTTGTTGATGAAATCCTGCAGCTCGGTGAGGAACAGCAGCGGGCTGGCCTCATTCTTCTCGCCCCAGCAGGTATCCGTGCCGGTGTGGCACACCGGGCCATGTGGCGTGGCCTGAATGAGCAGCGTATCGTTGTCGCAGTCCACCTTGATGCTCACCACATCCAGATAGTTACCGCTGGTTTCCCCCTTGGTCCACAGGCACTGGCGGCTGCGGCTGTAGAAGCACACGCGGCCGGTCTCCTGGGTCCTGGCATAGGATTCAGCATTCATGTAGCCCAGCATCAGCACCTTGCCGGTGGCGGAGTCCTGAATGATGGCGGGCACCAGGCCGCCGCACTTGTCGAAGTCGATAGTCATAGTCGTTAATTGGTAAATGTTACAGGCGCACGCAGATACCCTCATTGTGGAGGTACTGCTTGAGTTCGGGAATCTTGATTTCGCCGAAGTGGAACACGCTGGCAGCCAGGGCGGCATCGGCATGTCCCAGGCGGAACGCATCCGCAAAGTGTTCCTTGGCACCGGCACCACCGCTGGCGATGACGGGAATGCTCAGTTCATCAGAAAGGCGGGCCAGAGCTTCATTCGGGAAACCCTGCTTCACTCCGTCGTGGTCCATGCTAGTGAAAAGGATTTCACCAGCCCCGCGGTCGGCCACTTCGCGGGCCCAGTCGAACAGCGTGCGCTCCACGCGGATGCGGCCGCCATTCACATAGCAGTACCAGCCGTCGGCATCGCAGCGGGCATCAATGGCCGCCACGCAGACCTGGGAACCGAAGTGGCTGGCAATCTCGTTCACCAGCTGGGGATTGCGGATGGCGGCAGAATTCAGACTCACTTTGTCAGCACCGGCTTCCAGCAGGCGTGCCACATCGGCCAGCTCGTGGATACCACCGCCCACGGTAAAGGGGATGGAGATGGCAGCCGCCACGCGGGAGACCATATCGGTGAAGGTCTTGCGCCCCTCATGCGTGGCCGCAATATCCAGGAATACGAGTTCATCTGCCCCCTGTTCGCTGTAGGCCTTGCCCAGCTCAACGGGGTCGCCTGCATCGCGCAGGTTCACAAAGTTAATGCCTTTGACGGTGCGGCCGTCCTTGACATCCAGACAGGGGATAATACGTTTGGCTAACACAATGATTAATGATTAGTGATTAATTTCTGAAGGTCGATGCGGCCTTCGTAATAGGCCTTGCCGAAGACGACGGAGGGAATACCGGCGGCATCAAGCGCGCGGATATCCTCCGTGCAGCTCACGCCACCGCTGGCGATGAGGCGGCAGCCGGGGTGCTTCGCCATGATTTCCTGGTACAGCGCCGTATTCGGACCGGTGAGGGTGCCGTCGCGGGAAATATCCGTGCAGAGGACGCGGGTGATGCCGTGGCTCATGTAGAAGCTCACGAATTCATCCAGGCTCATGCCGCCGTCCTCGCGCCAGCCCTTAATCATAACGCGGCCATTGAGGGCATCAGCCCCCACAATGAAGCGGTCGGGGCCGTATTTCTCTGCCCATTTCAACAGACGCTGCGGGTCGGTGGCAGCCAGGCTTCCCACCGTCACCATGGCCGCGCCGTGGTCGAACGCGGCCTGCAAGTCCCTTTCCTGCTTGATGCCGCCGCCGAAATCGACGGTCATTCCCAGCGCGGTAATCTTTTCCAGCGAGGCCAGATTCACGATGTGGTCAGCTTTGGCGCCATCGAGGTCCACCACATGCAGACGACGCACGCCCATGTCGTAGAAGCGGCGTGCCACTTCCTCCGGGTGGGCATCGTAGGTCTTTTTAGCGGCATAGTCGCCCTTGGTCAGGCGCACACATTGGCCGCCGATGATGTCGATGGCAGGTATCAGCTCAATCATGGCAGAGGTGGATGAAGTTGTGGAGAATACGGAGACCGATGTCGCCGCTCTTTTCCGGGTGGAACTGGGTGGTGTAGAAATTCCCCCGGCGCAGGGCAGAGGCGTAGGTCACGCCGCCGTATGTGGTGCGGGCAATGGCTTCTGCACAGTCCGGCACATAGAAGCTATGCACGAAGTAGACGAAATCGCCCTCCTTCAGACCGCTGAACAAGGGAGAACGCAGCTGCTCAATGGTATTCCAACCCATCTGGGGGATTTTGACGCGGCCCTCGGCAGAGGTGGCCGGGAAACGCACGACCGGGGCATCAAACACGCCGAGGCAGTTCGTTTCCCCTTCTTCGGAGTGGGCGCAAAGCAGCTGCTGGCCGATGCAGATGCCCAGCACCGGCTGTTTCAAGTCGCGGATGACGGCATCCAGCCCGCTCTGGCGCAGGTAGGCCATGGTATTGGAAGCCTCGCCCTGCCCCGGAAAAATCACACGGTCAGCGGCAGCCAGCACGGCGGGGTCATCGGTCACCACCGGCTCCACGCCGATGCGGTGCAGGGCATTGATGACCGAGCAGATATTGCCCGCATTGTATCTGACAACAGCTACTTTCATTGCCTTAAAGTGTTCCTTTGCTGGAGGGCAGCACCAGGTGGCGCACATCGCGCTGCACCGCCACACGGATAGCGCGTGCCAGCGTCTTGAACGTTCCCTCAATCTTGTGATGTTCGTTCTCTCCCTCGGCCTTGATGCTGAGGTTCATGAGCGCGGCATCGCTCAGGCTCTTGAAGAAGTGGTAGAACATCTCCGTGGGCATGTCGCCTATACGCTCGCGCTTGTACTCAGCCTCCCACTGCAACCAGGGGCGGCCACCAAAATCCAGCGCCGCCTGGCACAGGCAGTCATCCATGGGCAGGCAGTAGCCGTAGCGGGAAATACCCAGCTTGTTGCCAATCGCCTTGCGAAGGCACTCACCTAGCGCCAGCCCGGTATCCTCGATGGTGTGGTGTTCGTCCACATAGAGGTCTCCCTTCACGCGGATGGTGACCCCCATACCGCCGTGGTGAGCCAGCTGGGCCAGCATGTGGTCGAAGAAGCCCAGCCCGGTGCTGATTTCGCAAAAGCCGGGGCGGTCCAGCTCCAGCTTCACATAGATATCGGTCTCGCGGGTGGTGCGCTGCACCTCGGCGCTGCGCTCCCCGGCCACCAGAATCTCGGTAATCTTCTTCCAGTCCATGCCATCGGTGCCAATCTGGAGCGCCTTGCAGCCCAGGTTCTGCGCCAGCTGCACATCCGTGGCACGGTCACCGATGACATAGCAGTTCGCCAGGTCATAGGAACCATCCATATAGGCGGTGAGCATGCCGATGCCGGGCTTGCGGGTGGGGGCATTGTCCTGCGGGAAGTGGCGGTCGATGAGGATGTCATCAAACTCCACGCCCTCGCCTTTCAGGGTATCGAGAATGAAGTTATGCACCGGCCAGAAGGTATCCTCCGGGAAAGAATCCGTCCCCAGGCCGTCCTGGTTGCTCACCATGACGAATTCGTAGTCCGTCAACTCGTGGATGGTGCTGAGCGCGCGGAAAGCACCCGGAACAAAGACCAGCTTCTCAAAAGCGTCTATCTGCTCATCCGCAGGTTCCTGGATAATGGTGCCGTCGCGGTCGATGAAAAGGGCTTTCTTCATATCAGAATTTCTTGAGGGCTGCCAGAAGTTCATCATTTTCCTCCGGGGTGCCTATGGTGATGCGGAGGCAGTTTTCACACATCATGATGCGGTGGCGGTTGCGGACGATGATGCCCTGCTCCACCAACGCTGCATACAGGGTGTTGGCATCCGTCACACGCGCCAGGAAGAAGTTAGCAGCGCTGGGGAATACCTGCTCGCAGAAGGAGAGGGCGGCTACTTCCTGCATCATGCGGCGGCGTTCCGCCAGGGCTTCGTCCACCCAGGCGCGGACTTCATCCATGTGTTCCAGGCGCTCCATGGCCGCACGCTGGGTCAGGATGTTCACGTTGTAGGGGTACTTCACCTTGTTGAACAGGGCAATGACCTCCGGGTGCGCCAGCGCCATGCCCAGGCGGATACCGGCAGAAGCCCAAGCCTTGGAGAAGGTGTTGAGGACGATGAGACGCGGGTACTGTTCCAGCAGGACGCTGGCGGAAGAGCCCTCCGGGGCAAAGTCGATGTAGGCTTCATCCACCACCACAATGCCGGGGAAGATGTCGAGTACCTTGCGAATTTCTTCCAGCGGCAGCAGGTTCCCGGTGGGGTTGTTCGGGTTGCAGATGAATACCACCTTGGTGCAGGGAGAATAGATGCACTGCAGGAACTTTTCTGCGTCAAACGCATAACCCTCTTCCAGCGGGATGGCATTGTAGCGCACGTTGTTGATATCGGCGCAGACTTCATACATGCCGTAGGAAGGGGCAATGGCCGCCACTTCATCCACACCGGGGGTGCAGAAGGTGCGGAAAATCAGGTCAATGGCTTCATCGCTGCCGTTGCCCAGGAAGATACGCTCCGGCGCCACGCCCTTGTAGGCCGAAATCTTCTGCTTCAACTCCCATTGCAGGGGGTCGGGGTAGCGGTTGTTCGGCGCGTTGTGCGGGCACTCATTGGCATCCAGGAACACATGGGCCGCCTTGCCGGCATATTCATCGCGGGCAGAGCTGTACGGCTTGAGCTTCAAGATATTCGGACGCACCAGACGCGCAATGCCGGTGCCGGCATCCTCCTGAGGAAGCGCGGTGACCTGCTGCAGGCGCAGGGTCATGGCGCGGGCGTGGGCATCCAGATGCTCGGCCTGCGCCATGAGTTCCA
This sequence comes from uncultured Verrucomicrobiales bacterium, assembly GCA_937901085.1. Classification (GTDB taxonomy): domain Bacteria; phylum Verrucomicrobiota; class Verrucomicrobiia; order Verrucomicrobiales; family Akkermansiaceae; genus Akkermansia. Next base: position 14,995 of record CALCHQ010000057.1, on the reverse strand, counting down.
CCGTGCGGCCGATGCTGCGGACACCTTCAGCCGAGAGAGTCTGAAGGGTCATCTTGCGCTGGAAGCTGTCGAGGCAGAGGCTGCTGTAGGCACGCACACAGCCCATGGTCGGCAGGGTGTGGTTCGTGCCGCTGGCGTAATCGCCGGCACTCTCGCAGCTGTAATTACCGAGGAAGATGGAACCGGCATTCACCGTTTCAGCAGCCACGGCAGAGGCCTCTTCCATGGCAATGATGAGGTGTTCCGGGCCGTAGGCATTGGTGAAGTCGATGCAGTCCTGTTTGTCGGCCAGCACAATGATGCGGCTGTTGGCAATGGATTGGGCGGCAATGTCCTTGCGCGGCAGCGCGGCCAGCTGCTTTTCCACTTCGGCGGCCACGGCTTCTGCCACGGAGGCATCGGTGGTAACGAGCATGGCCTGGCTGTCCGGGCCGTGTTCGGCCTGGCTCAGCAGGTCGGCCGCCACAAAGGCAGGCACGCAGCTCGTATCAGCCAGCACTTCCACCTCGCTGGGGCCGGCGGGCATATCAATGGCAACGCCAGCCAGAGAAGCAAGCTGCTTGGCCGCAGTCACATAGGCATTGCCCGGTCCGAAAATCTTGTCGACCTTCGGCACAGCATCCGTTCCATAGGTCATGGCGGCAATGGCCTGCGCTCCGCCTACCTTGAAGATGCGCTTCACGCCACACAGATCTGCCGCGTAGAGGATAGCGGGATTCACCTTGCCATCCTTGCCGGGAGGCGTGCAGAGTACCACTTCCTCACAACCGGCCACGGCGGCAGGAACAGCCAGCATCAGCACCGTAGAGAACAGGGGGGCCTGCCCGCCCGGCACATACAGCCCCACGCGCTGGATGGGCAGCGTGCGTTGCTCGCAGACCACGCCGGGAGCGGTCTCCAGCTTCACCGGAGCCTGAGCATGAAGCTGCAGCTCATGAAAATCGTAAATGTTGCAGTAGGCCAGTTCAATAGCTTCCTTGAGCGCCTGCGGCACCAGTGCCAGTGCCTCGGCCACCTCGGCGGCACTCACCTCCAGCGTCTCCAGCGCCACACCATCAAAACGGAGACCGTATTCGCGCAGGGCATGGTCACCCTGTGTATGCACAGCCTCCATGATGGGACGCACGGTATCAAAGAGTTGTGTTACATCAAAGGCGGGGCGGCGCACCAGCTCTGCCCATTGTCCGCGGGTCGGTTCCGTGATGATGATCATGGTCGTCGGGGAATTACAGAATCATTTTTTCGATGGGAAGCACCAGGATACCCTGGGCACCGGCTTCCTTCAGTCGGCCGATGATGTCCCAGAAGCAGCTTTCATCCAGCACGGTGTGAATGCTGCACCAGCCCTCCTGCGCCAGCGGCATGATGGTGGGGCTCTTCACGCCCGGCAGCACCGCCACAATCTGCTCCACGCATTCCTTGGGAGCATTCATCAGCACATAGCGCTTGTCGGCAGCAGTCATCACCGCATCCATGCGGAACAGGAGTTTGTCGAGAATCTCGCGCTTCTCGGCGCAGAGGTTCTTGTTGGCAATCAGCACCGCCTCGCTCTCCAGCACCACTTCCACTTCGCGCAGGTTATTGCTCACCAGCGTGGCACCGCTGCTCACGATATCGAAAATGGCATCGGCCAGCCCTATACCGGTCGAAATCTCCACCGAGCCGGTAATCACATGAATGTGAGCCTGCACCCCCTGCTCCTCCAGCCAGCGGCGGAGAATCACCGGGTACGATGTCGCAATGCGGCGACCCTGCAGCCACTGAGGGCCGCTGTACTCATGTTCCTTGGGAATGGCGATGCTCAGGCGGCAGCCGCCAAAGCCGAGCTTCTTCACAATGTCGGCATCTCCCTGGCGTTCCAGATATTCGTTAAGGCCCACCACGCCGATATCGGCCACGCCATCGGTCACGGTCTCAGGAATATCGTCATCGCGCAGGTAGAGTACCTCCATGGGGAACTTGCGGGCCGCCACCAGCAGGGTGCGCTTCGAAGAGCTTACCTTGATTCCGGCTTCGGACAGAATGGACATGGTGTCCTCATTGAGACGACCCTTGGATTGTACGGCGATTCTCAGTTTCATGTTGTCAGGAAAGGGGCTGAAAGTACGTTTTTTCTATCACAGAACAAGGACGCGTCTATGGTGATAGATGCGTCCTCGTTCGCTAGCACATATGTGCGGGGAAGCTGATTCAGGAAACCTTGGCAGCGGCTTCCTTCAGGTTCTTACCAACCTTGAACTTCACCACCGAGCGGGCGGGAATCGGAACGTTCTTGGCGGGGTCCTTGGGGTTGCGGCCAACCTTGGGCTTCACTTCCTTCACAGTGAAAGTGCCGAAGTTGCGCAGCACAACGCGATCACCCTTACCCAGAGCGTCGGTAATCAGTTCGATCGTCTTCTGGATGATGTCAAGCACCTCGTTCTGCGTGAAACCGTTGTCGAGTTCAGCGCATACCTTGTTTACAAGCTCTCTCTTAGTAATCGTATTTGCCATAATAAAAATTGCTTTGTTGAAAAGCCGGGCACATTGTAGACCAAAAAAATCTTTTTGTCTCGCCTAAAGTGACAAAAATCCGCTTTTTCTGCGTCACAAAGGAGTTTTTTACACCAAATTCTGCCGTTTTAGGTTGACGCATCCGCAAATTCACCTCATTCTAGTGCCAGACATGGCCAATCAGTACAGCATCCAGCTCACCAAACCCGAAGCCGATACGCTCCGGAAAAAGCTAGAGTCAACTCCAGAATTCCGCATAACTACGCGGGATTACGCCGATTACTGCTACGAGAGTGAGAGTGTCAATGTGGCCTATTATCCTAAAAAGGGCAGGCTGCTGATTCAGGGTCGGGGAGCGGATGATTTTCTGAAAAACGTACTTCAACTCCAGCCGGAAGAAAAAGCTCCTTCGCTCAGCTCCACCCTGCCCGCTCTGGTGGACACCACTCCGCACTTCGGGGTGGACGAAAGCGGCAAGGGCGATTACTTCGGCCCTCTGGTGGTGGCTGGGGTCTACACCGATGAACGCTGCGCCACCGAACTGGTGCGACTGGGCTGCAAGGACAGCAAATCCATTCCCGACGACAGGAAGATTCACACCCTTGCCGAAAAAATCAAGAAGACAGCCGGGGTGGTGTACGAAGTTATCTGCATCGGTCCCCGCCGCTATAACGAACTTTACGCCGAAATGGGCAACCTCAACCGGCTTCTGGCCTGGGGGCACGCGCGCGTCATTGCTGCGCTGCACGAAAAAGTACCCGCCTGCCCCCGCGCCCTCAGCGACCAGTTTGCCAACGAATGGGTACTCAAACGGGCCTTGGGGCAGCGCCATATCCCGGTGCAACTCGAACAACGCACCAAGGCGGAAAGCGATGTCGCCGTGGCCGCCGCCTCCATCTTGGCGCGCGCCCGCTTTGTGCAATGGATGCAGCAGACCGCCGAAGCCAGCCAATGCCCCATGCCGCTGGGCTGCGCCCCCCATGTCACCCGCGCGGCGCAACACTTTGTGGCCACCCATGGCCGGGAACGCCTCCAGGATGTCGCCAAGCTGCACTTCAAGGTCACGCAGAAGCTCTCCTGATACAAAAAATCATCTTTTTTACAAGAATTAGCTTGCAAGCTCTGATTTTTTCGTGTATATTCCCGCCGCACCCCTTCACCAAGGGTTCATGCCAAGCATGGGCAGGTGTCTGAGTGGTCGAAAGAGCACGATTGGAAATCGTGTGTACGTCAAAAGCGTACCGAGGGTTCGAATCCCTCCCTGTCCGTAAAAAAGCTGCAACCTCTGCGTTGCAGCTTTTTTCGTCTCCGACACCGGTCTGCAGATGCAGTCTCAGATGCAGTCATATTTTTTGCGCTACCGGTTATTTTGCTTGCAAAACGGCAACAATAAGAGTAGAATAGCGCGCCCGCCGTTGGCGGCCGTTCCCTCGGCCAGACAAGATCGCGGAGGGAACAAGAACAACAAGAAATACATCTACACATTCTTCATATCATGAACGAACTCAAAGGTGCATGCATCATCGGTCAGTCCGGCGGTCCTACCGCTGTGATTAACGCCAGCGTCCTGGGTGCTATCCAGACCGCTCTCAACGCTCCTCAGATTACCCGCGTGCTGGGTGCCGCCAACGGTATCCGTGGCGTGCTGGACGGCAAGCTTTACGACATGGGCATGGAAGACCCGGTGGAGCTTGAACTGCTGAAGTTCACCCCCTCCTCTGCCCTGGGTACCTGCCGCTACAAGATGAAGAACCCGGATGTGGATCCCACCGACTACGAGAAACTTCTGGAGACTTTCAAGAAGTTCGACGTGCGCTACTTCTTCTACAACGGCGGTAACGACTCCATGGACACCTGCAACAAGATTTCCAAGTTCATGGAAAAGAGCGGCTACGAATGCCGCGTGATGGGCATTCCCAAGACCATCGACAACGACCTCTTCGGTACTGACCACTGCCCCGGCTTCGCCTCTGCTGCCAAGTACATCGCCACCTCCGTCATGGAAGTGAAGCACGATGCCTGCTGCTACGACACCGGCATGGTCACCATCATTGAAGTCATGGGTCGCCACGCCGGCTGGCTCACCGCCGCCTCTGCCCTGGCCACCTACGCCGGTGCTGGTCCCGACCTCATCTACCTCCCCGAAGTTGACTTCGACATGGAAAGCTTCCTGTGCGACGTGGAGAAGATCTACAACGCCACCGGCAAGTGCCTCGTGGTGGTTTCCGAAGGCATCCACGACAAGGACGGCAACTTCATCTCCGAAGCCAAGACCAACAGCAACGACGGCTTCGGCCACGCCCAGCTGGGTGGCCTGGCCAACAAGCTCGCTGAAATCGTGCGTGCCCGCGTGACCAGCGCCAAGGTTCGCGCCATCGAACCCTCCCTGCTGCAGCGCTGCGCCACGCACCTGGGTTCTGCCACCGACGCTCACGAAGCCTACCTTGCCGGTAAGACCGCTGTGGAGGCTGCCGTGGCTGGTGATACCGACAAGATGCCCGCTTTCGAGCGCACCACCGACGAGGAAGGCAACTACAAGTGCGAGATGAAGCTCCTGCCCCTGGCCAGCGTCGCTAACTTCGAGCGCAAGGTTCCCCGCGAATGGATCAACGCCGCCGGCAACAACGTGGAAATGGCCTTCATCGACTATGCCCTGCCCCTCATCCAGGGTGCTACCGGCATGAAGACCGCCGAATCCCTGCCCCGCTTTGCCCGTCTGCGCAAGATTCTTGCCCAGCCCTGCTGCTAAGTCCGGGTACATTCCCTGCTTCTTACATGGAGCTGCCGGAACGGCAGCTCCATTTTTTTGTATCGTAACCTAATAATTTTCAAAACGAATTCGAACATTTAGCAAATTAGATTGTCACTAGTACCAGGATGTGGCAGTATAGGCGCATCCGGTACTAACCCGGCAACTACAATATGACCCAACGTAATATTACCCGATATACCTACGAGACCACCTCCTTCCAGGGGTGGAGACTCAGTATCTGCCGCAAGTGGAATCAATTCACCAAGTATTTCTCTGACCGCCAGTACGGAAGCGAGGAAGCCGCATTCAAGGCAGCCGTGGAAATGAGAGATAAGATTTTCGACGCGCTGAAGCGCACGCCGGAAGACCCGCGGGGAGTTTTTGAACGCTTCAAGAGCGGCATCGAAGAAGAACCCGCCATCCAGCCCGTACCCGCCAACAAGTAAAACAAAGAAAAAAAACGAATCCCCGCCCCACAGCGGGGATTCTTCATTAAAAGTCCGGCGACTCCCGCACACCAAAGCAATAGGAATTCGCTAGTAATTCGTAATTCCACTAATCCTCGAACTCCGAGGCATCCCAGGCGTGGGTTTTCTTCATTTTATCATCGGGGACCAGGAGATACTGGCACAGGTGTTCGTAGGTAATCTTCTGTTCGGCATCGGAAGCCGGGTCGGCGTGATACCAGGCATCCTTATCCGTCTGCACCAGGTTCCAGCTGTGATACTCCTCGCTGGTGCGGCCGTGAACCATCCGGCACGGCACATCCATCAAGTGGCAGATGACATACAGGCTCTGAGCGGCATCCAGGGGATGGCAAGGGCCGGTCGGCTGAATATCCTCCGTCGAAACAGCGCCATGGGGAACCAGCTTCTGCGGGGCAATGAGCGGCATATAAACAGCCTTCACCTTCTGCTGCCTGTTTTTCCATTTGTGGGCATAAGCCTGCACATAGCTCCGGCACTTCTTCACCGCGTCCTGCTCCGCAGCCGGGAGCTTTGCTTCCAGTTCCTTATCCCGCGCAGCGGCCAGCACACGCCGGTACGGGCTGAACTTGAAGTCGATGGTCATCGACCCATCCCTCTCATCATACACCACATTGTATTCCCCGGCGTACTCCGCAAGGGCCGACCGGGCAATCATCTGCCGCATGCGCCACCCCGCCACACCGGCATCGCATTTCAGCTTCAAAGGCTTCTCGTTAAGACTCTTCAGGCGGTCATCGAGCGCATCGTTAATCGAATCAGCCGACACACAGACATACACCTTCTCCTTTTCCTCCTTATCCTTCCGGGTGGGGAGACTCTTCCCAAGCTTCTGTTTCAGCGACGCAAAGGGATTGCGCTGCTGCCAGTCTCGTTTCACAACACTCCTGCCCGCGTCCCGCAGCTGCTGGTTTCCGGCAGATGGCGTCTCTTCCGAACGCTCCCGGTGCGCGTTTCTGAGCTTCCAGGAACGCCGCAATTCATTGCGTAAATAAAAACGGACGGAGGAGGTCTCCGGCGTAGTCGGATACAGGCCGTTGCATTCCCATTTGTGGTCGGCGCTCATTTCCTTATCCGTCAGCAGGCAATACTCATACATGCGCCCGCGGGAATGCAGGTAGACCTCATCCGCATACACATCCAGATGAAACCAGTCATTATCCAGCTGCACCAGATTCCAGTAATGCGTCTGCTGCATACTGCCCTGCACCAGGCGGCAATCAAAACACAACAGATTCAGCAGCAGCTGCGCGGCCTCGGCGTATGCCCGGCTTGACCCCACGCCTTTCAGAATCACACTCAGCGCATCATGTTCATCCAGCGACGAGGAAGAATAATCCACGAGAGTATCATGCACCTTCTTGATTTTCAGCCCAATCGGCATTTCGGCACTGATATTGCTGCATATCCAGTTCACGCAAATATCCAGCGCCTTGGAATCCTCCTCCGACAGTTTCTCCCGCAGAGCCGGGAACATAAACGCCGCCCAGATACGGTTCCGGGCCGTATACTGCATCTTCAGCACCACCTCGCCGCGATGCTTCTGAATCGATGCCGTGCCGAAAATGTATGTATTGATTTTCGGCAGCCAGCTCCGCACCATCGTCAGGTCGGGCCCTTTCAGTTCCACCTTGCGTTCCTCGCTCAACGAGGCGGCCATCCCCTGCACGATGCCAACCAAATCCTTATACGAACAGATGACCGTCGCCGGAGATGCCACGAGAGAGGCCTCACCTCTCTTGGCATCCAACGGGCCGACATACTCGCGGTCAGCCTCATTCAACGGTTCCCAGACCGGAATCACCACCTGCGGGCCGCAGCTGCTCCCGTTGGAGACGCCCGCAATGATGCGAGCCTTTTCATACGCCATACCGGCAGCGGGAGAAAGCCCCCACGCCCCCAGGAGGCAGGCACAGGCAATGCAAGAAAGAAAATGCTTCATCTTCATGGCACGGCATCAAGGATTCTTCTTCAGGAATACGCGCAGCTGCAGGCGGAGCTTACCCTCCTGCGTGCTGAGCGACCCTTGCAGCGCTTCCACCCTGGCACTCAGCTGCTCCACTTCCCCGGCGGCGTCCGATGCCGAGCGCTTCAACACTCGGGCCAGCGCCGGAAGATTCAGCGAGAACACCAGCCCGCCCGGTACAGGCGTAGCCTCCGGCGATGCCTCCAGCGGCTGTCCGTTCCCCGATGTCAGCAACAGGGCATCCTTCTCCTGCCGCAGCTGCAGGCCCTCCAGCACCGCAGCGCCCTCCTCCCACAACGCGCCGATTCCCTCACGCAACTGGGTCAACCCCGCCTGCATAGCGGCGGCATCGCTCGTTCCGGCGCGCAGCGAAACGCTGCCGGGAACATTTCCGTCCACCTCGCGCAGCACCAGGGCAGCGCCATTCTCCAGCGTAGCCGCCACCTGCTGAGCCGCAGAAAAAGCCTTTTGCCAGGCCGGGAGAGCCTGCTGCCACGCGCACACATCCCCGCTGTCCGGCCGGGCATGTTGCGGCTCCAGCGTAGCCAGATACGCCTGCTGCACACATGCCACCTCCTGCAGCACCCGCGGCACATCCAGCCGGGGTATGCCGCGCAGCGCCGTCCCCTCGGCATAGAACACCGTCTCCGGGGCATCGGCACAGCTTCCGCAGACCAGCGCACCAGGCTCAAACGACTGCCCGCAGGCATCCGTCTCCAGCTGCAGGCAGAGTCCCTGGGCATCGCGCCACACCATCAGCTGCTCGGCTTCCTGCTTCTGCGGGTTCAGAGCAGCCAACTGCTGCTGCAAGTAGCGGACAGACTCCACCGCAGGCAGCATGGCGGCATTATCTCGTCCCAGCCGCTCCAAAACAGCCTGCACAAAGGAAGCGCCCTCCGTATAGGCACAGAGGTTAATGACCTCGCGCATATTCACCACAGCGGCGCTGCTGTGTCCGAGTACCAGCGCATCGCGCTGCATCAGCCCGTCAAATGCGGCCATCTTCTCCGTACCCAGCAGGGAATCGGCCGCGCGCGACGGCAGCTTCACTTCATCCAGATGGCTGCACACCACCACCACCAGCTTGTTACCAATGACCTCGGCCATCACATACAGCCGCGCCTGCTGCAGATTGCGCGCCAGCTGTTCCTCCTGCTCCGGGGGCAGTTCCGCCGCGCTCAAGTCAAAGGCATCCCCCCGCAGGTAAAAGCCGCGGCTCGAACCACGCGCCATCAGCACCAGCGGGCCATCAGCCTCCACCGGCACCATGAGCGGCAACACCGAAAGCTGCTGCAGCAGCGAGGCAGACTCCGGCTTGCAGGTCAGCACCATGTAGATGGGAGCCAGATGAAAATCCCTTGTTGCCTCCACCAGGCATTCGCCCAGGCGGTGATGCTGTTCCCGCTGGCCAGCCACAATGGCGCGAGCAGCCTCCGGGCGTGCTTTCTGCAGCCATTGCTCCGGCAGCTCCGACTGGCTGCCGGCCAGCACCTGAAAGAGCGGCATGAGCCGCTGCAAATCCTGCACCGCCCTCTCGCTCATGCCCACGGCAAAACTCTCCAGCCCGCTTCCCAGCCCCGCCAGCGGGAATCCCGACGTAGAATCGGTTCCTGCCAGAATATCGGCCATCTGCCCCAGCTCACGGAGCGCGAGGAACGAATCTGTATCTGCTGGCAGGGCGGCCAGCGCCGGAAAACGCAGTGCTCTGGCACGGGGACTCATCCGCGCCGGGCTCACCGCGGATTCTTGCTGCAGAAGCTGCGCCACACCAGCCTGTGCCGGCAGCAGCAGGCTCCACATACTTACCAGTAGGACTATCAGCAGGCGTTTCATCACTCTGCCCATTCTATCGGCCACGGGGTGAATTGTAAAGCAAATAGCGCGACGGCGCGCGCACAGCTTCTCACAAGGCAAAAACCGCAGCCTATTCCGGGCAGCGGTTTCAATATAAAGCAGGCTTTATACTGCTCCGCCTTTCTTAGTGGCGGCGCCGGCGGACGCAGCACATCGCATTTTCTATGCGATGTCCAGTTAGAAATACTTAATTTGTTGATTCTTTGTATGTAGAAAAACGCGTTGCGTCAACTACATGCTGCACTGAATCAAAGAATGGCACTTAAAGTGTTGCACAACAATATTTAATAAGAATCACATAGAAAAAGCGATATACTGCGTGTGCAGCTTAGTGGAATAATCGTTCCATTGCGCAAGGAAATTGTTTCACGGCTGTGTTTAATCATTAAAACAACTATACAAAATGAAAAAGACATTCATAACTCTACTCCTGGCCAGCAGCGTGGCCTCTGCTGCTACCAGCCTGACATATTGGGCTAGTAACACCGGTAATGATATCCTTACGGTGTCCGGCAGCAACATGCCTTATCTGGGGAATGGCGCCTCCCGCGCATCGAAATCGGTTGGTGAAGCCATCAAGACCGCCGGCAACACAGACTATACGTTGAATTTCAACGTCACTGACCGTGATGCTAACAGTTTTGCTGTGAATGATGCCATGTATCTGAATCAGATTACGACGACAACAGCGACGACTTCATATAGCCTTTCCATTGCGTTTGGTGCCAACGGTTCCATTACCTGTGGTAGCTCTATCAACCTTGGTTCCCATGTTGCAGGTCGTACGAAAGATGGAGTGTTCAAGGATGGCGTACTGACTCTTTCTGCTACTCTGAGCGATGCCGAAGTTGCAGCCCTGGCCGCTGGCGATGATGTTTCCCGCACGCTTATCACGACAGACCACTTTACCAACACGACTTTTGCTAATCTTAAAAATAATACGACGCTTACACTTACTGGCACCGATGCAACCTATGGTGGTGTTATTCTCGGTGTAAAGAACAGCAGCGGTAAGATAGCATACTACGCCGCGAATGATGTCCAAACGAATGGTACTGGTGTAAATGGAGCCACTCAGTGGGTGCGTGCTAATCCTGCTGCCGAAGAGCTGAAGCTTGAAGACGGCAAATCCTACATCGTGATTGGCATAGACGAATCGATTACAGGCGGATCAGTTGGCTATTCTTCCATGAAGCGTGTTTCCTATCTGGTAAAGGCTGTGCCGGAACCCACTACGGCTACGCTTTCCCTGCTGGCTCTCGCTGGTCTCTGCGCCCGCCGTCGCCGCCACTAAGAAAGGCGGAGCAGTATCAAGCCTGCTTTATATTGAAACCGCTGCCCGGAATGGGCAGCGGTTTTTGCTTTATGAGAAGCTGTGCGCGGGAAAACGCGCTATTTGCTTTACAATTCACCCCGATGCCGACCTCCAGCGGCACAAAAAAAGCCCGGGAGATTTGCTCTCCCGGGCTATTGTTTTATAAAGGTCAAAGCCCCCTTTACTTCTCGCAGTAGGAACGCACCGCGGCGGCGATGCGGGCGGAAACAGCCTCGGGTTCGCCTTCCTCGGTCACGTCAATCTGCACCACCTTACCCTGGGCGCGGTAGTGTTCCACCACGGGGACGGTAAGGGTTTCGTAGTCCTTGCGGCGCTTGGCAAAGGCCTCGGGGTTATCGTCGGAGCGCACAATCATGGCGCCGCCGCACTTCGGGCAGATTTCCTCGCCGTTGCGGGTGGTCTCACCACAGGCGGGGCAAGCCTTACGCTTGAGCATGCGGGCTTCAATCAGCTCGGCAGATACGTTGAGGTACACCACGATGTCCACACCCAGGCCCATGGCGGTCAGGTTGGCATCGAGCGTCTCGGCCTGGGAAACGGTGCGGGGATAGCCGTCGAGCAGGCAGCCGCAATCCTTGTTTTCACCCAGCCACTTGGCCACGATGCCGTTCACCACTTCATCGGGTACAAACATGGCGGCATCCATGTACTTCTTGGCTTCCAGACCCAGTTCAGAGCCGGCAGCAATCTCGGCACGCAGCAGAGCGCCGGTGCTGAGGGGCTTCAGACCGTAGGTCTCGGAAAGGAAAGAGGACTGCGTACCCTTGCCGGAGGCAGGGGCGCCCACAAGTACGAATCGCTTAAGCGTTTTCATAAGTCTTAATTTTCAGTATATTCAGCAGCATCTGCTGCCAAGACGGGCTTATTATGCCTGTTTTACCGGGAAAAGCAAGTCAAAATTGCACTTTGACCTGTCTCCCGCTGCGGTTTCAGGAGGGGATGCAGAGGGCTTCCTCTGCCAGCAGCTTGCAGCCGCGCAGATCCAGCTTACCCGTAGGCAGCACCGGAATCGTTTCCACCGGCACCAGGTACTTGGGAGCCCACAGGGTCGGGTAGGACATATCGGCCAGCATGGTGCGGATAGAGGAAAGAATCTCCTTTTCCTCCGAGCTGCGCTGGTGCTGCGGCAACGCCGAGAGCAGCACGAGAGCCTCGCCCTTCTGCGGGTCGGTCACACCGGCAATGGCAATCTGCACGGAATCCTCGGAACTCAGTTTGAATCCTTGGGACAAAGCCAGTTCCACGCCTTCATGCGGCACCATCTCGCCGCCGATCTTGGAGAAGCGGGAAAGGCGGCCACCCAGGGTAATGAAGCCGTTGAGATCCATCTGCCCGATATCGCCGGTCTTGAACCAGCCATCGTGGAAGATTTCCTTGTTCAGTTCCGGGCGGCCGATATAGCCGCTGAACACATTGGCACCCTTGAACCATATCATGCCGCGCTCGGTGAGGGGCAATTCCTTGCTGTCGTCATCCAGGTCGGTGATGCGGATGGCAATACCGGGCAGCATCGCGCCGACACCGGGACGCACCGTACCGGGCACAAAGAACTTCGAGCCGGGCACGAGGGGGGCATCGGGCATGTTGGCGGCCACCACCGGGGAGGTTTCGGTGAGGCCATAGCCCTCCATCGGGTAAATGCCGCACTTGTCGATGAATTCCTGTTCCAGATCCGGCTGGAGCTTTTCAGCCCCCAGCACGAAGTAGCGCACGCTCTTGAAGGTATCCGGCTCGGCACGGCGCAGCATGGCACGGCCGAAGGTGGGTGTGGCACACACCAGCGTGAGCCGGTATTTCTGAATCAGCTCATTGAGGGTACGGGCATCGGTGGGATTCGGGTAGGAGCAGACCATGCAGCCGGTGAGCATGGGCAGCATCATGTTCACCGTCATGCCGAAGCTGTGGAAAATGGGCAGACTGGCCAGGAAACGGCAATCTGTCAAATCGAGGCGGCAGGCACATTGCGCCACGTTGGCCAGCACCATGCGGTGCGTCAGCACCACGCCCTTGGGCTCGCCGCTGGAGCCGGAGGTGAACAACACCACCGCTTCGTCATTCCGGCGGCGGGAATCCGTCTTGTACATGGCGCAGATGGCGGACGCAGGCAGCATCTTGGCCATGAGGACATGGGAAGCCAGCGTAAGTTTGGGGGTCTTCTGCAGCAGGTCTTCCACCAGAATCAGCTGTTCCTCCGGCGGCCAGGGGAACTGCGGCAGCTTCTGCATGAACTTGCGCGCGGTAATAAAGGTCTTGAGCCCGGCCTGCCGCACGGTGCTTTCGAAGGCTGCGGCAGAGGTGGCGTAGTTAATCATGACCGGGGCCACACCAGCCAGCAGGCAGCTCAGGGTGGCAATCACACCACCGGCACCGGGGGGCAGAATCACGCCGATGCGCTTATCATCGCGCCTGGCCAGCATCTTGGCCACGGCCATACTCACACCCAGAGCCTTGAACTGGGTCAGAACACCCCCGGTCATACCGTCCACAATCTCCACCTTGGGATAGCGCTTGATGGCATGCACCAGATGCGTGGTGAGCGAGGTGTTCAGCAGCGGCTGGGCCGCAAACAACTCGGCGCTCTTTTCCAGCCACACAGCCATGAGGCGTTCCCCGGTGCGGGGGCCTGCGGCCAGCTTGGGCAGAATGCAGAATTCCTGGTGGCAGCCTTCGTCTTCCACTTCGCGGTACAGCGTCGTGACGGTCTTGCCATAGTGCCCCAGGAACAAGGGGACGGGCGAGATATGCAGACTGCCTACATGCCGCAGGAAGGGAGAGGGAACGTCGCTGTATGTACCACGCCACTTGGCGGCCTGCCCCGGCATGAAAACCACGCTGAAACCAGATTCCATGCGGGTCAGAATCTGCTCACGGACAGCCAGGGGCGTCGTGTTGCGGAAATCGAAGTATTCCAGCTCGGCCTTGCAGGATTTGAGGGCATCCATCACCTCCTTGCAGGGAGCAAAAGCGGGGTCCGTCAGGTAGCACACCTTGCCGTCGAGCAGGCCGTGCAGAGCCTTGACCGCCTCGGCGGTGAGCCGGTTGGGCATATAGAACCCTGGGGTGACGATATTTTCTTTACCGTGAATATTGAGAGAAGCCATAATGTGTGTTATTGATTGAGAAAATTCAGCGTTTCAGTTCTTCTGCCGCCGGGGCATAGCCCAGGGAAGCAGCGGATTCCAGCAGGCGGCGGCCTTCTTCCGGATTCGCCTCCACCCCCAGGCCACGAAGATAACAGCAGCCCATGGTGTACTGGGCTTCGGGAAGCCCCTGGTCTGCAGCGGTACGGCACCAGCGCACAAATTCCGTCTGGTTGATGAGCATGCCCTCGCCCAGCGCATACTGGCGTGCCAGATTAAACTGGGCCACCGCATCCCCAGCCTCGGCGGCAGGCAGCAAGGCCTCTGCCTCGGCATTGAGTGCAGGCAGCTCCGGTTCAACCACCACCTCAGAAGCGGGTTCGACCACAGCCGCGGCCGCGGGGGTATCCGGCGTCCCGTCCACCGGTTCAACCGCATCTTCTGCCGCAGGCTTTGCTGCGGGTAGTGACTCTGCCCCATTTTCCTGCGCCGCAAGCGGCTCTGTCTGCCCCTGCTGCTCAGGCAGTTGAGCCATGACCCAGGCGGTCGACTGCGCCATCATCTGCACGGCCATCGCGCGCGCCGGCGCATAACAGTATACCACGGCAGAAGCAGCAGCCACGACCAATATCACTAGAATCAGCAAAAACTTTTTCATAAGCAGGTGAAGCATACTCTATCATTCCTGCAATCAACTGTCAATCATTCCCTGCGGCATGCCAGGCCATCAGCACCGTAAATGCCTCCAGAGAATGATTCTGCACTCTTGTCCTGAGCTGCAGGGAAGCTTTCTTCTACCCGGAAAGGCGGCATAAGGAAATCCGGCATCACGCCTCTTCTTTTTACAGGCCGAGCCTGGCGCGATTCAAAAAAATGCGGTAAAAATTCAAAAAAGGCTTGCATTGGCTCCGGGATTCGTGTAATATGCCGCCGCACCTGTTCGGGTGACACAACATGCGAAGTTAGCTCAGTGGTAGAGCACATCCTTCACACGGATGGGGTCATAAGTTCGAATCTTATACTTCGTAT
>CALCHQ010000056.1 GCA_937901085.1 uncultured Verrucomicrobiales bacterium | reverse complement strand
CCGTGCCGGCGCAGGTGTGAACAACATTCCCCTGACCGCCTGCGCCGACCAGGGCATCGTGGTGTTCAACACCCCCGGTGCCAACGCCAACGCGGTAAAAGAACTGGTGCTGGCGGGTCTGTTCCTCGCCTCCCGCAAGGTGGTGGACGGTATTGCCTGGGCGCAGACCCTCAAGGGCGAGGGCGAAGTGGAAGCCGAGCGCGCTGCCCGCAAGGCTAAGAGCGATGCTGCGGCTGAAGCCCAGGCCAAGCTGGACTCCCGTTCTGCTGAGGAACGCCGTGAGGATGACAAGATGCTCAAGGAAGAAACCAAGCTGTACATCGAGAATCAGAAGAAGACGCTCAAGGTTCTGCGTACGGTGCGGAATGAGAAGAGTGCCGCCAAGGCGGTGAAGCCCCTTGAGAAAATTTATGGCAAGGTGATTGATGAAGAAGCCGCTTCGGGGACGGTGACGGCACTCGGTACGGTGAAAATCATGGAAGAAGAGGAAGAGAACCTTCCGGTACACCAGGCTTCCCGTGCCACGGCTGCTGCGCTCAACAAATCCATCAATAACGAGCTGGCCCGCATTTCGGCCCTTGGCATCGAACACAAGAAGTTCAACGGTGTCATCAAGAACATGGTGGAACAGCAGCGTAACTGATTGCTTCATCGTTTCTCTTTTTCGGAACGCCTGCGGTTCACTGCAGGCGTTCTTTTTATGTGTTCAGATAAAAAAAAGTTTGAAATTTTCAAACGAAATGCTTTTTCTGCTGCGCCTGACTGGTGTAGGGAGCATGGAGCTGCCTGCAAAGAAAAACAAAACCAGAACAAAGACCATGAAAAAATACATATCTCGATTCGCCCTTGTAGCCTGCGTCGCATTCTGCGCCCTGAGTGCGCGGTCGAACGCTGCCTGCCTGCATGTGAACCTGCTGCCGGGAAAAGCCAGAGCCTGTTGTGTGGAGAAGCATCGCCACGAAGTCAGAAAGCACCACGCAGCCCGGTGCCACCATGCCTGCAAGCACGCCCGGCCTGAACTGAATCGCCACCATGTAGCACGTCACAAGAAATCTCCCTGCTGCCATGGACGCTGATACAGACACCATTCCCGGAACAATCTGAAACCGCCACAAGGAACCGCTCATGGTCTTTGTGGCGGTTTTTTGCCGCGCCGTAACAATGGAAATTCCTTGCTAAAATGGCTAAAAGGAGTAAGATACCATCAGCGGTGGTTAGATTGTAAGCAGTCTTGCCGCATGAACGTCTTTCTCATAGTTATGGCTAAATATCTTGATTGGAAATTCCGCTCCACCACATGGATTACGCTGGCAATTGCCCTGGTGGGTGTTCTCTGCGCTTTTTTTCTGCCTGCATCCTATGGTAACGAAAACAGCCCGGTTGAGAATATGCAGATTATAGTGGTGGCCATTGGCATGTATATGACCTGCACGGCACGCCAACGCCGGCACCTCTTTGTGTTCGCCTCATTCTGCCTCTTTCTGATGATGGCTCGCGAAGTGAGCTTCGGGCGCGCGCTGTTCATCTTTGCTGATCCCCAGAACCCTAATGTGTTCCCCAAGTGGAAGGATATGGAATATGGTTGGCTGGCTCATGTCTGCATCGGACTCTACATGGCGTGGATGCTGGTGTATTTCGTCTGGCGTAAGGTGTGGAAGGATATCTGGGAGGTGCTTTGTACCTGTCGCATTCCCATGGTTGATTTATTCCTGGCTGTCGGAGGTGTGGTGGCTGGTTCGATTTTTGAATCCACACATTACTTCCTGGGGGAGGAACTGGGCGAACTGGTCATGTATGCCGCCGCTGTGGGAATCCTTTATCTGTACTCCCGCAACAAGGTAGGCAAGGTGCAGGGCTGATTCCTCTTCCGGGGGCTTCACGGATATGACCATTACCCGGCTTCGCAGCATGCAGGAAACGCTGGCCCCGGCATGGTGGCAGCTCTATGAGCATCTTTTCCTGCCAGTGAACGGCGCGGAAAGCGGCAGCATGCCGCCGCCTTGCAGGATGAGCGCTTTCATTGCCTGCACCTGTCCGATGCCGCGGGCTTCGCGGGGATTCTGAGCTACTGGCTCTGGGATGGACTCTGCTATGTGGAACACCTGGCCATTCTGCCGGAGCGCCGGGGGCAGGGGCTGGGACACCGCGCGTTGGAACTTGTGCCTGCACCCGTTATTCTGGAAATCGAGCCGGTGGTGGATGCAGCAACCGCGCGCCGACTTACCTTTTATGAATCCTGTGGCTTTACGCGCCTGCCGCAGCCGCATACGCAGCTGGCATACCAGGCCGGGCAGCCGGATATTCCCCTGCAGCTGCTCTCGCGCCCCGCGCTGGATGCGGCGGCGGTGCAGCACTTTGAACAGCTTTACCTGTCAGCCCCCATGCGTTACCGCGACGGTGCTTGACACTGTGCCCTCAGCGTTGTATCATGAGGGCGTATGAAACGCATCGGTATCTATGCGGGCAGCTTTGATCCGCCTACCAACGGCCACTTGTGGATGATTGAACAGGGAGCTGCTCTGTTTGACGAGCTGGTAGTGGTGCTGGGCGAAAATCCTGATAAGAGGGTTTTTATGAGCGTGACGCAGCGCATGGATGCCCTGCGGGGTATGCTGGCGGGAGGACCTGCCAATGTGAGGGTGGAAAAAATGCAGGGCTGTTTCCTGGTAGATTTTGCCAGAAGAATCGGTGCTACTCATTTGCTGCGCGGCATCCGGAATACCGTAGACTTTGAGTATGAGAAATCCATGGACCGCATGAATGCGCGCATGGAACCGCAAATCCGCACCATCTACCTCATGCCGCCGCCGGAATTGGAGGAAATCTCCTCATCCTATGTGCGCGGATTTGTGGGAGTGCAGGGCTGGCAGCGCTGGGTGCAGGCCTGTGTTCCTGCCAATGTTTTCAACATCATTGCTTCGGGGCGGCAAGAGTCATGATATACTGGGATAACAATGCCACGACGGCGCTGGCACCGGAGGTGCTGGAAGCCATGCTGCCTTATCTGCGGGAGAAATTCTACAATCCCTCTGCCGCCTATGGGGCAGGCAAGGCCGTGCGCAAGGCCATAGATTCTGCCCGCGAGCAGGTGGCGGCACTGGTCGGCACCGATGCCTCCGAAATCATCTTTACTTCCGGCGGTACAGAAGCCACCAACGCCGCCCTGGCACAGTTTCAACGCGTGCTGACGCTGGCTACGGAACACCCGGCCACCCTCCGCACCGCCCGCGGTGAGGCAGCCCCGGTGCTGGCTAACGGCCAGGCCGATGTGCCGGAATGGCGCGAGCTGCTGTCCGGGCACGATGGTGCCAGCTTTGCCTGGGCGAATCACGAGACCGGGGTGATTCAGCCGGTGCGTTCGCTGTCCCATGCTGCGCATGAGGCTGGTGCGCGCGTGCATGTGGATCTGGTGCAGGCTGCGGGCAAGCTCCCCATAGCGCTGCATGACTACCCCATATCCTTTGCTTCGCTTTCGGCGCATAAACTGCATGGCCCCAAAGGAGTGGGGGCTCTCTATGTGCGTACAGGAACAGCCTGTTCTCCTTATCTGACCGGCGGCGCTCAGGAGGACTACCGCCGCGCCGGTACAGAAAACGTGGCTGGTATCATCGGCTTCGGCAAGGCGGCCGAACTGGCAATGCAGGCGGCAGAACGCTATGCGGAGCTGGCTGCCCTGCTTGAGCGTTTTGTGAAGGCTCTGGCCGATGCCGGCATCGAAGTGTGCATCAATGGCGCAGCTGCGCCGCGCCTGCCGCACGTCCTCAATATGCGCGTACCGGGCGTATCGGCAGAATCCCTCTTCCTGCTGCTGGAACCGGCAGGACTGCTTTGCTCCACAGGTTCGGCCTGCACCAGCGCTGAGCCGCAGCCCAGCCATGTGCTGCTGGCAATGGGGCTTACGGATAAGCAGGTGCGCGAATCGCTGCGCTTCTCGCTTTCCCGTTATACCACCGCAGATGAGGTAGACGCCGCCGCCGCCATTTTCATCCATGCGCTTCGCAAGGTGCGTTCCGTGCAGTCTTCCATTACCGGGCCGGTCATGGTGTATCGTTGAGGCATTGGCCTATGAAAACACTTCGTCGGGAGATTCTCTCTGCTCCCTTGTTTCTGCCGCTGGTAGCGGTGTGCGGGGCAATCGCTGGTGGATGGTGGTGCTGCCTTGCCCTGGTGGCTGTTATGCTGGCCGCGTTGTGCCGCCTGGGTCGCATAGCTCTATGTACGCTGCTCTGTGCGCTGGTGGCTGGGCTGCATACCGGGCTGCTGGAGCAGCGGGCGGCAGTCTTTGTTTCACAGGCAGAGGAAGCCCATGTTGTCGAGCTTGCCGGAACGGTGGAACGCAGCCTGCACCGGGGTATTGTGCTGAATACCGGGTGGAATGGCGTGCGTGTTCTGGTGAGCGGGAACACTCCCTTTACCCCAGGGGATGAAGTAAAGCTGCGTGCGGCATGGCGCGAAGAAGAACCCATATCGGTGCCAGGTGTGTTTTCCCGGACGAACTGGATGCGCGGGCAGGGTATTACCTGCGCGATGGACTACATCGAAGGGCAGAAGTGCGGCAAGCCCCTGTCGCTGCGTACACTTCAGTACTGGGGGCTGCAGATGCGCGAGAAACTGGTGCAGCGCCTCATGCCTCCCGGTACTGAACAGGAAGCTGCCCGTCAGATACTCTGCGCTCTGGTGCTGGGGGATAAGGAGGAGGCCGATGCTGAAATCATGGCGGCGTTCCGTCTGGGCGGTTGCCTGCATGCCTTTGCTGTAAGCGGTCTGCATGTGGGGCTTGTATCGGGTATCCTGTGGCTTCTGTTCCGGCTCTTGCGGGTGCGTCCTCTTGTGGTGCGTCCTCTGCTGCTGTTATCGGTGGGAGTATATGTTCTCATGACCGGGTGCGCGGTGCCGGCCATTCGCGCCTACCTGATGCTGGCGGTGCTGCTGCTGGGCTATATGCTCCGGCGGCGGGTGAGCCTGCTCAATACCTGGAGCTTTGCGGCATTACTCATTCTGATGGTGGATTCCAGCCAGCTGTACAATGCGGGATTCCTGTTGTCCTTCGGCGTGTATGCTGCCATTTGCCTGACGCTGGCGGTCTGCCTGAAGGAAAGCGCGTGGTTCGGTCCGGATGCGTACATACCTGTTACCTTGCGTACCCCCTGGGAAATGCGCGTGTGGCGTCTGGAACTGGGGGTGCGCGGTGCTGTCGTTGTGGCCTTGAGTGCATGGCTTGTCTCAATCCCCATTACTCTGGCCTTTTTTCACAGCGCCAACTGCAGCAGTTTCCTGACCAACATCGCTATTACCCCGCTGCTGCCGGTGGTTATGTTCTGCGGCTTACTGCACCTGTGTCTGGGTGTGCTGCCCTGGGTCGGGCTTGCGACTGCATGGGCTGCTCTGAAATCTGCGGCGCTGCTATTGAGCATTGTGGCTTGGTTTGGAGAACTGCCTTATGCGTATCTTCCGGCGCAGAAACCGGCACCGCTGCATACGCTGCTGGTACAGGGAACCGGCTACGGCAACAGCTTCACGATACTCGGTAACCATGGACTGCTCATCGATTGCGGAACTGAGTCAACAGCCATAAGTAAAACCGTGCCGACCTTGTTTCACAGCGGGTTTACTCCGGCGGTGCTGCTGGTCAGTACACCCCTGTCTCATTCCGGTGGCGGCAGCGAGGTGCTGAAACGCATGTGGCCGCATTTGCAGGTGCTGCATGCTCATGAATTGCCGCCGGAGGGGGTGGTGTTTGAAACCCAGGCCGGCAAGTATACTATCATACCTCCGCCGCCAGCCTTCCAACGGCGGCAGGCGATGAATCATCATCCTGTCGTCTTATGGGAAAGCCCGGCTGGGTTGGTGCTGTATGTGGGGCAGGCTGCTTATGCGGCCTTTGCTGCTGTACCGGAAGTCAAGGCCGATGTATGCGTGCTGGGGGCACACGGCCGTCAGCCGGTGAGCGCGGAGGATGTGGATGCCGATTGCAAGGTGCTGCTGCCCGATACCCGCTCGGCCGAAGCGGCCACCCATGTGGGTGAGCAGGAATGCCTGATTCTGCCTCTGGGTCGATCCGGAGGAAAGTGATGATTGCCGGGAGACCGCCACGCAGCGCATCAGCGCGTGGAAATGGTAAGCCCCTTGAGCAGGATTTCCAGGTTGTTCTGGGTGTGGTCGATGTTTCTCAGCAAGGTCTGCAGTCCCTCCCAGCCTGGCAGCGTAGCCAGCTGGCGGCGCACCTGCAGCACGCGCACCATCTCGTCCGGGTGGTACAGGCGGTCATCGTTGCGGGTGCCGCTCTGGGGAATCGAGATGGCTGGGTAGATGCGGCGTTCGGAAAGCTCCCTGTCCAGGCGGATTTCCATGTTGCCTGTGCCCTTGAATTCCTCGAAGATGATTTCATCCATGCGGGATTCTGTTTCGATGAGGCAGGTGGCAATGATGGTGAGGCTGCCGCCTTCTTCCACTTTGCGCGCTGCGCCGAAGAATTTGCGCGGCTTTTCCATGGCATTGGAACCCAGACCGCCGGACATGGTGCGACCGCCGCTCTGGTTGGCATTATAGCCGCGTGCCAAGCGGGTGAGCGAGTCGAGCATGATAATGACATCGCGCCCCTGTTCCACCAGTCGGCGGGCTCGCTCCAGCAGCAGGTCGCTGAGCTGGGCGTGGCGGCGGGAGGGTTCATCGAAGGTGCTGGCGTAGACCGGCACATCCACCGTATCCTCGAAATCTGTCACTTCTTCCGGGCGTTCATCCAGCAGCAGCACCAGCAGCTCCGTCTGGGGATAATTGGCGCGCAGGCTTTTCGCCATGGTCTTGAGCAGCACCGTCTTGCCGCCGCGCGGCGGTGCCACCACCAGGGCTCGCTGCCCCTTACCCAGCGGGGTGATGAGGTCGAGTACGCGCATGGCCGGGCTCTTGATATCCGGGTTTTCCAGAATCAGCCGTTCGGTGGGAATGAGCGGAGTCAGGCGGTCAAAAGGTTTGGGCTGGGTGTATTCTGCGACAGGCATACCTTCGATTTCGAGTACTTCGGCCACCATGAGGCTGCGTTCGTTCTTGCCCTGGGCAGGGCGCAGCTTCACTTTGACCATGTTGCCCGGTCGCAGCTCGTGCTTGCGGATGAGGTCCTGCGTGATACGCGGGTCATCGTCCCCTGGTCGGAAACTGCGGGCGGCATCGCGCACGAACACCATGTTATCCTTGCCGAATTCCAGCACACCGCTCACCAGTACCTGGCTGCCTTCGGCCAGCCAGGTGCGGGCCAGTTCGGCCACCAGTTGCGGGCGGGGAAGTGATTCCGTACCACGGCGGGCAGCAGTAGCCGCCATGCGCTGCAATTCATTGAGCGGCATGGCGCGCAATTCATTCAGATTGATGACAACCGAGCGGGCTTGCACCGCCTTGGCTTCTGCCGCCAGTTCGGTGTTGTAGAACAACTCCACCTGGGCGCGCAGCTGCTCCGGCGTGCCTTCATTCCAGAACACCAGGTCTGCGCGGTCAATCTTCTGCTGGACCGGCAGCTGGGCTGCCAGCATGGCTTCGGCCTGAGCGCGTTCAAAACCATCGCGGATGGCCATGCGGACAATCTGCGTTTCCGGCGTCGCAGCCACCACGCACACAATATCGGCGCTGAACTCTACCGGGCTTTCATAGAAAAGGGGAATATCCACCAGGAAGGTATGCACATCGCCCCGCTGGCGGGCGGCAGCCTGGGCATCCACGCACATCTGTGCCAGTTTCGGATGCACTACACGGTTGAGCTTGTCGCGTCCCTCCGGGTCGTTCTGCACAATAGCACGCAGGAAATCCTTATTGACGCTGCCATTGTCGCACAGAGCCTCTGCGCCGAATGCGGTCACTAAATCACGCGACAGCTTACCTGCCTGCTGCAGCTCAGCCACGGCGGCATCACAATCGAAAACTTCCACACCATCGCCGCCCATTTCGCGCAGCAGCCCTACCACGGTAGACTTGCCGGAGGCTATTCCCCCCGTTACAACAATAACTTTCACGCGCGCATTCTAGCACACTCCTGCTCTTGCATCAAGCCTATATCCTGTTCTTGGTTCGACTGGCATGAAAAAAGCGACATCTCCCTGCGGAGATGTCGCTGAAAAAAACAGGTGGATAATTCCTTAGAAGGAAACACCAACGCCCAGACGGAAGTTGATACCGTTCTGCTTGTCGGCCTTTTCGCCTTCAGAGGAAGGCTGAGCCGTGGTGCCCCAGTACTGGGCAGCACCGTACAGGTAGACGGATTCGCAGAGGTCGTACTTGAGACCGGCTTCGATGCCGTAAGTCAGACCGGAATCATCGATGGACTCGGAATAGCCTTCATCCGAAAGCTTGATATCGGTGTTGCCGTAGCCGACATTGGCACCAGCAAAGGCGCTGAGGTTTTCGGTAAGACCGACCGTGTAACGGATGCCGGGAGCAATCGACCAGTTGGTGACGTCCCACTTGAAGCTTTCGCCCATGTCGTATTCCTTCTTATCGCCGGTGGCCCAGCTGAAGCGAAGGGTCACGGCCCAGTTGGAGTCAATGTTGTAGACACCTGTGACATCCACACCAACGGTATCGATATCCAGTTTATCATCGATGCCGTCAATCATGGAAGTGTAGTTCGGGCCTACTTCGATAGCGAAGGAGCTACCCGTGCAGGCCGGAGCCACCACAGCGGGAGTAGCAGCAACGGGAGCAGTATTGGGAAGCTCAACGAGAGTGGCCTGACCAGCGAACGCCGGGGCAAAGCCCAGGGCGAGAGCGAGAATAAGTGTGCGTTTCATAACGCTGTTATTCTAACGAATCATCCCTGTAATAGCAAGGAAAAATGCCGGGGAAAGGAAAAAAGCCCCTTTTGAAAACTTATTCCCAGTTTGTCATTTCCCGGAAATCGGCAATGCGGCGGGCCAGTTCGTTCAGCCCCAGCGAGAAAAGCGAAATCGTACCGAATTTCTCGCAGACCGCCGCTGCAACGACAGAGGCAATGGCCACGCCGCGCTTCATATCTTCCCACGCCGGATTGCCACCGTTGAGGCACTTGGTGAGGTAGCCTGCCAGCGCGCCCATGTAGGCATCACCCGCGCCGGTGGGATCCTGGGCGTGCTTCAGCGGCCATGCAGGGCAGCGGAAAATCTTGGTTGTTCCCTCCGGCGTGCGGTGGAACAGGGTGGAACCGTGGCTGCCGTGCTTCACGATGGCGTAGCGCGGTCCTGCTGCCAGCAACTTCTCCCCGGCTTCGATGGAATCATCCGTCTGCGCCCAGAACTGGGCCTCCTCGTCATTCATGAGCATGAGGTCAACGCGGTTGAGCAGCTCGGTGGCATACTCCGGCTCGCGCTCCAGCCAGCTCTTCATCGAATCCGCCATGCGGAAACAGGCATCCGGGCATTGTTCCAGCATGCGGTTCTGCAAGCGCGGGGTCACATTCGTAGCCACGGCAATGCTGCATGCGCTCAATTCAGGCGGCAGCTGCATCACCCAATGTTCCTGCACTCCCTCGGTGCGGCTCACCGTCGTACGGTTGTTCATGTCGTCCTCGTACTTGCCCGTCCAGGCAAAGGTCTGGCCCTTTTCGTGGGCCACATGCTGCATACTCACGCCGCGCAGTTCGAGAGCCTGCTCCCAGGCGGTGGGGAAATCATCCCCCACCACACCGACCATGTCAACCTTGTCCGTGACTAACCGTGCAGCCAGTGCCGCGTATGGCCCGGAACCTCCCATCACCGAATTCACCTGTCCTCCAGGCGTAATGAGGGTATCAATGGCAATCGTGCCGTAAATCAGTGCGCGTCCGTTCATATTGAAAACTTTGATAAAGCTTTTTTCAGAGAATTGAGCGTGACCGCAGGCACGTCGTAACGCTGAGCCTCCTTTGCTTTTCTGGATATCTTTTCCTTGTGATTTTCTCCAATAACTAGATAATCAGCCTTACTGACTGTTGAGCTGATGCTGCCTCCGGCTGCAAGTATTTCAGATTCGTATTCTGTGCGTTTCTTGTCCAATTTTCCGGTAATGATAAATCGTTTGCCTGAGATGGAGATGGGGATATCCAAGCCAACAGCCTCACCATTATCATTTACCATGCCTTCGTAGACAAAATCATCATCAGAAATGGGTGTAGGGCGCTTTTTCTTTTCTCCTTTGGGAATGCTGCCTTCCTTCAGGAAAGTGATATAGCTGCTCAATTGGCTGCATCCGAAGTTATCCGCCCGTTTGAAAACACCTACGAGACGATTAAAGATTTTCGACAATTGGAAAGGTTTTTCCACAGTGGCAGTTGTTTCAAGACATTCTGTGACGCTCAGGTCTGTTTCCTTGCGCCGCTTGCTGTCCATGTAATCAATATCCGGCCACTCGTGAATCTTGGTAAGGGCCTCCATGAAGGGAATGATATCGATGGATCGGGCTCTTCCAGAGCTTAGAATGACTTCTGCAAAGTCTCCAAGCTGCCAATCTGCAGGATTGTCACTGGATGTCCGTTCTGAGTGGAACTCATGAATGCGTTTTACGACGCGTCCTGTACGAACATACAGTCGGCTGGAGCAGGAGGGACACGTGATTCTTGCAAGACCGAAAGTGTCCGCCGGAAACTCGTATTCGTATCCACAATTCTGACAGGCAGTAGTAAGCATTTTGCTTGAGAGAAGGGAACCTGTATCCATGTTGTTATCCTTCCAGGGTAAAGAGTTCTTCTGTTACTGTTTCTGCTGGTTGTTCCTCGGTATGCATCATCCGTTCAATATCGGCCTCGCTGATGATTGGAATGCCCAATTTTTCTGCTTTTGTGCGTTTGCTGCCACCTCCTGTTCCAGCCAGCAAGTACGACGTGCTGTTTGTAACTGAACTGGCAACCTTTCCGCCTGCTGCAATGATGCGGCGAGAGAATGTCGGTCTATCGATACTAAGACTGCCAGTCAGAACAAAGGTGAGACCGGACAGAGGTCCGCCTTCAGTATAGGATCCTTCAGGATTGATATTGTGCAAACGCAGCGTGCTGATTGCTTTTCTGCCAGCTTCTGATGCCAGGTAGTTAACCAGATTTTGAGTGGCGATGTTGCCTGCGCTGATGGTAAAGCTAAGGGGTGGGTCTGTGAGTGCCGTTGCGGTATCAATAGAACAAGCACTGAATCTCGTAACAGTATCTCTCTTGCCTTCCCTGCCATATATGGAAAGGGGGAAATCTTGGTCTGTGTTAATGGTTCTATAATTTTCGTTGACAGAAATGTTCAGACAGTATTCCGATTTGCTGTTTTGTTGTTCTTTGATGCTATGATACAACTTGGCAAACTTGGCGTTACTTACGAACATAGTGCCTCGGTTGTCAGTCTGAATATCGTCTTCATCGATTTCAGAGAACGCGGAAAGTTCGTTTTCTTTTTTGCTTTTCAAAACTTCAAATATGAAGTTTGTTTTGAGCCGTAAAGGTATTGCTTCCTTCTTACAGTATGATACGATATCTTGATAAAGAGAAGTTTGAGTTTCTTTGAAACGTTGATTTAATATTCGCCGGATTTCAAGCGCTGCCTTGCTATATTCCGGGTGGAATGTAGACAGGTGTAGCATGATTAATTTATTGATGGCGAGATATTGTCTTGTTGCTAAGTGCAATGCTTTGGATCCATCTGAAACTCCTCGTTTTTGAGCTTTTTTAATTTCTAATCTGTTTTTCTTGATTTTTTGGACAATTTCACCATAAGAGCAGAGCGAGGTCTGACCTAATGTTTCAATGATGTCTTTAAGCTCCTTTTTCGTAGTATTACCAGAGGTGTCAGGCAATGAATCCATGGGAGTTCCGTTGTCTTCAGCAAAGATTCTTGCCGCGGCTTTGAGACAAGCTGTGTCTTTTTCTGTGGAGCCGTTCAGGAGAATATATTGGCACAAATCGATGAATGAATTGTTGCTTTTCTCGATTCGTTCGATATTTGAGTGTTCAAATGCCTGTTCCTCGAGCACAAGGTCAAGTTGCTCTTGTGAAAGGTTCATTGAATCAGGGGATTCATCGCGGATGGCAGAGGCTCGAAGATATTGATATTTGTCTACAATTTTGTCGAGTTGAAGAAGTTTTTTGGGTAAGTTTGAAGTTGCCATGTCTTCCAGATTTTTGAACCACGAAGCAAACGCGCGGGCTGTTGTCGTGCCAATGGTCGGAATGCCGAAGGCGGTAAGCCATCGTTCAAGTGGCAGTTCACGAGTTTTGTTAAGTGCCTTAATCGCCTTGGCGGCGTTTTTCTCGCCGAAGCGTCGGGGCTCGTCATCGGTGCCGAGATTGAGGGCGCCGAGCTGCTCGACGGTGAGGTTGAAGAGGTCGAGCGGGGTGGAAATCATGCCACGATTCACGAGGGCCTCTGCCACAGTGCCGCCCAGGTTCTCGATATCCAGCGCCTCGCGGCGGCAGAAGTAGGTGGTGCGCATGGCGGCCTGCGCGGGGCAGGTGAAGTTGGTGCAGCGCCAGGCTACCTGTCCTTCCTCCTGGGCAATGGGTGCGCCGCAGCTGGGGCAGACGCCGCCCACCGCATCATACAGGCTGTATGGCACGGCATCGGCAGGGCGCTTGGCGGTGATGACATGCACCACGGCGGGGATGATTTCGCCGCTCTTTTCCATGAGTACCGTGTCACCGATGCGGATGTCCTTGCGGGCGATTTCGTCCTGGTTGTGCAGGGTGGCGCGGGAAACTGTGGTGCCAGAAAGCTGCACCGGTTCCAGCTCTGCCACGGGGGTGAGCACGCCGGTGCGGCCCACCTGGATGCTGATACTGCGCAGGATGGTCTCTTTCTGCTCCGGCAGGTATTTGAAGGCGGCGGCCCAGCGCGGTGCGCGGGCGGTGGTGCCCAAGCTTTCGCGCAGGGCAAAATCATTCAGCTTGATGACCGCGCCATCGGTGCCGTAGCCCAGTTCGCGGCGCAGCACATTCACCTGCTGCACGGCAGCGCGGCATTCCTCCAGCGTGGCGGCGTAGATGACCGGCTGGTTGCGGGGAATCCCCATCTTATCCAGCAGGCCGGTGAAATCGGCTGTGGTGCGCAGGGGTGCTCCTTCGTACACGCCGATGCCGTGAGCCAGAAAACGCAGCGGGCGGCGCGCCACTTCCTCTGCATCCAGCAGCTTGATGGTGCCGGCTGTGGCATTGCGCGGGTTGGCAAAGGCGGGGAGGCCATCGGCATCGCGCTCGGCATTCAGGGCGTCGAAATCCGCCAGCGGCATGTAGATTTCGCCGCGCACTTCCAGAAGTTCAGGAGCGCCTTCCGGCAGGGTGAAAGGCACGCTCCTGATGGTGCGGACATTCGCGGTGATGTCATCGCCCGTGCGGCCATCGCCACGTGTGGCGGCGTAGTCGAGACGCCCACGGCGGTAGAGCAGGGTGACGGCGCAGCCATCAATCTTGGGTTCGATGGTGACGCGGGGCGCCTGCTGGCCGAGGCTGGAAGCCAGGCGGTTGTAAAACTCCACCAGCTCGGTGTCGGTCTCTCCCTCGCCGGGTTTGTGTTCGAAAATATCATCGATACTCTGCATGGGGGCGGGGTGAGTCACCTTGCGGAATCCCTCGCTCAAATCATTACCCACGCGCTGCGTCGGCGAATCCGGCGTGATGAACTCCGGGTATTCGCGCTCCAGCTCCTCGATTTCGCGGTAAAGCCTGTCGTACTCCGCATCGCTGATTTCCGGCTGAGCCTGAGCATAATACAATTCATTATTGTGGCGCACAATATCGCACAGCTCCGCGTAACGTTCCTGCGGGCTCTGCTGCTGTTCCTGCTGGCTGGCGGCGAATTCGAAGAGATCCATATCCATACGATTGCCCGGCATCATAACACACACGCGCCCGCGTGGTCAATGCTGCGCTCTGTCTGCTTGATTATTTGCTTGAGCCTGCGGTATCGAGATGCTAGACTGACTGTGTATGAAAGCACTTCTTCTCAATGGTAGCCCGCATGTGAACGGGAACACCAGCCATGCCCTTGCCATGGTGGCCGGGGCCATGAACGCCGCCGGTGTGGAAACCGAAATCGTGCAGATAGGCACAGCCCCCGTGCAAGGCTGCATCGGCTGCCGCCAATGCCTCAAGACCGGGCGTTGCGGCATGAACGACGCCCTCTACAACTACATCTACGACCAGCTGGATGAAATCGATGGCATCGTCATCGGCAGTCCGACTTACTTTGCCGGGCCGAACGGCGCGCTCTGCGCCCTGCTGGACAGATTGTACTACTCAGCCGGAGTGAAACTTGCCTACAAACCCGGAGCCACCATCGCCGTGGCGCGCCGCGGTGGCGCCAGCACCACGCTTGACCGCCTCAACAAATACATCACCTACAACAACCAGCCCCTCGTCAGCTCCTTCTACTGGAACATGATATACGGCATGCGCCCCGGCGAAGTGCAGCAGGATGCCGAAGGCTGCCAGACCCTGCGCCAGCTGGGCGCGAACCTCGCCTGGGTCATGCAATGCATTGCCGCAGGCCCGGCTCATCCGCAGATGACCGAACCCCGCGCCTGGACGCACTTCATCCGCTGAAACAGTCAAACATGACAAAGCAAGCCTTATTTTTCGCTTGCCAGCCGCGCACCGCTTCTGTACACTCCGTGTGGGGCTGTAGCTCAGCGGTTAGAGCAGGGGACTCATAATCCCTTGGTCGCGGGTTCGAACCCCGCCGGCCCTAGCACAAAAAAAGCGCACCATTTCGGTGCGCTTTTTTTTGTGCTTTATCCCTGGAGGGGGAATACAAGATTTGAAAGCGGGCGACGACCCCGGCAGGGCGCTCACGGGGTAGCTACAAAAAACCGGGCCTGCGGATGAGGCAGGCCCGGTTTTGAGAAGAGGCGTGATGGGCTGCGGAATCAGCGGCGCTTGGCGGTGTTGCGGTTGCGGCTCTGCTCCTGCAGGGCGGCATACATCTGGCGGCAATGGGAGTAACCGCGGCGGGCAGCAAGCTTTTCCATACTCAGGCGGGAGGAACCCCATTCAATGACTTCGATTTCCACCACGCGGCGACCCCACTGGCGCATGAGGGCCTTGCTGGGCTGGTAGATATCAATGGTGGCGGTGCCTACCAAGGCGCTGCCGTAGTCGTCTACCACATAGGTGTAAGGCTCGCCCTTGATTTTGAATTTGGTGCCCAGCGGGTACACGGACCAGTCGGCAGCTGCGCTGCGCACGCGCTCACCATACTTCAGGTAGGTGCCGATGGCATTCTTGGGACCGTAGCCGATGTGGTCGCTCTCCGAGTGTGTGTAGGCGGTGGTACGTACGACCCGGTTGAGCTGGCGGGGATGGTAGAACGGGAATCCGTGCTTGTCGCGCCCCAGGTTGGGGAGGCGGCGGTCCGGCATTGCGGAGCGGCGCGGGGCTGCCGGCGGGACGAAGCCTCGGCTGGTGATGCCGGGGTTGTATGCCGCCTGGGCCTCGGGCAGCCCGGTGATGGCTGCCAAAGTCAGCGCAGCCAGCGTGAGTGCCTTTTTGAAGATGTTGCTCATGGAAAAATTCAAGGTGAAATGATAAGTGACTCTGTGTGTTCGTCGAACCGGCAGGGTGCGACGTGGGGGAATCCTATCACAGACAGGGGTGTTTTGGCAAGCGTTTTATCTGTTCGCGCCGGGAGGGCGGGTCAAGATTTTTTAATGTTCGTATGCCGATTTTGATAAAAAGATGACGCAAAAGTGGTATCGCGCGTGCATGCGCGAGGCCATTGTGAGGCTGTTTTAACTGTTTCTATGCCTGTTCCGGGGAATTTTGTTAAGAAAAGTTTAGTTTTGCTCCGACGCGCTGTGTCAGCTTCTGTCCGGGGGCTGATGACACGCATGAAAAAAAGAGGAGAAAACTTAGTTTTTCCTGATAATTTTGCTTTGCATCAATGTGTGCGCGCGCAGGCAAGGGCCACCTGGAAGGCGCGGATGGTGCTGGAGGGATTGGCGATGCCTTTGCCGGCGATGTTGAAAGCGGTGCCGTGGTCGGGGCTGGTGCGGTAGCGGGGCAGGCCGAGGGTGACGTTGACGGCGTTGTCAAAGTCGATGAGTTTGAGGGGAATGAGTGCCTGGTCGTGGTAGGGGGCCAGGATGGCATCGTACTGCCCCAGGGCGGCATCCCGGTAGACGCAGTCGGGCACGCAGGGGCCAGTGAACTGCGCCCAGGGCAGACTGCGTTGCAGGGCTTCGGCAGCGGGGACAATGAGGCGTTGCTCCTCGTCGCCGAACGCTCCGTTCTCGCCATTGTGGGGGTTCAGACCTGCCAGGGCGATGCGGGGGCATAGTTTGCCGCTGCGGCGCACAAATTCTGCCAGCAGCGTGCCGGTGCGTACCAGGCTGTCGATGCTCAGCAGGCGGGGGACATCGGCCAGGGCGGTGTGGATGGTGCCCAGGGCAACGGTGAGCCGCTGCCCGGTGAGGCACATGGCGTAGTTCTGCACGCCCAGGCGGTCGGCAAAGAATTCGGTCTGTCCGGGGAAATGGAAGCCGACGCTGTGCAGGTTTTCCTTACAGACCGGGGCGGTGACAACGGCATCGATGCTGCCGGAGCGTAGGGCGGCTGCTGCGTTTTCCAGTTGTTCCAGCGCTGCCAGGGCGGTTTCGCGTGTGGGCTGGCCGGGAGTGGCGGCAATGGCGGCTCCCATGGGGCGGAATTCCGCATCTTCACCCGCCAGCGCCTGCAGGGCAGCGTGCATGATTTCCGGGCCGATGCCGGCCTGGTCTCCGAGTGTGTAGCCGATGACGGGGCTCTGGAGGGATTGGCTCATGCTTTTTCAGACTTCCTCTGCCACCTCGTCGTCGTCAAAGCCGGGTACGGCCCCGGCCGGTGTGGGGGCATTGTCTTTCCGGGGTGCTTCGGGAGCAGGGGAGGCATTCTTTTCTGCTTCCTTGATTTGCGGGCGGTATGAGCGCGAGGTGTTGATGTACTGGGCGTTGGTGTCGCGCTGCTCGAATTGCAGTTCTGAATTCACGGAGGTGTGGTAGATGACTGATACCACCAGAGCCAGAATCACAGGAATCAACAGCAGACTGCCCAGACATGTCTTCATACGCGCTTATTCTACCTGCGGCCCAGGGGAAAAGCAAGCTTCAAACGCTGTTCATGCCGCAAGTTCACGGGGTGCAGGAGCATAAAATAATGGCTGCACACACAGAATGGGCGTGACAAATGCTGCCGAAGTGGTTAAATAGGGGGCATGCACTATACGCCGTATACTCTTTATCCTGTGGGTGCGTTGAGCGCCCGTGCTGCAGCACAGCCCCGTGAAGGTGTCCTGCTGCGTGGTGACAATGGTGGCTACGCTTGCCTGCAGGCATGGCCGGAGCTGGGGGATTCCCCCCTGGAGTATGAACTGGATGCCTTGCGCGAGGGTACGCCGATGCGTCTGGGTGCCCGCGCTATGAAGTGCATTGAGCTGGACGGCGAGGCCCGTGCTAAGGGTGTGAGCCTGTTTGACGGTCTGGTTGTTCCCCGCAGCTATGCCACGCTTACTGTGAGCGCCACGCCGTCTCAGGTCTACAACTTGCACCAGCGTGGTTTCCGCG
This sequence comes from uncultured Verrucomicrobiales bacterium, assembly GCA_937901085.1. Lineage (GTDB taxonomy): Bacteria > Verrucomicrobiota > Verrucomicrobiia > Verrucomicrobiales > Akkermansiaceae > Akkermansia. The sequence continues at coordinate 4,523 of CALCHQ010000056.1, read as the reverse complement.
TGGGTAAAATCAAGGTGATTCCCAAGCTGGCCGCTTCGGTGGAGCGCCTGGTGAATCTGGCTGCCATGGTGCCGGACTGGAAGTGGCGTGTGGATTTCAACTGCACGCTTACGCCTGAGGAGGCTTTGCAGTTCTGGGATATGCTGCCGGAGGCCATGCGACAGCGCATTGACTTTGTGGAAGACCCCTGCTATTACGATGTGGCCGCCTGGCAGAAGCTCCAGGATGCCGGAATGCCGCTGGCCTACGATATGCCGGTGCAGAACGAAGGCGTCATCCCCGCGCAGACCAGCACGCCCATGATGCGTATTGTGAAGCCCGCCCGCCACCAGAGCAACAAGGGCCTGCCTGTGTTCACCACTTATATGGACCACCCCCTGGGCCAGTGCTGGGCCGCTTACAATGCGGCTGTCTTCTATACCGGCAAGCCGGCTGAGGATGTGCCGCTGTGTGGCCTGGTCACGCACCATGTGTACCGCCCCAACGCTTTCTCCGAAGAACTGGGCATGAACATCACGCCGGATTTCCCGATTCCTGCCGGTACCGGCCTGGGCTTCGACAAGCTCCTGGCGGCGCTCCCCTGGAAGAAGCTCTGATTTCCCCCTTTACAGAAAAATCAAAGCCCCGCTTCTGCGGGGCTTTTTTTATGCACAGAAACAAGAGACGGACTCAACCGAGCGGGAGGGTGAGCGTGAACACCGTTCCTTTGTCATCACTCTTTTCGAGCTTCAGTTCGCCGCCGATGCTGCGGGCCACATCGCGCGAGAGGGCCAGCCCCAGCCCGACACCGGGCTTGCGTCCCTCCACATCCTTGGCCGAGCGGGAGAAGGGGCGGAAGATGCCGCGCTGCCATCGCGGCGGAATGCCGGGGCCGTTGTCGGCAAAGCGGATGTTCAGCGAATCATGCCCGCGCATGGTGCTGATGACGATGGCGGGATGCGCTGCGGTGGCGGCGTACTTGATGGCGTTGTCGGCCAGGTTGGTGAAAATCTGCTCCAGTGAGATGAGGTCGGTCTGGAGGTTGAGCAGTTCGGTGCGGTTGTCGTGCTTTACCTGCACCTTGAATCCTGCTTCCCGCAGGCGGGGTTCCACTTTGGCGAGAGCGCGGTCAATCAACTGGGGGCAGGGGGCCTTATCTGCACGCCCGCGAAGCCTGCCGCGGGTCAGGCGGGCAAAGGCCAGCACATTTTCCACCAGATGCCCCAGCCGCTGGCTTTCCTGGTAGAGCGTTTCGTGGTATTCATCCAGCTTATCTGCCGGTACAAGCTTGTTCTTGAGCATCTCGGTCATAAGCGAGAAGCTGGTGAGCGGGGTACGGAGTTCGTGCGTGACGGCCGAAACAAAGTCGGAGCGGCGGCGTTCCATGCGTGCATAAAAAGTCAGCAGACCGAAGAGAATTCCCACCGCCAGCACCGTGACCAGGATGGCCGAGGCCAGCGTGCCGCGCATGGCTTTGCGCCGGGCGGCCGTATCGGGTACATCCACCTCATCACCGGGACGCAGAACCATGGGCAGCGGAGAAAGATTGGCCGGTTCCTTTTTCCGGCACAGCGTGATGCAGGCTCCTTTCAGCGCCGGTTCGACAAAGGGCATGAGGCGTTCGGCCAGCTTTCCGGCATCCAGCAAGATTCCTTCGGCGGCAGAGCCATGGGTGGTGCTGATGTTCCGCATGTACACCATGTCGTCCATGTAGTACCAGGAATAGAAGGGGCCGGGCGCGCCTTTCATGGCCAGGGGCTTGCTGAAATCCTGGTTCTCGGCTTCGTACACGCCGAAAACAGGCATCTGCGTAGCCGGGTCAATTGTCTGGTGAATCGGGCGGGAGGGATCGTAGACCGGGGCGGCTGGATTGAAGGCCTTGCGGCGGATGGTGTCGATGATGGCGGGATTCCCCTCGATATGCGCCTGCAGCTCCTCCTGCCCTTCCGGCACTTGCAGCCCGGCCGGTGTCAGCAGGAAATAGCCGCGCACATAGTCAGGCATGTTGTTGGTGGGCGGGGTATAGGAAAGTTGGTTGACGGGAGGGGCGTAACCCAGTTTGTCGCGTTCCTGCTCCAGCAGTTTCTTCATTTCAGCCTGGATGCGGGGAATGGAGAGAGCCACCAGGCGCTTCTGCTGCGTTTCCTTGTCAATCTGCAGCAGTCGGGCATCGAGCGTGGCGGCTTCGTAGACAAGCCATGCTGCCGCACCCAGGGTGAGCAGGCTGAAGATGCTGATGATGAGAGTGAATTTCTTATTCATGTTCGTTCCATCGGTATCCGCGTCCGCGGATGGTTTCAATGTGGCTGGCAGGCAGCGTGCCGATTTTTTCGCGCAGACGCGTGAGGGTGACGGCCACCGTCCGGGTCTGCGCCGCCTTGCTGCTGTTGCCCCAGACGCGCAGCAGGAGTTCTTCCTGCGAAATCACGCGCCCCGGGTGGGTCAGGAAATAGCGGAAAAGTTCGAATTCCTTTTCGGTGAGCGGCAGAGGTGTGCCATTGTCCAAACAGGCGCTGCGGTTTTCTCCATCGAGCCTGCCGCCGGGGAAAGGCAGCACCTGAGCCACCGCCAGCTGGCGACCCGGCGAGCGGCGCAGCACGGCGGCCACGCGGGCCAGCAGTTCGGCAATGCTGAACGGCTTGACCACATAATCATCTGCCCCCAGTTGCAATCCTTTGACTCGGTCCTGCTCGTCGCCGCAGGCGGTGAGGATGATGCTCGGTATGCCCGGACATTCTTTCTGCATCATGCGGAGCAGCTTGAAGCCGTTGATTTCGGGCATGTTCACATCGAGCAGCGCCAGGTCAACAGGAGAGGAAAGTAATAATTCGAGTGCCGCCCGCCCGTTCGGCGCGGTGCGGACTTCGTATCCGGCGCCGGTGAGGGAATCGGCCACCACGCGGCGGATGGCATCATCATCTTCTGCGACCAGTATGCATTTCGGGCTCATCGGGAACGCGGCTGGCTTGTCAGTTGAAGCGGATGATGACCGGCTGCAGCGGCGCGCCGGCATCGGGCATGAGGGGGGAGGCATCGGCGGCGTTAATCCAGCCTCGAACCCCGGTGAAGCTTTCCACATAGCTCCAGCTGCCGCGGGTAGCGAGCAGATGCAGCGGGGTGGAGGGAGGAAGTTTCATGATGCCTGCGCCCCTGGCTTCGGCCGTGGTCTTTAACTCGGTGCCGTTCACGACATAGGCGATGTCTGACGGCGGCAGAGACGACAGGTCGGGCGTCTGCCGGGTGGTGTAATACCCCCAGTCGGCCGCGCAGAGCAGGCTGACGAGCAGGGCGAGGGCGGTGGCGGTCTGCAGCCAGGGCTTCGGCTCACGCCGGCGGACAATGAGCAGCGCAATGCAGAACGCCAGCGTGGCTGTGCTGCAAATGGTAAGAATCCAGAGCTGGGCGGGGGTCAGCAGCGTAAAGAGGTCATCCGTCACCGAGCCTGTCGGCAGGAGCGCGCCCTCCTTGCGCTGGATGAACTGCAGGTTGGCAAAGGCTTCTTTCAGCCCAGGGTCTTCGTGCAGTGCGCGGGCGTAGCAGAGCGCTGCCTGCCCCGGTTTGCCGAGGCGGTAGTAGCAGTTGCCCATGTTGTACTGGCGCAGGGCTTCGGGATACTGCCCGGCTTTTTCCAGCTGGGCCAGAGCTTTGCTGTACTGCCCGCCCTGGTAATCCTCGCGGGCGGTCATGTTCTGCGGGGCTTCACCAGCCATGCTCAGCGGAGCCAGGCACAGGAGCAGCAGCATGGCTTTGGTGGCCATACTGCGGATGACCCTCATGATGCTGTTGCGTTCCTGCTGCGACAGGGTCAGCCGGGCATCGGGACGGAAGGCTTCCTCGTCGCGCTTGTCGAGAATGCGCTGGAGTTCGGGGGTCATGTCGGCAGATTCCACATGGGTTTCGATGTAGGCACCCGCACCTTTCAGGAAGGCCAGGCCATCCTGCTGCGAGGCCAGCTGGGAAAGTTCGCGTTCGCGGGCCCGCCCGGCGGCACCTGCTGCCAGCCTGCGGCGCATGGTTCCCACCGCCAGCCCCAGCAGGGTGAGTACGGCAGGCAGATAAAGCAGATACCAGCACCAGCGCGGAATATCCAGACTGGCGCCATACATGGCGCGGGGCATGTATCCGTATATGTCGGTCATTTCGGCTACCGGCACTGTACCGGCAGGAGGCGGTTCGGCGGCGGCAGTATGCTGCATGCCGCTGCCGCTTGCCTCGGTTTCACGCCATTCCAGCGGAATGGGAGCTGTGGCGGCCTGGCGGTATTCCATGCGCTTCGGGTCAAAGTAAGAGAAGGAGAAAGAAGGGATGCCGCCCACTTCTGCGGTGGGGCGGAGCAGCTGGCTGAACACCATGCCCTGCGTTTCCCCGTTGGGGCCGACGATGGGTTTGCGGGTGGCCGGCACCAGTTTCCAGTCTGCGGCATCGTTCGGGGCCGGGCATTGCAGCTGCTCGAGATTGCCGGTGCCTTTCACGGTAATCTCAACTTCCACCGCTTCGCCTGATGGGAGAAGAAGCGGAATAAGAATTGCCGCAATAAGTCCAAG
>CALCHQ010000055.1 GCA_937901085.1 uncultured Verrucomicrobiales bacterium | reverse complement strand
CCGCTTTGATTTAAACGATCGTCTGCGCGCCAGTTTTGAACAGGACTACAACATACCGCGTTTGCTGGAAGCCATACAGTTGGATGCAGGATTCAAGTTAACCCCGAAAGATACGCTTATCATACTCGATGAAATTCAGGAGTGTCCCCGTGCGCTTACATCCCTCAAGTATTTCTGCGAAGAGGCACGGCAATACCATATTATTGCCGCTGGCTCCCTGCTGGGGCTGTATGAGCCCCGTGGTACAGGATTCCCGGTGGGCAAGGTAGATATCATCCATCTGTACCCCATGAGCTTCTGCGAGTTTCTGAAAGCGACCGGGCATGAGCTCTATGTGGAAGCTCTGGAAAAACAGAACTGGCAACTCATTACCGATTTCTCTACCAGATACGCGGAACTTCTGAAACTCTACTACGTTATCGGCGGTATGCCGGAAGCCGTGAGTACCTATCTCGATACACGGGATTTTTTCCAGGTTCGCGCTATTCAGCAGAATATTCTGCTGGGCTATCAGCGGGATTTCAGCAAGCATGCCCCATCTGAACAGACTCCTTACATCTCCTTGCTATGGAATTCAATCCCTGAACAACTGGCCCGGGAAAACAAGAAATTCATGTGCAAGGATGTTCAGCCGAATTTCCGGATGCGAGATGTGGAAGTCGCCATCCAATGGCTTATGGATGCAGGATTGATTCACAAGGTTGTGCGCATATCCAAGCCGGCCTTTCCGGCAGATGCTTATAGGGAATCAGCCTTTAAGTTATTCTTCCTCGATGTAGGTCTGCTCGGTGCAAAATCAAACTTACCTGTAAGTGCAGTGCTGGATGGAAACCGCATTTTTACCGAATTTAAGGGGGCTCTGGCGGAACAATATGTTCAGCAGGAAATGAGGGCATGCTGCGCTGTAACACCATACTACTGGGCAACTCCAAATTCGCAGAGTGAAATAGACTTTCTGGTCCAGATAGGGCTTGATATGGTCCCTCTTGAAGTCAAGGCTGAAACGAACTTGCAAGCCAAGAGTCTTAAGGCGTTCTGTAAGAAATTCCGTTGCTCTTCGGCTATCCGGGCCTCCATGGCTTCATGGTGCGTGCAGGATATGCCGATTGATGCAGAAGGGGCTAGTTGCAAATTAATCAACTTGCCACTTTATGCGGTAAGCCAGATAATGAAGCTCGATAGATGAGGAGGTGCTGAAGTTAGAAGTACGAAGTGGGAGGTACGGTGTATTGAAGTGAGGCGGGCGCATGCCCGCGGAATGGGAAATGCAGAAGGCAAAATAGATGGGTAAGCGCGTAGCCTACCGGCCACGGAGGTCAGGAAAACCACCTGGGATTTTCCCAGGTGGTTTTGTTTGCTGGTGCAGCGAGCGCCGCAGTCATACGTATTATTCTGCGTTCTGAAATCAGCATTCTCCTCAGGCCATGCGGGCGTAGGCATCGGCCTCCACGGCAGCCCAGAGGGCGTTGATGCTGGTTTCCACACCG
>CALCHQ010000054.1 GCA_937901085.1 uncultured Verrucomicrobiales bacterium | reverse complement strand
GCATCGTTCGACACACCCACCACCAGGTCAAACACCGCCAGCAAGAGCAGAATGCCCAATATCGCGATATACATTTCATTCATACGCCCCTACTCTAGCACAGAGGCACACGCCTACGCACGTTTTCTACTGTGAAAAAACCGCCACATATCTTGTGGCGGTTTTGACACAATTGAAACACGGATAAAGTTCCTCTCTATGCACTTCTCCGGCGGCGGGCGACCAGCGCCGCCAGAGCCAGCAGCGAAAGCGTAGCCGTAGCCGGCTCCGGAATCATGGTGAAATAGACCCCGCTTGTATCTCCACCCACGTAATACCCCAGCATCTCACCACCCAGTGTAACAGCAGACACCTGCATCTTTTCCAGGTCAGAGAACTTCACTTCATTGCCAAAGCTCAGGAAGATAACATCTGCATCTTTCGTATCCAGGGCCGTGAAATCCACTACGAAACTGGTGCCGCTGATTGTCAGTGCGCCACTCAGCGCAGATGACTGCACATCCAGCACAGTCAGACCTGCTTTCAAAGTCATTCCCCAATCCACGCCGCAGCTGCTGACAAGCATATTTTCGCTTATCACGCTGGTGCTGGTTATCGCATTCTCAGCAGAAATATACAAGCTTACTCCCTCAATTAGTCAAAGGTGGTAATATACGTGGCAGAGGTGATATACTTCACCTTGCCGGAGCAGGAGCTTAGGAATAGCTATCCCAAGCTCCTGGCTTGGATGAGTTCGTCTTACCCCTGGTATTCTAACGAGTACGTTAGGCAGTTGGAATCCATCCCAAGCCCCGCCCCTGGGACCGGCATCCTAACTCGAATAATTGAATGGTACAGTCCATTGGACGAGTCCGAAATTGAGGAGGAGCAAATGATGAAACAACAAAATACAAAAGTCAAGTCAGAACACACAGAATCCGCCACTCACGGAACAAAATACATAGGTGTAGATATATCATTAGAACACCTCGATATTTACTTCGAAGGTAAGTATAAAAGGTTAACGAACAATCAAGGTGGAATTGGCCAGATACACAAAATCATCCAGCAGCAAGAAGCTCCAGTGATTGTAGCTTATGAATCCACCGGATGGTTAAGCAGGATTCTCGCAGAGAAATTATTCATGTATGGAATCAAACAGGCTTGCCTGAATCCCTCTCGTGTACGAGACTACGCCCGAGGGATAGGATTCAAAGCGAAGACTGATAGAATTGATTGCGAAACGATAGCTCGCTTTGCAGAGCAGACAAGAGTAAAATGCAATGTCAGCGAAAATGCTACTCAGCTAAAGATTAAGGAATACCAGTCAGCCTTTAACTACTATAAGCAGAGGAGCATACAATCCAAAACAGCAATAGCAGCATATAAGAACAATTCATTCATCCGCGAACAGATACAAAACTCCATAGATCAAGATGAAAGACAGATGGAAACTATACAGGAGAAAATGTATAATCTAATAGAAGCGGAAGAAGAATTGCGAGACCGTTACATGTTTTATCAAAGCATCCCAGGTATCGGTCCTCGTACAGCAAGTCTCCTGGTGAGCTCAATGCCAGAGCTAGGCCAGATGACGCGCCCGCAAGTCGCATCATTAGCAGGTGCGGCACCATATAATAGGGATAGTGGAAAAATGAGAGGCAAAAGAAGAACAAAGTTTGGACGCAAGGATGTAAAAAGCGCACTCTACTTAGTAGTGATTTCGTCACTGCGAATGAAGGATAACCCGATAAAAGAGACATACTATCGCTTAAAGGAAAGAGGAAAACCCTCAAAAGTTGCCATAATAGCGTGTGTGCGCAAGTTGATAATCCATCTTAATACAGCAACCAGAAAGTGGCTGGAGCTAAAAGAAAGAACTGGTATTATTGGCGGGTATGATGAGATACCATGGGATGTGAAATCTACCACAAAATAATAAGAAAGGTCAAAGAAAGGTAAGTTTCCCGAAGGGAACCCTTACTACCCTAGCCGAGGGGGAGAGGGTTTGGGAGAGGGGGAAGTGGCAATGCACTTCCCCTTCTCCCAAGTCCTGCTGCTTCATTGCCTGAATTTCAGGCAAAAACGAATTTACACAAAAAAATGCGAGCCCTCAAAAATTATAATTGACTGCCTAACATCTGTCGCCCACTATCGTGGGCTATGAATCCCGCTTGCCCCGCTCGCCAATAGATTACAACATAGCGAAACTTTGGGACACCTGTGCAGGGATTCCAGTTTTATCTGAATCGCTTGATGATGTATTTCCCGAGAGCGACCACGAGGACGGGGAGAGAAAAATAATCGAGGAGGAAGGGCAGGAGTGCCAGATATCCCAAATCGATAAGGGGATTGAGGTAGAGCCCCAGCGCGCCCAGGGTGCCACCCAGAAAGCGGATAGAGGTGAATGCCTGCTTGTTGTACATGCCTCGGTACCAGGCAATAATAACGCCACTGGCAATATAGAGCAGAATACCCGAAGTTATCAGCTGGAGGTAGTACATAGGGCACAGAAAAGCCCCCGCAGGCTGGCTGCGGGGGCTTTGAAATGGGGTCTTATGCCATGCGGGCGTAGGCGTCGGCCTCGACGGCGGCCCAGAGGGAATTGAT
>CALCHQ010000053.1 GCA_937901085.1 uncultured Verrucomicrobiales bacterium | reverse complement strand
ATTGATAACTACGCTATCATCAGAGAGGAGTCGCCACAAGCAGCTCCCACTCCGCCTGTTTATGATAATAACGATAGCTATCTCATCCTTGTGAATGGAATCCCGCAAGGCCCATTCAATAAGGCAACACTCTGCCAGATGCTGCAGAATGGTACACTTAGTACATCTGATCTGGCGTGGGCTCAGGGCATGAGCGTCTGGCAGCCTCTTTCGCGCCTGTTGTCTCCGGCTGATACATCAGGGGGCTTGCCAAAATTACACAATTTCTCCATCGGCCGCTTCTTTTCAGAGGTCTTTAAGCATCATAGCAAAGACGAGTTGCATGATTTGCTCATAGCCGGCACACGACAGGGAACTCCGGCATTGTCCAGCGTCAGCACGGTATTCCCGGCTCCGTGGGTTTTTGCGCGCATCTTCCTCTTCTGCTTGATTGTGAGTTTTGGATTTTACTGGGCTTTGAGAACCTTTAATAACGCTAATCTCGTTCCCGGATACATCTTTATTGGTAACTTTGGAATTCCTTTCTGTGTTTTTCTGTTATTTTACGAGCTTAATGTACGCCGTGATGTCAGCTTATATGATGGGATAAAAGCTGTGATAGGAGGAGGTATTCTTTCTCTTGCGGTTTCCTTGTTTTTTTTCTCAACAACTGGTGCAAACTTACCTTTGTGGGCTGGCCCCATTGAAGAAACCGGGAAACTGCTGGCTGTGATTCTGATTGCAAGTAAGCTTCGCAACGGACGAATCCTGACAGGCATGCTCCTGGGAGCGGCTGTTGGGGCGGGGTTTGCTGCATTTGAAAGTGCGGGATATGTCTACAGGGGAATCATTGACCAGCTGGCGCTTCTCAATTACGCAGAATTGGTGCATGAAATCAATCCGGCAGCTGCACAGCAAGCTGTTCAGACTGCAAATGCGCATGACCCTGAATCGACCATGCTCAGTCGTGCCTTATTATCTCCTGGTATGCACATCGTGTGGACGGCCATCGCAGCAGGTGCATACTGGATGATTATGAATGCACGTATTCAGGAAGGGAAAAGGAGCAAAGACTCAACGTCATTTGATTTCTGTATACTGATTGATAAGCGTTTCCTGCTTATCGCTATTATTCCCATTGTGCTTCACATGCTGTGGAACAGCATAGGTGTTTTTCTCGGACTGCCGGTATTCATCACCCTCGGATTAGTGGGGTGGTTTTTTGCCCTTCGAATG
>CALCHQ010000052.1 GCA_937901085.1 uncultured Verrucomicrobiales bacterium | reverse complement strand
AGCAACTTGTCCCTGCCACGGTACAGGAATTGAAAAACGACTGGCAATGTCTCAAGTTACTCTGCAAGGAAAACAGCAAGCCCTGATGCGCGTGGCTGCGAGCCGCGTGGCTGTGCTGGATGCCGTGACCTCCACCCGGGAGCATGCCGCTTCCTGCGTGAAGGCTCTTCCGGTTTCACCGGCTTTGCTGATGCGGGCCGGTGCCGCAGTTGGTGCTGCTGCATCGGTCATGGGCACGCTTGCCGGTCTGCGCCGCCGCCGCAAGCTTGCTGAGAAAGCTGCTGCCAAAGCTCCGGCCCCGGCTGGCATGATTCTGCAGCTTCTTATACAACTTCTTGGGCCTGCATTGCTCCCTGTGCTTCAGAAATTCATTCAGGATAAGGCTCAGGCAAGTTCCGGTGCCGCTTCTGGCCGCACCATGGGGTTCTGAAAATATAGTTGATTTTATGAAGAAAGTATTTGTATCGGGTGCCTTCAATGTGCTTCATGCCGGGCATATCCGTTTCTTTGAAGATGCCCGTGCACTGGGTGATTATCTGATTGTTTCCTATCCTCCGGCAGATTTGCTCTGGTCTCTGTACGACAAGAAATCCGTACTGGAAGATGCTGATAAGCGGGCGGTGATATCATCTCTTTCCATGGTCGATGAGGTGATTGAATCGACTGATAATGACCTGGCCCTTTCTTTCCGCTCGGCCTTCATCAAGTGTGCGCCTCAGATTCTGGCTGTAACAACGGATGACCAGTTCATCGAGGAAAAGCGCCGTTTCTGCGAGGAGCTGGGGGTAGAGTTCGTTGTATTGGAGAAAAAACTCCCGGAGAATCAGCAGACCAGCAGTACTCAGCTGCTTTCACGCGTGAAGGCTCCGGCACATGCTCCTCTGCGTGTGGATTTTGCCGGTGGCTGGCTGGATGTGCCGGAGAATGCGATTCCTGGTGAATACATCGTGAACTGCTCTATTTCTCCCACTGTTTCGCTGAAAGAATGGCTTTACCGCCAGGGCGCCGGCCTTGGTGGCAGCGGTGGCTGGAGCGTGCTGAATGGCTGGGACCCGGTGGCCTCTGAGCTTGGCCTTGGTGTGGGCTGGCAGGACCCTGCCGTTATT
>CALCHQ010000051.1 GCA_937901085.1 uncultured Verrucomicrobiales bacterium | reverse complement strand
TTTTCTTCCATGGAGTGATATTCGAAATGGGTGGTGATCTGGTCGGAATTGGGGTCATCCGCCGGATGCTGCACCGGGCAGAAATCCCAGATCTCATTTTCCTGGGGAATAACCACCAGACCGCCGGGATGCTGACCGGTGGTACGGCGGACACCTACACAGCCGGTGGCGAGTCGGGCTTCCTCCGCGCGGTTCGCTGTATGCATTGACGTTATTACCAACTGAACTTTATTTTCCCAGCGCGGCGCTCCAGGTCTCCGCCTTGAAACCGGGTACCACCTTGCCCTCGGCGGTCACCAGAATCGGGCGCTTCACCAGCAGACCATCAGAGGCGAGCAGCGCCAGCTGCTCATCCTCGCTCATGGTCTTGAGCTGCTCTGCCAGGTTCAGCTCGCGGTATTTCACACCGCAAGTGTTGAAAAACTTCTTCAGCGGCACACCGCTCGCCTGCCACCACAAGCGCAGCTCATCCGCGCTCGGATTCGCCTCGGCTATGTGGCGGTCAGAAAATTCCACCCCCTGCTCGCTCAGCCACTTCTTTGCCTTCTTACAGGTTGTGCACTTCGGATATTCGATGAATGTCGTGTTCATGGCCGTACTTTAGAATAATTCCATTTTAATTGCAAGCAAAAAAGTAGGAATTGACACAATTTTTTTAATTTTTGGTAAAAAAGGGAGATATTTTCCTTGCCAGATGTGAAAAGGCGTGTATAATCCCTGCACCATGACCCGCAAAGGTGGTATCAACAAGACACGTAAGGCCGTGGCCAAGCGTTTCAAGGTGACCGGCACGGGCAAGGTTCTGCGTCGCAAGCAGGGTAAGCGTCACATTCTCCAGAAGAAGTCCAGCAAGCGCAAGCGCGCTCTTGGACGTCCCGCTCTGGTGGACGCCACCCAGGTTTGGGCAGTCAAGCAGAACATGCCCTTCGCTTAAGCCGAGGAACATGGCTACCAGCCAAGCACCGCCCGCATATCGGGCGGCCTTCATGCAGCCTTCCCCGCGATATACTGACGGGGATCGGACAGGCGAGACTGCAAGGAGGTGAGGAAGAACAGTCTGTTCAACGCATATAGATAAAAAAGAACTATGGCACGTGCTACAAATGGGCCGGCATCCCGCGCCCGCCGCAAGCGCATCCTGCTTCGCGCCAAGGGCTTCCGCGGTTTCCGCAGCAAGCTCTTCCGCTACGCTAAGGATGCTGTTTACAAAGCATGGCAGTATGAGTACCGCGACCGTAAGAAGCGTAAGGGTCAGTTCCGTCGCCTCTGGACCGCTCGTATCTCCGCCGCTGTGCGTCCCCTCGGTCTGACCTACTCCCGTTTCATGGAAGGTCTCAAGGCCGCCAACATCGATCTGGACCGCAAGTCCCTGTCCGAGCTGGCTATCGCCAATCCGGAAGCATTCAAGGCTGTTTTCGAACAGGCCAAGAAGGCTATCGAGGCCAAGGAGGGTGCTACTCTCAAGGCGTAAACACTTCGGCAACCGAAACACTAATTCCCTTAACCCCGGCTGGTGCAGGTACTCCCTCCCAGCCGGGTTTATTTTGCCCCAGGCACTCCATCCCCCTTTTCCCGCGCCAGTTCGTAATTCGTAATTCCCGGATTTTATGCTCGCAAACGCACGCAGGAACAGGTATAATACCCGGCGTTATGGCAACACCTCCTTTTGTCTATCAGGAAATGTTCCCCATGGGGGAAGACACGACCAAGTACCGTCTGCTCACCAAGGATTATGTGAGCGTGAGTGAATTTGAAGGCAAGCCCATTCTCAAGGTAGAGCCGGAAGGGCTGCGACTGCTGGCAGAGACCGCCTGGCACGATGTCGCGTTCTACCTGCGCCCGGAACACCTCAAGATGGTGCAGGACATCCTGCTTGACCCGACCTCTTCTGAAAACGACAAGAGCGTGGCACTCACCATGCTGCGCAACGCCGAAGTAGCCGCCCAGGGCGTACTGCCCCTCTGCCAGGACACCGGCACCGCCATCTGCGTAGGCAAGAAGGGCCAGCAGGTGTGGACGGGCTACAACGATGCCGAATACATCTCCCGCGGTGCCTACGACTGCTACACGAAGAACAACCTGCGCTACTCCCAGAACGTGGCGCTGGACATGTACAAGGAAATCAACACCCGCACCAACCTGCCCGCCCAGATTGATCTCTTTGCCACCGACCACGGCATGGAGTACGATTTCCTCTTCATCGCCAAGGGTGGCGGCTCGGCCAACAAGACCTACCTCTACCAGGAGACCAAGGCCCTGCTCAACCCGGCTTCCCTCAAGAAATTCATGGTAGAAAAGATGAGTACCCTGGGCACAGCTGCCTGCCCGCCCTACCATGTTGCCTTTGTCGTGGGTGGCACCAGTGCTGAAATCTGCCTCAAGACGGTGAAGCTGGCCTCCACCAAGTACTACGACTCCCTGCCCACCAGCGGCAACGAACACGGCCGCGCCTTCCGCGACGTGGAGCTGGAAAATGAACTGAAGCTCGAAGCCGAGAAGCTGGGTCTGGGTGCCCAGTTCGGCGGCAAGGCCTTTGCGCTGGATGTGCGCGTGGTGCGTCTGCCCCGCCACGGTGCTTCCTGCCCGGTGGCTCTGGGTGTCTCCTGCTCTGCCGACCGCAACGCCAAGGCCAAGATTACCCCGGAGGGTATCTTCATCGAAGAACTGGAGTACGACCCGGGCAAGTACATTCCCGCCGAATACCGCGAAACCAAGAGCGAAGGCGTGCCGGTTGACCTGGACCGCCCGATGAGCGAAGTGCTGGCCGAACTCACCAAGTACCCGGTGAAGACCCGCCTTTCCCTCACCGGCACCATCATCGTGGGCCGCGACATTGCCCACGCCAAGCTCAAGGGACTCATCGACGCCGGCAAGGACCTGCCCCAGTACATCAAAGACCATCCCATCTACTACGCCGGCCCCGCCAAGACGCCTGAGGGCTATCCCTCCGGCTCCTTCGGCCCGACCACGGCAGGCCGCATGGATTCCTATGTGGAGCTGTTCCAGAGCCACGGCGGCAGCATGATTATGATTGCCAAGGGCAACCGCGCCCAGTGCGTCACCGATTCCTGCAAGAAGTTCGGTGGTTTCTACCTCGGTTCCATCGGCGGTGTGGCAGCAGACCTGGCCAAGAACTGCATCACCTCCATCGAATGCATCGAGTACCCGGAACTGGGTATGGAAGCCATCTGGAAGATTACCGTGAAGGACTTCCCCGCCTACATCCTGGTGGATGACAAGGGCAACGACTTCTTTGCCGACATCCGCGCCAACTGGGCCTGCCCCGCCTGCGCGCACTAAATAAAAGGACAAATCAACCTTTTCCCAAGCCCCCGTTGCCACCAGGCAACGGGGGCTTCCTCTTTCATCCCGCCCCCACTATTCCCTATTCACTATGCACTATTCACTTGCCACGCGTCTGCTGTTATGCTAAAAATAAACGCAGATGGAAAAGACCCTTTTTCAGAAAATCGCAGACAAGGAAATCCCCGCCGCCATCGTGTACGAAGATGAGCACTGCGTGGCGTTCCGGGATATTGCCCCGGCCGCCCCGGTGCATGTGCTGCTCATTCCCCGCAAACCGATTCCCAGCATAGAAGCGGCCAGCGCAGAGGATGCAGGTCTGCTGGCCCACCTCATGCTCAAAGTGGGAGACATCGCCCGCGCCGAAGGCATTGCCGGAAGCGGTTTCCGCACCGTTCTCAACACCGGGGACGATGGCGGCCAGACCGTTCCCCACCTCCACATCCACATCATCGGAGGCCGCAGCCTCCAATGGCCTCCCGGTTAGGCCCAACTCAGGCCTTTCCCGCCCTGCGGACATGCCCGCGCGCCTCAACAGCACCTTACGCAGCGTCGAATGGGTGAATGCCAGCACCCTCGAAATCGAACTGCCCACCACCCGTCTCCGCCTCAGTTTTCTGGAAGCGGGAGTAGTACGCTGCCGCTATGTCACCCAGGCCGTCTTTGAGAATGTACCCAGCTACGGCGTGGCCGCCGAGTACACCGCAAGCCCGCCCCACCTTGAAATGGAGGACCTGCCCGGCTACATAGCCCTGCAGAGCGAACAGCTTGAAGTGCGCGTACGCCGCATCGACGGAGGCCTGGAATTTTACCGGCTGCCAGAGGGCCGACTGCTCTGTGCCGATGCCGAGGGAATGGGGCACAGGCGCTCCGAAAAAACGGGCGATGACCTGGTGTGGGTTCTCAAGCACATGCCGGAACAGGCGCACTTCTTCGGTCTGGGAGACAAGCCCTGCACCCTCAACCTGCGCGGCAGGCGGCTCGAAATGTGGGGCTCAGACCACTACAAGTTCACCGCCGAAAGCGACCCGCTCTACAAGAGCATCCCGTTCTTCCTCTGCCTCAACCGCGGCAGCCAGTACGGCATCTACTTCGACAACACCATGCGCTCATACTTCGACTTCGGACGCGAGCGCGAGGACAGGCTCCTCTTCGGCGCAGACGGCGGCCAGATGGATTACTACTTCATTGCCGGGAGCGATGCGCTCGATACCGTTGCCACCTACACCCGGCTCACAGGGCTGCCGCCCATGCCTCCGCTCTGGGCGCTGGGTTACCACCAGAGCAAGTGGAGCTACTACCCGGATACGGCCGTCGAAAAACTGGCGCACCAGTTCCGCAAGCGCCAGATTCCGTGCGATGCCATCCACCTCGACATCCACCACATGGAGGACTACCAGTCCCTCACCTGGAGCAGCGAGCATTTCCCCGACCCTGCCGGTATGATACGGAGGCTCGGCGCGGATGGCTTCAAAGTGGTCACCATTGCCGACCCGGGCATCAAGATTAACCCCGACAACTTCGTCTGGCGCAGCGGATTCGAGCGCAATGTATTCTGCCGCCGCCACGACGGAGCCCTGCTGGAGGGAGATGTATGGCCGGGACTGTGTACATTCCCCGACTTCACCTCGCCCGATACGCGCAACTGGTGGGCAGGACTCTTCAAAAAACAGGTGGCTGAAATAGGAGTGCGCGGCATCTGGGTCGATATGAACGAACCCGCCATCTTCCCCGACCGCACCTTCCCCGACGACACCCGCCACGCCTTTGACGGTTTCTCCTGCTCCCACCTCAAGGCGCACAATGTCTACGGGCAATGCATGGCGCGCGCCACGCGCAAGGGCATGCTCACCCACGCACCGGACCGCCGTCCCTTCGTCCTCTCCCGCGCCGGCTTTGCCGGGCTGCAACGCTATGCGGCCACCTGGACCGGCGACAACAACTCAGACTGGGAAAATCTCAAAATGGCCAACCTCATGGTGCAGCGCCTCAGCACCAGCGGTGTTTCGTTCTGCGGGGCAGATACGGGAGGCTTCCTGGGGCATCCCACCCCCGAACTCTTCTGCAGGTGGATGCAGATGGCCGCCTTCCATACCTTCTTCCGCAACCACTCCAACGGCGAGTACGGCGGCCAGGAACCCTGGTGCTTCGGCTCTCAGGTGGAGGAATATGTGCGTCTTGCCATTGCCGAGCGCTACCGCCTGCTGCCCTACCTCTACACCCAGTTCCACCTGTACCATGCCCAGGGGCTGCCCATCATCCGCTCGCTGGCCCTCATGTACCCGGAGAACCCCGACATGTACTGGCGCAGCAGCGAATTTTTCCTCGGCGACTCCCTCTACATTGTTCCCGTCCACCATCCAGGGGAAGACGGCCGCTTCCTCTACATGCCCCCCGGCCCGTGGTATTCCCTCTGGACTGATGCCCCCGCCCCGGCAGCTGGCGAGGAAGTGTGGGTCACCACCCCGCTCAGCCGCATCCCGGTCTTTGTCCGCGGCGGGCACATCATCCCCCGCTGGCCTGTGCAGCAGCATGTGGGACAGCTCAGGAATCCGCACATCACCTACGACCTGTGGTGGGCACCCGACTGCGAAGCCGTCTCCCACCACTACGAAGATGCCGGAGATGGACAGGCACACCGCATCGGCATGTACCGCCTGCACCGCTTTCACTACACCGCCACCCGCCGCAGCATCACCATCGTCCGCCAGGGCGAAGGCAAGCTGGAACCCACGGAAGACACCGCCACCCTGGCGCTGCATGCCCTGCCTCTGGGGGCCCAGCCCTCCATTGTGGCAGATGGAGCCGCCTGTCCGGGTGCCTTTGATGACCAGCACGTATACCGCGCTGAAATCCCGACCTACTCCAACCGCGTCCAGATAGAGCTATGAAGCAGGACACTATCGACAAACTTGTAAGCCGGCTCGACCACCTCAGCCCCGAAGAACTCCGCAGCGTCTTCATGCGCCTCGTTTCCGACAAGGGGCTGCTCCAGGATATCTTCGACACCCTGCGCGACGGCATCATCCTCTTTGACCCCAGCGGGCAGGCCCGCTTTGCCAACCGGGCGGCGGCCGCCATCTATGCCCGCCCCCTGCGCGAGCTGCTCAAGACCCCCTTCGAAACACTCACCGGCGGCACCTGCCCCTGGGAGGAACTCTGCAACAGCGGCATCGCCATCACACGGGATCTCCAGGTCAACTACCCGGAACCCCGCCACTACCACCTCCACATGAGTCCCATCGCGGGAGGCAGCGAGTACCTCCTCATCATCCGCGACGACACCGAGCAACACACTCAGGGGCAGGAAAATGCGGAAGCCGAACAGATGAACCTGCTGAGCTACATGGCCAGCGCCGTGGCACACGAAATCGGAAACCCGCTCAATTCCCTCAGCCTCAACCTCCAGCTTCTGCGCCGCAAACTCGACAAGCTTCCCCCCGCCGACCAGGAAAAGCTGACACCGCTCCTTGAAACCGCCCTGGGCGAAACCCAGCGGCTCGACACGCTCCTGCACCAGTTCCTGCAAAGCATGCGCCCTACGCGCCTGCAGCGGGTGCCGCTCAACCTCAACAACCTCATCGAGCAGGTTATTGAAACCCTCGACCCGGAAATTGCGCCGCGCGGCATCAGCGTTCATCTCGAACTGAGTGAGAGCCTTCCCGAACTGGCCGCCGATTCCACACAGCTGTTTCAGGCTCTCTACAACCTCATCCGCAACGCCTACCAGTCCATTCCCGGCAACGACGGCGGCATCTACATCCAGACCGCCTACAATGACAACGATGTCCGAGTCGTCATCTCCGATACGGGAACCGGCATTTCCCACGAGGTCATGGGCAGCATGTATGAACCGTTCCGCACCACCAAGAAAAAGGGGAACGGACTCGGTCTGCTCATTGTCCGCCGCATCATCAAAGACCACTCCGGCACACTGGCCTTTGCCTCCAAGGAAGGCACGGGAACAACGGTCACCATCACCCTGCCCCGTGCAGACCGCGTCGTGAGACTCCTGCCCGCCTGAAGTCCTTTATACTTCTAAAAAACTTTAATGTTCAATATTCTGCGACTCTCTATTAAATCCCCCAGAAAGCATTTAATATCCTCTCTCCTGTGTCAATAAAGACATTCTCATATCCATGCTTGACGGCGTGCAACAAAACGTGTAAAGTGAACAGGCGTTAGCTCAGGAAGAGCATGCTTTTTCTTTTCAACCAACAGACAATACCATGGGCGTATATGAGTTTAATAACTAATAAAGTTCATTAAGGAAAATTTTTCGATGAATACGATGAATCTATTTGCCTCAATGAAAGTTTTTAGCAATATATGCGATACCCTGGGTATCAGGGACAATGTCCCAGCATGGCCTGACAACTTTGGAACAGGAATAAGAACTTGGCTAAAGGCAAACAATATTCCCCCCATTCGTACACTTAGCCTATTTTCTGGAGCAGGTGGATTAGATATCGGATTTTCCGATGTTGGTTTCAATATCGTCCAAGCCGTCGAAATAGAAAAGAAATTTTGTGAAACGTTAGACAAGAACTCTGGCACAGGGAAAATTTTTGAGAACTCACGCGTAAGTTGCGTAGATATTCGAAATTTCTCTAGCGAAGGCTTAGGGAAAATTGATTTTGTGATAGGAGGACCACCCTGTCAAACTTTTAGTGCCGCAGGAAGACGCGCGAACGGTGTTTTAGGAACAACCGATGCAAGAGGTGTTTTATTTCGCGAATATGTTCGTTTACTTAAGGAACTTTCCCCAGTCGGTTTTCTATTCGAAAATGTATACGGAATTACAGGAGCACAAGGAGGCGCTGCATGGAGAGAAATTTTAGATGATTTCTCAACTGTAGGCTATAAACTCTTTTATCGCATACTTGATGCTGCAGATTATGGCGTTCCACAGCACCGCGAACGTCTCTTGATTGTGGGACTAAAGGAAAACACATTTTGCTTCCCCAGACCTACACACGGGCCAGACTCCCTAGATGCCAACCCATTTTATGATGCAGGAACAGCAATAGCGGGCGTCAAATCTAAGGAATCTCTCCAAGATACGCTTTTAGGTGGACGATATGCACCGCTTCTTCCAGCAATTCCACCTGGACTGAATTACAGTTTTTATACAGAAGAGATGGGACATCCAACGCCTCTTTTCGCATGGCGTTCCAAGTTTTCAGATTTTTTATATAAGGCAGACCCAAACGAACCCGTAAGAACAATCAAAGCATGTGGGGGTGCATATACAGGTCCCCTGCATTGGGAAAACAGATTTTTCACCTGTGAAGAATACAAGCGTCTGCAAACGTTCCCTGATACATACAAAATTAGCGGAAAAAAGCAAACGGCCATTAAACAGATTGGCAACTCAGTACCTCCTCAACTTGCCCGTATGATGGCCATAGCTATCAGAATGCAGGTCTTTGGTACAAAATTCCCCTTTGAACTTCCCCTTTTAGCAGAAAATGATCAGCTGTCATTCAGAAAACGCAAGAGGGAATTGAGTTCCATATATCGAGAAAAAGCAGCGTGCGCCATAAAAGAATTAAAGAAAACGAATAAGCAATTAATACAATCCCATATCCATTATTATTGCAGCATCGACAAGAGTTTCAACTTCAAGCCAGCAGATATAAAGAACGCTAATTTCAAAGTTTCAATAAATTGGGCAAAGGTTTTATCTATAACTATAGATGATGCAATCCCTACAACAAAAGGCACTATCATTGAAATTGAAATCTCCCCTCAAAAGAAAACATGGCGTCTTGAAGCTGAAAAAGTTATTTTGCGTATAAACTCTGAGGTTAGCCTCGCTTATACAGCCGCTTGGAAAGCCTTTGAGAAGGAGTTGGCCTCTAAATCTATAAAGGCAGATTTAGTTCAATTAAATGGTTACTACCAATATGAGTCGAATCTTATTTTCAAATGCAAACACTACCCAACGACACATCGCGGAGTCGTTATAAAGAACATTTTAGAACATAGAGGCATACCAACCATCTTGACAACAAGACAACTCGCTGAAAAATGGGGAGTGCAAGAAGATGAAATATATGAAATAGCAGATTATCTCAAGCGTGTTGGATACGAAATACGCAATCACAACACCAACCCGCAGATAGATGCAGGGTGTTGGTTAATTCCCTACGCTTTCCCCACGCTGTCGCCGCTGAGCGTTCAATTATGGAAAACATTAAAGTAAATTTTCGATATGAATAACATTGCAAAAGAGCCACATCTGGACATATACACAAACCGTTTTGAATTGCACCACGGAACCCATGTTGAAACATTTCATCAGGGGCCGCAAAGCCAGGAGGCTAAAACAAGATACAAAAAGATTGTAAATGCTCTTAAAAATAATTATTTGGATAATCTTTATTCCACCCTTTCAGAAGAAACATTATCGGGTCTGAGTTCTTCAAACAAACAACTAATTGATCGATTAGTCAATGGCATTACGAGTGAAATTGGGCGCGGTCTTCTTGCTTTAGCATTTTTACAGCTTACCATTAAAAGTATTTGCCCAGATCAAAACGTCAGACTACACAAGGGAGGGACTCGAAAAAAAGGAACGTTTTCATGGGTTGAAGGCATTTCCATGCGCTCTATTGACTCTAAATACACCAATTCATTTCTGCGCAAAAATTCTCTTCTCAAGTTAAACAAACACGGTCTTTTCATGACCAGAACCTTAGCAGAGAACTACCCATATTCCAAATTGTACAAAGCAGATATTCGTGGTCCAGTAGCCGAGTGGGGAGCGGTTGTTGATGCCATCGAAACAAAGCAAATACCTGCAAAAGAAGCTCTTTGCTACATGATGTCATTACTTCAGAACAGGTCGGAACGTTTTCAAGAACTCTCATCAATAGCATGCGGATTAGCAGATAATTTAAGAGGAAAATCCTTTGATGAAATAAAAGATATTATTTTTAACTTCTTCAACGAAACAGGTTATTCAGCCCGAGCGTTTGAAGTCTCTATCCATAGTTTCTTTCAAGCGTTGTCAGAACTTGACCTATTGAATGGAATGGACTTAGTTCCATTATCACAAATGCGTTCTGCTAACAAAAAGCATAAGAACATTGGTGATATTGAATTAGAAGAGGATGATTTAATCATCATTTCGTGGGATGCAAAATACGGCAAACCATATCTTAGAGAAGAACTTGATGAACTACGGGATAAACTCATTTCTCATTCAGAGGTGAAATTAGCGGGATTCGTATCCAACACAAATTTAGACAAAAGGCGCGACATCATAGAAAAAATGCAAGAAATTGAACTTGAGACAGGTGTCGAAATACAATTATTAACGTTTGATGAATTAATAGACCATGAATTAGCTTCCGTAAACTCTGAAACTAAAGACAACATCGCTCATCGCTGGTTAAAAGCGCTTGTAGAAACGTTCGCGCAAAAACGCACTAAAATAGCGCCAATTGATGAGCCTTGTGAAAACTGGATAAACGATTTGATTGGTATATTAGAGAAACACAGCTGATTCTGCGTCTTTCTGGGCGCGGCGATGAATTAACACGAACATCACCTATTTGGAGAAGCATAGTCTTAACGCTATTGAGGTAACCAGCTCTCTAAAAATGATGCCAGCCACCATCCTTCACCAGAAACGAGCCCCGGAGAAGAAACTCTCCGGGGCTCTTTTCTTCACACTGGTGAGACAAGCGGCTCAATCCATCTCTTGTTCCGGGGCAAGCCAGCGCATGAACAGGCGGCTGGTTGCCGGAATAACGACGAGGTTGAGGATGGTGGCCGATACCAGGCCGCCAAACTGCACGATGGCCAGCGGCGCCAGCAGCTCACCGCCCGGCTGGTCCTTGGCCCAGACGAGGGGGAGCAGGCCCAGAATGGTGGTGAGCGAGGTCATCATGATGGGGATGACGCGTTCCCGCGAGCCGGAGCGGATGGCTTCCAGCGGACTCATTCCCTGTGCTTCCAGCACGCGGTAGCGGTTAAGCAGGATAAGACCTGAACGGATGGCAAAGCCCACCACCGTGACAAAGCCCACAATGGAACTGACCGAGAGGATGGGTGCCACATAAGCCTCTCCGCTCAACACGGATTTCACCGTATCGGGGGATGCCAGGAACACAGCCACGATGCCGCCGACCAGGCAGAGCGGGATGTTGATGAGGGTGACGAGCGCCCGGCGCACGCTGCCCAGCGAACTGGAAAGCAGCAGCACAATGAGGACACACACTATACCGCCCAGAATGTACAGGCGGCGTCCCGCTTCCTCGCGGCTCTTGATAGTGCCGGCGTAATCCACGGAGCAACCCATGGCATTCATCACCGGGTCGAGCTTCTCGCGGCAGGCATCGGCCAGATCACCCAGGTTGGAATCAATGCTGGGGTTACAGGAAATCATGGCCTTGCGGCGGGTGTTGTCGCGCAGAATCAGGTTTGTCGTCTCGGCGCGGTAAACATGGGCGGCATCGGCCAGGCGCAGCATCCGGCCACCTGGTGCAACCAGCTGCAGGTTACTCACGTCGTCCATGCTCATACGCAGTTCCGGCGCGAGGCGCAGCATGATGTTCCAATGGTCGAGATTCCGGATGATTTCACCGGCTTTGTAGCCCTGCATCGCCGCCGACACCTGCTCGGCGGCATCGGCCACCGTCAGCCCGTAAGTGGCCAGCACTTCACGGTTGTAATCCACGCAGATGGTGTCCACCATCACTTCACGGTTGGCGCGGGCATCGGCCACCTGCGGCAGAGTGCTGAGGATTTCGGCGGCTTTCTTTGCAGCATCGCGAATCTGCGGTAGTTCCGAACCATAGATATTGATGGCAATTTCCGAATTCGACCCGGAAAGCGCCGACGAAATGCGGTGTGCCAGCGGGTAGCCAATCATACCGCCCATGCCGGGCATACCGGAAATCACCTTGCGGATATCCTCCCGAATCTTGCGCTGGTCGAAATTCAGATCCACACGCACCACCAGCTCGGAAGCACTCACCGGCTCGGCATGCTCGTCATTTTCCGCACGGCCGGTGCGCTGGGTCACCGTCTTCACCCCTTCAATCTTCTCCAGCTCGGCCATCACCTGGCGGGAAACGCGCTCGGTTTCCGCAAGGGATGTACCTGGCACAGCATTCACGAACACGGTGTAGCAGTCCTCATTGAAGGGTGGCAGGAAGCTCGTGCCATAGGTGCTGCCCAGCCACAGAGACGCGCCGGTCAGCGCCAGTAGGCAGGTCAGCACCACCGCCGAATGACGCAGGCAGAACTCCAACACCGGGGTGTAGAGGCGCTTGATGAGGCGGGCCGTGGCAGAATCGCCATCGTGCCGCACGCTCGCCGGCGCCTTGAACCACATGTAGCACAGCACAGGTACCAGCGTGAGCGCCACCAGCAGCGATGCCGCCAGCGCCAGCATGTACGAAATACCCAGCGGGCGGTAGAATTGCCCTTCCATGCCGCTCAGGAACAACACAGGAGCAAACACCAGCAGGATGATGACCGTGGAATAGGAAATCGACGATACCACCTCGCCCTTGGCGTCCATCAGCACCGCAAAACGGCTGCGCCGCTGCTCCGGCGGGAGAGCCGCGTTACGAGTCAGGTTACGCCACGCCACTTCGACAAACACGATGGCGTTGTCCACCACATCGCCCACGGCCACCGCCAGACCACCCAGGGTCATGATATTCACGGCCAGTCCACACAGGGGGAAGCAGGCCATGCCCAGCATCACCGAAAGCGGCATGGTCAGGAGCGTGATGATGGCCGTACGCAGATTGAGCAGCGTCAGCACAATCACCAGCATCACCACCACACCGGCGATGATGAGTGTTTCCTTGCCGTTCTCCAGGGAAAGGTTGATGAAATCGGCCTGGCGGTAGGCATCGGCCCGCAGCTTGATATTGCCGGGCAACCGGCTCCGGGCAAACTCCTGCACAGCGGCATCCACCTGCTCCGTCAGCGCCAGCGTATTAGCACCCGGCACTTTCTGCACCGAAAGCACCACACATTCCCGCCCGGCAAAACCAGCATTGCCGCGGCGGGGAGCGCCGTCAATCTTCACCTCAGCCACATCCTCCACACGCAGCACGCCGCTGGGGTGGGCAGGTACCAGCGCCCGCTTGATTTCCTCCGGGGTAAACGCGCGCGAGGCCTGCTGCACCGGCAGCTCCAGCCCCGCCACGTCCTCAATATAGCCGGCAGGCACGGTACTCTGGGCATTCTCCACACTCTCCTTCAAATCATTGAGGGTAATGCCCGCCTGCCGCATCTTCTCCGGATCATAGAGTACCTGGTATTCCGGCAGGCGGCCACCCAGCACCGTCACCTGCCCCACACCGGGAATGGAAAGCAGGCGGTTGCGAAGTTCGAACTGCCCCACACGGCGCACCTCCAGCGGGTCGGCCGACTCATCCCCCAGCAGGGCAATGAGCATAATCTCACCGGTAACGGAGACAATGGGGGCCATTTCCATCTCCACATGGGAAGGCAGGTTCTCCCGCACGGTGGAAAGGCGCTCCGACACAATCTGGCGCGCCAGGTAAATATCCGTATCCCAGTCGAAATCCACCCACACAAAGGAGAGGCCGCTGCCGCTGGAACTACGCACCTGCTGCACGCCCGGCGTGCCGGAAAGCGCCGATTCCAGCGGAATGGAGACATACTGCTCCACTTCTTCGGCAGTCAGGCCACCCGCTTCGGTCTGAATCGTGACGCGCGGCACGAAAAGCTCCGGGAACACGTCTACCGGAGTACGCATGATGGAAACAATGCTCAACGCAGCCAGCACCAGGGAGATAATAATCACCGTGATGCGGTTACGCAGGCAGAAGGACATGAGTTTTTCCAGCATCAGTGATCCTCCCCTTCGTGGAACTTACCATCGGCATGGAAATGCCCCGCCTTCTTCTGCTGGCTGCCGTCGGCGGGCAGCAGGTAGCGCAGCTCATAGCCGCCCTTCACCACCAGGCGCTGCCCCGGCACAAGCCCCTTCACCGGGGTCATACCACGGCGGCTGGTGCCAGCCTGCACTTTCACCTTGGCAAACGTGCCTTCCTTCACCTCCAGGAACACCACATCATCAATACCTACTTTCACAATAGCAGAATCCGGGATATTCACATAGCCCTTTTCGCCGCCATCGGTGTAAAAATCCACCCGGCAGAGCTGCCCAGGCCGGGCATCCGCAGGCAATTCATCCGGCGTGAAATAGAATGCACGGGTCTGCTTTTCCTCATCCACCTGCTCGGCCATGCGACCAGTCCCCTCCATCACCACATTGTCGCGGCCGCTCAGACGGGTGGCGCGGAGGGCGGTGAAGTCCGGCACATCATTGCCGTACAGCGTTCCTTCGATTTCCATGGCGGCCAGATTGCTCATAGTCACCACGGCAGCCCCCTGCCCGCCCCAGCTTCCCTGGGTAATGCCCACATTGCGTACAATACCGTCGTTGTTCGCTCGCACCACCAGCGTGGGCAGGCCATTATCCGGCTTGATTTCCGCGCCCATCACCAGGATGTTGAGTTTGGCGCGGGTCACCTCCAGCTCCCGTTCGAGCTGGCGTTTCTCCGCATTCTTGAAATTGAGCTGCTCCTCCAGGTCGCTGTTTGTAGTGCCGGCTTCCTTGAGACGTGCCAGGCGCTGGCTCACCGAGGCAATTTCCTCTCCACAGCGGGTGATGGCAGCCTCCTCTTTCCTGATATCTGCCACCAGGGCGCTCACTTCGGGAGAAACCAGCGTATAAAGCACATCTCCCTTCTTCACCTCCTGGGCCGATTTGACATGCAGGGAGATGCGGCCACCGCAGGGCAGCGAATAGGTTTCCTGAGCATGGCCAGGAACAAACAAGTGACCATACAGGCTGTGCGTGAGCGCCAGCCCGGCTGCTGGCACTTCTTCAATCTTCATGGACGAAATATGGCGGGCATGGGCATCGGCCTCCACCAGAACAGGGGCATCCCCCGCCCCGCAGGAAGCACCATGGGCATGGTCATGTCCGGAGCAGCCGGCACCGTGGTCATGCTCGTGCGCGGCGGCAGCTTCGCCGTGGTCGTGCGTACAGCCGACACCGTGTTCATGCTCGTGCGCTTCGGCAGCTTCACCGTGGTCGTGCGTGCAGCCTTCGCCGTGTTCATGCTCGTGCGCTTCGGCAGCTTCGCCGTGGTCATGCGTGCAGCCGACACCGTGTTCATGCTCGTGCGCTTCGGCAGCTTCGCCGTGGTCATGCGTGCAGCCGGCACCGTGTTCATGCTCGTGCGCTTCGGCAACACCGTGGCCATGGTTACAGGAAGCACCATGTACATGCCCGGTATAATCCTCTATGTTAAAGGCTGCGGCATAGGACAGGGTGGCAATGAAGCCCAGAATCAATTTCAGTTTCATTTACTTGGCAATAAAATCGGGGTTAAGGTACTGGAGTTCCACCTGGGTGGAAAGCAATCGGGTCAGACAGTCAATATAGTTCATCCGGCGGAGATAAGCCTCCTGACGGGCATCGGCCAGCGCCGGGAGCTTCGTTTCACCAATGGCATAGAGCTTTTCCTGCTGTTTTTCCGCCTCAGCCAGACGCGAAACACGTTCCTGCTCGGCCTGGCAATGTTTCAGCAGCAGCTGCTGCAGGTCAGACAAGGCCACCGACTGTAACAGCAGCTCGCGCCAGGCCTGCACCACATCGTATTCCTTGATGTTGCGCTCTGCACGAGCCTGGGCAATGGCTTCCTGATTACGATTCCAGAGCGGAAGGTTGATTCCGAGCCCTACGCCGACCTTGCTGTTGCCGTCATCATGCTCAAAGCCAGGGCCGACCGACAGCTCAGGGTACTGACGGCGGATTTCGCGCTGGAGTTCGGCCTCGCTGGTATCATGGGCTGCCATGGCCGCCTTGATGGCAGGATGCTGCATCAGCATGTCGGGTGAGGGTTGTGCCACGGCGGCAGGAATGGCAGCAGGCAGATGCCCGGCCAGCTCCACCTCGCGCTGCTGCGGGTGCAGCCCCAGCAGTTTCACCATGTCGAGATGCAGCACCAGGTGTTCCTGTTCCATTTCCTGCAATTCCTTCTGGCCATCGTTCAGACGGCGGCAGATGACCTGATAGTCGGCAAACTCCATTTCGCCCAGTTCATGCATGCGTTGGGCGGTCTGCTGTTCCTGCTGCTGCTGCTTCACGCGGGCCTGCATAAGCTCCAGCCGGGCATGCGTCGCCATCACGCGGTAGCGCAGGGTATCCAGTTGCACCAGATAGGCGCGTTCTTTGGCCTGCATGGTGCAGTAATCTGCCTGCTTGTAACACTCTGCCACCTTTTCGGCCAGCGCAGGAAGCCCGGTCACCGGCAGGGTCAGAGAAAGCCCCACACCGCGATTCGTCACATCGGCCTCCCGCACCTGGCGCAGCTCGGCCGACAGGGAGGGGTCTTCCCACAGTCCGGCAAACTCGGCCACCGCCGTGCTGCGGGCATAGTTGAGGCGCGCCTGATTCAGTTCCGGGTTGAGCAGAAGCCCGATTTCATGCAATCTGGCAAGCGGAAGCGGCGCATTCCCTTCGCAGACGCGGGCTGAAAGCTGCTGCCACTCTGCCGTATCGCGAGCCAGCTCGACAGGCCTGGGTGAATAAAGCGTGCAGGAAGCCAGCAGAATAGGCCACCAGCACAGCATGTGAAAAGGTATCTTCATAAAGTCGGTGTGTTCGCACGCGCGCATGAGCGCGCGCTCAGGTGAGTCTATATTAAATCCTGACAAAGGGGTAAGTAAAGCAAAAAGTTACGGCCCGGTCTGCTTTCCGGCAGAGGCGTAGGGCGGCATGACGTGTCAGCAATTGAGATAAATCTTGACACCATGGGGTAATCAAGGCAGAATAGGCCGCGCAAACCACATGGAGAGATGGCTGAGTTGGTCTAAGGCACTCGACTCGAAATCGAGCGTGGCAGAGATGTCACCGTGGGTTCGAATCCCACTCTCTCCGTTGCAGCGAAGCCCTTGTACTCCATGAGTCACAAGGGCTTTTGTCTGACATATCACCACCGAACCGACAGGGGATGATTGACAAGTGGCTGTCTATCTTGTAGGATGAAGCTTCACCCCCTCCGCTCCTTCTGCATGAAATCCACCCTGCTCTTCCTCTGCTCGCTGCTCTGCCTGGTCTTTTTCTCCTGGCAACTCATCCTGACCGGCAACCACCTGCCCCCTAGTGAAGAAGCCTTTGCCCAGGTGGTGAATGCGCGGGAGGCCGAGGCTCTGCTGCTCAGCCAGCAGGCTTTCAACAGCGGGGTGGGCATCCTCAATCTCAGCCTGGCGGTGCTGGCCATACTGGCGGCATTCGCCAGCCTGTTCTTTCTGCAGAAGCCCCGCATTCTGCGGTGGTTCCGGGGCAGCCTGCTGACGGCCAACATCATCATCCTCATTTCCTGCCTGCTGCTCTTCCTGCTCACGCTGCTGGAAAGCATGCATGCCATGCCCCCCTGCATGGAGCTGGTGTGGCCCTGGAAGCATTCTTTCTGGGAGCTGGCCATCAAACATGTCCAGCAGGCCGCCATGTTCCTGGGGCTGTGCTGCGGCATGCTCAGCGGTGTAAACTGCGCGGCGTTCTATCTTTTCCACCGCCGCCAGCAGATGTACGGCGACTATTAAGCCCCCAGCTCTGGCAGACGGAAGAAGCGGCAGGCGTTAGCGGTGGTGGCAGCGGCCACTTCCTCCAGCGTCAGCCCCCGCAAGGAGGCCAGCTTCTCGGCCACGAAACGTGTGCGACCGGGGATATTGAGCTTACCGCGGTGGGGTTCAGGGGAGAGGTAGGGAGAATCCGTTTCCACCATCACGCGCTCCAGCGGCGCCCAGGCAGCAACTTCCTGCACATCGGACGTCTTCTTGAAGGTGATGATGCCGGTGAAGGACACCATGCCGTCCAGCTGCTCGAACACGGCATTGGCCTGTTCCTTGCTGCCGATGAAGCAATGGAAGACCGGGCGCACCTTCGGGAAGTTGCGGGCAATGGCAAAGGCATCATCGAAACAGGCTGTGCCTTCCTTATCGCGGGTGTGCAGCGAGATATTCAGCCCCAATTCCTCTGCCAGAGCAAAATGTTTCTCCAGTAACACTTTCTGGCGGGCATAGTAGGCGGCTTCCGTCCAGCCTTCGGGAGCATCCCAGAAATAATCCAGCCCGGCTTCACCGATGGCCGCCTGGGGATGCTGGCGGCAGAGATCCGCCATGTATTCAAAATCCTCGTCGCTCACGTTGGTGACTTCCGATGGATGCGCGGCCAGGCAGGAAGTCACGAAGTCCGGCATGCGGCGCGCCAGCTCCAGCTGCGGCAGCCAGTCCTGCGGGTGGGTACCCTGAGAGATGCAATGCCCCACGCCCAGCGCAAGCGAATCGGCCCTCAGCTGTTCCAAATCCTCATACTTGTCGTGAACCAGGTGGCAATGCGTGTCAATAATCATGCGCTCCGTATACACCAGAGCCGCCCGATTGTCAACGCAAATCAATCCCGCGTCCGGAGGAAATACAAGCCGGTGTAGATGCGGGGATCGAGAGCAATCCCCTGTGCGGCCTGCTGCTGCAGCCAGGCATCAATTTGCTCCAGGGGCACTTCACACACGGTGATGTTCTCCTGCTCCACCCCACCGCCTGAGGCCACGCGTTTCAAGCCGCGCGCCAGGAAGAACGACAGGCTTTCCGAGGTCATCCCCGGAGAGGACGGGCCGTGAAAGAGAAAGTGCATTTCATCCGCTTCGTAGCCGGTTTCCTCCAGCAGCTCACGCCGCGCGGCCGCAGCGTCGCTCTCCGGGCCGCCATCGCCGCTGAGCCCGGCGGGAAAACACAGGCAGCGCCGGCCGATGGGCGGGCGGAATTCCTCCACCAGCAGCACCTTGTTCTCCGGTGTGCAGGCAAAGACCATGACGGCGCCGGTATTGTTCACTCGTTCGCAGTACTCCCAGCCTCCTGCGCTCACCATATTGAGGTATTTACCCTCGTACAGTTTTTCCATGCGGATAAAAAGAGGGGGCGGCAAGTGCAATACCCGCCGCCCCGGTTGAAATTCAGAATTCTTACTCGCGCACCAGAGTCTGGAAACGAGCCAGAATGCGCTTGGTAACGGGGCCGGCCACGCCGGCACCAATCTTGCGACCATCCAGAGAAGTGGCCGCAATCACTTCGGCCGCAGAGCCGGTCAGGAAGCATTCATCGGCGCAGAGGATATCAAAACGGTTCATCACCTTTTCCACACAGGGAATGCCCAGTTCGGCGCAGATATCCATCACCGCGTGGCGGGTTATGCCACCCAGACCACCTTCGGTCAGCGGGGGGGTCTGCACCTCACCGTTCACCACGATGAAGATGTTGTCGCCCGTGCATTCAGCCACGTTGCCGCGCTGGTTGAGCATGAGGGCTTCACCGGCACCGGCGGCCACAGCTTCCATCTTGGCGGAGATGCCATTGAGGTAGTTGAGGCTCTTCACCTGCGGGCAGAGGATGTCCGGATTCGGACGGCGGAAGGAAGAGGTAATCATACTCAGGCCCTTTTCGTACATTTCCTTGGGGTACAGGGCAATATTC
Source organism: uncultured Verrucomicrobiales bacterium (assembly GCA_937901085.1). GTDB lineage: Bacteria > Verrucomicrobiota > Verrucomicrobiia > Verrucomicrobiales > Akkermansiaceae > Akkermansia. The sequence goes on along the minus strand of CALCHQ010000051.1, from coordinate 1,705 downwards.
TGCACAATGATGAACATGCTGGCCTTGGGGCAGTTGCGGGGATTCAGCCCCAGGTCACCGACGCCGCGAGTCACCACCAGACGGATGTAACCGTCCTCCATGCCGCTGGCAGCCACAGTTTCCTTCGTGGCCTCGCAGACCTCCTCAAAGCTCCAGGGCAGCTCAATCATGAGGTAGCGCATGGAATTGAACAGGCGCACGATGTGTTCTTCCAGACGGAAGACCTTGCCGGAGTAGAAACGGATACCCTCAAAGCAGCCATCACCGTAGAGAACACCATGATCAAAGACAGATACCTTGGCATCGTCCTTGTCAACCAGCTTACCATCGAACCAGATTTTCATGATTGGGAAATTTTTATGAACAGCGCCATTATACGCTCTTTTACTCACAAAGAAAGTAGAAAAACACGGCATGCCTGAATTTTTGACTGCTCTGCCGCCTGCGGAAACAGAAAACCCCGGAGCCGGAACTCCAGGGTTTCCAAACCAATAGAAAGGAAATTGTCGGAAGGACTTATCTTTAGCCCAGGGTCGGCTTCTTGGCACGACGCACAGCGCCGAAGCGCTTCTGGAACTTGTCGATACGACCCTCGGTGTCCACGAACTGGTTCTTACCGGTGAAGAAGGGGTGGGAGTCAGAGGTGATACCGCAGGAAATCACATAGTGCTCAACACCGTCGATTTCTTCCTTCTTGGCGGAAGTAGCGGTGGAGCGGGTGATGAAACGGCGGCCCGTGGTGATGTCCACGAACACTACAGGATTGTACTTGGGATGGATGTCTGCCTTCATAATCGTTGAGGCTGCGTTACCGTCGCAGCGCGGAGGGATTTTACTATCCTTTTGCCCATTGTCAAGACGTATTTTGCCCAGATGCTCCATTCTGACGTGAATTTCAAGATTTTTATATTTCCTGCAAAATTGGTAGAAATTACCGTTGACATCTGCATGCCGATATGCTAATTTGGAAACGTTCCAAGCAACAAGATAGAAAGGACACGCGAGACATGAGCAACTACACATCCACGACCGTCACCGAAGGTACACTCCGCTGCCGCACCAGCTTTCCGCAGGGCAATGCAGTATTCACCACCGATGTAGGCACGGCTCTGGGTGGTCACGGCGAACAGCCCTCCCCCGCCCAGCTACTGGCCGCCGCCGTAGCGAGCTGCATGGCCAGCATGATTGATTACCTGGGCAGCCGCCGCGGCATCAACACCGTCGGCATCAGCATTGCCGCCGGCTACGAGGAAGGCAAGAGCGGTATCACCGCGCTGAATTTCCACATCACTGTGCCGCAGGCAACCAGCCCTGCCGAGCGCGCCGTACTCGAAACCGCGGTAAAGAACTGCCCTGTGGGCGCCGCCATCGCACCGGCGGTGGAAAAGAAGATTTCCTGGACATGGACCGATTAAGCTTCAGGCTGACAGACAGAAAACAAAACCAATAGAGAGAGAAAAGCGACCGGGAGGGACAAGTGTGTGGTCCCTCCCGGTTTTTCTTCTGTGTTCTGCCCCTCATTCCAGGCGCTTCTTCCGGCTCCGGGAGATATTTTTCGCACGAAACGCCATTTTCCACAAAAAAAAGGCTTGCGTCGCAGCCGCAGATGAGTATAATAGCCCCGCTTCCACGGCATACGTGGAAAAGCAAACGCGGATGTAGCTCAGTGGTAGAGCGCAACCTTGCCAAGGTTGATGTCGTGGGT
>CALCHQ010000050.1 GCA_937901085.1 uncultured Verrucomicrobiales bacterium | reverse complement strand
TACGAGACCCAGATCAAGCCCAACCTTGCCGCCGGCAAGACCCTGTGCTGCTCCCACGGTTTCGCCTATGTGTTCAAGACCATCGTACCCCCGGCCGATGTGGACGTCATCATGGTAGCCCCCAAGGGCCCGGGCACGGAAGTGCGCCGCGTGTTCGAGGAAGGCTTCGGCTGCCCCGGCCTCATCGCTGTGTGGCAGAACCCCAGCGGCAACGCCCAGCAGACCGCCCTGGCCATGGCCAAGGCAGAGGGTCTGACCCGCGGCGGCGTGCTGGAATGCACCATGCAGCAGGAAACCTACGAAGACCTCTTCGGCGAGCAGAACGTGCTGTGCGGTGGTCTGGTAGACCTCATGAAGTACGGCTTTGAAACCCTCATCGAAGCCGGCTACCCCGCTGAAATGGCCTACTTCGAATGCGTGCATGAAGCCAAGCTCATCGTAGACATCATCTACAACAAGGGCATCCAGGCCATGAACGGAGTCATCTCCAACACCGCTGAGTTCGGTGAATACTACAACGGCCCGCAGATTCTGGGCCCGGAAGTAAAGGAGAAGATGAAAGAAAGCCTCAAGCGCATCGAAAGCGGCGAGTTCGCCCGCGTGTGGCTGGCCGAAGCCGCCGCCGGTGCCCCCAACCTGCTGGCCAAGCGCGCCGCTCTGGCCGAGCATCCGGTCGAAATCGTGGGCAGCAAGATCCGCTCCCTCTTCGAACGCAACTAATCCAACTTCGATTACTCCATTCGGCGGGTTGCTTCAACCCGCCGAATCTTTTTTAATCCCTCCCCGCCATGGAACAAGTCATCAAGGTCGAAAACGCCACCGTCTACCTCACCGGGCGCGAAATCCTGCACAACATCAACTGGCAGGTGCAGAAAGGCGAACGCTGCTTCATTCTGGGTGCCAACGGAGCCGGCAAGACCACGCTGGTACGCATGCTCATGGGCTACGCCTGGCCGCTGTTCGGCGCCACGGTGGAAGTGCTGGGCCGGCGGTTCGGCACGGTGAACCTGCAGGAACTCCGCAAGCGCATCGCCTGGGTCAGCCCGCTGATGCACCAATGGCTGGGCGACCGCGACTGGACAGGGCGCGAAATGGTACTCAGCGGGCCGGATGCCACCATCGGCCTCTACCGCGAAGCCACCCCCGCCGAAGAAGAACAGGCTGCGGAACTGATGCGGAAGCTGCGCGCCGAACACCTCATGGAACGCACCGTGGCCACCATGAGCAGCGGCGAACAGGTCAAGGTACTCATTGCACGCGCGCTCATGACCCACCCGAACCTGATGATTCTGGATGAACCCAGCGTGTACCTCGACATCGCCGGGCGTGAATTCCTGCTCCACACCATCGCGGAACTGGCAGCCACCCACCCGGAACTCACCATCATCTTCATCACCCAGCGCATCGAAGACATCCTGCCCGAATTCAACCGCGGCATGATTCTGCGCCAGGGCGAAATCCAAGCCTACGGCTCGCGCGACGAAGTCCTCACCGAATCAAACCTCCGGGCAGCCTTCGACCTCGACATACGCCTCATCCGCGCCCGCAACGGCCGCCTCTGGAGCGTCATTGAATGAAATAAAGGCTTGCAACGCATGCGTGCAGCAGGTAAGGTAATGCCCATGCAGACGAACCTCATCATATCACTGGAGGAATTCCCGGAAGAAGGCCGCTACATCACCGGCGAGCTGGATGCCGCCATCTTCGGTATTGACAGCGCCGCGCTGCAGAGTACCGGCCCGCTGCACTACGAGCTGGAGCTTCAGCTCTTTGAAACCGAGCTGATGGTGCGCGGCAGCATCTCTGCCCCCTTCGAGCTGCAATGCGACCGCTGCCTCTCCCGCTTCACCTACGAAGTGGAACTGGAGGATCTGGCTTTCTCGTACGACGTGAAGGGAAAACTGGCGCTCGACATCTCCGAAGACCTGCGCGAGGAGGTCGTTCTGGCCCTGCCCAGCTACCCGAAATGCGAGATTTCAGGCCTTGAATGTGAAATAAATGACACTTTTGGTGATTTTAGACTGGACAAAGAGCCCCAATCCGGTGTAGACTCTGCCACCCCGAGTGGCGAAAGCGTCTGGGATGCACTCGATCAGTTTCCCAGGAATTAAGCGCCAGAGTTCCACTCTCATGTATCACAAAGCGAAAATCTTAAACCAGATATAGAACTATGGCAGCTCCGAAACGCAGAACGTCCAAGATGAAGCAGCGCTCCCGCCTGGCCGCCCAGGCCTGGAAGGCTCCCAAGCTCGGCAAGTGCCCGAAGTGTGGCGCAGCCGTCCCCGGTCACACCGCTTGCCCGCAGTGCGGCACCTACAAGACCCAGAGCGGTGCTGAAGTTGTGGTGAAGCTCGTGGACTGATTCCGCTGACGCTGAACACAGCAGCAACCATTTTCAAGCAACAGCCCATACTTCAAGTATGGGCTGTTTTTGTGTTGACATGAAGCCATTATCTGCTAGAGTAGAGTCAAGTATTGTTCACATACCAACCTTTTTCTTTTCATGAAGCTTGCACTCGATGCCATGGGCGGTGATAACGCACCGCAAATCAACGTGGATGGCGCCAAACTCGCGCTTGCACATATTCCCGAACTGGAAAAAATCTACATGGTGGGCGATGGCGACACCCTCAAGGCCGCCTGTGAAGCTGCCGGCATAGCCAACCACCCCAAGATTGAGTTCGTCCATGCCCCGGAAGTGGTGACCATGGAGGAGAGCGGGCTCATGGCCGTGCGCCAGAAGAAGAAGTCCTCCATGAGCGTTGCCGTAGACCTCGTGAAAAGCGGTGTGGCCGATGCCGTCCTCTCTGCCGGCAACACAGGGGCTGCGGTAGCCGCCAGCACCATCAAGCTGCGCCTGCTGCCGGGTGTGGAACGCGCCGGCATCATCTCCCCCCTGCCCGCCGCCCACGGCAATGTACTGGTAAGCGACACCGGTGCCAACCCCGATGCCAAGCCCAGCCACATGGTGGGCTACGCCGTCATGGCCGCCCTCATGTCCCGCTATGTGTACAACCGCCCGCAGCCCCGCGTGGGTGTCATGAGCAACGGTACCGAGGATTGCAAGGGCAGCGAAACCTCCCTCAAGACCTACGCCCTGCTCGATGCCCTCAACAAGAAGGGTCTGCTGCCCTTCGAGTTCGTGGGCAATACCGAGGGCCACGACCTCTTTGAACATGGGCTCGATGTAGCCGTGACCGATGGTTTCACCGGCAACATCCTCCTCAAATGCGTGGAAAGCACCGCCAAGTTCTTCTCTCACACCATGAAGGCCGCCATCAAGAGCAGCTTCATGGCCATGCTGGGAGCGCTGGGCATGAGCAGTGTCTTCAAGACCCTCAAGAAGCGCATGAGCGCCGATGCCGTGGGCGGCAGTCCCCTCATCGGTGTCAACGGTCTCTCCATCATTGCCCACGGCTCGGCCACGGGCGTGGCCATCCTCAACGCCATCCGCATGGCCTGCGAGCTGCACGCCAACAACGTGAACAAGCAGATTGTGGATACCATGGCCGCCATCAACGAAGCGCTCAAGGAAATGGGCGACGCCGAATAAGCGCCAAACCGGCATTTCAAATGCTTTTCCAGCCCCGGAGATAACCTCCGGGGCTTTTTTCTGTTATCATCCCCTTTGAGACTGCATAAGGGGACGAGAACAAACAGAATACGGCATTGACAATACAGAAACAGGGGAGTACAATCGCGCGGGTCAACTGTTTACCCCCGAATTTCCATGTACAATCCCGAATTCAAGACACGTCTGGTGAGCGACCTGGAGGCCCTCAAGGCCGCCGGTCTGTTCAAGCAGGAACGCTACATCGACACCCAGCAGTACTCCGAAGTGGGTCTCAAGGATGGCAGCCAGGTTATCAACATGTGCGCCAACAACTACCTGGGTCTGGCCAACAGCCCGGTACTGATGCAGACCGCCAAGGATGCCATCGACCGTTGGGGCTACGGCATGGCCTCCGTGCGCTTCATCTGCGGCACGCAAACCCTGCACCAGCAGCTTGAAGAACGCCTCAGCGCCTTCCTCGGCACCGAGGACACCATCCTCTTCGGTTCCTGCTTCGATGCCAACGGCGGCCTCTTCGAAGGCCTGCTGGGCAAGGAGGATGCCATCATCTCCGACTCGCTCAACCACGCCTCCATCATCGACGGTGTACGCCTGTGCAAGGCCGCCCGCTACCGCTATGCCAACAACGACATGGCTGACCTGGAAGCCAAGCTTCAGGAAGCCAAGGCTGCCGGCGCCCGCACCATCCTCATCTCCACCGACGGCGTATTCTCGATGGACGGCATCGTCGCCAGCCTGGATAAGATTCACGCGCTGGCCGAGAAGTATGGCGCGCTGGTTCACTTTGACGAATCCCACGCCACCGGCGTGCTGGGCAAGACCGGCCGCGGTACGCACGAGCATTGCGGTCTTTTCGGCAAGATTGACATCACCACCGGCACCTTCGGCAAAGCGCTGGGCGGTGCTTCCGGCGGCTACGTTTCCGCCAAGAAGGAAATTGTTGATATGCTGCGCCAGAAAGCCCGCCCGTACCTGTTCTCCAACAGCGTCATGCCCGCCATTGCCGCCACCACCCTCAAGGTCATCGACATGCTCGAAGAATCCACCGAGCTGGTGGAACGCGTGCAGAGCAACGCTGCCTACTTCCGCAAGGGCATGGAGCAGTGCGGCTTCACGCTGGCCGGTGCCGGCCACGCCATCGTCCCCGTCATGATTGGCGATGCCGCCCTCTCCCAGCGCATGAGCAACCGCCTGCTGGAACTGGGCGTATACGCCATGGGCTTCTTCTACCCGGTGGTGCCCAAGGAACAGGCCCGTATCCGCACCCAGATTTCGGCTGCCCACACCACCGAACAGCTCGACCGCGCCATCGCAGCCTTTGCCAAGGCCGGTCAGGAACTGGGCCTCATCAAGTAACAGAGAGGCACAGCCAAAGCTTCCGCATCTCCACCCGGCGCGGCTGGGTGGAGATGCTCTTTTCCGGGAATTCAGGCAAAACCCGGCTGGCAAATCTGAGACAGCCTGCCTACATTACACGATTACTGCTTGCAACGGTGGCCGTATCGGGTATCATGGGTAGCATATTCTGCAAAATGACCCCTACACACACATGCACTCTGGCTATACTCTGCACGCTGGCGCTGGCGGGCCTTGCCCCGCTGCAGGCGCAGGAACAGCCTGCCAAGACGCCTGCTACCCAGCAGCGCACCATGGACCCTGCAGAATATTACCTCACCGCCTACCGCCTCTGCCGTGAATCCGAGCAACTGGCTGCCCGCCAGAATTACAACGCTGCCATCAACAAAGGCATGCAGGCCGAAAAGGTACTGGCCGGCATCGTGAAGGACTTTCCTCAATGGAAGAGCAACCTGGTTTCCACCCGCCGCCGGCTGCTGGCGGATAACCTGGCCAGCTACCGCCGCAAATCCGCAGAAGCCCCCATTCCCACAGGACGCCAGCCCGGCAGACCCGTGGCTATGGAGATGGAACTGCCCGGCTCCCAGCGCCCCTTTGACCCCATCACCAGCGAATACCGCCCGGTAGAACTGCCGGATTACGACACCACCGACAAAAAGCTCTACAATGCCCTGGCGGCCGCGCAGGAAGAATGCCGCAAAATGGCTGCCGCCTACCGCGAATTGAATGTCAAATTCGAAGATTCGCAGAAGGAACTCATCTCTGCCCGCATGGAGCAGAAAATGTATAAGGACCGCTACGAGCAGCTGCAGCAGCAGGTCATCACCGAACGCTCGGCAGGCAATGAAGTGGTCAGCTCCCTCACCCGCCAGCTGGCCGAATTGGAAGCCAAGTACCGCGCCAGCGAAGAAGCCCGCGAAAAGGCAGAGGCGCGCATCGTCGAACTGGAAACCACCCTGGCCCAGACCCAGGAGGAACTGGCCCGCGTCACCCGCGAACGCGATGCCCTGAAGGCTGAAAACGAGCAGCTGCGCGCCATTGTCGAACTCAACAGCCCGGAAAAGACCAAGGCCCTGCTGGACCAGAACCTCACCCTGGAACAACAGCTCAAGCAGGCCCAGGCCCGCATTGCCGAGCTGGAGGGCCGCGCCGCCGGGTCAGATGACGAACGCAGTGTCCTGCAGCAGCAGCTGGACTCCGCCCGCGGCGAGGCCGACCGCCTGCGCGATGAAATGAGCGGTATTTACGAGGAAAACATGGGCTACCGCCGCCGCGTGAGCGAACTCACCGAGCGTCTCAACAACATCGAAGCCGACCTCGACAAAAACAGCCACACACCCCCGGCCGACCCGGCGCTGGCTGAGGAAATCCAACTCCTGCGCGAAGTCATCGCCAAGCAGCGCCGCAGCCTGGCCATGCAGGAAGAAGGCCGAAAGCTGCTCATCGAAACCTACAAGCAAATCAAAAACCAGGACCCTGCCACCCTGCAGGCGCTCCAGAAGCTCGATGAAGAAAGCGCGCTCGACCTGACGGCCGCCGAACGCCGGGTCATGGAAGCAGCCACGCAGGGAAACAAGGCAGAAGGCAGCCAGGCCGTGCGCGAAGGCATGCAGATGGAAGCACTGGCCGACCTCGCCTCCAAAGCCTTTACCAAGGGCCGCTACACCGCTGCCGAGCAGCTGTACCGCACCCTCTACGATGCCCAGCCCGACCACGTGGCCGGCCTCGTAAACCTGGGTACCATCCTGCTCTACCGCAACCGCTGCGATGAATCGCTGGAATTCTTTGCCCGGGCCACCCGACTCGCGCCCGACCTGGCCATCTCCTACTTCCTGGCAGGCGTGAGCTACTACCGCCTCGACCGCCTGGACGAAGCCGCCCGCATGTTCTCACGCACCATCGAGCTTGACCCCGGCAACGCCGAAGCCTTCTTCTACCTGGCCAACATCGAAGGTGTGAGCGGGCAGTACGACCTGGCGCTCAAGCACTTTGCCGCTGCCCTCAAACTCAAGCCCGGCTTGGGAGACGCCCACTACAACATGGCGCGCCTCTATGCCGAAATGAAGCAGATTCCCGAAGCCGCCCGCGCCTACGACCGCGCTATGCAGAACGGTGCCGAACCCGACCCGGAGTTCGAAAAATACCTGCGGAACCACCCGGACAGCGCCACCCAGCCCGGCGAAGACATCGTGCAGACTGTCAACCCTGAAGCCGAAGCTGCCGAACTGCTCAAGAAAGACCCGGAAATGGAGCAGATTATCCAGCAGCGCGATTCCACCCGCATGGCAGAGCCCGACCTCAGCCCCGTAGCCGACCCGGCCGGCCTGCAGGAACCTGCCCGGCTGCCCGACCACCCGCTGCTGCAGGAAGCAGCGGCCGACCCCGCCTATCTGGAAAAACTCAAGGCTGTTTTCTGCGAAGTACAGGAAGCCCCCAGCGCTTCGCCCGCAGGTGCAGGCCATGAGCTGGATCAATCGCGTTTCACCACCGTGCGGGTGAGAACCGATGCCGGCGGCTACCGCCACCGCGTGAAACTGCGTCTCAAACGCCCCCAGCAGCAACGCATCCGCCAGCGCGGCGGCGATATCCAGCTGCTCAACCAGCGCTGAGCGCCGTGCCTCCCTTCCGCCTGTGGCGGCATGAAAGCTTACAGGTCTGCCGGGCGCAGGTACTCCAGCAAATCAATATCCAAGCCCAGCTTCAGCGCCAGAAACACCACGCAGAAGGCCAGCAGCACCATGGCCAGCGTCCGCAGGATACGGGCAAAAATCCAAATGGCCACCAGCACAAGCGCTGCCGCTGCCCCACAGGCAACAGAAGCATCATACCCTTCGAAATAAGGGCTTACTACATCCATCAGCTGGTTCAGGTATTCGGTAAACATCGGGAACTGCCCCGCACCCTACCATAATTCCCCCTCTTTGGCAAGCGCATACTAAGCAGCATCCGAGAACTAGGGCGGGGAATTTGCATTATGCTTTTTTTCAAGCTCGCAAGCGGCCGCATGTTATGCTAGACTGGGCGCACCCCCTGACAAGGCATGAGTGATATACGCATAGACGGAGCAGACGGCATACCAGCACAACCCATGCTGGTGCTGCCCAACCGCGTCGATCTCCGCATCATGCAGGAGCTGGAAAAGACGCTGGGCGGGCCAGGCCGCATTGCCTGGATGGTGGAAAACACCCTCATGCCGGGCGAGGCCATCATGAACCGCCTGCGCGAAACACGCTCCCCCGGTTTTGTCTGCTCCATCAACCAGCAGGGGCGCGATGCCATCATCTCCAAGGTCCGGCAGCAGCTGGAACTGGGGCGGCATGTCGTCATGCTGCCCGGACGGCCGCTGCAAGCCCCCGGCACCCTGGCCGACACACCTGCCAGCCTGCTTTCTGTATTCGACGGCACTCCCCTGCACGCGCTGCCGGTGTATGCGGGCATGTACAACAACTTTTTCGATGCCGCCATCACCACGCGTGAACCCTACGACCTGCTGCACATCACCTTCTGCCCGCCCCTGCGCGCCGGAAACCAGCTGGGCGCACGAGCCCAGGCAGCGTGGATGAATGCCCAGAGCAGCCAGCTGGAGCAACTCCCCATGCTGGAACACGCCAACCTGCCGCACATGCTGGTGGAAGCCCTGTTGCGCCATGCCAAGGGCCGCCTGCTGGATGGCATAGATGATTCCACCCTGCTTTACCGCGACATCCTCTCTGCCGCGGTCATGGCCACCAGCGTGCTGGAAAAGCACTCCACCAACGCACGCATGGGCATCATCCTGCCGCCCGGCAAACTGAACACCATTGCCAACCTTGCCTGTCTGCTGGCCGGCATCACCGCGGTCAACATCAACTACACCGCCTCTGCCAGCCAATTTGAACACATGGTGCAGCAGGCAGGGCTGACGCGCTTCGTCACCGATACCCGCTTCATCAACAAGGAACGCCAGTTTGCCTGGCCGCCCAGCCGCGACCTCATCTTCCTCGATACCGAACTGGCCGAACAAGGCCCCTGGCGGCTCAAAGCCTGGAACACCATCGCCAAGCTCCGCACCCCGCAGCAGCTCATGCAGCACGCCAAGGTCGTCACCCCCGACCCCGGAGCAGAAGCCGCCGTCATCTTTACAGGCGGCACGGATGACAAGCCCCTGGGTGTACCGCTGACGCACCGCATGCTGCTGGCAGCCACGCTGAGCCTGCGGAGCAGGTTGCAGCTCAACCCCGGACACGACATTCTGCTCTCCGTGCTGCCTTCCTACATGCCGGCCGGTCTCATCGGCGGGCTGCTGCTACCTCTGCTGGGCGGCTACGACATGGTAACCTACCCCACCCCCACCGCGGGCAAACGCCTCTGCACGCTGGTGAAGCAACACAGCATCAGCATGCTCACCAACACCCCGGCCGGGCTGCGCGCCATGCTCAAGGCCGCCAAGGAAACCACCGATTTTGCCCCGCTGCAATACTGCCTGAGCAGCGGCGCCAAGCTGCCTGCCAGCCTGGCCGAAGCCACCGCCCAGCGTTTCGGTCTGCAGCTGCTGGAAAGTTACGGCACAGCCGAAGTGCTGCCTTTTGCCGCCGCCGGCATGCCCGCCCCCGAAACAGACCCGGACAGCACCCGCCCCACACTACCCACCACCCGCAAGGGCGGCATCGGCGCTCCCCTGCCCGGCGTGGCCGTCCGCATCACCGGACTGTACACTCCCGAAGCCTCACCCACCCCCTCCAACCCCGGTCTGGTGTGGCTCAGAGGCCCGGCGGTCACTACCCGGTACCTGGGCATCAGCAATGCCGATTCACCGCGCATGCACGGCCGCTGGTTCTGCACGGGCGATGTGGGCTACATGACCCCCGACGGACTGCTCACCATCCTGGGTCGCAAGGTGCGTTTCACCCAGATGGGCGACGAGATGATTCCCCACGTGCAGCTGGAGGAAATCCTCTACAAAATCTACAACATCACCCCCGACGAGAACGAGCGCAAGCTGGCCGTCGTAAGCGTGCCGAGCCGCACCGGCGGCGAGGAACTCGTCATGCTTTCCACCCTGCACAAGGAAGTAACCCCGCCCGATTACCTCACCCTGCGCTACGGTGTCACCAACCTGCACCTGCCTGCCAGCTGGGCGCCCCGGCACATCATCGCCGTCAAGTACATTCCCACCCTGCCGAACGGCAAACTGGACTACCAGACCTGCTTCCTGGGAGCGTGCCGCATGCTCAAAATCAAACCCGATTGATGCAAAGGCCGAATTCCGCGTGGCCATGCGGGTTATTTTACCTTGGAAATGATGCATTTTGACTTTACAATAAGGCATCATCTGTTATACTCGTTTGTGCATGAATACGGAAATCCTTCAGAAGGCTGCTAATCAGGCCAGAGGTCTTGCCATCGATGCCATTTACGACAAAGCATCCGGCCACATGGGGCTGCCCCTGGGCTGTGCAGAAATCGGCGCCATTCTCTATGGCGAACTGCTCAATGTCAACCCCTCCGAGCCGCGCTGGCTCAACCGCGACCGCTTCATCCTCTCCGGCGGCCATGGTTCCATGTTCCTTTACAGCTGGCTGCACCTCAGCGGCTTCGGCGTGAGCATGGATGATGTCAAGGCTTTCCGTTCCAAGGGCTCCAACACGCCCGGACACCCCGAATTCGGCTGCTGCCCCGGTGTGGAATGCACCACCGGACCGCTGGGTCAGGGTATTGCCAATGCGGTGGGCTTCGCCATTTCCGGCAAGCACGCTGCTGCCCGTTTCAACACTCCGGAACACGAGATTTTCAACCACAACATCTACTGCCTCGCAGGTGACGGCTGCATCCAGGAGGGTATTTCCCGCGAAGCCGCCGCCATCGCCGGCACGCTGAAGCTCGACAACCTCATCCTCATCTACGATGCCAACGGCATCACCCTGGATGCCCCTGTCGAAGTCACCCAGATTGACGACATTGCCGCCTGCTTCACCGCTCAGGGCTGGGATGCCTTCACCATCGACGGCCACAACATGGCCGAGGTGGAAAAGACCCTCCGCGTCTGCCGTCTGGAAAAGAACGGCCGTCCCAAGCTCATCATCGCCAAGACCACCATTGCCAAGGGCGTACCCGGTTTCGAAGGCACTACCAAAGGCCACGGTGAAGGCGGTGCCAAGCTCTGGGCAGAAGCCCACGCCAACTGGGGGCTGCCCACCGACCAGCAGTACTACGTTTCCGACGACGTGCGCGCCTATATGGCTGAACTCAAGACCCAGCGCGAAGCCGCCTATGCCGAATGGCAGGCCACCTTCACCGCCTGGAGCGCAGCCAACCCCGAAAAAGCTGCCGAACTGGCAGCCTGCATCGACCTTTCCGCCAACGGCCTGAGCGCCGAAGCCAGCAACGCCCTCATCCCCACCTGGGAAGCCGGTGCCAAGGAAGCCACCCGCTCCTCCGGTGCCGTGGCCCAGAACGCCATCGGCTCCGCCTGCACGGGTCTGCTCTCCACCAGCGCCGACCTGTTCTCCTCCAACAAGAACTACCTCAAGGGCGCAGGCGACTTCTCCGCCACCAACTACACTGGGCGCAACTTCTGGTTCGGCATCCGCGAGCATGCCATGGCCGCCATCTGCAACGGCATGGCCTACGACGGCATCTTCCGCGTCTCAGCCGGCACCTTCTGCGTCTTCGTGGACTACATGCGTGCCAGCATCCGCGTCGCAGCCCTCTCTGAACTTCCCGTCACCTATGTCCTCACCCACGACTCCGTTGCCGTGGGCGAAGACGGCCCCACCCACCAGCCGGTGGAAACCGTGAGCGGCCTGCGCGTCATCCCCAACCTGGATGTCGTGCGCCCGGCAGACGAGGAAGAAGCCGCCGGTGCCTGGATGTGCGCCATGGAACGCAAGGACGGCCCCACCGCCCTCATCCTCACCCGCCAGAATATCCCCAGCCTCACCAGCGTGGCAGACATCTCTGCCGAGACGCGCCGCATGGGCACCATGAAGGGCGCTTACATTGCGCTCAAGGAACAGACCGAGAAGCCCGGCACCATCATCATTTCCTCCGGCTCCGAGCTGATTCTGGCCCTGCAGGCCGCCAAGGAACTCGGCCCGGATGTGCGCGTGGTCTCCATGCCCTCCATGTTCCGCTTCAACAAGCAGGATGCCGCCTACC
>CALCHQ010000049.1 GCA_937901085.1 uncultured Verrucomicrobiales bacterium | reverse complement strand
GGCGGCAATGTGGACGAAGTACGCAAGCGCTTTGTGTTCACAACCCACACCCCGGAAGAAGCCGGCAATGAGAAGATGGATATCAACCTCATGGCCAACTTCTCCTTCTTCGACGGTCTTTCCCTGGAGCAGGTACGCGCCATGCTCAAGCTCGACCCCGGCGAGCAGACCTTCAACTACACGCTGGCCGCCCTGCGTCTCTCCCACATGGCCAATGGCGTGTCGGCGCTGCACGGCGAAGTCTCGCGGCAGATGTGGCAGGGATACAGCGATATCTGCCCCATCACCCACGTCACCAACGCACAGAACCGCGACTACTGGCAAGACCCGGAGCTGGCAGAGGCCTACGCCATGCGCGACAAGAAAGCTTTCATTCACCGCAAGCGGGCGCTCAAGAAGGAATTATTCCGCGTCGTGGGTGAACAGACCGGCCACCTCTTCGACCAGGACACCCTCACCATCGTCTGGGCCCGCCGCTTTGCTGCATACAAGCGCCCCGGTCTCATCACCGAAAACCCGGTCATGTTCGAGCGCATGTTGCAGCGCACCAACCGCCCGGTGCAGATGATATGGGCAGGCAAGCCCTACCCCACCGATTTCACCGCAGTCGATATCTTCAACAAACTCAATGAACTGAGCAAGAAATACCCCCGCTGCGCCGTACTTACAGGCTATGAGCTGGGACTCAGCCGCCTGCTCAAGAACGGCTCCGACCTCTGGCTCAACAACCCGGTGGTCACGCGTGAAGCCTCCGGCACCTCCGGCATGAGCGCCACAATGAACGGTTCCATCTCCATCTCGACCAACGATGGCTGGGTACGCGAATTTGCGCGCGACGGCGAGAACTGCTTCATCATTCCTGAAGCCAGGGAGGGACTTGCTCCCGAAGCCCGCGACCGCTCCGACCGCGACCATTTCTACAGCATTCTGGAAAGCAAGGTTCTCCCCCTGTACTACGACGACCGAGACAAGTGGATGGATCTCGTTTTCAATGGTCTGCACGATATCTGCCCCGCCTTCGACTCCGACCGCATGGCAGACGAGTACTACACGAAAATGTACAACTGCTGAGTTCTTCCCCTGCTTGTATGAAACGGCTTTTCTCTCTCTCCGCTGCTGTCTGGCTCTTCCTGTCGGTGCCATCTGCCCTGGCGGCGTACACCAACGTCAACCAGGAGACAGAAGCCTTGCTCGTGCAGGCGCATAAAAGTGACAGCAAGGCCATGGAGACCCTGGGCGACATCTACGCCCAAGGTAACGGCGTCACGCAGGACAAGGATGAAGCCATCCGGTGGTACAGCCTCGCAAGCGAGCTGGGGAACGACAGCGCCAATGAAAAACTGTGGAAACTGGAAGGCCACGCAGACCGCAAAGTCAAGCGTATCAAACGGGCGCAGGGGTACGACCAGCAGGCCACGCACGACCTCTGCACCTACCTGCATCTGACGACGCGCGGCACGATGGGCAATGTCTACAAACCGGAAGCCGTGCCCAAAGGCATCAAGACCATTCCCGCGGCGGGGGGATATGTCCAGGTAGAGAAATACAAACCGGCCGTTGTCAAACGCTACCTGAAAAAGGGGGCGGACCCGCGCGCCAACGTCAACATCGAGGACATTGACCGCCCCCTCGGAGCCAGCGGCATGACGCTCAACCCGTTCCAGATGGTCAGCCGGATGCATGATTTGAAAACCCTTGACTTATTCATTGCACATGGCTGTTGCATCAACCGGCATGGTAATTTCCTGGCTCACCTGGCCTTCCAGGAACTGGACCATGGCGACGAGAAAGAAGCCAGAAAAATGCTCGACTATCTGCTCAGCCGGGGGCTCAACCTGCACATACGCTCCAACTGGAGTTCCACCCGGCTCATCGACTGCGCCTGTGCAGACGGAGCCAAAGCGATTACCTACCTCATCAAACAGGGGCTTGACCCCGATGCTGAACTGGAACCGCGGTACATGATTGTCCAACGTATCCGGAGCTGGGCCACAGGAGACCGGGCACTCGGCATGGCCGTCCGCAACAAGTGGATTTATACCATCGATGCCCTGATTAAGGGGAAGGCAGACCTGAACTACATATGGAAAGGGAAAACGGTACTGGATGAAGCCCTGGCTTCCCCCGGAGCCGTGGATGAATCGGCCACCACATACGAGGAGGAATTCAAACGGCTCGACACCCTGATGTACGGCCCAAGGAAGAAGGGTAAATCCAAGAAGGAACCCAGGTCTCCCAACTCTACCCGCAATACCGATGTCAGCGTAGCGCACCTGCTGCGCCTGGCCGGAGCCAAAACCGCCGCCGAACTCGGACATAAGGCAGACAAGCCTTGATTCAGCCCCTTCCCCACGCGCCCGGAGGCGCGAGCGGGAAGCGGAGGGAGGTCGTCAATAATCCTGCACCGGGGAGCCGGGGTCAGCGCTCACTTCCTCCACTGAGGCGTTCCATTCCGTCACATTCTTCAGATAATCATTCCACTCGATGAAAGCCATGGGGCGCTGGGTGGAAATATGCAGGCGGTAGCGGGCCACGCGTTGCTCCACCGTTTCCAGGATTTCAGCAGGCAGTTCTGCCACGGCTGCCGCCACGGCTTCCAGATGTTCCACCGCCTGGTGGCACACCAGCGGCAGGTCACAGCCGGCACGCAGTGCAAGAGCGGCCGATTCTGCGGGGGTAAAGCGCTTCGCGATAGCTCCCATGCACAAATCATCCGTAAAGACCACGCCCTCATAGCCCAGCTGGTCGCGCAGGAAGCCCTGCACCAGCGCAGGGGAAAGAGAAGTCGGCATGAGGGCATCAATCTCCGGGATAAGGAGATGGGCAATCATCACCGAGGGCAGCTCCGGCATAAGGGCCGTGAACGGAATGGCAGCCTCGCGCAGAAAATCATCGCGCGTGCCGTGCAGCACAGGCAAATCGTGGTGGGGGTCGCATTCTGCCGCCCCCATACCGGGAAAATGCTTGCCGCAGGTCAGGATACCGCGGCCGAATGTGGCGCGATTCCACACCCCGGCGTTTGAAATGACCTGCTGGGTATCGCTTCCCCAGCAGCGGCTGGGCAGCGCATTGGCATGCGGGGATGCAAGGTCCAGCACCGGGGCAAAATTCGTATTCACCCCCAGGGTATGCAGGCAGGCGGCGTTATAGAAGGCCGCCTGGCGGATGAGATGCGGGCATGCCCGCTGCGCCAGAGCCGCCGCAGATGGCAGCGGGACACCGATTTCTGCCGTACGTACCACACGGCCTCCCTCCTGGTCAATGGCAATAATGGGTTCATCCGGCCCGGAGGTCAGGCGGCGCAGCTCATCCGTCAGCTCGCGCGCCAGTTCGTAATCGCTGATATTCCGGCTGAAAAGGATATAGCCCGCCGGCTGGAGACGCGAGAAGAGCTCGCGCTCTCTTGCCGAAAGCACAAGCCCTTCCACACCTGCAATAACGGGCAGCATGCCTTACTTGTCGCCAAAGATAGTGGCGCGGGTGAACATGGGGTATACAGGAATGCCGCGGCTTTCAATAGCCTCGCGTCCACCCTCCTGGCGGTCCACCAGCACGAGTGCTGCCACGACCTTGCCGCCCTCGGCCTCGATGGCATCAATGGCCTTCAGGGTAGAGCCGCCCGTCGTAATGACATCATCCACCACAATGACCTCCTGGCCAGCAGCGAAATTACCTTCGATGCGCTTGCCGCGGCCGTGATCCTTGGCTTCCTTGCGAACAGTGAACACCTTGAGCGGTTCCTCGGCCTCCACCGAATACATGCCGATGGCCAGCGAGATGGGGTCTGCCCCCATGGTCATGCCACCAATGGCGGTCACACCGGGGAACTTAGGCATAATCTCCTCCTGCACCAGCTCCCAGCCCACCTGGCCAATCAGGTTAGCCCCGCGGGCATCAAGAGCCGTGATGCGGCAGTCGCAGTACAAATCACTCTCCTTGCCAGAAGCAAGAATGAAATGCCCCGTCTTGATGGATTTCGTCAGCAGAATATTCAGAAGTTCTTTCTTTGCATCGGTCATAACGCCCTTCATTCTACCCCCTCTGCGCTGAAAAAGCAAGGCGATTTCCAACACAGGCATCCCATAATCCGCAGAATCCGCAGAGAGATGCCTCCACCCTCTGCTTCACTCTAACAAAAAAGTGTACCGGCCCGGTCTTTTAACTGGACAAAGCCGCAGGCGGCTTGTAGTATTGGGCTCATAATGACGGAGACATCACCGCACACCATATTCAGGCGTTTCCTTGAAATACTGGATGAACTGCGCCGAGACAGCATCAAAGCCCTCAAGGACACCGACAAGAGCCAGATGCTGGGCCTGACGGTACGGCAAGGCTCCGCCATCTCCCAGCTCAGGCTCATGCTGGAGGAAATGCCGCAGGGTGTTTCCCTCAAAAGCCTGGCCAACCGCCTGCAGATGACGGTTCCTGCCACCTCGCTGCTGGTGGAAGCCCTCGTGAGCAAGGGCTATACCCAGCGCACGCCGAATCCTGATGACCGCCGCGCCATCTGCATCACCCTCACCGATAAGGGACACGCCATCTTTAACAATGTGTATGCCCGGTTTCATGCAGAAATCGACCGCCGCGCCCGGAATCTGACCCCGGAGGAACTGAGCATCATGGCCGGCATTGTCGAAAAGATGCAAGGCTGAGCCGCCCGCCCTGCCGGCAGCGCAGTTATTTTCACAGTAAAGCTTGACTTAGCTCGAACTGGCGTGTAGTATGGTACTCGAACAGGGTGAGCCTGTACAACCCCGGTTTCCTCACCGGGCTGTATCCTTACCGCAACCACCAGACCCACCAATATATGCCGAATCATCCGAACTTACTGGCGCAGGTACGCCAGCACCTCATCAGCCATGGAGAATCCTACCAGTGGGTCACCATGGGTGCCGAAAACGAGAAAATCGGGCTGGCTTATCTCCCCGTCACGGACACGGAAATTCCCTGCTCCTTCATGTTCACCGAACTGAAAGAACCGTGCAGCCTCGTGTTCGACGTCAATTTTGCCTACCGCATTTCCCCGGCAGACCGCGCCGAAGTGAGCATGCTCCTGCTTACCCTCAACGCTAATCTGCCGGAGGGTCAGCTTCTGATCGACATGGAAAGCGGTCTGGTCTATTATCGTCTCAAATATGTAGTAACCGGGCAGGATGTAACAGAAGAAGAAATCCGCGCCCAAATCAAGCACATGGAGAATGTAGGTATCAGCATGGCGCATACCTACCCCCGCATCATCATGCAGGAATTCCCCCTCTACTAACCCCCCGATTATACATACCCATATGTCCCTCGACAAACCCTTAGCTGGCAAAGTCGGTATCGTCACCGGCGTTGCCAACCACCGCAGCATCGCCTTCGGCATCGCCAAAGCCTGGCACGCCGCCGGCGCCAAGCTCATCTTCAACTACCAGGGCGAACGTCTCAAGGACGGCGTCATCAAACTGGTGAAGGAACACTTCGGTGAAGACACCCCCATCTGCTCCCTGGATGTGAGCGATGACCAGTCCATCGCGGACTTCTTCACCTTTGTGGGCGAGCATACTGACCACGTCGACATGCTGCTGCATGCCATCGCCTTTGCCCCCAAGGCACCCGGTACGCTGGAAGGCAATTTCTCCGACATCCCCCGCGATGCCTGGAACCTCTCCCTGCAGATTTCTGCCTACTCCCTCATTGCGCTTTCCCGCGCCGTAGCTCCCTTCATGGTCAACGGCGGCTCCATCACCGCCCTCACCTACTACGCCAGCCAGAAAGTCGTACCCAACTACAACCTCATGGCCGTTTCCAAGGCAGCACTGGAAACCTGCTGCAAGTACCTGGCCTATGACCTGGGCCGCCGCGAAGCCCCCATCCGCGTAAACTGCATTTCCGCAGGCCCCGTGCAGACTCTGGCCGCCCGTGGTGTCTCCGGCTTCACCGGCATGTTCAAGGTATACGAAGAAAAGGCCCCGCTCCAGCGCTCCTGCACGCTGGAGGAACTGGGTGCCACGGCCACCTACCTGGCCAGCGACGGCGCCGCCTCCATGACGGGCCAGATTCTCTATGTGGACGGCGGTTACGAAATCGTCGGCATGTAAGACCCCGCCAGCTCTTTCTTTCAGCAGCCCCGGTTTCATACCGGGGCTGTTTTTTCACATCACAGGGGGAGATACAAATCCACCACATCCAGCAGGCGGCCGAACTTGCACCCCACCGCAGGAAAAAGAGAAACCTGCCGGAATCCCAGCGATTCATGAAACGCCACGCTGGCCTTATTCTCTGCCGTTATGCACGCAATCAGTGCGCGGCAACCCGCCTCCCGGCACAAAGGCAGCAGCCTTTCCATCAGCACGCGGCCCATTCCCCTGCCGCACCACTCGTGGTGCAGATAAATCGTACTCTCCCATGTCTGGCTATACGCAGCGCGTTCTTTCCAGCGGTGCGCGCAGGCAAAGCCCACCACAAGCCCCTCGCATTCGCAGACCAGGTAAGGGAATGCCGCTGCCGTCAGCACCACGCGTTCACGCATCTGCGCCTCACTCAGCGGCTCCGTCTCAAACGAAATCACCGTTTCCCTTACATAATGATTGTAAATAGATGCAAGGGCGGCGGCATCATCGGGGCTGACCGGGCGTACATTCATGGCTCTACCCTAAACAGAAAGTCCGAGGCATTTACCTCGGACTTTTTGATTGAGCATCCCCACGCGGATTCGAACCGCGGTTCTATGACTGAGAATCATATGTCCTAAC
>CALCHQ010000048.1 GCA_937901085.1 uncultured Verrucomicrobiales bacterium | reverse complement strand
ACGCGGATGTAGCTCAGTGGTAGAGCGCAACCTTGCCAAGGTTGATGTCGTGGGTTCGAATCCCATCATCCGCTCTCACCAAAAACACGCGGATGTAGCTCAGTGGTAGAGCGCAACCTTGCCAAGGTTGATGTCGTGGGTTCGAATCCCATCATCCGCTCTCGAACAGAAAGACCTGCCCTCCGGCAGGTCTTTTTCATTATCAGCGTTTCCGGCGCATGAAGCGGTGCGGCCTCTTGGCCCGAAGCTCCCGGATGCGCTCGCGCACCTCCTGCAGGCGCTGGGCATCATGATTTTCCAGCAGCAGCGAAATTTCGGCCTTCTGCTGCGTGCGGTCGGCGTCGGCCTGGGGGTGCATCGATACCAGCACCGCCAGGCGTTCCCGCATCTCCGGCGTATAATCCGCCCGCGCCGTAATCAGCGAAATCACCCCCAGGGTCATGTCATTTTCGCGCGCCGCTCGTTCCTGTTCCCCGGCTGCTGCCAGCGCCGCAGAAAAGCGGTCGCGCACGGCAATGTAGAGCATGAGTAATTCCGAACTGCCCGAATGGTCGGCCAGCAGCGCGCGCGCATAGCGGGAGGCGCGTTCCAGCGTCGCGGCATCGGACTGAGCGCGCGGGCGCAGAGTCCATTGCACAAACGCCTGCTGAAAGACCTGATTTTCGGGATATTTCTGCAGCAATTCCTCCAGAAGCTGCTGAACATCCACCTTATCCGGCAGCAGCTGCCGCCTTACCCCCGGCATCTGGAACTGCATCAGCAGCTCCACCCGCCGCACCTCTACCGTTTCATTCTCCGGCATCTCCGCAGCCAGCGCCGATACCAGCTCCATGGCCTGCCGCATATATTCCCGGCGGCGGTGGTGCTGGGCGCGCCATGACTCACGGTCTGCCCGGCTTCCCGACGGGCGGATGTCGGCCGACTTCTCCGGGAGCATGTGCCAGCGCCGCTGGAAACGCGACCCGGCGCAGAGCATCTGCAGCGAACGCACCGCTTCGAGACGTGCATCGAATGCCGTCATTTCATCCAGCCTCTCCAGCATGGCAGCCAGGCGCTCATCCGCCTCCCTGTTACGACGGCTGGCATACAGAGCCGCGCACAGGCCATTCATCGAGCGTACATAGGCAGCCTCACCAAAGGGA
Source organism: uncultured Verrucomicrobiales bacterium (assembly GCA_937901085.1). GTDB lineage: Bacteria > Verrucomicrobiota > Verrucomicrobiia > Verrucomicrobiales > Akkermansiaceae > Akkermansia. The sequence goes on along the minus strand of CALCHQ010000048.1, from coordinate 56,969 downwards.
AGCTGCTCCAGCGCCCGGCTGAAATACTGCTCAGCCGTGGCATAATCGGCCGTCTGCAAAGCAATGATGGCCAGCGTCTGGCAGGCAGAGGCCATCTTCTCACCCCCATTCTCGGCCAGCGCTGCAATTTCCTCATAATACGGCATGAGCTGCTGGAGGAGGCGGGCATCGGCCCTGGTCGGCTGCCAGAGCGTATCATCGCCGGACTCGCGGTTGGCCATGCTGGCAAAAATCTGCTGCAAGGCAGAATCGGCTATGCCGGCGTTGCGTTCAGCCGCGCGGCGCTGCCGGCTTTCCCCCACATAGCCCCACACAATGCTGCCGAACAACAGGAACACCAGCAGAGCAGCGGCGTGGCTCCATGCGGCCACAGCCGGGCGGCGGCGCATCCACATGGCGTAGCGTCGCAACAGGGAGGCCGGGCGTGCCTGCACGGGTTCACCGCGCAGATAGCGGCGCAAATCGGCCTCGACATCGGCCATGGAGGCATAACGGTCTGCGGGGTCAAAGCTGATGCACTTGTTGATGATGGCACCCAGTTCCCCCTCTCCGCGCAGAGCCTTCAGCGGCTCGGAACAGATACGGTGAATCAGTTTACCCGGCTCTGATTCACGGAAGGCCGGGCGGTTGCTAAGCAATTCGTAAAGTGTCACCCCCAGGCTGTACTGGTCACCCGCAAAGGAATTCTCGCCCTTCATCAGACGCTCCGGGGCCATATAGCGCAGCGTACCGTCGTGGCTCTGCGTCACCAGCGGCGCAGCTTCTCCATTGTTCAGCACCGTAGCCAGTCCGAAGTCACCCACACGCAGCACGCCATCGGCATCCAGCAGCAGATTGCCGGGTTTGACATCGCGGTGCAGCACGCCGCATGAATGAGCATAGGCCAGCGCCTGAGCAGCCTGCAGAGCAATCTGCGCCAGCGCTCTTTCATAAGGCAGACCAGGGAAGGCCTTGCGGATGCAGGCAGGTGTCACCCCCTGCCCCTGCACAAGACTCATCACATAATAACGGTACTCGCCCTCCTGACCGGCACCAAAAACCTCCACAATGTTAGTGTGGTGCAAGGCCGCAATCACGCGCGATTCATTCTCGAAGGCCTCGCGGTGGCGTTCATCGGCATTCCACACGGGGGAGAGAATCTTCACCGCCACCTCGCGGTGCAGCGATTCCTGCATGGCTCGGAACACTGTACCCATGCCCCCTGCCCCGATGCGTTCCAGCAGGCGGTATCCGCCCAGGGATTCCGGGTAGCGGGCCGGATGCGCCACCGCGCCATGCGTAGACACACTCAGGCTCTCCATCTCCACCATTCCCTTAAGCAAATCCCTGAGTTCTGCGGCATAGGCTGCGTGGCCGGCACAGTAATCGGCCAGAGCAGGCGCTTCCCCCTGCCTCAGCAGGTCCAGATACGCCTCCACCAGCTCCGCCAGCCGTTCTTCCCTGTCCTCCGTATCAGGCATATGGATTCTCGTGGTAAACTAATTCCTGAAAGCGTTTCAAAGCCCTTACATAGCGGATGCTGGCAGCCTTGGGCTCAATGCCCAGCACCGCCGCGCACTCCCCATTGCCCATTTCTTCAAAATGACGCAGTTCCAGTATCTCCCGGTCCTTGTCCGAAAGCTGTGCCAGCACACGGCGTGCCATGGCCTGCCGTTCCAGCCGCTCCAGATGCGTGCGGGGACTCGAAATCGTATCGGCAAACTGCGCCCAGGCATCGGCCACACCCGCATCATCTTCCGGGCTGCTCTCCTTCATGGCATCGCGCTTGGCTGCGGCCAGGTGGTGGCGCTCCATATCGGTGAGCGTCTGCAAGGCCATACGGCGCAGTTTCACATACATGGGAATCTCCGGCTCTGCCTGCAGGAAGTCCACACGCCGACCGCAGGCCAGGTAGGTTTCCTGCAGCAGGTCTTCCACACTCATACGGCGGAGCAAGGCCGGCGGCATACGCAGAGCCAGCAGCCGCAGCAGGCGCTCGCGATGCTCCAGCCAGAGTTCAGCTAACCACAAATGTTCTGGAATTGCCGGCATATCTACCTAAAGAAAGAGCGGTCTGACGTTTTCTCCCCATCAAGGAGAACGCAGACCGCCCGGAAATTTCTACGCAACGCAGCGCGATTACTCCGTCACATTTTCCTCGCGCAGGTCGCGTACCATCAGCTCCTGCAACGCCTCACTGGGATGCTTGCCATTATAGAGGATATCATACATGGCATCGGTAATCGGCGTACGGACACCCAGGCTGCGGGCCATCTGGTAGGTTGAAAGCGTGTTCGGTACACCTTCCACCACCTGCCCAATCTGCTTCAGGCATTCGTCCAGAGGCATCCCCTTGGCCAGCAGGCGGCCGGCGGTCAGGTTGCGGCTGTGGTCAGAATAGCAGGTCACCACCAGGTCACCCATACCTGAAAGCCCCATGAACGTTTCCATGCGGCCACCGCGGGCAATGCCCAGGCGGGTCATTTCGGCCAGACCACGGGTGGAAAGAGCAGCGCGGGCATTATCTCCCAGCCCCAGCCCGGCGCAGATACCGCTGGCAAGGGCAAAGACATTCTTAATGGCGCCACCAATCTGCATACCCACCACATCGCTGCTGGTGTAAATACGCAGAAAACCTGTGCTGAGGCGCTTCTGCACCGCCGTGGCAATGCCGATATCCTCAAAACCAATCAGCGTAAGGCTGGGCAGTCCCTGCACAATATCCTCGGCATGATTGGGGCCGGAAAGCGCCCCCACCGGATAAGGCACATAGGAGGAAATGATCTCGCTCATGAGCAGGTTGGTATCTTTCTCAATGCCCTTGGAGCAGGTCACAATCACGGCATCCTCGGCCAGCCCCACTTCAGCAAGACTCTGGGCCACCCCGCGCATCACCACGCTGGGCACCACCACAATCACCAGCTGGGAACCGGCAACATCTGCCCAGTTGCTGGTCACGCGGACATTCTCCGGCAGCGGGCGGGCACCCTTGACGGGTACCAGACTCATGCGCGTTTCACGAATCGCAGCGGCCTCTTCTTCCTTGTAGGTCCAGAGGACGACTTCGCTGCCATCCTGAGCGGCAGTAAAGGCCAACGCCGTACCCCAGGCACCGGCGCCGATGACGGCTGTCTTTTTAAAAATTCGTTCCATAAAATGTTTAACAATCAGTTTTTAGGAGAAAAAGCCTTCGGTTCTGTGCCATTCATGATACGCACGATATTGGCGCGGTGCTTCACCGTTACCAGAACCAGAATGATACCCAGCAGCCCCAGCACCATGCCATCGGCCACCGAACACGAGCCGTCCAGCACGCAGAGTTCCACAATGGCGGCCACCATCATCCCCACACCGGCCATGATGCTGGAGAACGACACATAGCGGGTCACCACCATGCTGCCAATCCAGAACAGCAGCGCGCTGAGCCCCACCCAGGGAGACAGAGCAAACAGGCAGCCACCCGTGGTAGCCACACCCTTGCCGCCCTTGAACTTCAGGAAGCAGGTGAAGGTATGCCCCAGTATGAGCGCAAACATCACCCCCAGGAACCAGCCCATATCAGCCGGGCTGAAAGCTGCCAGCTCGCCACCCAGGTGGCACTTCATATACAGCAGCGGCGCAAAACCTTTCAGAAAATCCATGATGAACACCGGAATACCCCATGCCTTGCCCAGCACACGCACCGCATTGGTAGCCCCGATGTTACGCGAACCATGTTCGCGCAAATCAATACCATTCAGACGCCCGGCGATATAGCCGAACGGCACAGAACCAATCAGGTAGGCTGCAACGATATACAAAATATTCTCAACCATGTGCCTCAATTATAACTTATTTTTCTGTTAATGCAACAGGTTTTTTCCTCTTGCCAACAATTCCGGCTCACACAGACCAGGGAGAAGCTGCATAGGCGGCATCAATGGCATCTTGGAGGAGGTTTCTCACCTGCGAGACAGCCTCCACCCCCAGGATACCGCGGGCTTCTTTCCTCCCAGCAGCCTCCTCATAGTCAAACACAATATCCCCGCAGCCTCCCGCATTTTCCCTGACTTCCCGCACCAGTCCCAGCATCAGGAACCATTCCTGCGGCTCGCTGCCCTGCTCCGGCAGCGCCAGCACACGCTTGTTCGTGATGGCATAGAGGCAACCGGCCGCTCTGGCCGGGGCTTTACCCAGCAGGCGGGCCAGCAGCCCCGGCGGAGGAACAGAGGCGGCCATGCCCCGCCCAGCCCAGAGCAACTGCTCCCCTTCGCGCATCAGCTGCACCAGGGTCTGCTGTTCGGCAGGTGTCAGCGCAGCATGATTCATCGCAGGAAGAGGCGCAGCAGGAAATTCTTGATGCTATTGTACGGCTGGTAGCGGAACGGCAGGTCGAGCCAGTTTGCTTTCTTGAGAATGGACTTGTAATGCGTGAAGGTATCAAAGCCAGTCTTGCCGTGGTAGGAGCCCATACCGCTGTCGCCCACACCGCCGAAGGGCATACCGTGTACCGCCAGGTGTACGATGGTATCATTCACACAACCGCCACCAAAGGAGAGGTGCTGGCGGAAACGCTTCTCTGTCCCCTTGTCTGTGGTGAAAAGATACGAAGCCAGCGGGCGCGGACGCGACAGCACAAAGCCCTCTACATCCTCCCACTTATCCCAGGTAAGCATGGGCAGCAGCGGGCCGAAAATCTCCTGCTGCATGCTGAGCGAAGCAGGAGTGATGTCATCCAGAAGCGTCGGTTCGATACGCAGCGTCTCGGCATCTCCCTGCCCGCCCACGACGATGGAGGCATCCTCCATCAGCCCCATCAGGCGGCTGAAGTGGCGGGAGTTGATGATATGCGTAAGCTGGCTGTTCTGCACCGGGTGCTGCCCCAGCATCTCCATCACCGCCTCGCGGAATTCGCTCACAAACTCCTGCTTGCGGCTGGAGTGAATGAGCAGGTAGTCCGGCGCGACACAGGTCTGGCCGGCATTGAGAATCTTGCCGAAGGCGATGCGGCGGGCAGCCACCTTCACATTGGCGGTGGAATCCACAATACAGGGACTCTTGCCGCCCAGCTCCAGCGTCACCGGGGTCAGCTGCCGCGCAGCAGCCTCCATGATGGTATGCCCCACATTCGGACTACCGGTGAAAAAGATGTAATCAAACTTCTCCTCCAGCAAAGCATTGCAATTCTCACGGCCACCCAGCACCACCTTCACGTATTCGGGCGGGAAAATGCAGCCCAGCATCTCAGCCAGCACGGCAGAGGTGGAGGGCGTGGTGGACGAAGGCTTCACCACGCAGCAGTTGCCGGCCGAAAGCGCAGCAATGAGGGGGTCCAGGCACAGCAGCACCGGGTAATTCCAGGGACTCATGATGAGGACGACACCGTAGGGATCGGCCTCAACGCGGCAGCTGCTCGGAAAATGCGCCAGCGAAGCCATCGCCCGCCGAGGCTTGCTCCACTTGCGGATGTGGCTGAGCGTATCGCGCAAGCTGCCCAGCACCAGACCGATTTCGCACATGTACCCCTCGGCCGCACTCTTGCCCAGGTCGGCATGCAGCGCCTCGGCGATACGAGGTTCCCATTCGCGGATGGTCTGCTGCAGTTTCCTGAGAGCGCGGATGCGGAACTCCACATCGCGCGTGACGTGCGTCAGGAAGAATTTGCGCTGGCTTTCAACAATATCGTGCATATCAGTAAGCGGCATTAAGGATTTCAATGACCTGGGATTCATCGGCAGCGCGGGGATTCACAATCAACGCGCCATCATTCACAGCAAACTCGGCCACCTTGGCAAAGGAATCTTTTTCCACCCCCGCCTCACGCAGCGTGAGCGGCAGTCCGCAGAGCGCATTCAGGCGGCGTCCCAAAGCAGCAACCGCCTCAATGGAAGCCTCGGCGCGCTTATCGGCCGGAATGGCCATGGCGGCATCCATACCCACCAGCCAGGGCAGCAGCGCGGCATAGGATTCCTGGCAACGCTCCAGATTATAGCGCATCACATGCGGCAGCAGAATCGTCATCGCCACGGCATGCGGCACATGGCACACACCGCCCAACGCATGGCCGATAGCATGCACCGCACCCACCATGCTGTTGGAGAAAGCAATCCCCGCCATAGTGGAAGCCACGGCCATGGCATAGCGGGCCTGCTTGTTACTGCCGTTGCGGGTGGCTTCCTCCAGATTCTCGCAGATAAGCTTGATGGCCGCCGTGCCGTAGGCCGAACTCATGGGATTCGCCTGCAGACAGGTGCAGGCCTCAATAGCATGCACCATGGCATCAAAGCCCGTGCTGGCCGTTGCCTTGGGCGGCAGGCCCGCCGTCATCCGGGGGTCAATCACCGCGGCATCCGGCTGCACGAAGGGAGAGAGAAACTCCATCTTCACGCCGTTGGCATCGTTGCGTATCACGGCCACGCCTGTACACTCAGAACCTGTACCTGAGGTCGTCGGCACCACCACAAAGGGAATATACTTACCGCGCACCAGATTTTCCACCCCGCCGATGGCCAGGATATCCTCTGCCTCCTGCGAAAGCACAAGGCGCACGCCCTTGGCAGTATCAATCACCGAACCGCCGCCCACAGCCACCAGGGCATCACAGCCCTTGCTGCGGTACAGCGCGGCAATCTCATTCACCACCCGGAGCGAGGAATCCACCGGAATCTCCGTAAAGGTACAGGCGGGAACACAGCCCTCTGCCGCCATGGCATCCACCACCAGCTGCATGGTACCGATTCTGGCCAGCACGGCATCGGAAAGCAGCATCGGGGCTTTGGCTCCCAGATGTTCCAGCTCATCGGCCAGTCGTTCCAGGGCAGACTCACCGCAAAGAAGCTTCACGGCATTCTGAAATTCAAAATACTTACTCATAATCAGTTATAACGACCTGTAAGAAACCCGGTGCAGATACGGCCATACACTCGCAGCGGGTTCACCTGCAAGGACGGAATATCGGTAAGAATGTGACGGGTGATGAACTTCGGGAAGAGATACCCCTCCACCAGATTCACCAGGCGGGCCAGCTTCATCACATCGGCAATCTCGCCCTGCATGCTGAAGGCATGCTGGGCATAGGCCTGTGCCAGCCCCATCTGCCCCGTGAACATGCGGAACGAAATCCCCGTGGATTTGAGACGAAGCGCGCAGACCGGCTTATCCAGATGCTTCAGCCGGAGCAGGCGCCCGTCCTTCCACTGCACAAAGAGCTTCGGTGCATCAAAGCCCGTCTGCAGGGCGTAGCTCATCCCCTCCGGCATACGGTTGAACTCATCGCGCACGCGGGTATCGAGCTGGTAGAGTTCCACCAGCGCCGCATGCACCACGCGCAGTACAATGCCGACAGTCAGTTTCTGCAGGGCAAGTTTCATAGGGGCATTATTCTCCTCTCTGGGCAGAGGCCCGGTTCAGGCGATCCATCATGGCCATACCAAGCCCCATCTTCGGCAGTTCTTCAGCCACAATCACATCCACCTCCCCGCATTCATCCATGGCACGCATCACGGCAAACAAACGCACCGCAGCCTCGGCCAGACGCCCGCTGCCCGGAGAAAGCGGCATCACCTCGTTCCAGCAATCCTGCGCCGCCAGCGGGGAATCTCCCTGGTAGGTAATCAGGCCGTAGCGCACACCTTCCTGCGGGGTGAATTCCTCCTTCGGGTCGTGCAGCAGGAGCGGCTTGGTAGGAGCATAGTGGCTCTTGAGCATGCCGGGGGCGTTCGGCGTGGCCGCCTCAATATCACTCCCCTTGCCAGGCTTCACCACCTTGCAGATTTTGCGGAGCTTCTCGCGGGTCACCGGGCCCTCGCGCAGCACGCGCACAGCCGGATTGCCCTTTTCGTCCAGACAAGGCTGCAGAATCGTACTCTCCAGCCCCTCGGAGCAGGCACCGGCATCCAGCACCAGCGGAATGGAGCCGCCCAGTTCCTTGAGAACCGCCGGGGCACTCGTGGGCGAGATATGGCCAAACCGGTTGGCACTCGGCGCGGCAATCGGGCGACCCAGCGCACGGGATACAGCACGCATCACTTCATGACTCGTCACGCGGCAGGCCACCGTGGGAAGACCGCTCGTCACGATATCGGGCACGCATTCCTTACGCGGCAGCACCAGCGTCATCGGCCCCGGCCAGAATTCCTTCACCAGCTTATCCACCAGCGGCTGCAGCTCGGCCGGCACTTCGGCAATATCCTTCAACGCCTTGCCATTCGGCAGGTGGCAGATGAGCGGGTCGAAACTCGGACGCCCCTTCACCTCAAACACCTTAGCGACGGCATCCGGGTTAAAGGCATCTGCCCCCAGACCATACACCGTTTCCGTCGGAATGGCCACCAGACCGCCCTCGGCCAGCACAGCAGCGGCTTCCTTGTAAATACTGCGGCAATCCTCCAGCGGGTCTACCTCAATCACGCGAGTCTCCATGCGTTCATCATAGACCATACTCCACCAAAAGTCAATGACAATGAAACCGTTTTCTGGCCGGATGGGACTGTTTCAGTTTCGTCCATTTCCTCTGGTGTGATGGGAGGGGATATCGTACGCCATCTCCCCCAAACTAAAGGTTTTTGATTTACGCAGCAGATGATGGAGTCATACCCGCATGGACCAAGAACAAATCAAAGAAGCAGAGGTAAAGGTGGAGCAATGGCTGGCAGATAAACACCACCGCCATTGCATCAAGGCCGCCATGTGTGCTGCCAACGCCGTTATTCTGATGGGGCTTACAGCAGGCCTCGCCATCCTATGGATTAACGAATTGCGGCGCAGCAACGGCAAGCTCCGCTGCGGCAAAGGCAATGACACTCCCTGAATCTCCCTTCTCAAGCCCTGCACACTGACACGTGCAGGGCTCTTTTTGGTCTTGCATGTCGCAGTCCGGCAGCGTAAAATGAGCGCAGACACACACATTATGGACAAAGGTAGAATTACACTCGTCGGCATCGGCTGCGGTTCCCGCACCCGCACCTACATGAAGCTGGCCATGGAATACCCGGATAAGTTCCGCATCGTGGCGGCGGCAGACCCGGTGCCTTGCCGCGCCGAACAGGTACGGGATTTCGCGCCGGAGGAGGAACGCAGCTCCATCCGTCTCTTTGCCAACGCGGATGAATTGCTCAGCCAGCCGAAAATGGCTGATGTAGCCATCATCGGCACACAGGATGACTACCACTTCGAGCCCGCTAAGCGGGCTCTGGAACTGGGCTATGACCTGCTGCTGGAAAAACCGATTGCCAAGACGCTGCGTGAAGCTCTGGAACTGCGTGACCTGGCCGAAAAGCTGGGACGCCGCGTAGCCATCTGCCACGTGCTGCGCTACACCCCGTTCTACAACACCATCCGCAACATCATCCGCAGCGGCGAACTGGGCGAAATCATGACCTTCAACGCCAACGAAGGCGTGGGTGCCTGGCACTTCGGCCACTCCTTCGTGCGCGGCCACTGGGGCAACAGCTCCAAATCCACCCCCATGATTGTGGCCAAATGCTGCCACGATATGGATATTCTCTACTGGCTGCTCAACCGCCCTTGCGAACAGGTCTCCAGCTTCGGCGAACTCTCTTTCTTCCGCAAGGAAACGCTGACGGAACCGCGTCCCGCCCGCTGCACCGACTGGACCACCCCCATCGGCGAAGACCCCTGGGATGCCCGCAAGTACATTACTGATGAATCCTGCCGCCGCTGGCTCAAGATGGTGATGGACGGTGTGGACGAAGCCACACCGGAGGACATCACCGAATGGCTCAAGACCTCTCCCTGGGGGCGCGATGCTTTCCAGTGCGGGGATAATGACCAGCCTGACCACCTGGTGGCCATTCTGCGCTATATGGGCGGCATCACCGGCACCTTCACCATGACCGCATTCGAAGAAGGCCGCCACCTCGAAATATACGGTACCAGAGCCAAGCTCCGCGCCGGCGCTTTCTATAAGGAAAACGGCCCCGGAGAAATCACCATCACCGAGCATTTCTCCAAGAAAATGCGTAAGGTGGAAATCGAAGAAGCAGCCGGAGGCTATGCCGGTCACGGCGGTGGCGACTGGGGGCTGGTGAGCAACCTGTACAACGACATGCGGGTAGTGGAGGATACCGCGCTCATGACCACGCCCATCCAGGCAAGCGCCCACTCCCACGTGATTGCTTTTGCCGTGGAACACGCCCGCCGCACCGGCGAGGTGGTCGACATCAAGGAATTTGAACGCCGCGTACTCGCTGGCGAGCTGAATTATTGAATCCGGATTTCAGCGCAGACAAACGCAGAATGCCCTGCACATTTCAACGATGTGCAGGGCATTCTTATACCATTCAGCAATTCAAGATGATATTACAGCTCCCCGTCGGCGGCAAGATCACCATCCCACAAAAGTTGGGCCTGCCCCGGTATTCAGGACTGAATTGAAAAGGGCCTGCACATTCTCATGTACAGGCCCATATTCCGCTCCGGCCGCGGCTCGAACGCGGGACCCCAAGCTTAGAAGGCTCGTGCTCTATCCAACTGAGCTACCGGAGCAGTAAGGTGCGCCTATCCTACCACCCGACCCCGGACTTGGCAAGCTTTTATTTGACAACGGACGAGCATGCTGATACCATGAATGCACGTGGCTAAGCCGCTCACAGAGATTGCTGCCCAATCCCCTGCCTTTGCCGGGGAACTGGAGCGGTTGCGCCGTGAAGCCTCGTACGACGAACCGCTTGTTCTGGAACGAGTGAGTCCGGCAGCCTATTCCTTTGTCTCCGCCATGGTGGCCGCCGCATCCGATGTACCCCGCCGCGTGTGGGTCGTGGCCGATGCCCTGCCGGTGCAGGAACGCCTGGCCGCTGAGTGGCCGCTCTGGCAGGCACCGCAGGCCGTCTTTGTGCCGGAGCAGGAAATCCACATCAACAACGGCATTTCCGACCCCGATTTAGCCGCAGAACGCCTGGATGCCCTGCGCGCTATCTCCGGCCCGCCAGGGGAAACACAGGCGGTGCTTGTGACGGCAGCCGCCCTGCAGCAGCCTGCCCCCAGCTTTTCGGCAGGTGCGGGTTTCACCCTCACCCTGAACGTAGCGGCAGAATACCCGCTGGATGATGTATGCACCGCCCTGCTCGACCACGAGTTCGAACGGGTTGAAATGGTGACAGGGCGCGGCGAATGGAGTCTGCGCGGCGGCATTCTGGATGTTTTCCCTCTGCAATCAGCATGGCCGCTGCGCATTGAATTCTTTGGTGATGAGGTGGAAAGCATCCGCGCGTTTGATATCGACTCCCAGCTTTCCTTCAAGAAGCTTGAAAGCGCAGACCTCGTGCTGGATGAACCGCCCGCAGACAAACCGCTGGCAGAGTGGATTACCAAGGATGACTGGGTGGTGAGTCTGCCGGGGTGCGGGGTGTCCGGGCATGTGCTGGTATTTGAACTGCCGCCCGACCGCGAGGAGGTGCTGCCGGATATTGACAGCGTGAACGACGGGGACAAAACCGCCATTTTCGGCACACCACTGGGCAGTTTTGAAACGGGCGATTTTGTGATGCAGGAAGCCCGCCGCCAACTGGCCGGCATGGAGTTACGCAAGTGGCGCGAGCAGAAGTGGCGCGTGGTCATGTTCTTCCCGCACGAAGGAGAGAAAAACCGCTTCGAGGAAATCTGCGGCGAGGACGATGCCTGGTCCGGCGTGCAGAGCCGCGATGGCGACCTGCCCCTGGGCTTCACCATTCCAGGTGCCAGGCTGGCCGTTCTCTCTGCCGCCGAAATCTTCGGCCGCTACACCACCCCCCGGAGCCGCAAGCAGGATGACCGCACCGACCGCCTGCGCCGAGAGCGTGCCCAGGCCCCTCTGCGTGAAATCGAGGAGGGCGATTTCGTCATCCACGCCTCACACGGTCTTGGCCGCTTCGTGGGTATTGTACGCGAAGAACAAAGCGGAGAAGAAGAAATCCACATCAAGTATGCCGATGGTGTGCTGCTGCGTATTCCGCTGCAGCAGAGCCACCTCGTCTCCAAATATGTAGGGCTGGGTGCCAAGACCCCGGAATTGAGCCGGCTGGGCGATGCCCGCTGGAGGCGCGCCTGCCAGGCAGCCGAAAAAGCCGTGCAGGACTACGCCGCCCAGCTGCTGGAGGTACAGGCCGAGCGCGAAAGCAATACTGGCTATGCCCACCCGGCCGATTCAGGCTGGATGTGGCAGTTTGAATCCAGCTTCCCCTACCGCGAAACACCCGACCAGCTGCGCGCCATCTCCCAGACCAAGGCCGATATGGAAAGCGGACGCCCCATGGACCGCCTCATCTGCGGCGACGTAGGCTTCGGCAAGACCGAGGTAGCCATCCGCGCGGCCTTCAAATGCGTGACCGGCGGGCGGCAGGCAGCCATCCTTGCCCCCACCACGGTACTGGCCGCGCAGCACTACCGCACGTTCCGCGCCCGCATGAGCGAATACCCGGTGCGCATCGAGCTGATGAGCCGCTTTACCCCGGCGAAGAAAATCAAGGAAATCGTGGCCGGCATTGCCGATGGCTCGGTGGATATCGTCATCGGCACCCACCGCGTTATCTCAAAAGATGTCAGCTTCAAGAATCTGGGGCTGGCCGTCATCGATGAGGAACAGCGCTTCGGCGTGCGACACAAGGAGCAGTTCAAGCGCATGTTCCGCATGGTGGATATGCTCACCCTCTCCGCCACTCCCATTCCGCGCACCCTCTATGTGGCACTCATGGGCGCGCGCGACATGAGTACCATTGAAACCCCGCCGCTCAACCGCCTTCCGGTGCAGACCGCCGTCTGCCCCTACAACGAGAAACTCATTGCCGATGCCATCGAACGAGAGCTGGCGCGCAACGGACAGGTCTTCTTCCTGCACAACCGCGTGCAGAGCATCCTCAAAATGAAGGAAGAGTTGCAGCGTCTCGTACCCAGAGCCCGCATTGTCGTCGGACACGGGCAGATGGACAAGGGAGAACTGGAACTCATCATGCGCGACTTCGTGGACGGCAAGGCCGATGTGCTGCTCGCCACCAGCATCATTGAAAGCGGCATCGACATCCCCAACGCCAACACCATCATCATCGACCGCGCGGACCGCTTCGGTCTGGCTGATCTGTACCAGCTGCGCGGCCGCGTCGGACGCGGCGGCCACCGGGCCTACGCCTACCTGCTGCTTCCCCGCCAGGCGCTCTGCACCAGCGACGCCCGCAAGCGGGTCTCGGCCATCAAGCAGTACACCGAACTGGGCAGCGGCTTCAAAATCGCGATGCGCGACCTCGAAATCCGCGGCGCTGGCAACCTGCTCGGCACGCAGCAGAGCGGCCACATTGCCGCCATCGGCTTCGAGCTGTACTGCCAGCTGCTCCGCCAGTCCATCGAACGCATGCAGGGCAAAGTGCCCACCATCCGCGCCGAAGCCACCTTCAAGGCCGATTTCATCTGCCTGAGCGAAGCCAGCATGGCCACCCGCACCGATGCCGACCAGCTTCTGGGCGCCTACCTGCCCTCTACCTACATGGAAGCAACCAAGGCACGCATGGAAGCCTACACCCAGCTTGCACGCGCCTGCACCACCGACGATGTGGATGACCTGGAGCGCCAATGGCGCGACCGCTTCGGCTCCCTGCCCCGCGAAGTGAGCCACCTGCTCACCGTACACAAAATCCGCATCCTGGCCACGCGGCGCAACATTTCCCAGGTGGAAATCAGCGGGCAGAAACTCATGCTCACCCGCAACAACGACTATATTCTGGAGAACAAGCGTTTCCCGCGCCTGCAGAAAATCAAGGCGGCCGACAAACTCAGCGAAACACTCCGCCTGCTGCAATGCATGTAGGCGGCAACCGCGCCTCTTAGTACACGCGCGGCAGACGCGGCCCCAGACCGGTGAAGATTTCCCAGACGATGGTACCGGCTTTCTCTGCAACCTCCGTCACCGGAATGTGCGTGCCGAACAACTCCACCTCATCCCCCGACTGCACGCCTCCCGGCACATCGGTGACATCGGCCATAATCTGGTCCATGGTCACACGTCCGAGCATGGGGCAGTAGTGTCCGTTAATGTAAACGCGCGCTCCCTTGTTGGAAATCTGGCGGTTCCAGCCGTCGGCATAGCCGATGCCGATGGTGGCAACCTTCGTGGGACGGCTGTTGATATGCGTGCGGCCGTATGAAACACCATGCCCCGCCGGCAGTTCGCGCACCAGGGTCACGCGGGCGTGCAGGCTGAGCGTGGGGCGCAGCACCCCGTCATATATGGAGGCCATGGGCGCTACCCCGTAGAGCAGCAGACCGGGACGCGCCAGGTTGGCCACCGGCACTTCATAACCAAGTTCCCCCGCGCTGGCGGCTATATGGCGGTAACGCAGGTCAAAATGCTGCTGCAGGGTCTCCACGCAGTCCGTAAAGATACCGATTTCATTCTGCGTGAACGGCACATCCTCATCTGCCGAGGGGAAATGAGACATCACCCCTTCAATACGGAGGTTGGGCATCTGCTTCAACTGCCCGGCCACCTCACCCAGCTGTCCGGGGAGAAAACCCTCGCGACCCATGCCGGTATCCACCGCCACATGCAAGGCGATTTCCTTATTCTGCAAGGCCGCCAGGCTCTGAAAATGCCCGGCTTCCTCCACAGAAGAAACCGAACAGCACCAGTTGTTCTGCACAATCTCGGCGCGTTCCATCGGAAACGTGGGGCCCAGGATGAACGGCGTCGTCCGCACTCCGGCATTCTGCAGGCGGCGGGCTTCCCCTACATTGGCCACGCCGAAGAACGAAATGCCATGATTATCCAGACGGCGTGCCACTGGCTCCAGACCGTGGCCGTATGCCCCGGCCTTGACCACAGGCATCAGCGCTGTATCGGGTAATGCCTGCCGGGCAATATCCAGATTGTGCGCGATGGCTTCAAGATTAACGCAGGCCCACGCGCGTGCAGGACTCTCATGACTCATGCCCATGACTCTACCACCTGGTAGCATTTCTGTCAACCGCCAGCAGCAAATACACTTGCCAGAGCCACAAAAAAATGCTAGATTGAGCGCTCCTATGCCCCAGATTCCCCCGCTCAAGCACCTGTTGGCAATCCTGCTGCTCCTCCCGGTCTGCCCGGCCTTGGAGGAATATGCCGGGGCTGAGGAAGCCGTTGCCGTGGCATCCATGTCCTCCGGCCTCCAGTCGGCAGCAGAAGCAGGCGAAGCCTCCGCCCAATTCGAACTGGCGCGCTGCTACTTAGCCGGAACGGGCGTTCCCCGCTCCACCTCCCTGGGGTTGAAATGGCTCCGCAAGGCCGCAGACCAGGGCTATGCACCCGCCCAATGCCACCTGGCCGAATGCTATGACGAAGGGCTCGGCCTTGACCGGAATGCCTATGAAGCCTGCCGCTGGTGGGTGAAGGCCGCTGTACAGAACCACCCCGAAGCCATGTACAAGCTGGGTATGGCGCATCTGCGCGGAGAGGGCGTACGGCAGAGCGATACGCTGGGCATTGCCTGGCTGGAACGCACCGCAGCCGCCGGGCATGCCGAGGCCATTTTCAGCCTGGGATTCTGCCGGCTGCAGGGCATTGGCGGCAAACAGGACTTCATTGAAGCCGCCCGCCTGTTCCAGAGAGCTTCCGACATGGAACAACCCACGGCCGAATTCTGGCTGGGGTTCTGCAAGCTCCACGGCATCGGTCTGGAACGGAACAGCGAGGAAGCTCTCGCTCTTCTGGAACGCGCCGCAGACGGGCTGTGCGCCCCCGCCATGGTGCAACTGGGGCATTGCTATGAATACGGCAACGGGGTTCAGGCCGATGCCGAGAAAGCCTTCGACTGGTACTGGAGCGGCGCCCGCCAGGGCAACACAGAAGCCTGCTACCGCCTGGGGCTCATGCTACTGCACGGTCGCGGCTGCAAGGCAAACAGGGAAAAGGCCTCCAAGTGGCTTCAGCAGGCTGCCGGAAATGGCCATGCTGCCGCCCGCACCACATGGGAGGAAATGCAGAAAGGACAACCCGGATGAAACGAGGACTCATACTGGAAGGAGGTGCCATGCGCGGCATGTTCACCGCAGGCATCATGGATGTGATGATGGAACAAGGCATCACCTTCGACGGTATCGTGGGTGTCTCGGCCGGTGCAGCCTTCGGGGTGAACTACAAATCCGGGCAGATTGGCCGCGCCATCCGCTACAACGAGAAATTCTGCAACGACAAACGCTATTGCAGCATCCGCAACCTCTTCCGCGACGGCAACCTGTACAGCAAGGATTTCTGCTACGGCGAAGTACCGCTGGTACACGACCCTTTCGACTTTGCAGCCTTTGAGGCTGACCCCACCGAATTCCACATCGTCTGCACCAATATCGAAACCGGCCAGCCGCACTACCATATCTTCCGGGGCCGCGACGACCACGAGTTCGACTGGATACGGGCCTCGGCCTCCATGCCCCTGGTATCGGAAATCGTGGAAATAGATGGGCTGAAACTGCTGGACGGCGGCATTGCCGACGCGATTCCTCTGCAATATTTTGAGAGTATCGGCTACACGCGCAACGTAATCATCCTGACCCAGCATGCAGAGTATGATAAGAAAGAAAGTGTCGCCATGCCCTTCATCCGCTTCCTGTACCGCAAATACCCTGCCCTGGTGCAGGCTATGGAAGTGCGCCACCTCATGTATAACGCCCAGCGGGACTATGTGAACCGCCAGGAAGCCGCCGGGAAGGCCCTGGTCATCCGCCCCGCTGCCCCCCTGCCCGTCAAGCGCCTCACCAAAGACCCCGCCGTGCTCCGCGCCACCTACAACATCGGCCGCGCCACCGCGGAAGAGCGGATGGACGACATCAGAGCCTACCTCGGAACAGACGGGCATCCGTGAGGAGCTGCCGGGATTCAGAACAGGGGGAGGCGCAGCCACCATCAGAAAAAGAAAGCTGTCATTTTCTGAAAGAACACCACACCCGCGCGCGTAATCATGGGCAGATATGAGAATTGATATCATCATTGCTACCGCCCTCTTCTCCCTTCTGCCCGCCACGCAGGCACAGGCCCAGGAGCAGCCCGCTTCCGTTCAGGCTGTACAGCAGGCCGTTGAGGCGGGTGAACATCCCTTTTTTGCCAAGGGGCTGTACCCGGACTGGTCGAAACTGACCCCGGAACAGGCGCGCAAGGACTCCGCCGCCGCCATGGTGCTGGCCCGCCACAAACTGAACCTCATCTGCCAGCTCAAGCCCGAAGATTGCACCTTTGAAAACACCTTCGAGGCCCTGGCCCGCGCCCAGGAGGAACTGGACACGGTGCAGAACCGCATCTACCACCTCAAGACGGTGGCTGATACGGATGCCCTGCGCCGGGTGCAGGAAGAACTCATGCCGGAGTGGAATGCCATGGATGCCGAAGTGCTGGCCAATGAACAACTGTGGAGCATTCTCCGCCAGGCTGCGGCACAACCCTGGGTCAAGGAACTCAGCCCGGCCCGGCAGCGCTATGTTCAGCAGGTGATTGACAGTTTCCGCGACCGGGGAGCAGAGCTGACACCCCGGCAGAAGGCCCGCAAGAAGGAGATTGAGGATGAAATTTCCCTGCTCCAGCTCCAGTTCGGCAAGAATGTGCAGGATTCTACTGCTGCCTGGGAACTCATCATCACCGACCGGGAACAACTGCAAGGCATGAGTGCCGACTGGATGGACAAGGCGGCCGCCGATGCCAAATCGCAAATTCACGGTGAGGATACGGCACCTGCCTGGCGCATCACCCTGCAGCGTTCCAGCTACGCAGAAGTGCTGAAGCATTGCACCGTGGAAGCCACGCGCAAGGCCTGCTGGGAGGGCGCTCTCACCATTGGAGCCGGGGCTTATGACAATGCCCCGGTGGTGGCACGTATCATGGAGCTGCGGCGTGAACTGGCCGGGCTGCTGGGCTTTGAAACCTATGCCGACCTGACCACCCACCGCCGCATGGTCGGGAGCGGCGACAAGGCGCTCCAGTTCGTGGATGAGATGATGCAGAAGGTCAAACCCGCTTTCGATGCCGAAAATACCCGGCTCCTGGACTTCATTACCCGGCGCACCGGGCGGGTCACAACGGCCCTCAACCCCTGGGACCGCTCCTTCTACATGCGTGAAATGAGCGAGGAGCTGTATAACTTCGACAGCGAAAGCCTGCGACCCTATCTGGAAAGCAACAATCTGCTCAACGGTATCTTCAGCATTTTCTCCCAGTTGTACGGCATCTCCTTCACCGAGCTTCCCGCCCGCTGCCTCCAGCCGGGAGAACAAGCCTCGCCCCTGGTGATTGAAACCTGGCATCCCGAAGTCCGGGTCTTTGCCGTCACCGATGACCGCACCGGACACCACCTGGGCTCGTTCTACCTGGATCTCTTCCCCCGTGAGAAAAAGCGCGAGGGTGCATGGGTGATGCCCATCCGCTACGGTGAGCCGGCCACCGCCGCCCGCCCGCACACCCCCCACCTTGCCTGCCTGGCCGGCAACATGACCGCCGCCACCCCCGGCAAGCCCGCCTTGTTCAGCCATTACGATGCAGTAGTCCTCTTCCACGAGTTCGGACATATGATGCATTGCATGCTCAGCGACACGGAACTCCGTTCCCACGCCGGCACCAGCGTGGCCTGGGACTTCGTCGAACTGCCCAGCCAGCTCACTGAGAACTGGGCATGGGAATCCGAAGGCATTGCCACGTTCGGCTTCCACTACGCCTCAGGTGAGTGCATTCCCGCCGAACTGGTCAGGAAGCTGCGCGAAAGCCGCTACTTCCTGCCCGCAACAGACAACATGGGGCAGCTCTGCGTCGCCAAGCTGGATCTGGAGATGCACATGAACTACAATGAGAAATTCAAGGGCAAGGACATGGATGCCGCGGCCCGCGAGCTGCTGCAACCCTGGCAGATTGCGACAACCGCACCGGGCCGCTCCATCATGCGTCGCCTGCGCCACTGCATCACCGGCGGTTACAGCGCCGGCTACTACTCCTACAAATGGGCAGAGGTGCTGGCAGCAGATGCCTACTCCCGATTCAGCAAGGAAGGCGTGCTGAACCGCCGGACGGGGGACGACTTCCGCCGCTCCATTCTCTCCCAGGGCGACAGCCAGTCTGCCGCCGAGCTGTACCGCCGCTTCATGGGGCGCAATCCCGACCCGGATGCCCTGCTCCAGAAACAAGGGCTCTGCCCCTGAGCCGATTTTCAACGCCGCGCCAACCCAGCGCGGCGTTTTTCTTTCCCCTGTGGAACAAAACAGTCTATTTTAGAATAATTCCACTTGACAACACCCGAAAAAGAGTTAGAATCCTCCCAGGAAAACCGATTACAGCAAGAACGAACAGAAAAGGGTCGCAGACTGTTGAATCGACCTTGACTAAACCGCCGATGAGCGTTAGAATAGACGCGTTGGCGGGGAGTCAGGCAAGCAGGCTCTTCCCTAAGAATTTAATCTCCCAACCTAATTGATTTTATGACAGAGACTACATGCACTCAGGAATGCTGCTGCCAGGTCGATCCGTGGCAGGGCTTCAAACCCGGCGCCTGGAATGAAAGCGTGAACGTACGCGACTTCATCCAGCAGAACTACACCCCCTATACTGGCGAAGCGGACTTCCTGGCAGGCCCGACGGAAGACACCATCGCCCTGTGGGATGAGGTAAAGGACCTCATGAAGAAGGAAATTGACGCTGGCGGCCTGCTCGATGCCGACACCGAAGTAGTTTCCACCATTGTTTCCCACGCCGCCGGTTACATCGACCAGGCCCGCGAGAAGATTGTTGGTCTGCAGACCGATGCTCCGCTGAAGCGCGCCCTCATGCCATTCGGCGGTCTGCGTATGGCCCAGAAGGCTCTGGAATCCTACGGCAAGCAGATGTGCCCGCACACGGCTGAATTCTTCGGCCGCATCCGCAAGACGCACAACGAAGGCGTGTTCGATGCCTATACCAGCGACATCCGCGCCGCCCGCTCTGCCGGTATCATCACCGGTCTGCCCGATGCCTACGGCCGCGGCCGCATCATCGGTGACTACCGCCGCGTGGCCCTCTACGGCACCGACAAGCTCATCGCCGCCCGCCGCAAGGATCTCAAGGACCGCGAAGCCGGTGTGATGACCGATGCCACCATCCGTCTGCGCGAAGAAATGAACGAACAGATTCGAGCCCTGGCCGAACTGGCAGAAATGGGTAAGAGCTACGGCTGCGACCTGAGCCGCCCGGCCACTAACTCCCGCGAAGCCGTGCAGTGGACCTACCTGGGTTACCTGGCAGCAGTGAAGGAACAGAACGGTGCCGCCATGTCCCTGGGCCGCGTCTCCACCTTCCTCGACATCTACTTCGAACGCGACCTGGCCGCCGGCACCATCACCGAAGCCGAAATCCAGGAACTCATGGACCAGTTCGTCATGAAGCTGCGTATGGTGCGCTTCATCCGTACCCCTGAGTACAACAGCCTCTTCTCCGGCGACCCCACCTGGGTGACCGAATCCATCGGCGGTATGGGTGAAGACGGCCGCACCCTGGTGACCCGCAGCTCCTTCCGTATGCTGCAGACGCTGTACAACCTGGGACCGGCTCCCGAACCGAACCTGACCGTGCTGTGGTCCACCGCCCTGCCGGAAGGCTTCAAGAAGTACTGCGCCAAGGTTTCCATCGAGACCTCCTCCGTGCAGTATGAGAACGACGACCTGATGCGCCCGTACTGGGGCGACGACTACGGCATTGCCTGCTGTGTGTCCGCCATGCGCATCGGCAAGCAGATGCAGTTCTTCGGCGCCCGTGCCAACCTGGCCAAGGCCCTGCTCTACGCCCTCAACGGCGGCGTGGACGAAGTCAAGGGCAAGCAGGTGACTCCGCCCGCCCCGCGCTACGAAGGCGAATACCTCGAATACGACAAGGTGATGGAGCTCTTCGACAACATGCAGGACTGGCTGGCCAAGACCTATGTGGATGCCCTCAACATCATCCACTACATGCACGACAAGTACTGCTACGAGCGCATCGAAATGGCTCTGCACGACCCGGAAATCCTGCGCACCATGGCCTGCGGTATCGCCGGTCTCTCCGTGGCCGCAGACTCCCTGTCCGCCATCAAGTATGCCAAGGTCAAGTGCATCCGCAACGAAGAAGGCCTCATCACCGACTTCGAGACCGAAAGTGAGTTCCCCTGCTACGGCAACAACGACCCCCGCGTGGACGAAATCGCCGAGGCACTGGTGACCAACTTCATGAACAAGCTGCGTAAGCTGCACACCTACCGCGACTCCATGCCCACCCAGTCTGTGCTCACCATCACCTCCAACGTGGTGTACGGCAAGAAGACCGGCAACACGCCCGACGGCCGCCGCGCCGGCGAGCCCTTTGCCCCGGGTGCCAACCCCATGCACGGCCGCGACAAGAACGGCGCTGTGGCCTCCATGCTCTCCGTGGCCAAGCTGAACTACGACGACAGCCAGGACGGCATCTCCTACACCTTCTCCATCGTGCCCGGTGCCCTGGGCAAGGATGAGGATGAGCGCGAGACCAAGCTGGTTTCCCTGCTGGATGCCTACTTCGCCGCCACCGGTCACCACATCAACGTGAACGTGCTGGAGCGCGAAACCCTCCTCGATGCCATGGAGCATCCGGAGAAGTATCCCCAGCTCACCATCCGCGTATCCGGCTACGCTGTGAACTTCATCAAGCTCACCCCCGAGCAGCAGCGTGAAGTCATCAGCCGTACCTTCCACACGCGCTGAAGCTGATTCAGTTTCAACCCAGAACCGGCAGCAATCAACGGAAGTTGATTGCTGCTGTTTTTTGTGTTCGTTTTCTTGCACCCGGAGCAAAAATATGCTAGAGTATCACAACTCCCATGAATACACCCGAACTCCAATTTTTAGGCTGGGATGAGCCCGCCATCGAACTCGTTGCAGAAAAGCTTCTCAAAGGCCTGAGCACCCCGCAGACCGCCGCACAATACCGCCGCGCTACCGTGGTGGTCCCGACCGAAGGCAGCGGCCGCCGACTGCGCGAATATATGGCAGAAAAGGCTGGCCATGCTCTTCTGATGCCCACCATCATGCTGGCGGGTCACCTCATTCCCTCCGAGTACCCGGGCGTCGCCACCGAAATGGAAACGCTCACGGCTTGGTTGCAGGTTCTCTCAGCGGAAGGAGCAGACCCGGTGGCACAATACGCCCCGCTCATTCCCCGCCGCCCGGAAACACACCGCGAACGCTGGGCGGTCGGCGTGGCCCACAAGCTCATGTCTCTGCGCAGCCGGCTCGCACAGGAAGAGGTTGAACTCCAGGCCGTCAGCCTCCAGCTCAGGAAGCGTGAGATCTTGTACCGGGAGGAAGCGGACCTGTTGACGGAAGACGCAAAAACAGCCCGGGCCGCCCTCCTGGCGCGCCGGAAAGTGGCCGCCAATGAACAGATGCGATGGCACAAACTACAATCCATCTTCGACCGGGTGGACGCCTTGCTTCCATCCGGAAAATCCATCGAGGAAGCGCAGGCAGAATTCGTCAGCAATGCCACCTGGCAAAAGCAGAGCCGCCTGCTCATCATGGCTTGTGTGCCGGAATTCTCCCCCCAGATTAAAACGCTGCTGGGCAATCTGCACGGCAAAGATGGCGGCCGGGTGGAAATCTGGGTGCATGCACCGCAGACAGAAGCCTATAAATTTGATGACTTCGGCCTCCCGTTGGAAGCAGACTGGCTCAACCGAGAGATTGAAATTCCCGATGCTCTGGTCTATGCCGATGCCACGCGGGAGGTAGTAGACAACGACGCCTCAACCATTCATCTGGTGACGGATGCCGAGGCCATGGCGGCAGAAGCCCTGCGCCTGGCGGGTGGGCATGATTCGCGCGAACTTGCGCTCGCCGTGGGCGATTCGGAATTTTCTCCCTCCATCATCAACGCATTTGCTGCAGCCACACCGGCCTGGCAGCTCAATCTGCCGGAGGGGCGCAATCCCATGACCACAGACCTGGGGCGCCTGCCCGGTCAACTGGCAGATGCCTGCGATGCCCGCGAAAATCTGCCACTGTGGAATGCAACGCAGCCGGGTATCCGCAACAACGATGTCCGGGGGCTGGATGCCTTCATCGCCCTGCTCACCAACACGGCGCTGCAGCAGGCCATTGCAAAAGAACCCGGTGCGCTCATCGGCATGCAGGAACACGTCGAAAAAATCCGCATGCTGCTGCTGCCCGGCAGCGAAGATGCCCTGTTGAGCATGCTCAAAGCCACCCCGAAAGTGGATGATAGTTACAAATCCATTGAGAAACTCCAAACCGGCTGGCAGCAGGCTTACTTCGACTTCGCAGACAGGGTTCACAAGCTCATCGATAGCCTGTGCAGCGCAGAACCGGCAAAAGCCCTGACCTGGTTGGCCAAGAAGCTGGAAAAACGCCACGAGGGAAGCCCGAACCACAAACTGGCCACCGGCATTGCCAGGCACATGCGGGCCTGTTCTGACGTCGCGAACAACTTACCCACGCCGCTGTGTGCGCTGGAGCTCCTGCGCCGCCAGGTGGAGGATAGAGTAAAAGGCCCGGTCTTTTCCGAAAGTTACTCCACCACCGGCGATCTGCTGGGCTGGCGTGAGCTGCCCTACGCCAGGGGCTCACGGGTTATTCTGGCCGCCATGCACGATGGCTGCATCCCCGAACCGGTGCCGGAAGATGATTTCCTGCCGGAATCGCTCTGTGATGAACTGGGAATCCGCCATGAGAAATTCCGCACGGCGCGCGATAGCTATCTGCTCACCGCCCTCATAGAAAGCCGGCGTCAATCCGGCCGCGTCGATTTCATCCTGGCCCGGCAGAAGGCCGATGGCTCCGTGCTGGCTCCGTCGGCCCTGCTCATGCGCTGCGGGGATGAGCTGCCGCAGCGTGCCCGCGCCCTGTTTGCCGAAAGCAAGGCTCCCAAGGTGTTACCCAGGCCTGCCCCCTGCCCCTTGCGCAGGGCCACGGGCTGCCGCGAATCCATATCCCCCGGAGAGCTCGAGCATATCTCCCAGATTGCCCCGGGCAGGCAGAATCCCTTTACCCGGTGGTTCAAAAACAAAAATGAGCAGCTGGTGCAGAAAAGCTACTCGCCGTCCTCGCTTGCCGGTTTCCTGCAATGCCCCCTTACTTTCTGGATCAAGCACCTCTTCCATATCGACCTGGGCGATACCTACAAGGAAAATAAGGGCGAACTGGAAAGCAATGAATACGGCTCGGTCATGCATGCCGTGCTGGACGAGCTGGTCGAGCAATTCCCCAGCTGGGAAGAGCTGCTCACCTCATGCCCCGAAGCAGAAAACGACACCCAGGCTGCAGAGGAACACATGCTGGCTGCGGCCCGGCGCATCGCGGCTGATGAATGGCAACGCGTCTATAACAGCACCTCCACCCGCCAGAGCCAGACTCTCCCCATGGAGGTACAGCTCCAGGCCATCGAGCGCACCCTGGCCGAATTCGTGCGACAGCACAGCAAAGACCTGGCGGAAGGATGGTGCAACGTGAAGAGAGAATACACTCTGCAACCCACGCTTCAGCTTCCCAATGGCGAAACCATCAGTTTCTCCATGAACGCGGACCGAATCGACCGCCACAAGGACGGCCGCTGGCGCATCATCGACTACAAAACCTCCAGCGGCGAGAAAAACCCGCACGATGTTCATTTCGACCTGCTGGATGGCGGTGTCGATTCCCTCTATTGCCGCTTCATGAATGTGCAAGGCTATGATTTCGGCACCGTCAGTTTTGGCGAAAAGCTCTATCGCTGGAACGACGTGCAGCTCCCGCTGTATGCATACGGCCTGCGCAACCCCTCCACAGACGACCGCAAAGAACTGCACATGGGCGATGCTGATATGAGCGGGGTCATCCCCGATCTCGTGTACTATAATCTGCAGAGCAAGACCGAGAAGCTGGAGTGCCATTACCTCGTGCGGGATGGCGCCGTGCTCCCCTTGTCCACCAAGGCACCCTGCGGGCTCAGCACCGAGGAACTGTTCGCCTCCGCCATGCAGACGGTGCAAGCCGCCATCAGCATGATTCGCGCGGGGCAGTGTCTCTTCTCCGCCGAGGCGCTGGAACTCACCAGCCGCCCGTTCTCGGCGCTGAACTCCGGCAAATGGGGCGGCAAGACTCCGCGTTTCGGAGCCCTCTCCCTGGAAAGCGACCCGCGCAGTCTGTTCCGCCTGCCCAGGCTCACCAAATAACCCCGACTTACTCTCCCCTTCCATGTCCGAACAAGTTTCCAGATACGAATCCAATTCGCTCCCCCACCACGTCACCAGCAACCTGATTGCAGCCTCTGCCGGCACGGGCAAGACCTACCAGCTGGCCTCCCGCTACATCGCCCTGCTGGTTCTCGGCGCCAGGCCGGAAGAAATCATTGCCCTGACCTTCACCCGCAAAGCCGCAGGTGAATTCCGCAACCGAATTCTGCATGCCCTGGCGGAAGGTGCCTGCGACAAGCGCGACAAGAAAACCGGCCGCAATGAGCTGGCGGTGCGTGTGTGGGATGTCCTCAGCGGGCTGAGCATCGATGAGAATGGCAAAGCAGTCGAAGCGGCCAACCCGGTACCGCTGCTGCCAGTCACGGCTGCTCTGGTGAAGCTGGCCGAGGCCGAGCACAGCTACCCGGAAGATCTGTACAACTACAACCAGGAGCTGCAGGACTACTATGGATTCCACAAAACTGATGCAAAGACCTTTGCCCGGCTGCTCAAGGAAATGGTCGCCGTGCTCGGCAAGCTCCGCCTCACCACGATTGACAGTTTCTTCTCCTCGCTGGTAGCCACCAACAGCCTGGAACTTGGCATGAACAGCGCCGCCCCGCTTGACCCGGCAGATGAAAACCGCGTTCAGGCCTCCACCATCCGCGACTATCTGGATGCCCAGGGCGCAGACGAACACTCGCGCGAGGAATTCCTCCGCATCTTCAGCAGCCTGACCGGCGGCGTGGGCAACAAAACCCAATCGCAAATCAGCGCCGAACTCAAAAGCTTCCTCAAGCTCTACCGCGAGCTGCCCACCGGCACAAAGTGGGGGGATGCCGCCGCGTTCGGGGCGGAAACGCAGCTGAATGTCGCCTCCGATGCCGAAAGGGAGGAATACAAGGCCGCGGCGGCCACCTTGCGCTCCCTTCTCCGCAACTACAAGTATCTCCCCGCCACCAAGGGACTCCGCAAGCAGCTGAACGACCTGGCAGCGGGGGCTCTGGTCATCGGTAAGACGGCGGCCAAGTGGCTGGAAGGGCTGCGGACGGATTTCCCCGGCCTGCCTGAGCTTGTTGCCCTGCTGGACGCCTTTGACGCCCAATCGCCCATGACCCCGGAACTGGAGCAGCATGCGGCCCTTGTCGCCTCGGCACCCGATCTCTACAGCTGGAACAAAACCCAGCGCGAGGGGCTGGAAGAGGTCATCAGGAAACTGCGCGACGCTAAAAAGTGGAACCACACCGCCAAGACCAAAGCGTTCAGAAGCGCTGTTGATGATTTGTTGACCCAGCAGGCAAACAGCCGCGACCTGCAAGCATTCAAGCACTGCAGCATGACGCTGGGCACGCTGGCCGCTCCCTGCAAACTTCGGCAGATTGCAGACCGCACCGCAGCGCTGCACACTCTGCTGGCAGGGTACGCCGATTGCTATGAGCAGCGCATGCTGGCAGAGGGCCGTCTTTCCTTCGCCGATATTGCACACATGGCAAAAACGCTCATGCTCAAGGACATCGGCGACCCCACCCTGCTGCGGCACCATGTAGCCTACCGCATGGGAGGCGAGCTGCACCACTGGATGCTGGATGAATTCCAGGATACCTCCGAGGACCAGTTCACCACGCTTACTCCCCTGCTCCAGCCCATTGCCAACGACGCGAGAGCCAATGCCTTCGACTTTACCACCGATCGCTGGGAATCCGACATGCCCCGCACCCTCCGCGGCAGGCTCAAGTCGGAGAAGCACTGCGTCACCAACGAAAGCATCTTTGTGGTAGGCGATGTGAAGCAGAGCATCTATGGATTCCGCACCGGCAAGACTGAGGTATTTGACCGACTCAAGACAGACGACACCTGGAAATTCCCGCTCCAGGCTTCGGAGCTGAAGCGCAGCTTCCGTTCCTCTCCCGTCATCATGGGGCAGGATGGTTTCATCAACCGCCTTTTCTCCACCCTGCATTCCATCGAATGCCCGGAAAACGGCAACACCAGCTGCATTGAAACAGCCCCCGTCACCCACCTGAAGCAATTTGCCGTGCACCGGGCCGCCAAGGATAAAGCCGGTTATGTGGAAATCATGGCCGTGGCGCCCCCGCAGGAGGATGACGCCGATACTGACAGCGACGCCACCTCCCGCACCCGCATCTACGACGCCATTGTCCACAAGCTGCACCAACTCACAGATGCCGACAGCCGCCCGCTGCACGGCATGAGCATTGCCATCCTGGTGCGCAGCAACGCTGAAGCCGATGAAATCATGGCCTGGCTGGGTGATAAGATGCCCGGACTACCCCGCCTGCTGGTCAAGGACACCCTGGCCGCTGCCGCCAGCCCGCTGGGTGAAATCCTGCTCTATTTCTTCAAGTGGCTGCTGCACCCCAGCGATGCCGCGGCCCTGAATATCGCACGCACCTCCTTCCTGGGAAAAATATTCGATGCCCTGGCAGAGCAGGTACACGCCAAATGGCTCAGGATTCTTCAGGAAACAGGCTACGCCTCCACGCTCGACCAATTGCTCAGCCTGCTGAATGCCACAGACCGCACAGCCAATGAACACACGATCCGGCTCTGGCAGGACAGCGCACTCGCCTTCGATGTCGAAGGCTCCGCCCTGGCAGACTGGTGCAACCGCATGAAAAATCTCAGCGTTCAGGCCGCCGGTTCCTCCGGCGCTGTGCAGATTATGACCATGCACAAGAGCAAGGGCCTGGAGTTCGATGCGGTCATCCTCCCCTATGCCGGCACCCAGGCAGTGGACGACACCCGCGATATCAACTACTTCATCACCGAAGACGGCAGCGCCATGCTGCTCAAACCCGGCGCCAAATCCGATTGGGCGCAGCTCAGCCCCGTCTTCCCGGAGCTCGCTTCCCAGTGGCAGCAGAATCAGCGCAGAGAGGCATACAACCTCCTTTACGTTGCAGCCACCCGCGCCAGACACGCCAACTACATCATCTGCCACGGTGCAGAGCTCTGCTCTGACTCACAGGATGAAGAAACCGGCGAAACCGCCACCACCTGGAAAGCCGCCGCCCGCTCCATGGGCGGGTTCATCCGCCAGGTCGCAACCAGACTGGGGAGCGCGGAGAAATCCCCCCTCGGCAAGATTGAGGAAAATCAGGTCATCTACACCCAGGGAGAGCCCACCTGGTTCGAAGAGATGAAGAATGAAGCTCCCGCACCGGCTTTGCCGGCCACGCCACACGCCCCCCTCGGTGCCGCAGTGCAGCGCCGCAAGCGCACCAATCCCTCCACCCTGGCCAAGAAAGAGGATAAGGAAACGCGCGAAGCAGAGGAACCCAGAAAATCCACCTACGCCAACTACGGCGAGCTCACCGCCGCAGACTTTGGCAACCTCGTACACGCCGCATGGGAGGAAATCATCTGGAAGGACACCACGCCCCCCCCCGACTGGATGGCAGACGGCGCTCCCCGCACCAAGCCCCAGAGCGTGGTCTACAACGCCCTGAAGCAGCCGGAAATCGCCGCGCTCTTCACCCGCCAACCCAACCAGGAGGTCTGCAACGAGCAGCCCATAGAAGCCATCACCAAAGACAACGAATGGCTTTCCGGCACCATCGACCGACTCGTAATCACCGTCGACGCCCAGGGCAAAGCGACAGCCGCCCACATCATCGACTTCAAGACCAACCAGCTCGACCCCGACCAGGAGAAATCATACAAAGATCTGAAAACGGAATACACCAGCCAGATGACTGCCTACCGCAAGCATGTGGCCAAGGCCCTCGGCCTCCACGAATCCGCCGTATCCGTATCACTCCTCTCCTGCCCCCTAGGCGTGAAAGCAAGGATTCTACCCTACTCAGCCGCTGAACTGGAGGAGGAGAAATAAAACAACCGATTAAAGGGAATCAGGCAGACGCTGAAACAGGGTATATTTTCAGAGAGGGCAATCCTACCCCTATTTGGAGGAACAGCTCCGTTGACAAAAAAAAACACCAAGCGGTAAAAACTAGCCACCGTCCGTTTTCACGTACTATGGCAACCCAACTTGGTGTTCGTGGGCACCATTATACTCAAAATACCTTCATTGTCGAGCGTTTTCTTCAGATTTAATCAAAGTGAATCAAAGCGTCCTGCTCTTTCGCCGCATCATCCCAACCCCCAGGCGTCCCTTTTATCTGGCAACCATTTCCTGATAAATTAACAGATAAAATGTCATTTTCGCCCGGACAATTACTACTCACGGCTTGATTTAACGCAAGAGAACATGATAAAACGATTCCAGCGGCACTGTAACCGCCGCCCATATCATCGACTTCAAGACCAACCAGCTCGACCCCGACAAAAAGGAATCGTACGACGCGCTGAAGGAGGAATACACGGCCCAGATGACCGCCTACCGCGAACATGTGGCCGATGCCCTCGGCATCCCTGAATCCGCCGTAGCCGTCTCCCTCCTTTCCTGTCCGCTCGATATCCCCGCCACTATCCTCCCCTACACCTTCGAAGAGCTGGAGAAGGAGAAATTAATAACCTGCTGAATAAGATTTCATCATCGCAATTCCCACATAAAAGTCATTATATGAGAGGAAGCTGTCTCACACAACAGGCACTAGATGATCTCCTATAAAATTCTAGTAAAAAAACGGGCGCTTAACAATGAAGAGGGTTTGAGTATAATTCCCCTATCGACGCCATGCGGGCTGCTTCATCGGACGATAACTCTGTTACGGACGTGTTTTTTACCGCATGGCGTTCTTATTGACTCGCCAAAACAGACTGCACAACAGCTTGGGCTACAAGAATTATATAAAAACGAAAGGACGAGTATCCGAAGATAAACTCGTCCGTATCACTCGCGGCTAATGTTCGGTGAATAAATCACTTACTAAGCAGAACATCTGTTCTACAACGCCGCGCGCTTCGTTGCGGAGATTATACTCAAATAGCCTTCATTGTCTAGCATTTATTTTAAAATCTTGAATTTTCTTGAATTTTTGTCTACACCTATATGGAAGGACTGAGCCTAGCTTTATTTGTTGATGCACCCCTCTTGTTTTAAGTAACAACGTCACATTTTCAACATAAAAGCACAAGAAAAGCTCTTGACAATAAATACGTTTTGAGTACAATCCCTGCCAAGCGAATCTTATAGTGCTGAGGTTCTTACGCCTTCTTGTAGGAAAACATCGTTTTCTGAAAATCAACTATGAGAGATAAGAGTGAGTTTATCTTCAGATACTCACTCTTTCGTTTTTATTGCCCTCAACCTCGATACATCCGACGTAGCCGTCTCCCTCCTTTCCTGTCCCCTCGATATCCCCGCCACTATCCTCCCCTACGTCCCCGCCAATCTAATGGAGTAACAATATATTGATGATTTTTGTAGGAAATCGTCTTCGGTTCAATATAAACAACCGAAGACGATTTCAATTAGCATATTCAATCGTTCTATAATTAAGGTCAAAACATTTTCAGTACCGCTGATTCAGTTCCAATGAACGCCGCAAAGCATCGCGTACCTCCCTACATTCAATGCCTTTTATGTAAGCATCGTATAAAACAGCAGGGACTAATCGATATGTATCTATCCTTTCATTGGCAAACAGTGGCATTGTAACAGATGCATAGTGCTGCACATGTTCTCCTTCCTCTTTTTCGGTAGGCTGAGGCATTAGAAACGCATTGTAAGCTCTCGTAAGCATAGGTGGGGAGTCATTAGCCCGCAGAGCTTCCTTATTCATAATTGCCTGCTTGTATAAAAATTGTTTTGTAATATCCTCCACTCCAGGCAAATGAATCACGCGGTCTTGATTCTCCATGGGACAACGCGGCAAATAATATTTTGCATCCATTACATACGCCTTTCCTTCTTCTATGAAAAGCATATCCAACTTTAGAGGCTGAGGAGTTGCCTTTTTTCCTTCATCCAATGACCAGATTGGAGGCACAATACTAAACTTATCTTTTTCATCTCTACCCAGCGTACTTCGACAAACATCCTCCCATACTAAATAAAAACAATTAGAACCAAATGTATAAGATACCGTATCAACCGCAGATTCAAAGTTTCTGCTCGCCAAGTATGCAGTTAATAGTTGAAGAACATATCGACGTCTTGAATCAAACTGATTACACATTTCCTGCTCAACACAATAGGAAAGATATGGTAAATCTCCTAATTCTTCAACATTCTCCTCTACATAATCAACATCAGGTAATTCCAATAATTGCAGCACCCCATAGCGAGAAAGCTGGTCATAACATTCCTTGACAATAACACGATGTAATCGAGTTATGAAATAATCCTCATCATCTACTAAATGGCGACTGATAACATCAACATAAACAGGTTTGTTCGCTTTTACACATGGGGTACAAGTATTGATTGTATTGGTCCACATTATTCGTCCGTAACCGTTCTCTCTCAAAACATGTTCGTCTACCCGGTATGCCCCATATTCTACATAATCTTCAAGAATTGTAACCAATATAGAAAGATAACTTTGGGAATCATCTGAAGCATCTAGGCATACAAGATTTTTCTCCACCTTTTTCCTTTCGTACACACGTAAAACCTGCAATATCTGGGTTAGCATTTTCAGCCATTCAGATGGAGATTGTTCCTGATATCTCAAAGTTTCTTGTATCTCGAATTCTGTATTGGTCACATATTTTGGTAACGAACACACCAGATGACCGTGGTAACAGTATAGGCCCACATATGTAAAGGCATAAAAGACCCCGTCAGGCGAAGTATCACATTCTTCAACATCCTCTGTCTCGGTGCTAGACATCAATCTAAGTATGCCCTCCTTCTGCAGTCTGGTTAAAAGCACCTCATAATCCCAGCAGCTCTCATCCAGACCAAACAAATCAGCAATCTGAGCACGGTCATATTTCTGCAACTCCCGCACCCAGGTTACAGACTTCAAATAACTGTTTCGCCAGGAATTCTCCATATTTATAACGGGTCAGGCACGAAAAAGAGATTGTATGATAGAAGCCGCCGATACACCATCTACACAGGCTTTCTCAAAATCCCGACAGAGTTCAGAATAACGCTTCTGAGGCTCTCTAAATACTGCCATTCGCTTATGTCTCGCGGCATCCTCATAGAGATACATGATAACCTTACTCTTAAAAGCAGATACAAAAGAAGCATCGTCTTGCAACTCTTTCAGAGAAACAAAGAAAGCCCCCATTTGCTTATCCTCATTAATACCGGTCTTTTGCAACAAGGCATTTATTTCCTTGCGGATTTCATTCCATTCCTTATGCAAAGCAGAACCGGACTCCAAAACGTCTTCTCTATTATCTATGTCAACATACTTAAAACTCCACCGCCGTTTAAAGGCCGTGTCCATGGGATGCACCCCCTGGTCCGCACTATTCATTGTTGCCCAGATATACATATTGCTTGGAATATATATTTTGCCATTCCTAAGCTCTACAGCCTCACCATCCTCATTATTTGTCGTCAAATATGTCAATAAATCACGCGTGGGGGATATGGGATACATACTTTCCCCTTTCTCGTTACGATCCAGCAGCTGAAACATATCACCAAAAACAGCAGCCACACGCGCTCTGTTAATTTCTTCAATCATCAATAAATGAGGGATATCATTAATGATACTATCTTTCGACAACGCTTTCTTTAGTACTCTTGCAAACGGACCAGCCTCAAAACGATAAACTATCTGCTCAGCCCCATCCTTTTCCTCCATAACGGGTTTGTAAGAACCTATAAAATCAAAGTAGGAATATTCTGGATGGAAGGTCACTCTTTCGTATCTATCACCAAAAAGCGATTTCTTTTCAATATACTCCGAAAAATAAAAGCTTTTACCTGTCCCTGGAGCCCCAAAGACTATATAATTCCTTTTCATATCCTCCATCTGCTTAGTTCTAATCATCCTTATAATTTCTTTGTATTCGTTATATGTGAGAGCAAATATACTCCCATTCGCTAGCGCATTTCGCTTAACAAAACGAGACTCTCCTATTACCTCATTTTCATTCAGCTCCCCCCATCGAACGCAAGCATTACTATTGATGCGCTCTATCCCCACAAAAAGAACATCATTCTCTAATTCTTCACTCGAAGGCTCATACACTTTTGCAAGAGCTGTTACTGACTTTTTAGGCTTAGATTCGTAGCTGATAACATAATCACCTTTGCGCGCTCGAAAAAGTTCCTTTCTTCTTTGAGACTCAGGACTTTTCCTTATCCGAAAAGCCTGTGGTACAGATGTATCTTTCAAATCAAAATCATTCTCTTCTGTATAGTTTGGATTATTCACTAATATCCAAAAGCCAGTACTCACGCTATCGTCTACGGGTTGCTCAGTCGCATGTGAGCTCATAGGATCCGAACTCTCGCTCTCTTCCACCTCGTTTGTTTCCTCTTTCTCACTCGGGACATTTTCTCCGTCTCCTTCCTTTTCAAGCCTCCATTGTTTCTCTACCGCTCTTAAAGCTAGCTTCATTTTCTCTGTCACATATGCTTCCTGACACAGTCCACTAATAACACGATTGACAGGATAAGCTATCCTGTCTCCCCACCCCCACATAGAACATACATAATAGGGAATCCCCTCAATGGTATACGTACCCTTCCTCTTATAGGTGCATGATTCCTGAGGTTCAGAATACAACAAAGCATAGGCTCTTCTACCTCTGTCAGGATTTGGTTTTTTTAGGGACTCTAAAAAAAGCCTACCAACGTCCTCCTTACCTGGAACATACTGTCCTTCAGGAAACAAGATTTCCAGAATCTCAAACACATGTTTTTTCTGTTTAATTTTAGACATATCTTTATTTTATATATATTACTTTATATTTATCAAATTTTAACTGTGACTTTCTCCAGATACGCGACTGCATCGGCACAGAGGGGAGAGTCGATGGGGTGGCCGGGGCCGTATTTATCGGCGGTGCGGGAGATGATGCGGTAGATGAAGGAGGTATGCTCAGCGGGCACAAGGCGGAGGGAAGAGACGCGGGCGAGTTCTTCCTTCACGAAGGTGTTGCCTTTGGTTTGCATGGACTGGGGATTATGCACTTTGTAGGGGGCGATGCAGACGGCCTTCAGCATTTCGCGGCCGGATTCCTTGCGGCTGCGGATGACGAGGTAATCCTCTGCACTGCCGACAAAGGCGGCCATGAGGGAAACGCCCTCTGCCATATTGAAGCCGTTAGCATAGCGCTTGCCGGGCTTGGTGAGTTTGTTATCTATCACCTCTTTGGGGTTGAGCACATTCACGCATCCGTTTGAGTAGCAGAGCAGCAGACGCGAGGTCTTTTTCTTGTGCGCTGTACTCACGGGAACATTGAAAAGCACATCAGCATCGGTGGAGGGAGCTTTCTGCTGGGAGACTGTACCATCTGCATACAGGCTGATGTGGCGCCACACGGTGGCATCCTCATCGCGGGCGGGCGGCTGCTCCACCAGCAGCTGGCTGCCCGTGGCAACGGGCTGGGTGGGCTCGGCGGTATCCGGCAGATCCACCACGGGCGCGGGGGCGGGTATGATATCCTCTGCAGGCAGATTTACCCCACAGCGCTCGCAGACAAAATCCGTGATTTCCGGGCCATGCAGCTCACGCACGGAGTTGGAGCAGCGGATAAAGAGTTCATTCCCCTTATACCACACGGGGCGCTGCGCCGGGCTCACTTGCAGGAAGCAGACAATGCGCCCGGCGCTGTTCTGGCGCAGCTCAACCCTGACGCGCGAGCTGGCCAGCGGGCCCAGACTTTTGGCAATGGTATGGGTGAACTTCAGCTTAATCTTATCCTCTGACTGGTCATACAGGAACTTATCCTCGTTACTGGAGTTGATGTATTGAAGATCATCGTTGATGCCGCGGATGGTGCCATCGTCATAATACCCGATGCAGAGCAGACCGCCCTCTGCATTCATGAAGCCTGCCACCTGACGCATAATTTCATAGCCCAGCTGGCTGTCGATATCCAGCTCACCCTTGCGGGTGTAGACAAATGAGCTCTTGTATTCCAGCTTCTGTCCTTCCTGCCCCAGGATTCCCTCGTCCTCCAGGAGGGCTATGCGGCGTAACTCGGCGGGGTCCACTGTACCGCTGGGATCAACCAGCACCAGCCAGCCCTTGGTGGTAAATCCCTTCACCCGCAGGCTGAGCTTATCGCCCACGCTTTCCTCGATCTCCCCCTGCGGGTAATAACGGTGCAGCAAGCTCTCTACTGAATCTTTCACAATGTAGTAGACTCGGCCATCGCGAGTCTGCGCTTCGTTGCAGATTTCGAAATCATAGATTTCACCTTCCCGGAGCTGCGAGGGGCGGCGCTCCAGCGGATTTTCAAAGAGAAGATGATTGCCTTCCACCTCGCGAACGCGCAGAGAAAGAAGCTCCCCCTTGCGGTAAGTACCCGGCGCCACATTCAGGAAATGCCGGAAACCGCATTCATCTGCCACCTGGTAAGCGGGTAAGGGCTCATCCTTATAGTCACGCTCGCCCGGCAATGACGCTACGGTGAAATCATAGCGCTGCCCGGCCTGGTATTTGGCGCGTAGAATGGAGCCGACATCCTGCGAAAGAATCGGGAACGTAGTTGTGTAACCATAGCGGTCCACATTAAAGCGCTGCACCTTGCAGGGGATAACCCTGTTCCGCAGGTCTGATGGTTCCCAGGTCGCCTGAAACGGCAGCACCTTCACGCGGAAAAGCCACTCATCATCCTCATAGCCGGGCATGGTTTCCATGCCATTGTAGCTCAGGATAAAATACGATTCACCGTTATAACACACCATCCGGCTTACCTTGAAATCATAGACCTGCCCCTTTTCAAAAATCATATCGCGCAACTTTGGTTATTTGTTTTATTATCTTACATTTCCCCACCTATGGCAAGCAGAAACCCCGGCAAAAAAACTATTTCAGAAAAAGGCACCACGTGTCTCTTGACAATCTGTGAAAATGTGGTATACAAATCACGTACGCGGCATGAGCGGCGTACATCTGTCTATCAAATCCAAATCAAACTGTCTATCATCATTGTTATGAAAACTACCTCTATTGCGGCAGGGGCCGCTGTGTTGTTGCTACCCGTGTGTTATTGTGCTGTGCAGATGGAGCATGGTGCGTGAATGAGAAATTGCTGCTGCGTCCGGCGTGAGCTGTGCTCCGTCATCGTGCTACGCACATACAGCCAGAGCCCCGGGCCAGCGGATATTTTGCCATTTTACCCTCTAATATCCCCAACTATTGAACAGATATGAATGCCAACAATCACGCAGAAATGGTACTCACCCTGGGCGGGCTGGTTCAGATTCCCATACAGGTGTGGGATGCAAAATCACAAAGCTGGTTCAGGAGTAAATCGGACACCCCGCTCCGCGACCACTTGAAGGAGGAACCGGTATGCCACCGCTCTGTGCTGGAGCGGGCTCCGAAGGGCGGCTGGCGACGCGCCCGCATAGAAGAGGAAGAAGGTCAGCAGGTGTTCAGGAGCATCAGCGACATCATGGAGATGCTGGAGCAGGACCCGGAGCTGATTCTCGGAGTGGAGGATGCAGAAACGGGCGAGGTGGTGCCGCTGCTGAGCTGCCAGGTAGTGCAGGAGAATGTTCTGGCCTATATTCCCCGGATTTCGGGCGAGGACACGCGGGAGTATGGCCCGGAGGAAGGTGCAGCCTACCGCGACTGGGTGTCACACCGGCCAGAGGTGCGCGATTTTCCCTGGCATGCAGAGCAATACTGGAATCTCTACCTGGGAGGAGACACGCACATAATGCTGCCGGAAAAAGCAGACGCTGTAAGGGCAGATTCGCTCGAATACCCGCAGTGTGTACCTATCAGCAATGTGTTCCTGACGATGGAGCGCGAGCGCATCTATACCTACAGTGAAATAACTGAGGAAGGCCTCTGCATGCAGGAATACGGGCCAAAGTTGTACCGCATCACAACAGAGCGTCCCTGCATTAGCAAAATCATTACCGGCATGCGGGAAACCCCTCTGATGCTTGCAGTGCGAGGGAAAGAAAACCTTCCAGATATCAGTCTCAGCAAAGAGGAATAATGCCCATATCAACACCATCCCACTCTATTCTATGAACCGAATGACCAACAAGCAAACACGACCTTTGCGCAGCATCAGCATCTTTGTACCGTTCAATTCCCCCGACACGAAGAAAAATCGACAGCGCAACAAAAAGCTCTACTACCTGCTGCGCTGGTTGCGCTACAGTCTGCACCGGGGAAATGGCAACACATTCTACCGCATCGAGCCACAAGATGCTCCAGCCTGCATGCCGCACGGCACCTACCGGCTAAGCGCTCAGCTTCAGTCAAAGCTCGATGTTTTTCTCAACTCTGCCCCGTTTACCGATTTTATCGCCCGCATGCGGGCTGAATCCATAGCCCCGGTAGTGTACCTGGTGGAGCATAAGACCAATGGAGTAGATGTATTGCTACCGCCCATCAGCATCAGCGACCAGCACCCTCGACCGCTGGCGTTGCCTATCCCGATGGAAGGAACGGCAGTCGACCTCTACCACACCTCCTATTTTGCACGTCAGATGCTGACAGCCCCGCTCGATAAACCAGTTGAAGAATACCCGGTTGATTAAACTTACCAAGATGAAACAAAAGAAACTCAAATACACCCGCCCGATGACGAAACGAGAGCGCTTCGTCCTGCGCCGCCAACTCGAGGAACAGGCCGAAGGTGCGCGGCGGAAAGAAGCAACCATAGCGGCCTACCTGGATAGCATCCGGCAGCGGGCATGGAGCGTGCAGAGCGACGATGAAATCCGGACCTTATGCCGAGAGGTGTGGAGCAGACGACACTACTGCTCTGCAGCCATCAGCCTGACCGACCAGATTCTGAAAGAACGCCGCGAAAGAAAAGAGCTTCCACCATATTAACTCTAGCGGGCCAAAGACTCATAAAAACCTCAAATTGTCCATTGTACATCGACCCATGTGCATCTAATAGGATTGATAATCGTTCCAATCTGTGCTAACATGCGGGCATGACAGCAGTTCCTGTATCTGGTCTTGTGCATTCGGTAGAATCCTGCGGCACGGTTGACGGGCCGGGCATCCGCTTCATCGTGTTCCTGGCGGGCTGCAGCCTGCGCTGCCAGTATTGCCACAACCCGGATACTTCCTTCAAGCGCCGGGGCAAGGAACGCACGGTGGAGGATGTGCTGGAGGAAATCAGCCGCTATGCCACTTTCCTCAAGAATGCCAAAGGTGGCGTAACCATCAGCGGCGGCGACCCGCTTTTCCAGCCGGATTTCACGCGCGCCCTGCTCCGCGGCTGCAAGGAAATGGGGCTGCATACCTGCCTCGATACCTCCGGCCACCTGGGCTGCAATGCCGATGATGCCATGCTGGCCGATACCGACCTGGTGCTGCTGGATATCAAGGCATGGAACCCGGAGCAATACAAGCGGGTGACCGGCCAGCCGCTGCAACCCACACTCGATTTTGCCGAGAAGCTCGCCGCGCGCGGCATCCCCATGTGGCTGCGCTATGTGCTTGTGCCTGGCCTCACCGACCAGCTGGATGACATCACCGCCCTGGCGCGCTATGCCGCCGGGCTGGGCAATGTGCAGCGGGTGGATGTACTGCCCTTCCACCAGATGGGCAAGTTCAAATGGGGCGAACTGGGGCTCGAATACCCGCTTATGGAGCTGGAGCCGCCTGCCCCGGAGCTGACCGACCAGGTGCGCGGCATCTTCCGCGCACAGGGCTTCGCAGACTGCACGCATTAAGGCGTGCAGTTCTGCTTTATTTCAACAGCGCCGCAGCAGCGTCGTTAATCAACTCGCGGGCGCGGAGTACATCCGCCTCGTGCGCGTCGCCCTTGCTGCGAGCCACAGTGAACAGCGCCGCCAGCTCCTGGTTCAGCTGCCCGATGAGGGCGCTGGCTTCAGGTGTATTCAGCTCTGCCGCGCGGGCGCGCAGCAGGTTCACTTTCTCAAAATCCTCAAAGCCGTCGCGCAAATGCTCGAAGCGACGGCTGCTGAGATTTCCGGGGTACACCAGGAAACAATCGCCCGAGGGCCATTGCACGAAATCGGTGGTTTCAAAGGGATTGCGATTCCACGAATTGTAGGCCCAGCGCAGGAAACCGTCCAGCTCATTGGCGGCAGCAAAGAGCCCCAGCCAGGCCGCCTCAGCCGGGGGAGACATGGTGAAGGTATTGGGCTTGAGCGGGTGCAGACACACATAGAAAGTAGTCTTGCGCCCCTGCGCCTTGCGCTCGCGGAGCAGCTCCGGGCTTACCGAATCCGCGTGGGTCAGAATCGGGGAAATATCGTAGACCTCGCGCGTGGTGGCTGAGGGTTTATCCACCGCCGATACAATACGCAGCTCCGGCGCATATTTCTGCACCACAGCACGCGCCGCCAGCATCATGGCATCCGGGCGTTCGTCCAGCGCAATGCAGCATTTTTCCAGCCAGCCGCGCTGCTGCAGGTGCGCGCGGAAACAACTCAGGAAATGCCCCCAGATTTCCTCATACTGCGGAGTCCTGACATCCAGCTTCAAATCCCGGTCTGTTCGCGACGCTTCATCGTAATAGCGGATTTTCATGCTCCAGGGCACCATGGTGTAGCAGGAAATCTGCCCGCGGATTCCCACCTCATTCAGCATAAAATCCACCCATGTATCAAAGGCGGTGAAATCATAGCGCATCTGCCCGTCAGCTCCACGAACCCAGCGCACCAGCGAAGGGAACCAGTCGTAAGTCTGCCCATTCCAGGCCTCATCAATAATCGTGCAGGTAATCGCCTTCTGCCCGGCATCGGCCAGGCGTTTCATAAGAGGCTTGAGCAGGGCCAGATGCTCCGCCGACCAGGGCTCCACTCCATGCCAACGGGCCACCGCCTGCGGGTGCTGCCACAAATCCAGATGAATCTTCCAGTCCGCGGGGGCGGGCAGCACCGGCTCCAGCACTTCCAGCTCCACCGGCACCTGTTGCACCGCGCTGGCCGCCGACCAGACTTCCAGCACCCCGTGGTAATGCCCCGGTGCGGCATGCTGCGGCACATCCACCTGCACCCAGACCGGGCGCACCCGCCTGGCAGATTCATCACAGACTGTCTCCCGCCCCAGCACATCGGCATACAACTGCCCATGGGCGGCGGTGTAGCGGAGCATGCCCAGCTGCACCGGCAGGCTTTGTCCCAGTTCATTCTGCAAGCCGCTGCACCGCACCGAAAGCTGCGGTTCATCCCCGGCAGACCATGCCGCCACACGCCCGGCGGCACGTTCGCCCCGCCAGGCTTTCAGCTGCAATTCCGGCATGGTGTCTGCTGGCGGCTTGTCCCATTCCACCCGCGCAAACTCCGGCAGCGCCGCCACCTGCAAACCACCCTGCACCGCCGCATTCTGAGCCGGCGGCAAGGCCGGTTCTAACAAGGGATGGCGGTTCACCGCCCCCGGCGCAGCCAGAACACCCCAGCAGAATAATAAGAAGAAGCCGACCTTTTGCATGAGTGCATTCTAACGATTTTCACCTCCTCTTGCGAGCAAATTCCACCAATCGGGCAGAAGTGCTTTCCTCCTGCCCCCCGGATGTGCTATACTGCTGCCGCACCCCGCATGAAACTCCACCTCTCCACCCACCTGACGCTGCAGCACTTCTACGACATGGAAGCGCTGGAGTTGCAGTTTTACGATGCAGAGTTCATCACCCCGCCGGAGGAATCGTACCGCTGGTACCTGCACCACCCGCACAGCACCGTGGCCGCCACAGATGGGAAGCGCCTCATCGGTTTTGTGAATCTCTTCCCCGTGCTGCCGGAAGTGTATGAAGAGCTGCGCGCGGGAACATTCAACGACCATTTCCTGGAGCTGGAACACGTGGCCGGGCTGGAGGCAAAGCCGCTGCACATGTTTCTGTGCTGCGTGGTCGTGGCACGCGAATACCAGCACCAGGGCATTGCGCGCCTGCTGTTGCAAGCCGCCGTTCAACCCTACGCGTCCCTGCCCTGTACCAGCGTCATCACCGACAATGTGACGGCAGACGGCTGCCGGCTTTCCGAACGCTATGGCTTCACCCG
Organism: uncultured Verrucomicrobiales bacterium; assembly: GCA_937901085.1. Classification (GTDB taxonomy): domain Bacteria; phylum Verrucomicrobiota; class Verrucomicrobiia; order Verrucomicrobiales; family Akkermansiaceae; genus Akkermansia. Next base: position 15,854 of record CALCHQ010000048.1, on the reverse strand, counting down.
TCTGCGCCGCTCCGACCACGATTCGGAAATCTACGAACAGAAATGGAGTGACTTCCTCGCAAACCTGAATCACTGAACGGGTGCAACAGGCTCTTGCGTTTCATCCACCATTCAAACGCGGCGGCGGCGGGCAAGCAGCGCGGTAAGGGCCAGCAAGCTCAGCGTCGTGGTGGCAGGCTCCGGCACTTGCTGCGGCACCCATTGCAGATAGACCACACCGGCCTCGGAGTCGTACACCAGCATCGTTTCCGAGTCGACATAGTCACTGCCGGCCATATAGAGGTCAGCCTGGGTATAATAGACCCCGGAACCAGCTGTGGCGGTGACCCAGTCAACCCCATACCTGAAGGTCACGCTGCAAACATCGCTGAAAAGCACCAGCTGAGCCCCGTTGTACATGGCATCAGCCGACTCTTCCAGCGTCGCGTTGAGTGTTATCGGGTGATGCTCCATGGTGTCAAGCGTCAGGGAGCCCCCCATAAGGCTGATATGAGCCTGATTTATTTCATAGGTGGAACCACCGGCCAAGGTAATCCCGCCAGCAGCGTTCATCGCGCCGGCAGCCTGCAGGTTGATGGCTAGCTCAGCGTTGAATTGTTCCTGATAAACCAAGGTATCATCACCCACCGGATGATACGCGCCAGGAATCTGGGAGGCGCTGGAAAGTCCTACTTTCTCAGGAGTAAGAGAATCCGCCTTCTCCAAATTGTTCATGTTATAGAGATAATCTGTTTCGGCGGATTTCACGGAAAGGGTGGCGCCAGCGGCCACGCTCACAGCTCCATCCGAAATAAGAGCCGCACCAGTACCATAGGAAGGAGTACCCCCCTCAGCCAGCGCAGGCACCACGCCTGTAGAGCGCAGGTGCAGCGATTCGCCGGCAGCAATGGATACATTACCGCCAATATTGACAGAAGCCTGCTGGCCTGCCACATGGATGCTGCCATCAATAAACGAGCCAGTATTCACCTGAATGGCTGCCTTATCACCCTCTACCCGGAAGTCGCCGGTATAATCCACCATGGAATCAAATGAAGCAACTGTACCCTGGCCAGAGGCATCGGAAACCACCACGGCACCGGTGCCGGCAAGCACTTTGGACTGGGAGCTTATCCCGGCTTCACCGTTTCCGCTCAGCAGGAATGTACCATTTGTCCCCAGGAAGGTAGAAGCCGCATTGTAGCCATTACCCTCCATGCGCAGCACTCGCTCTGTCGTTCCCGTGCCAGCAATGATGACATCACCCTGGATGTCATCGGCCTCTGAAGCAAGCGTAGTAACCAGGCGGTCGTCCCCGCAGTCCGGCTTGACTGTGACTCGCAGGTCTGCAGCGGCCTCAAGCACAACCTCGCTCTTACCATCAGCCGTAGCCCCCAGACCAAATGCGCTCTGCACCTCCACCACACCGCGGGTGATGTGGGTGCCGCCTGTGTATGAGGAATCACCGCGCAGAACCAGGGTGCCGTCACCGGAATGCAGCACACCGCCCGAAACATCCTCATCGGCATCCGAGATATCGCCATTGAGTACCACGGTGGCTGACTGCCCCACGGCAGAAATAAGAGCCGCCGTCCGGCCATCCGTCAAGGCATGGGGGGCATCTTCCGTTGCCGTATGTGCAAGCCATTGTTCATCGCCGGAACCGGAAAGTTTAATATCATTGTCGAGCTCGGTCTCCGCATCACCATAGCCAAGGGTATAAGACAACATGAGGGAAGCCCCATCATTCACAACAGCATCACCAGAGCCCACCGTACCCCAGCCACGCAGGCGGAGCGTGCCCTCCGCCACTTCTGTGCCGCCTGTGTATGTATTGACCTGGTCGAGAACCAGCGTGCCAAGGCCGGTCTTGAGCAGACTGGCCACCAGGGGCGTGTTATCCGCGCTGGAATCGCGCAGCACGCCGGAATAAGTAGCCTCATTGTTCCCGGAATCAGAGAAGCCTGTCACCTTGTCATTCTGGTGATTGGCCCAGTCTGTCGCCTTCACCAGCAACATCAGGTTACGGTCGATATCCGTATTGGCTTTGTAGGCTGTGCCATTGGCATACACGGCATCCACCGGTATGGACTTCAGGCTGTGGGTATCAATCTCCACATAATCCTCGCCGCCCATGTTCACATAGTTGATGGCGCCGGTCTCTTTCTCCGGGCGGCTGTGAAGGCCGATATACTCGGCCAGCGTGCCGGTGGCGGCGCTCTCCACGGCGATAGTCATCACACCGCCTGTCTTATTAACCGTACCGGTGTTGTATATGCGGGCACCATGTTCCAGAACAAGCTCTGCACCGGCGGAGCCCCAGGTAATCGCCCCTGTACCAAGTACACCAGCGCTGACGATGGAGCTGTTCTTTTCGAAGGTCTTTGCCTCGCTGGTTCCGAGCAGGTAAACGCAACCACCGTTCAGAACCGTACCGCCGGTGTATGAGCTGTCGGAGCTGGTCAGGTAAATCGAGCCGTCCCCTTCCTTCACCAGAACACCTCCCTGCATATCGCCATCGCTGATACGACCGCCATACACCGCGTAGGCGTAACCTGCCGTACTCATGAACTGGTCGTAGGAGCCGGCCTCCTCCATGAACGCATCATAGTACTTTGCATCCACAGTAGTCCTCACCGTAAGCGTGCCATCATTGAGTTCCATATTGCCAGCGCCACTCAGCGAGCGGATTGACAGACTGGATTCACCCGACTGGTGCGTCGTGTCTAGCTTCAGCGAAGCCGCACCGGAGAGTACAAAATCCGTCGCCATTCCCGAGTTCTGCAGACCAGCCCCGAACACGCCCTCATTCACCAGGATGGTACCAGCGGAAATTTGTGCCGCACGGGTAATGAAACTGCCCTCGCCTATCTTGGCAAGCGTGTACCCAGCCAGGTCAAGATTCGTCGCTCCCAGCTCATTGGCGTTCATAAACAGATACTCTGCGCGCTCCACCCCCACGGAGGTATTCCCCGTAAGCTGTACAGACGGCAGGGAAATTCTGTTCACGATGTTCTTACTGGCTTCTTCATAGCCCGGATAGAAAGTATCGGTGTACTTGCCTTTGTAAATAGCCCCCTTGCGATTGATGCCATCACCGCACACAATCGTCTTGAAGCCCAGGCCTGCATAATCCGAATCGCCTGCATAGTCTGTGTCGACCGGGAAACCGGAGAAATCAATGGTTGAACCATCCAGCACCGTGATAGTGCGGTCATCATCGGCATCATTCGCCGCTCCAATAACGCTGGTGGAGATTTTCAGCGTTGCACCACCGGAAAGCTCAATATCACGTCCGAAATTCGCGCCGTAGCCAATCACCTCGACCACGCCCTTGCCGCTGATTTCAAGCGGTTTGACGCCATCCATGTCATTATCGAACATGCCCATAGCCACAATGGCATGCGCGCCTTCCACCAAATTGATACGGTCGAAACCGGTTACCGTAGCAGAATCGATTGAGCAGCTGCTATAGCCATCGGCAGCAATGCTTCCCAGCTTATACACGCCGGCTTCTGCGAAATTCAGAGTGCTGGTATAGCCATTGCCAAAGAAAACGTAGTTCGACAACTCCTTACCGCCATAAAGCCCGCCGCCGACAGCTGTCTTGCCCAGTTGGAAATCACTATACAGGTTGACCTGCACGTTACCGTTTGTATAGGCCGGGAGAGCCCATTCTTCCCAACCCAGGCCTGCGGCTTCCACTCTGTGAGCCTTACCGCTTACCAGGTCAAGCACGATATCGCCATTCACCGTACCGGCGTTTGATCCACCAACCAGCTGGGAACGGACCTCGGCACTACCCTCCATGCGTATGTAAATATCTCCTTTGACGGTATACTTATCACCACCACCGAAGACACGACCATTCTCCCAACCAAGCGTACCGCCGGTAAGAACCATTTCCACGGCCCGCAATCTATCGTTCACCACCTGTGTACCCGTAAGGTTGGCGTTATAGCCAGCGGCAAAGATTTCACCGATTTCTCCCCCGTCCACAAAAAGATGCACAGTACCGATCTGGTCCACCCATTCATATGAACCACCGATAAGCCTTTTAATGTTGCCGTTCTCCACGGTGACAAAACTCTCACCATACTGCCACCCCCATCGGGAACCACCGATAACCAGCTCCTTCTGAGCTGACATCCAACGTTCATCCGTGTTAATCAGAACGTGAGTCGCGGCAGCCTGCGGAGTTGCAGACCAATTGGCCAGACCGCCAATCACTGTCTTGAAGCCGGATCTGTCGTATATCCACACCTCGTGATCGGCGGCAGCCTTTCCACCGGACTCAATGCAACCTGCAGTTGCAAGATTTCCGGTAGCGGCAGAGGAAAGAGTCACCACGATAGCCTTACCGTTGTTGACCTTGAGCGCGTTCTCTGCATTGACGATGGAATCGTACATGTAATAACGCTCCTTGTCTTCCGCCCCATCAACCATCACCAGGTTGGCTGAGGCATCCTTACCGGCATAGCGGCGGGACATAGCAGGGGACTTTTCCTTCTTTCCCCAGCGTTCATCCCACTGGGGCATGCCAACGGTACCATCCACAGAACCGGGCGTACCGTTACCAATACTCACCTCAAAGGAGCCATCCTCTTTGTCAACGAACTCTGCCGCAACACCATCAGCCAGGCCAGTGGCAAGGTTTACCCCATTGATCAGAACCTGGCTACTTTTGAATGTTGTATGGCTATAATCGTCAAACAGCTCTTTTTTCTCCTCTTCGGTCATATCATCGGTACCGAACTGGATAAATCGATAGGTGTATGTAGACTTACCGGTTTGCTCATCAACCGTGTATTCGTATGCAATCTGTCCGATTTCTGCCGTATTCGCAGACATGAACAGCTTGCCCTTGTTAACAAGAGTATCAGCAAAGGTCAGCTGCCCCGTGAGCATGTAATAGCCATTCTCATCCACAACCACATTCTCACCAATGATCGCACCATTCAAGCTGTAATACCCATAGGTCTGAGACTGACCCTTATCGGTCGCTGTCAGAACAACATTCGACAACTCCACGCTGACACCTTGGTTTACATACGCAGCACCAATATTCGTATCAGAAAGAGTCAGATACGAGAGGCTGGCATCCCCCTTCTCAATCGTGACCTTTTCCAGAACGCCACGAGAGTCACGCGTGCCGTAGATACCGCTGGCATCCATCGTCACACCAGTAATAGAGGCTACTGCATACTTCTCATAATAGGCCAGGCCGGCCTTTACCTTCAAATTGGATATCGTATAGCCGAGTTTCCCTGTGGATGAAAGTACCTGCAAGTATGTCGGTTCCTCATTCAGCAAGGAGCCATACGTAGTTGAGAGTGGAGTCAGCTCCAGAAGTGCATCATTTTCCACCGTCACAACACCCTTCACGGCAAGATCCGCAGTCAGATTCAGCGTGCCAGCCTGCACCTCCATATTACCCAGGGCGTAATCTGCCGTTGCATTGTTGGACAAGCCCAGAGATACCCTGGCCGAACCATCCTTGTGGATATTGGTTCCTGCTGCCAGACGCCCATCGGCCTCGCAGCCAAGAGTGTATTCGGTCTTATCGGCCACAAAGTAAACATCTCCAGGGGAGACTTCATCCTGGATCACAACCGTGCTGCTGCCACCGGTCAAATCGCGGAAAATGGCATCCTTATACTCAACTCCAGTTTCCTGATAAGCGCCACCGCTCCAGTTACCACCGTTACCGGAACTGGACCAGGACGAGGAATCTGCACCACTCCACACATTACCCATCATGGTATACATGTAAAGCAGTCCGCTGCCAGAATCCAGCCCCAGCTTATACTGAGAGGCATCGAGCGTCACCCCTTCGTGTACCACATTGAAACTGAGATTATCGATAGATTCCACCCCGGTCATGAGGTTGTAGGTGGTCATCGTATCAAGCTGTTTAGCAAACTCAACATTCAGAACTACAGCTCCGGACTGATCAATGGTAACCGTATCTATCTTCAACGCAACATCATCAACAGAGAAATCATCTGTTCCGGTAATGGAGGAAATGGAAAGAATCGAGCCATGATTCAAGGTCAGGGCATGAAGAGACGCCTGGCCTCCGGCATCCAGCGCCAGAGCGCCACCGCTGCTCAGGTTGACCGTGGCATCTTCCAGCGTATTCGCCTGATGCAGCGAAAGAATGGAATTCTCTCCTACGGTTATCTGACCGCTGAAGGAATTATCGCCAGAGAAAGCAACCGTGCCGGTGCCATTCAGATTCACCTGACCTTCACCAGAAAGCGCACCGCTGATTTCCAGCGTATTGATGAGTCTGTTCCTGCTTGCGCTGATGGTCAGCGTATTTCCCTGTGCCAGCTCCATGCTGGCCGAGATTGCATTGTCCCGTTCGTTATATACAATCTGCGCACCGTTGTCGAAATGCAGGGCACCACCGCTTGCATCGCCGGTAATAGCAGAACCATAGCCAAGGGAAATCACATTACCGGCCGCCACATCCTGACTGGTCGAACCGATGTTGAGCCGCGCCCCGTTATCCAGAGAAACTGAACCGGAACCCGCAGCCATGAAATGGTCAGAGCCCAGATTCAATCGGGCGTTATCAAGAGTCAGATTCCCATGAACCGCACCAGTTGCCTGATTCACCGTAACAGAGCCATAAGAAATAGTCAGGTCGCGCAGGTTCTCCATGCGAGTCACCGTCGCGTTACGGGAATAAACAAGCATCTCCAGGTCATGCAGCCCGGCAGAGCCATCAATACTCAGGTTATCAATCGTGCTGCCGGTGCCAAAGAAGAGCTTGGCTTCATTGCTCTGCACATGCACGTTATACCCGCGGTTGTAGGTGGTGCCGTAGGAATCCAGAGCCAGCGTACCGGACAACCAGATATCGGGCATCGAGGAAGAAGACACGGCAACGGAATCGGACGCAGCCTGCACATGCACATAGGCCCCTTCCCCCACAGTAAGGTTGTCTGCCTGGATATGGCTGAAATACACATCGTGTTCGTCGGCCTTGACCACCAGCTTCCCTGCCGTCACCGTCCCCGTATAGCGCTGCGCTGCCGTACCGCCGATGGTAATCGTACCGCCATCTCCGACCGTCAGATTGCCGGAAACAGTCACACGCTCCTTGCCATAGTCGTTGCTGACACTATCACCGGCGTGTACCCGGATGTCCATTTCCTGCGCTTTCACATTGCCGAGAATGGTCAGACTCCCGGCAGCAGAATCCAAACCGGCGTTCACAGCCAGATTACCAACCACGGTCATATCACCCTCAATCGTGGTGGAGAAGTTGTTCAATACGGCATTCCCGGCTACCGTCGCAGCGTTCGACAACTCAAGGCTACCAGAACCTGCCGTCTCCAGATTGCCCTGAACCACGAGCTGGTTCCGGAAGTCGACTACACCGCTGTCAAAACGCAGCGAGGCATCGCCCAGCACAGCCACGCGCGCACCGTTGAAACTATAATCACCGGCTGTGACATCCAGATTCATCACCACCATGTCCTGCGTAACGGTAATATCGCGATTCACAGCATTTCCGGCACCAAAATATACATTGGAAAGAGCGGAGAAGGTTTCCTGCCCCTCCAGGGTATCGGAGCTGCTCCAGTTGGCAGAGCCGGGATTCCACTTATCATCATCCAGGCCATTCCAGTACAGGTTGCCGTTGTGGCTATCGCGGAGGGTGACCATACCCGCGACCGAGGTATCCACCGCGGCTTTGTTCACGGCTATACCACTGTAGACAAACTTCACCGTATCCCACCCCTTCAGCTCGCCTCGCAGTCCGCTCATACCGGCAGGCAGCGTAAAGGCAACGGAGGTATCATCCAGCGCACCATTCACAATGAGTACCTTCGAACCGGAGGCCATACCGCGCAAGTCAAAGGTGGCATTGTTAACTGTCAGGGTACTCCCGGTGGCCACGCCTATCTCGCGCTGTGACTGGGTTTTCTCAATGGTGATGTAGCCCGTGAGGGAGCTATCTCCGGCAAAGGCCACATTGTACAGGGTGGCATATTCGGTTGCCGTACCGGCATTGAGCTGCACATCCGTCAGCACGGCAGCATGCGTACCATCGGCAGCGGAAATGAGGTTATGTACCGTTACAGTATCCTGCGTCACAGGACGCCAGATATCTCCGGTAACCTGCAGTTTCACATTCTCCAGCGTGCCGCCGGTTATGCGGTTGGCGCCTACGTCCAGCGTGCCGTCAAAACCGGCAGACCCGGTCACACTCAGGCTTTCCGTCACCTTGATGTCGCCACCGGTGAAATGATAACCACTTCCCGTAATGGCAACAGCCCCGGCCACAACGCCGGCATCGGCTACCTGCACCGATTTGTTCAAATCTGCACCATTGCCGAATTCGACAGAGCCACCCGCAGTGTAAGGCGTTTCCGCGCCGTTACCATCAACCCAGGCTGTTGTCTGCTCCGTATCCCAGAAAGCAGGCTCACCAGCTGTGGAATCCCAACGCAGGACTCCTTCGCGGCCAGAGCCGCTGTCCTCCGGAGTCTCGTCTTCCGTTACGACCACGGGAACCGGATTCACGGCGCGCAGGGAGAAGGTGTTCATCAGCGGCGGGAGGGAGGAAGTCACCTGCTCCTCCTGCTCCTGATATTCATCCTCTTTTTCTTCATCGTTTTCTTCCTCAGCCTTCTCCCCCTTGGCGGACGGAGAGGTGGCCAGGAAATCCATGACCGAACCTGGCAGGTCATTCACCCCCGGCGCAGTGAACGGAGGCTTTACTCCCGGTGAGAGCAAAAGCTGGGTATTTCCGCTGGATGCAGTGGTTCCCACCTGTTTCGGCTTCTGGCGGTAATAAAGATTTCTGCCCATGCCCGCCCCCCAGGGTGCCTGATAGCCAGTCAGCGAGTGGAACATAATACGGTCGCGATGGGTCTTGAACAAGGCATCGCGATAGGCACCGACACCATTCCCCATGTGCCGCATAGCTTCAGCAAAGCGCTGCATCAGCTCATCATTCACATCCGGAATATCATAAGCGCCATAGCTTAGAGTGCGCAGATAGTCAGCCAGCCGGCGAAGCAGCTCCTGCCCGTCTTCGCCTTCCAGACGGTCATCATCCGCCAGCAGGGCTTCCAGAATCCATTGCACTTCATCCTCTGTAAGTTTCTGTCCAGAGGACAGGCGGGCAAGTGTCTCCTCCAGCCAGCTGGTGATCTTCAGGTTAGCTGCATCCAATCTGTTTTCCGCAAACACTCTGGTCCAGGCCTCTTCGTAAGCAACAAGCGGACTTTTACCAGATTCTCTCAATTGCCGGGCCAGCTGTACTGCTTTCCTACGCAGCGTTGCCTGGCGGGCAAGTCTTGCTCTCAGAATCGCTGGCAGTGATTTCAAATCCGTGCGCGTTTCTGCGGCATATACCTCCTCAAAACGCTCTCCCTTTTCCCCCATGACCCGGATTACCCTGGGTGTCTGTTCCACCGCAGGTGTATCCGGCAGAACCCACCAGTAACGCAGCAGTTCCTCATCAGCCAAAGCAGAGCCTGCCCCCATGGCAGCAAGGAAATACGGCAGCCAGCCATGCCGTACTCTGGGCGGCATGATACGGAAACAAACTGGCGCTGAGGTTGCAGACATAAGGCTGTTTTTCAGATTTCCGGAGAAGGGCGCCAAAATTGTACACATAAGCCTCGCTTTTGCAAGCCTTATCATTGTCGTGCAGGACTACAAACTCTTTATTTACGCATACAATATATAGTTCTCTTTCGTAGCAAACAACAACATATTGTACCTCATGCAAAAAAAAAAAAAAAAAAAAAAACACTTTTTATTATTGCTAGCTTACCGCTTCTATTTAAGCGCATTATATAGCTAGTTACGAAACAAAAACTGATCACGAAACAAAAAATTGCAAAAGAAAAAAAAAATGACACAAGCTTAACTACCTCTGCCTGCCTCCGGCAAGGAGCCGAAGGCAGCAGAGGGCTTTCGGAACGCTATGGCTTCACCCGCCTGTGCCGTTCCGACCACGATTCGGAAATCTACGAACAGGACTGGAAGGATTTTCTGAACGCCCTCGCCTGAAACACACGGCACCCCGCTCCGTAGAGCGGGGTGCTGCGGCAGGTCAAAACGTCAGAACCCGCATCAGACATCCACGACGATGTCGTCGTCGTTATCCTCGCCGCCGTGGGCCAGGATGAACTGCAGGTCGTTGAGGTCGAGGCTGGAGGCAAAGCCTTCATCACCCAGCACGTTGGTGACAAGCTGATTCTTCTGGTGCTGCAGCACGCGAATCTTCTCTTCCACCGAGTCGCGGGTCAGCAGGCGGTAGGCAATCACCTTGTTCTTCTGGCCGATACGGTGCGTACGGTCGATAGCCTGGCTTTCCACAGCCGGGTTCCACCACGGGTCGTACAAGATGACGTAGGAGGCCGAGGTAAGGTTCAGACCTGCACCACCTGCCTTGAGCGAAAGGAGGAACACGCTGGGTTCCTTGGTAGTCTGGAACTTCTCGATTTCGGCCTTACGGTCCTTGGTCTGGCCGGTGAGGTAATTGTAGGGGTGGTTGTTCTCCTCCAGCTTGCCTTTGATGATTTCGAGCATGGAGACGAACTGCGAGAACACCAGCACCTTGTGGCCTTCCTCACGCAGCTGGTCGAGCAGGTAGAAGAGGGCGGTGAGCTTGGCGCTGTCCTCCTTGGCATACTTCGGGTCGACCAGGCCGGGGTGGCAGCAGATCTGGCGCAGGCGCATAAGCCCCTGCAGAATCGCAAAGGAGTTCTTCTTCACCGATTCGTCGGAATCCACGCCCAGCAGAGCCTTCTGAATGCGGCGCAGCTCGGCCTTGTACAACTGGCGCTGGATGCCCTCCATCTTGGCGTAGACTTCTTCTTCCGTACGCGGAGGCAGGTCCTTGGCCACCTGCTGCTTGGTGCGGCGCAGGAGGAAAGGCTTGAGGCGCGCGGCCAGGCGGTTCTGGCTCTGGGAATCCTTGCGCTTGTCGAAACGCTTCTTGAAGTAGGCGCGGCTGCCCAGCACACCGGGCATGGCAAAGGCCATGAGCGACCACATATCCAGCAGGCGGTTTTCGATGGGCGTACCGGAAAGCACCAGGCGGTTGTAGGCGTTGATTTCGCGGGCGGCCTTGGCAGCCTTGGAGTCCGGGTTCTTAATCTGCTGGCCTTCGTCCAGAATCACCGTGAGCCACTTGATGGCGTTAATCTGCTCGCCGCAGACGCGGAGCTGGGCGTAGTTGATAACCACCATGTCGTAGTTCGTGAGGATGTTCTCCACATCGGCCTGTTCCTTGTTGCGGATGACCATCACACGCACACCGGGGGCGAATTTCTCGGTTTCGCTGGCCCACACGTCCAACACAGACTTCGGGCAGACAATCAGCACCGGGGGAATGGTCACCTTCTTGCGCCCCTGCTTGTTGCGGCGGATGTAGTCCTCGCGCAGCCAGAGCATGTAGGTGATGGACTGAATCGTCTTACCCAGACCCATGTCGTCCGCCAGAATACCACCGAAGCCGTTCTCTGCCAGATAGGCCAGGAAGTGGAAACCTTCAATCTGGTACGGACGCAGCGTGGCCTGCAGGGTGGAGGGCACATCGGGCTTCACATCAATCTTGATTTCAGCCGTGCGTTCCTTGATGCGCTGCCAGGCCTTCGGGTCGAACACCTCGGCGGCTCGCGGGTCGGCCAGCTGCAGGGCGTGCATGCGGTGCGTCTCGCCGGAAAGGTCAAACGGGTCAAGCCCCAGCTTGGTCACCGCATCGCGCTGTGCATCATCGAGCTTGATTTCGAGGCGCATCCAGCGGCCGTCATCCATGCGGACGTAGCCACCTCGGGCGGAAACAAGGGAGCGGATCTGCTCCTTGGTGAGGGTGACACCCTCCACATCGATGACCACACGCAGGTCGAACCAGTCGATTTCCTGGTTCACCACCTCGAAGCGGATGGCGGCGGCCACCGGATCGGCCAGAAGGGACTTCAGGTTCTCGTCCATCTCCACGTTGATGGTCTCGGGGATGGCCTTGGCCCATTCGGCAAATTTTTCGGGGAACTGCTTGGTGATGCGGCTCTTGAAGGCCTCCACCTGCGTATCGTAGGTGAAGTTCATTTCCTCCAGCAGGCCGGGAATCGGGTACAGGTTATCGCGGATGAAACGCAGGAGCGTATGGTCTTTCACCGGTTGCTGCTCGATGAGTTCCCAGTCATCCTTACCCAACTGTTCGCGTCGGCGGCCGGGGTCATCCTGGGCCGTCACCTCCAGCAGCACATGTTCCGTATCGGCACTGGTAAGGCCGCGCACAATCTTCATGCTGAAGGTCGGCTTCATCTCGATGTCGATGACGCGTTCCTCCATGCTGGGCGGCAGGGTGGCTCCAATCTTACGCAGGAATTCCACGCCGTCCAGACTGTCAATCACCGTCTTGGGAATGGAGTAGCGGGGTTCCACTTCCGTGCTTTCCAGCCAGCGGGGCGGGCCGGGGAACACGGTTTCGTCAGACTGGTACAGCTCCACCTGCCCCGGCAGCTGACGCACCGAGTGGGTTACATGCACACCGGCAGCCGTCACCAGCTGCAGGCCGTAGCAATCCGGCACGATGGGGTCGTCGATGCAAATCCACTTGAGCGGTTCGCGCACCACCTTGAAGTAGCACTCGTCCAGGTTCACCAGGTAGCCCTTGAGCGCCGGCTGGTGGAAAAGGATGTTCATCACGCGGCAGGCGGCTTCATCATCCAGGTCAAGGATGACGGTATCCTGGCGCTCGGCATAGTCGCGCAGCACATTGAGCAGGATATCAGTCTGAGGGTCGCACTTGAGCGCGCCATTGAGGAATTCGGCCAGGATGGCATCCAGCTGGCCACGCTCGCGGATGGCAGTCCAATCCTCCTTCGGAGTGAAGCGGTATTCGAAACGAGCCTCATTGATGGTGGAGACCAGGCGCATGTAGAGCGGGTGGCGCGGCGGCTGCGGCGGACGCTCGTTCACGCTCTGGATGCGTTCATACCAGGTGCCGACCTCTTTCTCGCGTTCCCACTCGGAAATGCGTTTCTGAACCTTCTCCAGATCCGTCACCACATTCATGAACTCCGGGTACTGGATGCGCTTCTTCGTAAAGGCATAGGCAATGTAGTTCCAGAACTCCAGAATGTTACGCGGAGGCGTGGGCCACAGTTCCAGCGCCTCATAGCCGGTAATTTCCCAGCGGGGATTGAGGCGCACCAGGTCATGGTCGTGAATTTCCTGCTCGATAGCAAAGCGGCGGTAGCGCTTTTCGAGCTTGGTCACATAGTCGGACTCGCGGTCATCCAGGTCGCGGTTCAGCTTTTCTTCCAGCAGGTCAGAAAGGGGAACTTCGTTCAACTCATTGGGGCTTTCCGGCATATTGGCCCCGCGGTACATACGCTCCACCATCGTGGCGATGAGACAGGCACCGGCAACGCGCTCGTCTTCTGCCGTGCAGGAACCGAACCAGCGGTTCCCCTGCAGGCGCAGACTCGTGCGGAAAACGCCAACTCTCGTCTCAACACGCCCCTGGATATAGAGGTGATTGCCGAAAATTTGCGTCACAGCTCCGTCCTTCTGGAGCTTTTCGCCCGCGTTACGCACCTGTTCCGAATAGGCATTCAGGAAATTAAGCGTGGCGCGGTCGGGATTGAGTGCAGAACTTAACATGATGATTGGGGGGAAATGATGAGCGATGCATCGAGTCAGATAGCTACAGTCCGCCCCGATGAGGCGCATCGCGTGCATGGTGTAATAATAGCACAGCAAAAGATATTTTTCAAGATGTCAGCTGAAGTTTTTTCGCTTTTTTCCTTAATTTCAGGCGAATTTCAACTATTTTTCCGGGCTGACACCCCGCAGTCTTGCCAAATTCGGGCGCGCGCGCTATGCTGGCACGCACACATGAGACACCTTCTGCCCCTGTTAGCCCTGCTCTGCCTGCTGACTTTTTCCGCCTGTTCCCAGATGCCTGCGAACTGCAGCCAGGCCATCATCGGCGTGAGTGACGGGTGGAACGATTCCCACGTCACCCTCACCCTGGTGGAACGCAATGCCACCGGCAAATGGCAGCGGGTTCTGGGTCCTGTTCCCGGACGACTGGGGCGCAACGGCAGCGTCTGGGGGCTGGGCGTCCACAGCACCCCGGCCGGTGCCACCACCAAGCGCGAGGGCGACGGCCGCTCCCCCGCCGGCATCTATGAACTGGGCGGGTTGTGGGTCACCCACCCCACCCCGGTGGAACACGACCCCGCCATTCCCCATGTGCAGGTCGGGCCGAATGACCTGTGGATAAGCGACCCCCGCCTGCCGCACCTCTACAACCGCCACGTGCGGCTGGACCACCCGGCCACCACCGCCTGGGAACTGCACGAGCAGATGCGCCAGAACGATTACCCGCACAGCATCAAGCTGCTGGTGCATCATAACACGCCGCAGAGTGTAGGCAAGCCCAGGGTCGGGGCGGGTTCCTCCATCTTCTTCCACATCTGGCGCAAGGATGGCGCTGCCCCCACCGCAGGCTGCACCAGCATGAGCGAAGACACTCTCCGGGCCTTCATTGCCCGCCTGCGGGCTGACCGCAACCCGGTCTACATCCTGCTGCCGCGCAGCGAATATACCCGCCGTCGCAAGAGCTGGGGACTTCCCTGAAGCATGGGCTTGACAAATGCAGGAAAAGGCGTAGGATACCCCCCGAAAGCCATTTCACATGAAGCACACCCTCCTCCAGGCCGTTGGTGGTGGTCCCCGCAGCAGAACGCCGCGTAAGGGACTCAGGAGCTATTGTGCATTCATCAGCAGAAAAAACGAATCACCGGCCTGCCGCCCTTGCGACAGGCCTTTTTTATTCCCCCTCATGAACACCGCAAAACACACAGAAATCAATGCAAGCCACGGAAAATCCTTGCAGGCCGCAAAAAAATGCTCTAATATGCCCGCCGACATGGATTTCCGCACCTATCTTCGCCATTATCCCGATGCTAACGGCTACTACGGTCGTTTCGGCGGCGCGTACCTTCCTAAGGAACTCGAACCCGCTTTCAAGGAAATTACCGATGCCTACAACGACATCTGCCAGTCTGCCCAGTTCATCAATGAACTGCGCCGCATCCGCAAGCAATTCCAGGGGCGTCCTACACCCGTCTACCATTGCGAGAGACTTTCCCGTCTGGTCGGCGGAGCCCAGATTTACCTGAAGCGCGAAGACCTCAACCACACCGGCGCCCACAAGCTCAACCACTGCATGGGCGAAGGCCTGCTGGCCAAGTTCATGGGCAAGAAGAAAATTATCGCTGAAACCGGTGCCGGGCAGCACGGCGTGGCTCTGGCCACCGCAGCTGCCTATTTCGGGCTGGAATGCGAAATCCACATGGGTGCTGTCGATATCGCCAAACAGGCCCCCAATGTCACCCGCATGAAGATGCTGGGCGCGAATGTGGTCTGCGTCAACCACGGTTTACAGACCCTCAAGGAAGCGGTTGACAGTGCATTCGAAGCCTACCTGCGCGACTACAAGAACGCCATCTACTGCATCGGTTCCGTACTCGGTCCGCACCCCTTCCCCATGATGGTGCGCGATTTCCAGATGGTTATCGGCCACGAAGCGCGCGCCCAGTTCGAGGAAATGACCGGCCACCTGCCGGATGTGGTGTGCGCCTGCGTGGGTGGTGGTTCCAATGCCATGGGCATGTTCCCTGCCTTCCTCGGTGACCCGGTGGACATCTACGGCGTGGAACCCCTGGGCCACGGCCCGAAGCTGGGTGACCACTCTGCCTCCATCACCTATGGCACCGAGGGCATCATGCATGGTTTCAACTCCATCATGCTCAAGGACGAAAACGGAGAACCCGGCCCGGTATACTCCGTAGCCAGCGGTCTGGACTACCCCTCCGTGGGCC
>CALCHQ010000047.1 GCA_937901085.1 uncultured Verrucomicrobiales bacterium | reverse complement strand
GGCGCTGCTGCCTGCCTGGGGTGCAGGTGAAATGAAGGAACTGCCGGCACCGGTCATGACGGGCGGCAAGCCGCTCATGGAAGCCATAGCGCAGCGCCATTCTGCGCGCGATTTTGATACCAGCCGGAGCATAGATGACCAGACCCTGGCAGAAATTCTGTGGGTAGCCTGGGGCAAGAGCCCGCATGGCAAGCGCACCATTCCGACCTCGCGCAACTTGCAGAACATGCAGCTTTTTGTGCTCACCCCCACCGGCACCTGGAAATACGATGGCATGGCCCACAAGCTGGTGAACGTGAACAATAAGAACCTGATTCCGCTCTGCGAGCGGCAGAGTTTTGTGAAGAATGCCCCGCTGCATCTGATTTACAGCTGCCTGGATGACCGCGGGGGCGAGTGCCATGTGGGTTCGGCCTATCAGAATGTCTACCTCTACTGCACCTCCCGCGGACTTTCCACCGTGGTGCGCGCCATGATTGATAAAGACGCGCTGAAACGCGAAATAGGGCTGCCGGAGAATCACTATGTTGTGGTGCACCAGTGCATCGGCTGGCCGGCGCAGGATAAGTAATTATCCTGCACTTTGCGCCAACAAAAACTTGCCAATAGCGCAAGATTGGTGTACAGTCTTGGGTAGCACAAGCCTGTTCCCGCACGCTCGCGCGCGAGGTGGTGTGCGCCTGCACGCCCGAGCTGTGCTGAGAACACAATCCGAACAGTTATGTCTCAGGTAACAAAAACAATAATCAAGTTGTTGGTTGTGCTGCTCATCAGCGGCAGCATGTTGTTCATGCCCTTTGAAGAATGGGGGCTTCCGGTAAACCCGATTCAGACGCGAGTCATCGCTCTCTTTGTGTTTGCCGCACTCATGTGGATTCTGGAAGTCATTCCGATCTGGACCACATCAGTGCTCGTGATTACCTTGGCTCTGCTGGGTACTTCGAATACATCGCTCAATTTCCTCAAGGTAGACAAGTTTGATGCTCCTGTGGTGAATGCCATCGTGGCTGATGCCTACGGCCCCGGCGCCGATGCCGAGGTGGTGAAGGCCGCCCAGGCCAGCGTGGCAGAATCCCTCAAGAAGGCCACAAATCTGACCCCGGATGTGGTGCGCAGCACCATCAACACCGCCATCCTCAAGCCTGTGGTGAGCGGCAAGGCAGATGCCGCCCAGGCCACCGCGCTCAAGGAAGCCGCCGGCCGCTTGTACGAGGGTGAGGTAAGCGCCCGCATCTCCAAGCTGGACCTGACCAACCTGACCCAGCAGAAGAGCATCTTTGCCACCTTCGCAGACCCCA
>CALCHQ010000046.1 GCA_937901085.1 uncultured Verrucomicrobiales bacterium | reverse complement strand
ACCAACATCCTTCGGCCGAAATGATTTACAATGACCTGAAGCAGCAGATGGACGGATTAAGCCTGGGGACAGTCTACCGCAACTTGAAGCTGCTGGAGGAACTGGGCGAGATTCAGGAAACACTGGATGCCCACGACTTCTACATCATTGACTCCAAGGTTGAGGAAGTTGCCCGTGCACTGGGTCTTTTGGACATCGGTCTGGACCGTCCTGTAACTGACCTTTCCGGAGGCCAGAGAACTAAGGCGCTGATGGCAAAACTGCTGCTGGAAAAGCCGGATATTCTTCTGCTGGATGAACCTTTTACCGGGCTGGATGTACCCGGCACCGCCGCGCTGGCCGGATTGCTGCAGAGTCTGGCCGCCGAAGGCCGCCTTGTCATAGCCTCGCACCACGATTTATCCACCGCACCGGATATTTTTGAACGGGCGCTGCTTCTCCGCAAATCGCTGCTGGCCGCCGGGCCGGTGCGCGAAGTACTTTCCGAAACGAACCTTAAATCCGCTTTCAACTGACCATGAACGATTTTCTTCAATTCATGCAGGAGCCACTGGCGCAGCGGAGTTTCTGGGCTTGCGGGGTCATCGGGTTCTCCAACGGCTTTGTCAGCGCACTGGTGGTTCTGCGCCGTTCATCGCTGCAGATTGGTACGCTTTCCTGCGCGCTGCTGCCCGGCATCGCCCTGGCTATCCTGCTGTTCGGGCTTTTCCAGCTGAGCATTCTGCTGGGGGCCGTGCTGGCCGGGCTCATGGTGGGTCTGGGTTCCCTCTTTGTCTCGCGCACATCGCGCATGGACCATGACACCGCGCTTTCCGTGCTGCATACCACAGCCTTTGCCCTGGGCTACATCATCCTTATCAAGCTGGGGTTGCAGCAGAAGGTGGATGACTGGCTTTTCGGCAACATCATGAGCATGGGCAATGCCGACCTGTGGATTTCCTACATCATCGGCGCGGTGGCGGTGCTCAGCATCACGATTCTGCAAAGGCCTCTGCTCATCAGTCTGTTCGACGCCAGAACCGCGGCTTCCATGGGGATTCCCACACGGCTGCTCAACTACGGTATCTTTGCCCTCATCATTCTGGTGCTG
>CALCHQ010000045.1 GCA_937901085.1 uncultured Verrucomicrobiales bacterium | reverse complement strand
ACCAGCAGCAAGCGCCAGCGCTTGCTGCTGGAGTTATGAGAAATGGGGATCACAGCATAGACAGGATCTGTGCCTTGGGGCGTGCCCCCGCAGATTGGGTAAGGATCTGCCCCTGCTCCATGACGATTAGCGTGGGGATGCTCATCACGCCATCCTGCTGGGCCAGCGCCGGCTCTTCGTCTACATTGATCTTGCAGACCTTGATATCCGGCCGTTCTTCCGCGATCTCCTCTATAATGGGACCTACCATCCGGCAGGGGCCGCACCAGGGTGCCCAGAAGTCCAGCAGGACTTTGTCATCCGCGTTCAAAACTTCCATTTGGAAATTCTCTTTATTTATATTGATTACAGCCATTGTATTTTCCTCCCTATTTTTTTATCAGGCTCTTGCCATGCCATCCACGCTCAGCACCACACCGGTGATGTAGGACGCTTCATCAGAAGCCAGGAAGGCGAAGGCATTGGCGATATCCTCCGGCTGCCCCAGCCGTTTCAGGGGAATGCGCTGGATCATGGGATCGATCACTTCCTTGGGGACAGCCTTCATCATATCTGTTTCAATGATGCCGGGGGCGACTGCATTGACCCGAATACCCTTGGGACCCAACTCCCGGGCCAGGGAGACCGTCAGGCCGTTCACAGCGAACTTGGATGCGGGGTAGGCGAAGCCGCTGGGCTGGCCCGAGATGCTTACCATGGAAGCGGTGGAGAGGATGAAATGTGGTTCGTTGTCCAGATGAACAACACGGGAAAGACGTATCTGGAACGATTAACAACCGATGCACCTCATCTGGACAGCTACGAGGAATGTGTGGCTCTTCGTGATATGGAGCTGAAATGCGGTTATCACCTCCACGGTGTGGAAATACTGGTGGTGGATGTGGAAAATGGTACTGCCGGGCGTACTTATGGCTCTGCCGGTGGATTGCGCGCGCTCCCGACGGTTGAGGCCGGGCGTAAATACAGGGTAGGAATCCCTATAACGGCCGAATTGCACACCATGCCATTGGAAGGCTCTGCCAGCTTTAATTCAGTGCGCCAGTTCGGCCGCCTGAAATTGCGTCTGCTGGAGAGTGATACGGACCTGGAGTATCGGAGCTCGGTGCATGAAACATGGGAACGCCTGGAGCCCGGCAGCAGACCAGAATGCGAATCCCCGTTCACGGGGGCGGTGCGGCTGGCGCAGATGCCGGATGCCGCCGTGGGGCAGTCCTTATGTATCCGCTACTCGGGGCGGCGGGATTTCCGCCTCCTTTCGATTACGCAGGAGGTCGACCACCACGGGAAATAAGGCGAAATCCGGTTAATCCAGGCGCATGGGCTTGCCGGGCTCGGGAATCAGAATCTCTGAGTCCGGCAAGAGTTCCTGAAGTTCGGCCTTCATGGATTCCACGGCGGGAGGATCACCATGCACCAGCAGAACCTTCGCCGGTTTCAGCTTGCATGCGTAATCAATCAGCGCTTTCCGCGAAGCGTGGCCGGAGAAATCAAAGCATTCAACCCGGCATTTCAGCGGATATGCCTGGCCGCCTTTCTGCCGCAGGTTCACCAGCTCTCCGTGCGAGGTGGCCTTAATCTTGCCGGCGGGCGTTTCAGGGTCGCTGTAGCCGACAAAGAGGATGGCATCGTTCGGGTGAGTGATAATCTGCTCCGCGAGAA
>CALCHQ010000044.1 GCA_937901085.1 uncultured Verrucomicrobiales bacterium | reverse complement strand
CATGAAGATTGCCCTGGACCGTCATTCCCGCAGCGCCATTGAGAACATGACCCTGCTCATCATGCCCTTCCTGGCTTTCCTCGTGGCTATCTTCATCTGGAATACACGCCGCCATTAATACCGGAAACACTTCCATGAGAATTTTACCCACCATTATTCTCTCACTCCTTGCAGCCGGAGCTCTGACTCTGGCTGCATTCCTTGCTATCGATGGCAACCTGGCCCGCGTAACCGGCTGGTACCGTTTCGAGCCCGGCATGCCCTTATTCTCGAAGGACAGCACATCGCAGCTGGATAAGGTATGCTGGATGCGAATCCAGGATTTGCACGATGAAATTGTCTGTGCCAAGGACGAAAAAGGGGCATGGTGGATTATACGCCCCTTCAAGGACAGGTTATCACCCCATGTGGTGAAGGCTATTTTCTCGTTCACGGCCAATGCACGGCTGGTGGACCCCCTGCCGCTCAACAATATCACGCGCGGAAACATGCGTGAATTCGGGGTGGAAACCTCCCCCCATAAAATCACACTGAAGAAGCCGGATGGTGATGACAGTCTGACAACGGTTGCCCGCTATACGCTGGGCAGCACTTCTCCCTGGCTGGCCGATGCCGGGGACGGCGAATCTCTTTTCCCTACCACTTATCTGCGTACCAACTTCTATGGCCGCGATAAACGTATTCACGTTGTGAGCGGCAATATCCTGAGCATCTTCAAGGATGGTCTGGAGGCGTTGAGAGACCCCTCCCCTCTGCAGTTTGACCCGGAATTGCTCCGCACCATCAGCGTTCGCAATGGGGCTGACGAAAAGGCATCCATCCGTCTGCATCGCATCAGTGCAGAGGCCGCATGGTCCATCACCAGCCCGGTTATTACTGGAACTGATGAAGATGCCGTTGATAAGCTGATTCGCAATCTTTCAAATCTGAAAGCAGTCCGGGTGGAGGACGCCGTGGAGGTCCAGCTCCCGGAACAACCCACGGTCAGCATCAGCCTGGAGGGCGATTGGGACGGCGGCGCCAAGGAATTGAAAATATACGATACGTTCACTCAGGACGGCGATGAGCAGCAATACTGCCATGCCACAGTGAATGACCGCCCGGTGGTGTTCACACTGATGGCTGAGCCCCGGCTGGCGCAGACGGGCAGCTATTCTCGCTTCATCAAGTCCATATGTGAGCTCCCGGTCATCACCGGCAAAGCCCGGGCTCAGATACGCATGGCAAACCAGCGGGTTTGTGTTTCAGATATCCCGCTCAGTCTCGATTCCCTGCGCTCCATGAAGTTTGCGGATATCGACATCAAGGATGTATCCCGCATCTCGCTTCGAGCAACAGATGGCAGCGGTGCTATCCGCATGTTGCTGATTCCCGGCGATGAGGCCGCCTGCGCCAATATTCTGCGGTATCAAAAAGTAATCATCGAACATTTGGAGTTGATCCAGCTTGTCGACATTGCCCAGGGACGCCCTT
>CALCHQ010000043.1 GCA_937901085.1 uncultured Verrucomicrobiales bacterium | reverse complement strand
TACGGGTTCCATAAAATCGGGTTTTGCCGCGGAACGGCCATAGCCGTTCCCTACGGAAGGCAGTTAACCCGCCAGCTTTTCGGTCAGGGATTCGTACAGGGCCTGGGTGTCGGCTTCGGTTTTGGCGTTGATAATCAGGATGTCCTCGCCGGAGGTCAGCAGGATGTAGCTGTCGCAGCCGGTGTAGGTGTAGCGGGTGTAGTCGCCCAGCTCGTCGCTCTCGAACCAGCCCATCATCAGCCGGGCACTGGCAAAGCCCCAGGTCCGGGTGCCGCCGGGGTGGCCCTGGCACAGCTCCATGGAGTCGATGGTTTCCAGAGAAATTGCGAGATCGCTGTGGAAATCCGCATCGATGGTCAGCTTGTCATCGGTGACGGTGTATTCGATGTCGCCGGTGAACATGACGATGCCCACGCCTGCCAGGATCACCGCCACCAGAATCGTGGTCACGGCCAGCAGAACCGGGTGCTTTTTCAGGTCCCGGCTGACCTGGGACTCGGTCCAGCTGCCCTCCCGGCGCTGCTTCCGGGCCAGGAGCCAGGAGTAGACCATCGGCACGCAGGCCAGCAAAATGACCTGCAGGGGCAGCAGGAACAGCAGCGCCTGGCCGAGTCCCACGCTGCCCTGAAAACAGAATGGGGTGCCGACTTTGAAGGCAACCTGGCCGGTGCCAAGAACATGCTGCGCCAACTCAAAGCTTCCGCCCATGTGGACGAAGAAGCCGCCCAGCTCCTCCAGTCTCCCAAGGGCATGAAACTCCTGCATGGCCTCGCCTCCTTTGTAGGTGAGCGCCCTGCCGCTGGCATCCGCCAAGCTGCACCCGATGCCTCCAACTGGGCGCATGAAGTCATGACAAATCCCGCCCACCCCGACTACAACGCCTTCCACAACCCCTCAGACCCTCGCTGGCGCGAGGTAAACGCCCGCTACAACACCATCCGTTACGGCCTGCGTTAAATATCCCGAGCGGGATATTTATTTCATGAGCTCCTTTCGGCAAAATACCAATACCGAAAGGAGTTTTTAATACCATGGCATTGGATAAAACGATCATCGAAATGGCGCGTACCAAGTACGCAGAAAAATGGCAGCATGACTGGGAGCAGATGGCCTCCCGAGTCCAACCCCTCACCACCATCCTCTCCGACGCTCCCCCCAAGGGCGTGTACTGGGAGTTCCCCCAGATTGGCGGCACCAACGTCCGCGAATACACCGACGGCCGCGCTGATATGGTCACCGACCAGCTCGCCTTTGGTAAGCGCGGTATGAAGCAGCGCAAATTCTACAACTCTATCGACCTCTGCATCGATGAAGTGGATGACATGCTCAACCTTGAGTACAACTTTGAAATCATCCGAGGCAAGCAGAAGGCAGCAGCTGCCCGCTTCCTTGACATGATCACCCTGGGCACCGTCAAAGACGGCTCCGGCTATCGCATCAAGACCGACAGCGATGACGGCTTTGGTGGCGGCATTCTGGGCGACGGCTACGCCGGGGAAGACGGCTCCGTCCGCACCAGCCTCGACCTCACCTATGCCTCGTTCCTCGCCGGCAAGGGCAACCTCATACCTGTTGACTACGCAACCACCGGCACCGGCGTGTCCAAAAACTATGCCGGCACCCTCTTCGATCGTGTCTCGTACATGCTCCGCCGCCTGGAAGAGCTAGACGCCTTTGATAATTCCACCCCCGGCGACCTCTGCCTGGCCATCTCTCCGGCCGTCAAACAGATGCTCAATGCCTATGAGACCGTCGTCAACCGCGGCGACTACGGCTTCTCCAAGCTGGTGCAGGGCGTGCCCACCTTTAACGCTACGCTCAACGCCACCGTGGTAGTCACCAACATGCTGCCCACCATGAACACGGAAGACAAGTCCGGCAACCAAGTCACTGGCGCTCGCATGTGCTGCGCTTGGCTCAAGTCTCAGGTAGGCTTTGGCATGTGGAAAGACACCGAGTGGACCCTCAAGGACGTGCCCAACAAGATTGCCGTAGACCACGCCCTGCGCGTACGCGGTAAGGCTGGCTGCGCTCGTCTGCGAGATGATGCCGTCTTCGTTCTCCCCGTGGTCGAAAAAGCTTCCTAACCCCACTTTCCTTCATATATATATTCTGGTTGTCATAACTCAAGGATGCCCCCAACGGGGCATCCTTTTTTCATCGGACGCTCTAACCTCACAGGCTGAAATCTGGAATAAAACTGGAACACAAATCGCTAACACCTCTCTCTAAACAACTTGCGAAAATCGTTCATTCTATTTGTAATCGGACGGTCGTCAGTTCGACCCTGACATCCGGCTCTTGCAAATAAAACCCCACAAACCTTGATAAATAAAGGCTTGTGGGGTTTTTCTTTTTGTGTGAATTTTTGCTTGATTTATTACCGACTTTACGTATAATCCGCGTTGTTGCAGGCTGAAAACTGGAATAAACTGGAACAAAAGGAGGAGTCATGAGAGCGCCACAGCTGAAAATTAAAAAATTTTTGAAGAATGGATACACGTTCTATGGGATACATGTGCCGGCGTTCTTGCACACGTCCGGGAAGAATGGGTATTTTTATTACCACACCCGGACGGAGGCTGAGCGAGGACGTGCGGAGTTGGCGCGTGCTATGACGAGCGAAAAGGTGCTGCACTTGCTTTCAAATGCCCAGCAGGCGGATGCTTTGCGAGCGTCAGAGTTGCTGGCTCAGCATGGGGTGACGTCTACGTTGACGGAGGTTGTGGAGACGGCTCTGCCTATGTTGACATCTAGTGGCAGACATGTGACGGCGGATGCGCTGTGTAAGGCTTTTGCGGAGGCGAAGGCCGCCGGGTGGTCTATAGCGTCGAGACGCAATTTCAGAAATGTGTCCGGGTTGTTTCTGGAACGCTTTGGCGGGCAGGTGGTGGCCGATGTGACAGCTCCGCTGTTGCAGGAATGGCTGGCAGAACGCTTTGAAAGCGCTGGCTACCAAGCGGCAACTGTGCGTACGTTGCGCCCTGCTTTCAATTATGCAGTGCGGCAAGGCTGGCTCGATGCGTCACCCTTTGAGC
>CALCHQ010000042.1 GCA_937901085.1 uncultured Verrucomicrobiales bacterium | reverse complement strand
CAGGTGAACATTCTCGACACCGGTCGCTGGAACCGCCAGCCGGGGCCGGATTTCACGCACGCTGAAATTGAAATCAACGGCATACGCCGGCGCGGCGATATTGAAATTGACCCCTGCGCCCAGGATTGGGAACGCCACGGGCATGGCGCCAATGAGGATTTCAACAAAGTCATTCTGCATGTAGTGCTCACCCCGCCACCGGCCGGCTGGTTCACCCGCAACAGCCAGCACCAGGATATTCCCATCCTTTACCTGCCGCCCGAAACATGGGCTGATGCCACCGCTGGCAGAAACACCCAGGATGACACCCTGCCCCGCTGCCGGAAACCGCTTGCAGACATGCCAGCGGGCAAGATAACCCGCCTGCTTCAGGCGGCAGCAGCCTACCGCATGGAGCAGAAGCGCTCGGCATTCCGCCGCAGATGCCGTAGGGGACAAGCAGGCCTGGTATGAAGCATGGGCCACCACGCTTGGATACAGCGCAAATAAAGACGCCATGCAGATGCTGGCCATGCGTGCTCCCATCCAGGCTCTGGGGGAAGAAGCAGAAGCCATTCTGCTGGGCACGGCAGGTTTTCTCTTCCCGGTGTTGCCGGAGCGCGCCGTGGAAGCCGCCCGCGCATACCACCGGCAGGTGTGGGATGCATGGTGGAAGCTCCGCCCGCAGTACGAATTATCAACCGGGCGTGCTGTACCATGGAGCAAGGCGCCATCCCGGCCTGTCAACCACCCGCAGCGGCGAGTGGCAGCGCTGGCTCTGAGCGCGCAGAAATGGAAACGCATCATGCCCCTGCTGAATGCTGCCGGGGCAAAGGAGCTCCAGCAGCTGCTGTGCTCACTCTCCCACCCATTCTGGGATACACACTACACCCTTTCCTCTGCCCCTATGGCCCGCAAGGCAGCCCTCATCGGCAAGCAACGGGTGGCTGATTTCCTCATCAACTATGTCTATGTGCAGGACTCCAGCCCCCACGCCTGGGAGAGCTACCTGGCCGAGCCAGCAGCGGCCATGCCTGCCAGCATTCAGCGGACTGCCACTCTGCTCTTCGGCGAGCGGGAGGATCTGGGCTCCACCATGCACAAAGCATACGCCCATCAGGCGCTCCTGCAGATAGATG
The DNA here is from genome assembly GCA_937901085.1 of uncultured Verrucomicrobiales bacterium. Classification (GTDB taxonomy): domain Bacteria; phylum Verrucomicrobiota; class Verrucomicrobiia; order Verrucomicrobiales; family Akkermansiaceae; genus Akkermansia. The sequence goes on along the minus strand of CALCHQ010000042.1, from coordinate 237 downwards.
CCGATTTCTGCGCGCGCCACATCTGCCTGGACTGCGCGTTCCCGGTCCAGCTCTGCCAATGGGCTCAATAAAAAAAGGCTCCGGAACCGGAGCCTTTTTCTGATACGCAATCTGCGAAAATATCACTTGGCCGTCAGCTGGCGGCAAGCCTTCACCGTGTTGGACATCAGCATGGCAATGGTCATGGGGCCCACACCACCAGGCACAGGCGTGATATAGGAACACTTGTCCTTCACG
>CALCHQ010000041.1 GCA_937901085.1 uncultured Verrucomicrobiales bacterium | reverse complement strand
GTCCTCGCTGCGGTTCAACGATGCAATGAAAATATGCTTCACCGGTCGGCTGGCAGGAATGGTCATGTCTTCCTTCAGCAATTTGTAATGCGCCATGATGGCGGCATTATCCACCTGGGTGTGGGGCTCCAGATTGCGGTCCAGCAGGGCGAGCTGCATTTGCCGGGCTTCCACTTTATCTGTGAACTGGCGGCGCGTATAGCCCTGCGTGGCCAGCTGTTGTTCAAATTCTGCCATGCTGCCGGCTCGTGTGGCCAGTGCTGCCACCTGGGATTCCGCTGCGGCTCTGTTGTGCGGCAATTGCTTGTCGTTGTAGCGGGTACGCATGCGCAGCAGGGAGCTCCGCACCATGTCCATGGCCATGGCGGTGACGGTTTTCTCCCGCCCGGAAATGGCTTCCTGCTCTGCTTTGTGCCGCGCCAGCTGCCCATGCGAAATCCGCTCGCCATAGACCACCACAGCAGCTTCTGCTGCCTGTTTATCCTTGTGCAGGAACCCGTACATGGGACCATGCAGCAGCCAGAGGTCCAGGCACATGTAGCCAAGCGTAGTGCCGATGATGGCTGCTTTCAGAACGTAGATTTTAGCAGATGTCCACTTCACGCGCATATTCTACCGCTGCGCGCTGCTTATTGCAAACAAAAAGCATGTATGTACGAGTGTGCGCAGGTGCACGCATTGCATGTGCGGGGATTAAGTCTTGCGGGATAGGACTCTATCTGGTAGAATCCGGCAACGGTAATGAATACGAAACGCTCTTATCCGGAAATCTGCCTGCGCCTGTGCTGCCTGATTCTTGGCCTGCTTCTGCTGGCTCAGGGAATTGCTTTCACTGTGGTGGCTGATTTAGGCACAGATGCTATAACCAGCCCGGCTCTGGTGTGTCACCTGGCGCTGGGCGATGTGCCGGGCGGCATGGGATATAGCTTCTGTACCGTGGGTCATCTTCTCATCTGCGTGCATGTGCTGCTGGTGGTGATGCAGATTCTGCTGCTGCGCCGCAATTATCGTCCTGTGCAGCTGCTTCAGGTGGTGATGGGTGTGATTCTGGGCGTTATGCTCGACTTCTGTCTGAGTTACACCCGCCTGTTGCCGGTAGAGGATTATACGTTTTCGCTCGCTTATATCCTGATAGGGTGCGTGATTAGTGCATTCGGCATTTTCACGTATGTCAAGGCTGATATGGTGCCGCTTTCCGCCGAAGGCTTCTGTCTGGCTCTGTGTCGCACATTCTCCTGGCGCTTCAGTCGAGTGAAAGTAACTGTGGATTGTTCACTGCTCGCTATTGCTGTGGTGGCATCGCTGATTATATGGGGGGACGTGGTCGGAGTGCGCGAGGGGTCGTTGATTTGTGCTGTGAGCACGGGCTATATCATCGGCTTTTTCTTCAAGGTGTGCCCCATCTGGGACAAGCTTTTTGCCT
>CALCHQ010000040.1 GCA_937901085.1 uncultured Verrucomicrobiales bacterium | reverse complement strand
CCTCATCGTAAATAATCACATTGCAGGTAAGATATGCCTTGGCTCCGCATGCGTGACAAAGACGAGCCACCTTGGGCAGGTCCTCCACCGTGAAATTCACCGTGGAACGCGCACGCATATTATACATGCCTACACCAAAATACACACTGTCGGCCCCTGCGCGCAACGCGGCAGCAAGCGATTCGAATGACCCCGCAGGGGACATGATTTCCAACTCCTGCATGCGCGGAAGTGTACCTGTTATACACCAAAAGGTCAAGAATGAAGGCGGCAGCCCCCCGGAAAATACTATTTTTTACCCCGGTTGCAACGAACTTACTTGCCAAAGGCTGACTCATACGCTAGATTTATAGGAGTATACTCTATATCACCATGCGAAAAACTCTTTATCTCCTGGCTACCTGTTTGCTTGCGGCCATTCCGGCACAAGCCGGCACCGCCATTTTCGATGACCCGGCCAGCAACACCGTCTACACCGGCATCAGCTGCAATGCGGGTACCATCACAGGTGAATACGGCACCCTCTACTCCCGGCTTCCCATCTACAATATCTCCCATTTCCGCAAGGCAAACGCTGCATCAACAGCCATTGCCATCACGGTGGACCTCTCTGCAGCCGCAAAAGTAACGGAGCCCACCAAACTGCTCACGGTATCCAGTAACCACGAGCTTGGCATCATGGCCACCCCCGCCGGCATCACCGGCAACTGGCACGGCTCTCCCTGGGGTGAAACCATCCCCTACGGCAAACTGGCCAATCACCCGTCTGCCATCGTCCGGGATGGCTCGTCCTACATCAGTTTCACTGTTGTATTTTCCGGTTGCTGCGGTTCCGGCTGGAATGGTGTAGGCGGAGTCATGGCATATGATGTCAATGGCGATCTGCTCATCAATCTTCCCCTGCTCGCCTCCGCAGAAAACAGGGATATCACCTCTGTTTCTGCCAATCTTGATATGGTGAAGGGCATTTCCGTATCGCCCGATGTGAGCCGCAACACGGCAGACATCGCCGCCGCTGCCGCCAGACAGGCTGCAAAGATTCAGCGGAAATACCTCCGCGCACGCGGCGAATGGCTCAGCCCCACCCAGTGGGTCAGCATCGGCATTGGCACGCTGATTCTTCTGGGTGGCATCAGCGTTGCCTGTTTCCGCAAAGGAAAGTGGTAATCTTCACCAGCTCTCGTTCAATGAAGAATCCCCTGGTTCTCCGGAACCAGGGGATTCTGATATACTGAAACTTACGAGGGACTTACTCGGCCATACCTGTGTCTTCGCCATCCGTCAGCCAGGAAATACTGAACGGAGCAAAGCGGATATGCCTGATGGGGCGACCATTCACCTCATACAGCACACCGGCCACACCGGGTTTCACCGGGCAGAGCACGGAATAGGCAAAGGCACCATCGCCCACATATTTCTCCACAGGCCAGGTCTTGCCATCATCATAGCTCATCTTGATGATGCCATTGGTGCGGCTGCCCGTGGTCGGAGAGGAGAACAGAATGCGCCCGCGCCCGCCCAGAACGGCATCATCCTCGTGGGAATAACGGGTCAGGCCATTCTGGCAATTCGGGCTCGTGAGCTCGGGGTGGTCATTCACCGGGCCCCAGCTTTAACCGC
>CALCHQ010000039.1 GCA_937901085.1 uncultured Verrucomicrobiales bacterium | reverse complement strand
TTTACGTTTTTTATCGTTCTCTCTGTCGCCTTTAACCTGGGTGGTGGTGGTGGGGGTAAGTCCGTTATTGGTGAAATAAAGAACAGCCGAGCCGTCCACCTTCAGGTCTGCCTCGGTGAGAGCCACATTGGAAATGCCGTCATCTTCCGAGGTCTCGGGAGCAGTAGCGCGCATGGAGAAGGCGCGCATCATCATCGGGGCGCCACCGCCGCCGGCACCACCCGCGGCAGCCCCCCCCACAGAAGCGGTTCCCTGAGTCTTGGTTTCCTCCTCGTCCTTCTTTTCCTCGTCTTCCTCCTCATCCTTATCCTGCTCCTGAGGAGCAGTGGCAAGAAAATCTTTTTCTGTTGCAGCAGGGTCCTTGGAGATGACCGGGGCGGCCGGCTGCTGCCCACTGCCCAGGGTAAGCGCGGGCGGTGCTGGCTGCCGGGTATTACCATCACCGCATCCCAGCCGGACAGCACGCATACCAGCCCCAGAGCCACCGGCTGGGGCGACTGGCGGTAGCTCACGCCACCACCCAGACCAAGCCCCCAGGGGGCTCTGTACCCCACTACGGAGTGGGTCATGATGCTGTCGCGGGAGGTCTTGAACAGGGCATCGCGATAGGCGCTCATGCTGCCAAGCCCATTGCGCATGGCGGCGGCAAATCGCTGCATCAGTTCATGGGTCTCTGCCTTGAACAGCAAAAGCCGCAGCGTCAGATCGCCCAGCCGGCGGCGGCGCAGATGCTCGGCCAGGCGCCGCAGCAGCTCGCGCCCGGCTTCCGTCTCCAGGCGGTCATCGTCCTCCAGCAGTGCTTCCAGCAGCCATTGTTCCTCTTCCTCGGTGAAGGGGATGTTTTCGTTTTCATCTGCCAGGCGGGTCAGCATGTCCTCCAGCTTGCAGCTGCCTTCCAGATGCCGCGCATTCAGCCAGTTGCGGCTGTACACCGTGGTCCAGGCTTCCTCATACGCCACAATCGGTCCCTTGCCGGATTCACGCAGTTTCCGGGCCAGCTCCAGGGCTTCCTTCCGCAGGGTTGCCTGGCGGGCAAGCCGCGCTTCCTGAATCGCCGGATGATTCTTCAACTCCTTGAGCGTTTCCTCGGCGTAGACTTCTTCGTATCGCTCGCCCTTTTCACCCAGTAC
>CALCHQ010000038.1 GCA_937901085.1 uncultured Verrucomicrobiales bacterium | reverse complement strand
TACGGAAACTTACCACAAGCTGCGCGAGCAGTACCGAGTGCCGGCAGATTGCCCCGGCAGCGGCCCCAGAATCCCGGATTTCAAACCTTCCTGGGGTACTGGTGAGAATGACCGCATCAAGTAAGTGATTGACGATTGACTATCGACGATTGACAATTAATTATTGATTAAAGGCGCGTCTTTCCCAGCCGGGAAAGACGCGTTTTTTCTTGCATTTCGCGCGCACGGGAGTAGACTGGGATAAGTATGAACGAGCAGGCCGAGAAGATTCGTAAGTACCTGGATGCATTCTACAGCCCGGAGGAGTGGCCCGTGCTGCGCTGGCAGGCAGAGGAATGGTGCAAGAATTTACCGCTGGAGGGCTTGCGGGTTCTGGACGGCACGCCGCTGTATCGGAACACTCTGGGTAAGTTCATGGCTCTGCTGGCTGCGGGGGCGGAGGTGTGGGTTCCCTCCAGACCGACCATGCCGTATGATAAGGATATCATGGGGATGCTCACGGATTTCGGGATTCACCAGGCGCCCCGCGGTATGGATGATTTTGATATTATTCTGGATTGCTCCGGGCAGTTCCGGGAACTGCATCCCAGGCTGGGTTTTGCTGAGATGACCCGCACCGGGGTGCACCGTTATGAGCATGTGCATGACCCGGTGATTCTGGCTGATTCCGGCAGAATCAAACGCATTGAAACGGTGCTGGGTACCGGCGAGGGCTTTTTCCGGGCCATGCAACAGCTGGGCCACTCGGAATTCGAGGGGAAGCGGCTGCTGGTCATCGGATATGGCAAGGTGGGTCGCGGCGTGCTGCACTACGCGCTGGAGCACCAGATGAAGACCTGCGTGGCTGATATTGCAGATATCAAGGAAAATCTTCGCGATGAAATCAAGCTTAAAGGTATAATAATAGAACAGCTCCGCTAAACGGTCGCGCGGTATGTTGCCGAAAGGTATTACCGTGAGGAAAGTCCGGGCTTCGCAGGGCAGGATAACTGATAACGTCAGCCACGAGTAATCGTCGGGAAAGTGCAACAGAAATAGACTGCCGAGGCTGTCGTGGAGGGCACAGAACAATAAGCGCCGGAAAGGCTTAACCAAGCATATCTGCTGACAGTTCATTTCTTTTGAACAAAGAAAAGCTGAGGTAGGAATTCTCGCAAAGGCTCGAATTCCATTTTTATGCGCTTATTTAGCCGCGTTTTTCCCCTCTGCCGTACCCTCGTACGGCTCCGGTTGCCCGATCACGCCTTCTGCATCCAAACCTCTTCGGGAGACCTTCCCCTCTTTCTTTTTGCCGATGCAAAAAGAAATTCACCCTAACCGAAAACCTTTTTGAAAAAGAGAGCTTATCTCGCCGGGATGACAACAAAACTCATACCGTTATGGCACTAAATACATTTTTTAATCACGTTTCAAAGGAGATTTCACCCATGGAATTCGCGCAGTTTCAAAGCACCTTTCATTCTATTATGACGCAAAACGACCTTTCCGAATACACCGATCCCGCTTGCGTAAAAAGTTCTACGACC
>CALCHQ010000037.1 GCA_937901085.1 uncultured Verrucomicrobiales bacterium | reverse complement strand
CCGCGCTCTGCATTGTAGCCGTAATTCAAAAGCAGGTTGCAGATTACAAGCAGCATTTCATCACCGTTGAGGTATACGTGCGAGCCGTCAGCGCGGGTGTGGCGAAACTTGGTGCCGTAGGCCAAACGGCGGCCGGTGTAAAAATCCAGCGTGCCGATTTGGAAGCAGCGGTCAATTTCGTTCCCGTAGTAGCTGAGGCGGTCAACCCATACGTCATCGAAGAACACGAAGGCGAGCGGCCAGCTACCCACACGGGTGGTGAAGGTCTGCGCCATAAGCGGCTTGGCTTGGCGCAGGCCCTTGCGGTAGATGGCAAGCTCTTTTTTGGGGGGCAACAGCTTGGCAAGGTTGGGAAAGCTCCACCCCTGCGGCAGCGTTTTGCGGTTGTAGTTTTTTTCATAGCCGGGGATTGTTTCACCGGCTCGCCACATTTCCAGCAGGCGTTTGTAGGCGGCTTTTGTGCTGCGCTGAGAGTTGGCCACCATAGCGCGCCACAAGCTGAGGAAGCGCGGATTTTTCACGGCAGAGCGCGGGGCTTTGCGACCGGCTTTGCGACCGTCCAGCAGCACCTCGCTGCCGGCTTTTCTCCATGCAAGGAATTTTCTTTCCATGGTCTTTACGGATATATTCACGCCATGCGCTGCAAGGTACTTTACGCCCCATTCGTAGGCTTCACCGCGCACGGCGAAGTCCTGCACATGCTTGCAAACGTGTTCCAACAGCACGGCGGTGGTGCGTTCTTCAATATCAATCGGCAATTCTGCCAAGTAGCTTGACATGGCACAGGGTTGGGGTTAATGGGTTTAAGCGTTGAGTTCGCGGCGTGCTTTTTCCAGCAGCTCTTCCAGAGCGGTGATGACGGCGCAGGGGCCGGGGATGGCGGTGACGGTGATGCCGTTCTCCGCGCACAGGCGCACCAGGTCCTCGCCGGGGTCGGAGATGGCGGGGCTGCCCGCATCGGACACCAGGGCGCAGGTCTCGCCCGCCAGGATGCGGTCCAAAATCACATTGCCCTTGAAGGCCTTGTTGTGCTCGTAGTAGCTGACGAGGCTTTTTTTGATGCCCAGATAATTCAGAAGCTTCAGGCTCACGCGGGTGTCTTCCGCGGCGATGAAGTCGGCTTCCTCCAGGGTGCGGCGGCACCGCTCGGAGATGTCCCCCAGGTTGCCGATGGGCGTGGGGACGAGATATAACATTCCGGCCATAATTGGCCCTCCTTTGTTTGCGAAAAAATGTAGGGAACGGCCTGCGTGCCGTTCCATGGGCGCGTACCGGGGAACGGCACACAGGCCGTTCCCTACGGGATGTGATAAATTCGGCGGTAATCCGCTGTGGGGGTCCCGTCGGTGTTGAACAGGCACAGCTCCTCCCATTGCAGTCCCGGCTTGCCGCCCTTGCGGCAGCTAAGCAAAATCAGACTGACGGGGGAATCGGGGCGGTGGCGGACCAGGCGCAGGCGTTTCGGTTCCAGACCGTGGGACGATGCTTCAAAACACAGCTGGGCCAGCCGCTCGGGCTTGTGGACCAGGAAAAAGTCGCCGCCCCAGCGCAGGGCCCGGGATGCGGCGGCGAAGAGCTCCTTCGGGGTGCAGGTGTCCTCCTGCCGGGCGGTGGGATTTTTCGAGTGGGCCGCGCCGCCGGAAAAATAGGGGGGATTGGACACGCAGACATGATAGGCCCCCGGCTCCATGGGCATGGTCCGCAGGTCCGCGCATATACTGGAAAGCCGGGCCTCCAGGCCGTTGCGGGCGATATTTTCCACAGCGGCGGCGTGGGCGGCCTCCTGAAGCTCGATGCCGGTGACGGTGCAGCCGCTGTCCCGGGCGCAGAGCAGAAGCCCCAATGTGCCGC
>CALCHQ010000036.1 GCA_937901085.1 uncultured Verrucomicrobiales bacterium | reverse complement strand
CCATGTGGGATGCCCGTTGCCGCACACTGGCGCTGCAATTCCGGCGCACCGGTGTGGTCCGCCAGTTTGTGGCAATAGCCATTATCTTTGCCTGTTTCAATATAACCTCCTACTGCATGCAGCCGTGGTTCCCGACGATGGTGGACACCATTGAGCAGCAATCGCCGGAGGCGGGGCAGTGGATGCGCAGCATGATGCAGCAGGTTGAAGAACCTGCTGCCGGAAAATAAGATTTTTCCTTATTTGCTGCGCCGCTCGACTTACTGGCGGGTGATGGAGATACTGCCGTGTGTATCTCGCTCCGTCTCAGCGTTGTCGAAGGTGACATAAAGGCGCGGGTTCTTCACCGGTTCCGTAGCTTTCAGGAAGTAGCTAGCCGGGCTTGTGAGCGTGAAGTAGCGCTTATCGATGGCAACCAGCTTGCCGCCGTCATACAAAGCCACACAGGCCACCTTGGCGTGGTTCTTGCCGCGTGAGGGAGTGAAACGCACGTTGTAGGTGCCGGGTTCAGCAATAGGCAGGCGGCCCTGAATCTCGGTGGGAATACCCTGCATGGGCAGGGTGTAGGAACTCCAGCCGCGCACATATTGCAGGCCCTGCGTCCAGTCGCGGATGACGATATCGGCAGAGCGGCCGAGAACGGAGCTCGGGTTGAGGCTCTTCATGTGCTCGGCATATTGGCGGATGAGGTGAGAGCCACCCATGCCCACCTTGCGGCGGATGAGACCGATGGCAAAGGCGCAGGCATTCTGTTTCTGCTGCACGGTGTGCAGCGGGTTGTGAATGGCCTTGTCCATTTCCTTGAGCGCATCAGCCAGCGGCATATCCTTGATGGAATCGCCTACGGGGTTATTGTAGAAGCGCAGGGCTGCCAGACAGCCTGATTTATCTTCGGGATCTGCGTTCTTGATGAGCTGCTCGGCTTTATCCGGGCGTTCAATGCCTTCGATGCGGCAGGCCTTGAGGAGCATGTGTGCCCGGGCTTCACCCGTGGCCTGCTCTGCAAGAGAAACGATGCGCTGCTGCTCTGCAAAAGCTGCTCGCTTTCTGGAGAGCGTCTGGGCAACC
>CALCHQ010000035.1 GCA_937901085.1 uncultured Verrucomicrobiales bacterium | reverse complement strand
AATAACGCTATCTCCAACTATTTCGATTACACCCGCCCTGGCTCCGGTTTCTGGGCGGGTGGTATTCTGCAAGTTGATGATGGCAGGTTGCAGGTAGTGCTGCATGCGGAAGCGGTGAAGGATGCTCTTACCATAACCACCCGCCAGACCGGTTCGAATACGTACAATTACTACGTGGATATCCGTTTCCGGGATATTACCTATTCTTCTTCTGCCTTGGGTGGCGGCGCGATTTATGAGAGCGGAGATATCACGCTGTGTCACAACGGCAGCGTGGTGTTTGAGGGGAATAAGGCATCTGCCCCTGCCACCGTCTACCTCGCCGGCAACGGCGGCGCGATTCATGGCGGGGACATCACTCTGAGTAACAACGGGAACGTTATCTTCAGTATGAATACTACGTACGGCAATGATGCCACCGGTGGTGCGATTTATGGGAATAACATCACGCTGAGCGGCAACAGCAGCGTGGAATTCACTCAAAATCGGGCTTGGAACAAAGGCGGTGCGATTGATGGGGAAAACATCACGCTGAGCGACAACTACTGCGTGGAGTTTACTGGGAATAGATCAGAAAGATTATGGGGCGGTGCAATCTGTGGGAATGTTTCTGCTTTACGTAACGATAGCGTCGTGTTCAGCGGAAATCGGGCTTGGGTCGATGGTGGTGCGATTTATGGGAATAACATCACGCTGAGCCAGAATGGTAGAGTGGATTTTTCTGGAAATTGGTCAGATGGCGACGGTGGTGCAATTTGCTGCTGGTCTTTCATATCTATATCGGGTAATGGCTGTGTAAATTTTAGTGGGAACACGGCATCATACGGTGGATCGGGCGGTGCGATTTATGGGAAGGGTGCAGTCACGCTGAACGACAACGGCAGTATGACGTTTAGTGAGAATAAAACAACAGACTGTGGTGGAGCGATTTATACACGAACCGACCTGAGCATCCGGAACAATGAATCAGTAGAGTTCTATCAGAATTTCGAGGTGGCGGATGGTGCCTACCGCCTTCGCAGTGTTTATGCATGCTATGCTGATGTTTCTCTTTCCGCCGCAGCAGGGAAGAATATCACTTTCCGGGATTCTATTTACATTGGCAGTGGCAGTAGTTTTAAGCTGAATGAAGCTTATGGTGGCATGGCTCAGCAGGGCGATATCATTTTCACCGGTGCGACTACGGAGAATGATCTGTACACCGTGAAGGGCAATGTAGCCGGTACGGCGGAGGAAATACGCCTTTCCCGCACCACTGAGGTCTATACCTTGACAGAAGTCTACGGCGGGCGCTTGCGCGTTGAGGATGGAGCCATTTACCAGGGGCGAGGCATTACCGTTCATGCCGGTTCTGCAGCCACTGTGCTGGTGAAAGATGCTACGCTGAGCCATGCAGGGTATGATTTGACCTTCAATGCCGGCACAACGCTGGAACTGGCGGGGAATAACACCATCAGCGGCAATGTGCAGATGCTGGAGGGAAGTTCTCTGGTGTTTGACCTGACTCAATACCAGGGGATAACCACCCACAGCGGATGCTGGAATGTTGCGGACGCGACATCGGTCTGTGTAGATCTTGATTCATCTGAGTGGACGGGGGAATGGGGTGAAATCAAGACAATTGCTCTGTTGAAGACGGATGCAGACCTTGCTGCGAACCTTTTTGATTTATCCATAAGTCCTTTGACTGGAAATTGGGGTCACAGTGGGTTGCAATGGGAGGATGGAACATTGAGTATTGCTTTCAAGAATGGAGCCACTGATGCGGTATGGACTAACGCTGCAGGTGATTTCTGCTGGAATAATGAATCTTACAACTGGACGGATTCGTCGTTCACGTTTGCCCGCGTCGATGGTGCAGATGTTACTTTCGGAAAATCTGCAGAAGGCAGCATTTTGCTGGACGGTCAGATGACGGCCGGGAAGATGACTGTGAGCGCCGATGCGGGATATACGCTGGACTTTGCAGAGGGAGCCAGCTTGATAGTTCAGAAAGAGCTGGTTCTGGAGAGAGGAACCTCCTTGACTGTTCATGGTAACCTGGATGCCGCAGCCGTGAATGCCCAGGGGGTGCTGGTGGTGGATGGCTCGCTGAATGTTGATGGCAAGGTGCTTGCTGCTTCCTTGCAGACCAGGAGTCTGGTTGCCTCTTCGCTGGAATTGACGGACTCTACCGCGAGCAATCACATTGGTAGCGCTGTTGAGATAGTTGGCTCGGCGGAGATAGCCGGCAGCCTGATAGTGGAAGGTTCGTTGTCCGCAGCTTCCTTGCAGGCGGCTGCATTGGAAGCAACTTCACTTAAATTGACAGATGCCAATGCGAGCAATCACATTGGTGGCGCTGTCGAGATGGTTGGATCGGCGGAGGTCGCAGGCAGTCTGATGATAGATGGCACTCTGACAGCCTCCTCACTAGAGGCCGGGGCTTTGGAATCTACTGGATTGAAGTTAACGGATAGCAGCACGTCCAGCCATGTGATTGGCTCTGTGCAGGTAAGCGGAGTGGTACAGACCGCTGCAAACCTGACGGTAGGTGGTGACATGAGTGCCCAGCAGATGAGTGTGGACGGAACTCTGACGGCTGGTTCTCTGACGCTGACGGGAAGCGGTGCTGGAAATGTGGTAACAGGCACGCTGTACGTAGAGAGGGCCGTGCAATCATCCGCATCCCTCAGCCTGGGGGGTGCCATGAGCGCCCAGCAGGTGAGCGTGGCCGGCGCATTGACGGCTGCTTCTCTGCAGACGGAAGCTCTGGAGACTGATTCTCTGACGCTGACAGATGGCGGTGCCAGCAATCGCATTGGTAGTTCTGTAGCGATGACTGGAGCCGTGGAATCCGCCGGAAGCCTGACGGTAGAAGGAATGCTGACGGCAGCTTCCTTGAAGTCCGATTCTCTGGAGGTTGCCGGACTGACGCTGACGGATAGCAGCACGGCCAGTCAGGTGACTGGTGCCGTGCAGGTAAGCGGTCAGGTGCAGACTTCTGCGAACCTGACGGTGGGTGGCGCCATGAGCGCCCAGCAGGTAAGTGTGGCTGACGCATTGACGGCTGGTTCTTTGCAGACGGAAGCTCTGGAGACTGATTCTCTGACGCTGACGGATGGCGGTGCCAGCAATCGCATTGGAAGTTCCGTGGCCATGGCTGGAGCAGTGGATGGCGCCGGCAGCCTGTCGGTGGCAGGCTCGCTGACGGCGGCATCTCTGCAGTCTAAGTCACTGGATGCTGCATCTCTGACTCTTACGGATACGAATGCTCAGAACCGTATCGTCGGCGATGCTACGCTGGCTGGCGCGGTGAACGTGGCCGGTGCGTTGTCGGTTGAAGGTATGTTGACGGCTGCTTCTGTGCAGTCGGGAACTTTGGATGCTGGATCTATGGTGCTGACGGCAGCAAATACAGCCAATACCGTGAGCGGTAATCTGACTGTTGATTCTGTGAGCTTGCTTTCTGGTTCATCTTTGGCAGTGGGGGGCGTACTCACGGCTGCTGAGGTGTTGATGAAGGGCACGGCTCAAATCGGTGTGTCGGCAGATTCTTTTGGTTCTGAGATGATGAACTTTGTGCTGGACCGAGCCGCTTTGGAAAGTCTGAACATAGTCCAGGGGGAACGTTCGACTATTGCTTCAACGGACATGGCTCTTTCGCCTGGGTTCAAAGCTTTGCTGAATGGTAGCGTGACAGAATCGGTGGATGCGGCTGCTTATACCTATACCATTGCCACAAGTGGCAATATGGTGCAGGTAGAGGCTGATTACCGCTGGTGGGATACACAGGTCTGGTACCGCGGAGCCTGGGTGGGTGAATCTGACTGGGATGAGTATCTGGTGGCCGGTTATGACGCCGTTGATGGCAAGGAAACCATTGACCTGGGTGGCGGTGCTTTCTCAGGTTTCACCTTGATGGTGGAATTAGAGGATGGTGTGGATTCTGTGACAGTCTCGAATGGTATTCTGGACTTTGAATATATCGATATGTTTGCCGGGCACTTGGATGTCGGGGATAACACAACGGTGAATGTAACGGAGCTATACGCTGAGGGCTTGTCTCTGGGTATATCGGGGGCGGGAACATCGGTCACGGTATCTGGTTATCTGAACGTGGGTGAGGTTAGCCTGGATTATGCGAAGCTTAATCTGGCTGAAGCTGAGATTGGCGCTATGTCTGGTACGACGGGGGCATTGACAATCGCTGATGGAGGTGATGTTTCCATTGGCAGTGACGTGACACTGAGTTCATTGGTCAATGGCGGCAGTCTTGATATGTCTGGTCATAAGCTGGTCGTGAATGGGCTGACTGACCAGGGTGGTGATGTGATTGCTGGAGAGGTGTCGACCCGCAGCAATATGCGTAAGGCAGCCACTTTTGATTGCCTGATAGCAGATAAGGTGACGGTGACGAATAGCAATGGTAATTCCCGTTATACCGATGATATTTCCGTGGGAGGAGGCTCCGCTATCGGCGAATTAGTTGCAGAGGCTCTGGAACTGCGTGATGGTTCGATGCAGCTGGGCCGCGACGATAAAGCTACGTCACAGAGTCTGCAGAAACTGAAACTGGCAGCAGGGACAGGCGTTGAGCTGAATGAAAATACTGCCCTGACTGTAACCGGGACGCTGGATGCCGGTGCGAATACAACGGTGTCGATGAAGCAGGGAGCATCGTTGTCTTACGGCGATGTGCGCCTCAGCAATAGGCGCAGCGATGCCACGGCCAGCGTGACGGCAAAGGAATTGTCTGCCGGTACGGGAGCTGTGGTGACGAATGCCCACGCTACATTTACGGCCGCTGCTGAAAAGTCGGTGGATTACCAGTTTGTAAATTCCTCTGTGGAGAATGCGGGTAGCGCGCTGCTGACGCTCACGAATAGTGGCAGTACCCTCACCAGGCTGCATGCCACAGGTGGCAATGTGGATGTGCTGGCTTTGGGGGCTGTTTCTTTGGTCGAACTGGAGATTTCTACAGCTAAGACCATTTCGGCTGCTTCTGTAACGGTGACGGAACTGGTGAAGCTGGCCGACGGTGCGAAGCTGGCGGGTAATCTGACTCTGGCCAGCTGTGCCTCGGTGGAGCTGGGCGGCACGCTGACGCTGGAGGGTGCGCTGAACCTGCAGACCGGGCTGACGCTGAGCGGCACGATGCTGGAGACGATAACCGGGCTGGAAAAGGGGCAATCCCATATCCTGTTCAGCGGGGTGACGGAGCTGAATGTGCAGCAGTCGGTGACACTGAATAATATTCGCTCGATTGCTGCCCACACGCAGGAGTCCGTCAGTTACCGTGAGCTGATGGATGGCCAGCAGGTGTCAGCCGGGGATTACTTCAGCAACCTTGCCGGTAACAGCGGACTGGTACTCAGTTACAATAGCGAGGCCGGTACGGTGAGCATCAGCCATACTCAGGCTATACCTGAGCCCGCTACGGCAACGCTCAGTCTGCTGGCTCTGGCTGCTCTTGCCGTGCGCCGCCGCAGAAAGTAAAGCGCCCGTGGCGCGATTAAGGCCTTTGGATAAAGAATCCGCCCCTGCAGGCTGATAGGCTTGCGGGGGCTGTTTCCTGGTATGTCGCCGGAAGCATCGCGTCAACATGCCGGAAAGAAACCTTGCGCCGGGAGGGGGCAGGGGTATAATGTGGGGCAAGAGATATGAGCATTATTCCTTTAGCTAATCAGAATGTGTATGAGCTGGTGGCCTACCAGCCCGGCAAGCCTGTGGAGGAAACGGCGCGCGAGCTGGGGCTGCGGCCAGAGGATATTGTGAAGCTGGCTTCCAATGAGAATTCCATGGGGCCTTCGCCCAGGGCGGTGGAGGCTATGCAGCAGGCGGCTGCTGGCATGCATATTTACCCGGATGGCGCTTCGTTTGCACTGCGCAGCCGTGTGGCGGCAGAGCATGGGGTGGATTTTGCCAGCACGGTGGTGGCCAATGGCAGCAGCGAGCTGATTGAATTGCTAGGGCATGCGCTGCTCCGGCCCGGTACGCAGGTGATAGCCGCGGATTATGCCTTTACTCTGTACCCGATTGTGGCGAAGTTGCTGGGGGCTGATTATGTGTCTATTCCTAACCGTGATAAGTGGACGCACCATCTGGACGCTATGCTGGCGGCTATTACGCCGCAGACCCGACTGGTATTCATCACCAACCCGACCAACCCGGTGGGCACGATGGTGAGCCAGGAGGAACTGGAAACATTCATTTCCTGCGTGCCGGAGCATGTGGTGGTGGCCATTGATGAGGCTTACATTGAGTTTGCCGGGCTGCCTACGGATAGTGTGAAGTTTGTGAAGGCGGGCAGGAATGTGGCGGTGCTGCGCACGTTCTCCAAGGCATACGGTCTGGCGGGGGCGCGTTGTGGCTATGCCATTACGACGCCGGAGATTGCCGATTTGCTGAACAAGGCCCGTTCGCCGTTCAATGTCAATTCCTTTGCGCAGGTTGGTGCGCTGGCGGCGCTGGATGATAAGGAACACATTGCCCGCTCGGTGGAGATGGTGCGCCTTGGGCGCTGCCAATATGTAGAGTTCTTCGAACAGCTGGGGCTTGAGTATGTGCCCAGCCATACTAATTTTATCCTGGTGAATGTGGGAAATGGTGTGGAAGTCTTCAAACAGGCGCTTGCCAAAGGGGTCATCATGCGTCCCATGGCGGCCTATGGATTGCATGAATACATCCGCATCACCATTGGCAACGAGGCCGAAAATGCCCGTTGCATTGAGGTTTTACGTAATATTCTGCAAAAATAGTATGATTTTTGTAAAAATCCTCTTGACGTGGTAGGATAATATGCTACAATGACCCCGTTCCCGCGAGAGCGAGGTTCAGTAAAAGAGAGAGAAAAGTTGACACCACCCCGGTTGCTGAAAGGCCGCCGGGGTGGTTCATGTTTAGGCTTGAATATACGGAGAAAATATGGCAAAGTAAGCGGGTACAAATCATTTCATTCATTATGTCCGTTGGTACCATGAAAAGCATTGAGGGTGGCGTAACCGCCGCCAAGGGCTATGTCGCAAACGCACTGAGCTGCGGTATCAAGAAACCGGAGGCGACGCGTCTGGATCTGGCGCTGGTGTATTCTGAGCTGCCGACCACTTCTTCCGGCACCTTTACCACCAACCGGGTACGTGCTGCCTGCGTGCGCGTCAGCGAACACCACCTCACACGCGGAAATATCCGCGCCATCGTGGCCAACAGCGGAAATGCCAACGCCTGCACCGGCGTGCGCGGCGTGGAAGACGCCCGCACCGAGTGCCGAGTGGTGGCTGAACAACTCGGACTCAGCCCTAATGAAGTGGCTGTCTGTTCGACCGGTGTCATCGGCCTGCCTATGCCCATGATGCGTATCACCCCGCGCCTTCCAGAGCTTTGCACCAACCTTTCGGCCGCAAATGGCCATAACGTCGCCTCGGCCATCATCACCAGCGACACCCGCGAGAAGGAAGTGGCGGTGGAAATTACGATTGGCGGCAAGCCTGTCCGCATTGGTTCCTGCTGCAAGGGTGCCGGCATGATTTCTCCCTGCATGGCGACGATGATCTGCCTCATCTGCACCGATGCCGGAGTGGCTCGTGAAGACCTTGACGCCATAGTGCGTCACGGTGTGGAGCATTCGTTCAACCGTATCACCATTGACGGTGACATGAGTACGAATGACACCACCCTGGTGCTGGCCAACGGGGCTTCCGGCGTGCAGCTTGCTCCTGGTTGCGAAGGCTGGGATGAGTTTGTGGCCGCCCTGCATCATGTGATGCTGGAGCAGGCCAAGCGTATCGTGCAGGACGGCGAGCGCGTCACGAAGTTTGTGACGGTGAAGGTGCAGGGGGCTCCCAGCCAGGAAGAAGCCCGGAAGGTTGCCGAGGGTGTGGCCAAGTCCAACCTGGTGAAGAGTTCCTGGAATGGTGGCGACCCGAACTGGGGACGCATCATTCATGCCGTCGGTTATTCCGGTTCTCTGGTGGTAGAGGAAAAGGTGGATATTGATATTGCCGGTCTGCCTGCCTGCCGTGGCGGCGAGCAGACAGACACGCCCAGCGATACCCTGCGGGAACTGGTGCAGGCGCGCGAGTTTGAAATTCTGATTAACCTCAACCTGGGCAGCGAGGACTATGTGGTATACACGACGGACCTCTCGCCTGAGTATGTGGACTTCAACCGTTCGGAATACGCCTACTGGAACCAGGCCAAACGCGATGGCCTTACCCGTTGATGTGAAATGAAACTGTTATACCCCCTCCTTATCACTCTTGCCGCGTGGCTGTTCCTGCCTGGAGCAGCTATGGCAGAGCCGGATGATGTTGCGTCTGAAACGCCCCGTCTGCGCAGTAAGAAGAAGTCGCAGGAGCGCGATGTCCGCAAGGCCGCCAGCCGTAAGAAGAAGGAACTGCGCGATATGGGGGTCAGGAATGTCCGGGTGAAGACACCGGGCGACTGGCCTCGCTGCATTTCGGTGCCGGAAGACACCGTTCTCAAGGAAGCCAGCATGCCCGCAGGCAAGGCAGGTGTGGTGTATGAGTCCAACCACTTCTTTTATATCTCTCCCACCCGCCTGGATGCCTCTGCCCAGAAGACGCTGAGCCGCCTCTGTGAATGCGCCTATGCGGCCAACCGGGCCATTGGCGAAGTGCTGCCCGTACCGCGGGCTACGGCTGAGCGGGGCGACAAGAAATTCCTCGTTGTGCTGCAGCCCACCATGGAAGCCTACCTGAATGCCGGTGGCCCGGAGGGGTCTGCCGGTGTATTCATGGGCAGCCGCCTGGATAAGCCCGGTCCCATAACGGAGGCGGATATCGTGATGGACCAGGTCATGATTCCCTTTGGTTCCCTGGGGCTGAACACCAGCGGTGCTGTTCAGCGCGAAGATATTGACACGCATGCCCTGGTGCATGAACTGACGCACCAGCAATTCATGCTCAATGGGCTCCCCATCTGGGCCAATGAAGGCTGGGCCGAGTATGTCGGCTATGTCCCCTACGTGGGGGAGGAACTGGATTTCGACCGCGGTTTTTCGCTTATTCTGCACACAGCCAAGTCGCGCGCATCCTCCGGCGCTCTGGACTTTGATTTCTCGCTGGCAGATTTCCTGACCATGGAGCAGGAAACCATGTACGGCTACATGAAGCAGCAGAAGGATACCTACACGCTGTCGGTTATGACCGTGGCGTTCTTTGTGCATCTGGATGGCAAGCGAGGTATTGACGCCATGCGTGCCTACCTGCAGGCTCTGCTGGATGGCAAGTCTGCCGGGGAGGCAGCAGAGGTTCTCATTGAACCCTACCATTCCCCCCAGCGACTGCAACAGGCCTTCGTGCGCGCCTGGAAGGGCAAGAAGGTGAAAGTTTCCTTCCCCAGGAAGTGAAAAGGTGAAGCGCCGCTCCCCGTAAAGGGAGCGGCGCTTGAACAATCGATATGGAGCCTGCTTACTTTCCTTTTTTCCAGAGGGGATAGGAAATGATGGCGGCGTACACAAAGTCAAATATACCGATTCCTGCCCAGAGCATCTGCTCTGAACCTTCAAGGCAGGCCAGACCATAGCCCATCAGAACGGCGCCCAGCAGGCTGAAGCCTGCCACGCGGATGATGGTGGTGCGGCGGGAGGAGTAGTCGGCCATAGCGTTGGTGTTGAGGGGGCTTACTTCGTCAGGCCGAGCAGCTCCATTTCGAAGATGAGCGTGCTGTTCGGGCCGATGCTGCCGGGACCATTGGCACCGTAGGCCAGGGCGGCAGGAATGGTGACACGCCACTTGGCGCCCACAGGCATCAGCTTGAGGGCTTCCGTGAAACCGGGAATGACCTGGCGGATGTTGAACTTAACCGGAGCCTGGCTCTGGTCAAAGACTGTGCCGTCCACCAGCGTGCCCTTGTACATCACTTCGGCCGTGGGAGCTTCGCCGTGCTTGGCGGCATCATAGCTTTCGCCGGTGCCGGGGGTAATCACCTCGTACTGAAGACCGGATTCCGTGGTCGTCACGCCCTCGCGCTTGCCGTTCTCTTCCATGTACTTCTGACCGATTTCAAGATTCTTCTGAGCCTTTTCATCGCCACGCTTCTGGAGCATGGAAAGGAAGGTCTGCTGGTATTCATTCACATGCTCATCAATGAGGCTCATGTCCATGTTACCGGAGAGCCCGTCCTGGAAACCCTTGCCCAGCATCTCTGCCAGTACATCGTCGCCCTGCAGGCCGGGCAGCATCTGCGGCATCACCTGACTCCCCACGCGGTAGCCGATGAGGTAGGACATCACTTTAATCATCTGTTCTTTATCCATGCGCTCACCTTAGCATGGAACGCATGCCGGAACAAGTCGCGGCAGAGTCATAACGCCCCTAATCTTGCGCCGGGTTATTTTTCGCCCGCGTAAATCACCGTAGGATTGATGCGCGGAATGACATTGATGCTGCGCGGATGCCTGTGCGTGGCGCGGCAATGCTCCAGAATCATGGCGAGGCGCTCCATCTGCCCCTTGATGTCGTATACCTGCATCAGGACTTCGGCACCATTTTCCATAGTGATGATGATTTTCCATTCCTTGGGACGGAAAATCTCACGGATGGCCGGAATTTCGACCAGCGTATAATGGTTGGCAGCTGCGACCAGTTCGACAATCGGGCGGCGGCGTTCTTCGCTGACCACGCCTCCTGCTGAAAAGTCCACGACATCGCCCGGTTGCAGATACCACACCGGCACGCCCATGAAGTTGCGGTGGTATTCCGGCATTACCGGGAAGAGTTTGCCGTTCGGGTCCATGAAGAAGCGCACGCGGTTGCCTGTGTCGGTGCCACTTTCCTGCTCCACATAGACAACGGGGATTCTTTCATTGATTTCAATGTGCAGAGTATCAGGCATTTCTGCCCGTATATGGGCAGATTCGATGCAGGGATTCTCCTCCAGCTTGCGTTGCAGCGCTCCGGTATCGAGTGTCGCAATGTTGATGACCCCCTCAATGCCCAGAATCTTCATGGCCTGTTCCTTGGAGATGAGTTTCTGGCGGGAATCGAAACTCACCTTGTCCATGCTCAGGCTGTAGGCTTTCTGCACCGCTGTCTTGCCACCCCAGAACAGGGCTGCCAGCAGGGGCAGGACAATCAGCAGGATGATGCCCCAGCGGCGCAGACGACGCAGACCTCGGCGCAGGGCCACCGTACTGAACAAGCGGTGCTTGAGCGACAGCGTCGCTTCCAGCAGGCGGACATTGGCAGAGTGCTGATTGCCCTGGTGGCGTCTGTACTGGTTGCGGCTCTTCATGCAGGCTCAGCGAGCGCGGGGAAAATCAGCCTCGCGGCTGGTTCAGGGAAACCTCGGCAATGCGGGTGCAGAGCTGGCCGTAGGAGATACCGGCGGCAGCGGCTGCCTTGGGGAAGAGGGAGGCGCTGGTCATGCCCGGAATCGTGTTGATTTCCAGCACATAGGGTTTTCCGTCATCGGTCAGCAGTACATCGACGCGGCCGTAGACCTCCACGTTGAGAGCTTTGTAGGCAGCCACGGCAGCAGCCTGAACAGCGGCTGTTTCCTCGTCGGAAATATCAGCGGGGCAGATATAGTCGGACCCCACACCTCCGTACAGAGAGGGGTACTTGTTGTTCATATCATAGAACCCGCTGCGCGGGCAGATATGCACGACCGGCAGAGCTTCACCGTTGAAAATGGCTACTGTCAGCTCCTTGCCCTTGATGTATTCCTCCACGAGAATGTCCTTGCCGTATTTGGCGGCATCGGCCACGGCGGCAGGTAATTCGGCTGCATTGTGAACGATATGAACGCCTACGGAAGAGCCTTCGCAGGGCGGCTTGATGACGCAGGGGACGGGAAGGGTGGGCATTTCGCCTGCGGCGATGGTTTCGCTCCGGGGCGTGGGAACCTCACCTTCGATGAAGAATTTCTTGGTAAGAACTTTGTCAAAGCAGTTGCGGCTGGTGACAGAACCGGCTCCCGTGTAGGGGATTCCCAGCTCTTCCAGATACGATTGCAGACCGCCATCTTCACCATAGGTGCCGTGAATCATGTTGTAGCAGAGTTCTGTGCCGGCGGGAATTTCCGGGCGTTCTCCCACCACCACCACGGGCGTGACCTGGGTGAAGCCTTCGTTGCGGAGCGCTTCCAGTACGCCGTTGCCAGAGGCGAGGGATACCTCGCGTTCAGAGCCGGGGCCGCCCATGAGCAGGGCAATCTTCGTATCTTTCTTCAATTCTTTCATGAGTCGGAAAAAAGGGGTTAGAATTCCATTTCGCGGGCACCGATGACCTGGACTTCCTCGTGCAGGGTGATGCCGCGTTCCTTCTGGGCGGTGCGGAGGATGTGGTCAATCAGCTCCGTGACGTCCGTTGCTTTGGCATCTCCCTTGTTGATGATGAAGTTACCGTGCTTGGTGGAAATTTCGGCGCCGCCGATGCTGTAACCCTTCAGCCCCAGTTCATCAATGAGCTTGCCGGCAGGAATTCCATCGGGGTTGCGGAAGGTGCAGCCTGCGCTGGGTTCGAGGGGTTGGGAGGCCTTGCGGCGAGCGCGGAATTCCTCCATCTTCTTCTCGATTTCGGCAGGGTCTCCAGGGGTGCCGCTGAACGTGGCAAGCATCACCATGTTGTGTTCAAAATCGGGAATGCTGCGGTAGCGGGCGGGTTCCATGTCATTTTTGCACATGGTGATGATGTCGCCGTCCTCATCGAGAGCCGTGGCTGCAACAAAGTTCTGCCACATTTCCCCACCCATGCTGCCGGCGTTCATCCGCAGGCTTCCGCCTACGCAGCCGGGGATGCCGTCCATCCATTCAAAACCGGCAATGCCATGGCGGGCGGCGAAGGCTGCCAGTTTCTTGAGCTTGACGGCAGCTCCGGCGAGAATCGTGGTGGAATCCATCAGCTCCAGCTTGTCGAAGTCACCGCCGCAGGGGTGAATCACCGCGCCGCGGATGCCGCCTTCGCGCACGACGAGGTTGGAGCCGCGCCCTACGACATGTACCGGGATATTGTGATCCTTGAAATAGTTGACCACGTCCTGCATGCATTCCATGGTGTCCGGCTCTACCCAGAACTGGGCGACTCCGCCCACGCCGAGTGTGGTGTGCTTTCGCATGGGTTCATACAGGCGGGCAGGGAACTCGCGGCCGCATTCATTCTGCATGTCCGTCAGTACGCGCAAATCGTTGGCAATCCGGGCTCCTGCCACATGCACATTGCCTGCGCCTAAGGTCAGGAACAGGTCACCGGGGCGCAGTTGGTTGCCTACGACATAGTGGGCCTTGCTCATGTCCGGCAGGAAGCTGGCATCAGCCGGGCCATGCTCCAGCACGGCATCGACAATCGTCTGCCCGGAAATGCCGGGAATCGGGAGTTCGCTGGCCGGGTATACATCGGCAACGAAGAGTTTATCGACATTCTGCAGGACGCGGCCGAAATCATCGCGCAGCAGCTGGGTGCGGGTGTAACGGTGCGGCTGGAAGAAGATGACCAGACGGTCGGGGTTCAGACTCCGGGCTGTTTGTACGGTGGCGGCAATTTCCGTGGGGTGGTGGCCGTAGTCGTCCACGATGCGGTAATCGTAGCAGAGGAACTTGGTTTCGAAGCGGCGGCGGGCACCGGCAAACGAAGCCAGCCCTCGTGCAATGCTGGCGAAGTCTGCTCCCATTTCCAGCGCGGCGGCTGTGGCTGCGAGCGAGTTGAGAACATTGTGGCGACCAGGAATGCCCAGCTCCACACGGCCGAGCTTCTCGCCTTTGTGGTTGACGGTGAAAAGGGTGCGTCCGCGCTTCACCGTGATATCGGTAGCAGTGTAGTCGGCATCGTCCCAGCCGTAGGAGACGCTGTTCGGGTACTGCCCGCATACATCGGCTGCGCCGGCGTCGCTCTTGCAGTAGAAAATCGTGCCGCGGGTCTGGCGGCAAAGGGTGTGGAATACTTCTTTAATGTGATCCAGATCCCGGTAGAAATCCAGATGCTCGGCCTCCACGTTCAGCACAATGCTGTGTTCCGGAATGTAGTTGACCAGGGTGCCGTCGGATTCATCACCCTCGGCCACGAGGTAGTCGCTATCGGCGTTCCAGTGGGCATTTGCTCCCAGCACCGGGATTTCTGCCCCCACATAGTGGCAGGGACGCAGGCGGGCTTCACGCAGCAGGTGGGCCGTGAGGGCCGATGTGGTCGTCTTGCCGTGCGTACCGGCAACGACCACGCCTTTTTTGTTGTTCAGAATGGCAGCGAGGCATTCGGCGCGGCGAAGACAGAGGCTGCCCAGTTTGCGGGCTGCGGCCAGAGCCACGTTGTCTTCACGGATAGCGCTGGAATAGATGACAATCTCCGCATCGGCCACGGCATCAGCCGTGTGCGGGCACGCAAACTTCAAGCCGCTTTGCTGCAGGCGTTCGGTTTCTTCGCTGGTGACGCGGTCGCAGCCGCTGACGCGGTGCCCCATCTCCAGAAGCATACGGGCAATGCCGCTCATGCCGGCACCCGCCACACCGATAAGATGTATTCTCACCGGGTTTTCCCGGTCCAGAAGTCGTTTGCGTAACTGGTCAATCATAACGTTTCGACTATTATATACGAAACCGCTGCACAAGCAAGCAAATATCCGTTTGTCCGCCATAAATTCCCCTTTCCTCTTCCGGCTGAATCGGGCCGTCCAGTAAAGGCAGAAACGGCACCATGCCGGTGCCGTTTCTTCAAGTCAGGATTTGCGGGCCTTCTTCTTCTTTTTACCCTTCTTCTTGCCTTTTTTCTTCTTGCTCTTGCCGTCGGTTTCGTCATCGTCTCCGGCTTCTTCGTCTGCTGCATTGCTGCCGGCTTCGCACACACCCTCGAGTACGATGACTTCCATCGGTTTCAGCGTAATCTTGAGCGTCTTGTCGATGTCGATGCCTTTACCTACCAGCCCGGGGACATTTCGCTGGTCTTTGAAGGAATGGCGGAATTTGACCTTATCCTTCTTTACCGACGGGGGAACATCCAGAATCTGGCGCAAGGAGGCTGTGAGTGTTTTTTCGCTGTCGCTGGAATTACGGAGCGTCAGCGTACATTTGGACGGATTCCAGGCAGCCCATCCGTAAATATCGCCGTCGTTCTTTTCCTTATCCCAGGGGTTGCCACCTACCCAGTGAATATCTGCCAGCACATCTTCGTTGCGGCGGGCCCATTTGATGCAATCGGCCAGTTCATTCCAGAGCTTACCGTTTTCCTTGCTCATGATATCCTGGTCCACATAGAGTTCCACGAGGGACGAACCGCAACCGAAGGCCGCGCGCATTTCCTTGATGCAGTTGTCAGGTTCCTGGCTCATGACATGGGGCGGGCCGTTCTTGGTGATAATCAGGCCGTGGGTCATGACGGAGTTGATGGGGAAGAACGGAGCCCCCGTTACAAATACCTCATGCACGAGGCGGTCGCGATAGGTAATCCACTTATCGCGGGCATCGCCGGCGTTGCCTTCCTGTCCGAAGTCATTTTCCTGGCGCCACACGCAGTCGGAATAGTGGAACCAGAACGGACTGGCCCAGGTGCCTACCGTGGTGTTCAGGAAAATGTCTTCGCGCGCCCCGCGCAGGGCTGTCAGAACGCGGATAATGCCTTCAGCATCCTCCAGATTCCCCGGCCCCTTGGAATGGAAGTGGGTCGAGATACCGTCGAATTTGAAGTAGCGCATCTCGTAATCCTTGACCATCTGCGAGCAACGCCCCACAAAGGCATCGAAATACTCCTTGTTGGAAAGCTGGAAGTTACCAATCTGATTGTCCGGGTGCTTCTTGTTCCAATGCCCGAGACGCATGTTCTTGGCTGCTCCGTAACCGCCCACCGGGCCCAGCCAGGTACCCAGTCCGCTCTTCATGCCTCTGAGGACTTTGTCGATTTTCGAGAAGCCGTTGGGGAAGCCTGCGTGGAAGTCCCACAGACTGTTGAAGTCATCCCAGCCGTCATCAATCACAAAGCAGTCAATCGGGGTCTTACGCTTCTGGAACATTTCGCGTTTCCAGGTTTCAAGCATATTCAGCTGCCATTTTTCTGAATTGCGCTTGAGCGGGTCCTGGTTGTTATTGATGGTGATGCCGATTTCGTACCAGTCGTTGTAGTGAATGAACAAACGGTAGGAAGCAGCGCGTTCGCGCTCGCTGTATGCCAGGAATGAACGGCGCTTCTGCTGCGGGGCAAAGAAGCCTAGAACGGAGGAAACTTCCCAGCTCTGGCCTTTCTGCAGGGTGGTCTGGCGTACCCATTCGCCCTGTACCAGAGAGGCGCTGCCGGCAGTAGCCTCAGCTTCTTTGCTGACCAGGGGCAGGGAATAGCCGATGGAACCTTCGCCGCTTATGTCTCCCTGTTTGGTGTCTACCCAGATTCTCAGCGTATATTCGCCGGCTTCAGGAACATCCAGCTTGTAGGCTTTCTGTTGAGAAATCTGATGAATATCCTCCGCGGCCACGTTTTCGCTGCCCGTAGGTACAAGTTGCAGAGCCACCACATTCAGCTCCCCTCCGATGCTCACCTTGCAGCTTCCCTTTTCCTTGAAGTTCACCGGGCCTTCTGCGACCGTGAGGCCCAGTACGACAGGACCGTCCTTTTCCGCATAAGCGTTGCCATATTTAGCGGTCATGGAAGCCGGTACATTGAATACAGGAGAAAAGGCATCGGCATTCCAGCGTTCAGGCTCCCATCCGCCGGCCGTTTCTGCTGCTCCCCCCGGCGCGCTCATGACGCTCATCGGGGTTTCCAGTCCGCAGAATACAAGGTCGTTCACGACGACCTTGCCGTGGGTTGTGTTGCCGGAAATCTCCGGGGTGCCGCCTGTTTCGATATTGTACTGCAGGGGGGTCAGGCTTGCAAAGGAGGTATTTTTTGTGGCTTTTACCTCAAGCTCCTGCCGCAGGTAGTGAGAGCCATTTCGCAGGACAGCCTGCCATTGGATTTCCAGCCCTTTATCCGGCGTGGTAAAGGTGCAGCGCACCGCTTTACCCGGAACGCGCCTGGCGAGCTGGGGATGCTGCTTATCAGAGGGAAGCTTCACCACCTCCATCGGGCTGCTCTGGAGCGTTTTGGAGTTGTATTCCGTGCCGTCTCCCAGCTTCAGAGTGAATAAGACGGTTCCTTTGCCTGCCACGGATGTGCCATCGGCCAGTTTCAGACCGTCAAACACCACGCCCTTGCCGGCCTTGCGGAAGTTTGCCGTAAACATCTTATTGCCCAGGCTGGCAGAAGTTCCGCTGCTTTCAGCTTCTGCCTTTCCGGGCGCTGCGCCGGGAAAGCGGACTTCGGCCGATGCCAGGCCTGCCCAACATGCTGCTGCGATGAAAAACGAAAGATATCGGTTCATGATTGCCTGCCTTATACCACATTTCCCCCGGTATTGTACAGCCGAAAGTGCTTTCCAGGTGGGAAAATGAGAGGTCAGCGGGCAGTTATGAGCGCTCCCCGGCTTCTGCCAATCCGAAGATGATGAAGAGAATCGCCGAAATTCCCATCAGGAAAGGATAGAAAAGGTAGGGAATGATGGAGAATGCGGTGATACCGGCAAGGGCTGAACCCATCAGCAACTGAGCGCCGTAGGGCAGGATGCCCTGAACAACACAGGAGGCGGTGTCGAGCAGGCTCGCGGCGCGGGGCGCAGAGATGCCGTATTTGCCAGCAATGCCACGCGCAATGTTGCCGACAGCGACGATGGCCACGGTATTGTTGGCGGTGCAGAAGTTGGCCAGTGCAGCCATGAGCGCAATGCTGGTTTCAGCTCCGCGCCGCCCGCGGATGCAGGCGGTGAGGTGCTTGATGATGTAGGAAAGACCTCCGTTGTAACGGATGAGTTCGAGCATGCCGGCGGCCAGAAGGGTGACGATGATGAGTTCGCCCATGCCGGTCATGCCGTTGCCCATGGCGCTGACCCAGTCCATGAGGACGTAGTTTGTGCTGCTGCAGGCCACACACCCGGTGGCTGCAAGGCCCAGGATGAGGACTTTCATGACATTCATGCCGCAGAGAGCTGTGCCCAGGACAAGGAGGTAGGGGATGACCTTGAGCCATTCTGTTTCCTGCGTAATGGTGACGGGTGCCAGTTCCCAGCCAAGGTAGATGTAGAGGCCGAGTACGAGGAGCGCGGCTGGAAGGACGATGGAGAAATTGGCCTTGAACTTATCCTGCATGGCGCAGCCCTGGGTGCGGGTGGAGGCAATGGTGGTATCGGAGATGAAGGAGAGGTTGTCGCCGAAGAATGCACCGCCGATAACGCCGCCGGCCATGAGGGCCAGGGATGCTCCTGCCTTGTCTGCCAGCCCGACAGCGACGGGCATGAGAGCCACGATTGTGCCGACAGAGGTGCCGATGGAGAGGGAGATGAGACAGGCCGCCAGGAAGACGCCTGCCAGTACCATGTTGGCCGGCAGGAGGGAAAGGGTGAGGTTGACGGTGGCATCCACAGCGCCGATGTATTTGGCGGCCTGGGCAAAAGCCCCTGCCAGCACGAAAATCCAGACCATCATCATGATGTTGCTGTGGGCTGCGCCGCGGGAGAATCGCTCAATGCGCTCGCTGAAGCGGCGTGGGCGGCAGACGACGAAAGCCCAGGTGCATGCGGCCATGAAAGCTACGGTCACAGGCATTTTGTAGAAATCACCCACAATGACGGAGGTGGTGACATAGAGCAGGAAAAAGACGAGCAGGGGGCTCAGAATCCACAGCCCCCGGGCGTGGGATGTATAAGGAAGTTCGTTGATGGCGTTGCGGCTCACGGTGTTGTTCTGCTTTGTTGTTGGACTGAGTGTAGCAAGGCACATACCGATTGTCAAAGGAAATGATGCGGCTGTCGCAGCGGCGGGCATGTCTTGTTATTTCCAGCTTGACGGTATACGGTGGGGGGTGGTAGAATTGCCCCATGAGTACGAAGTTCAGTTGGGAACTGCGCCCGACGGACGGAAGTGTGGACTTTGGCGAGGATTTGAACCAGCAACTGCCGTTGCTGGTGCGAAAGCTGCTGGCTCAGAGGGGCATTTCCGGGCGGGAACGAGCGCTGAGTTTCCTGAAACCCCGATTATCGGATTTGGGGGACCCTTTTGCCATGCGGGAGATGGATGCAGCCGTTGAGCGCATCTTCCGCGCAGCAGACAACGGCGAACACGTTTGCATCTATGGCGACTATGATGTGGACGGCGTGAGTTCTGTGACTCTGCTGTATACGATACTGAGGGCCTACGATATACGCACGGATTATTTTATTCCGGTGCGTACGCGCGAGGGCTATGGTCTGAGTGAAGAGGGGATGGCTCGAGCCATCGAACTCTGCGGCGGACGACCGGATCTGATTGTGGCGGTGGACTGCGGCACGTCCTCTGTTGAAGAGGTGGCGTGGTTGCAGCAGCAGGGGATTGATGTGGTGATTCTCGATCATCACGAGGCCAGTACGCAGGGGCGTCCTCCTGCGGTGGCTGTGGTGAATGCAAAACTAGAGGAATCCAGCCCCTTTACCTACTTGTGCAGCGCTGGTGTGGTCTTCAAGCTGGCTCATGCCATGTTGAAGCAGCGCCGCCTGCCGCAGTTTGACCTGAAACAGTATCTGGATGTGGTGGCCATTGCCACGGTGGCAGATATTGTGCCGCTGGTTGAGGAAAACCGCCTGCTGACCCGCCATGGCCTCCGGGTGATGGAAAGCGGTGGCAATATCGGGATTCAGGCGCTCAACCGGGTCACCAACCTGAACCGCAGACCGAGTGCCAGCCATGTTTCGTTCCGCATTGGGCCACGTCTGAATGCTGCCGGCCGTATGGATAACCCGCTGGATGCTCTCAACCTGCTGATGACGCGCGATTCTGCGGTGGCCACGGCGCTTGCGGAGCGTCTTGAGGAACATAACCGCGCCCGCCAGCAGGAAGAGGAGAAGATTCGCCATGAGGCGATGGAGATGCTGGCAAAGTCCTTTTCGCCCTCCCGTGACAATGTGATTGTGCTGGGCTCGCGTACCTGGCATCCGGGGGTGGTGGGCATTGTGGCCTCTTTGCTCATGCGCCGTTATCATAAGCCGACCTTCGTGATTTCTCTGGATGAGAATGGTATCGGCAAGGGAAGCGGGCGCTCGATTCCCGGTGTATCGCTCGTGCAGGCCATCCACGCTTGCTCGGATACGCTGATTTCCGGCGGTGGGCACGATATGGCGGCTGGTCTTGTCATTCACGAGGATATGATAGATGCATTCCGTCAGCGTTTCGATGCTTTTGTGCGCGAGACGGTAGACCCGGAACGCCTGCTGCCGGTTCTCAATATTGATGCGGAAGTCACATTCCCTGAACTGACGCTTGATTTGTTGGATAGTTATGAATTGCTGGAACCTTTCGGCAATTCGAATCCGCAGCCGGTGTTCATGAGCCGCAATGTGATGCTGACGGATGCTCCGCGCCATCTGCAGGGCAACCACCTGCGCCTCGGTCTGCGCCAGGGAAGCTGCGAGTGCGACGCCATGTATTTCAATGGAGGCAGCCGCCAGCTGCCTGACCCGCCCTGGGATATTGCCTATACGATTGACCGCAATGTGTGGCGCGGGCGTACCAGTTTGTCGATTTCCATCCAGGATATCCGCCCTGCTGCTGTGATATGAAGAAAACTGCCCGACAGAGCCTGAAACGCCGCCATCGCTGCATGTCCTTGCCCGAATTCGGGGATTGGCGCGTGCCGCTGGAGAATCCCTGCGAGGCGGAGCATCTGCAGCCCCTGACGCTGGGCTTGTACCGGCGGTTGAAGGTGCAGGCCGCTGTGTGGCAGAATACAATCCCGGTGTACCAGCCTGAGGAGCTGGGGGACTGCCGGCCGCTGAGCGGGATGAAGGGCTTTGTCCGCCGGGCGATAGGCCTGTGCGTCCTGCTGCCTCTGTCTGTGGTGATGGTGTATGCCCTGCTGGTGCAGCTGCATAACGCTGCGCCGCTCGTCGGTGATGTGGCGTTCTGGCAGAGCGTGCCGGTATGGTACAGCGTACTGGGGGCGCTGGTGTTTCTCTCCTTGAAGTATTTTCGTCTGGTTGATGCGGTGCTGGTGTTCTGCTATGTGCTGGGGCATGAATTGACACACGCGATAGCGGCCCTGCTGTGCATGGGCAAGGTGCAGGCCATGAGCGTCAATATGGAGGGTGGCTATGTGGATACGGACACGGACAATGTCTTTGTGGCGCTGGCTCCGTATTTTGTGCCGCTGTGGATGCTGGTGTGGATGGGGGGGCTTTTTGTCGCCAACTGGATTTATCCATTCTCTGCCTACCTGCCATGGTTGTATGCCGGTTTTGGTTTCTGGTGGTGCTTTCATGTGTACTGGACGCTGTGGGTGATTCCCCGCGAGCAGCCGGACCTGCTGGAAAACGGTGTTCTGTTCTCGTTCCTCATCATCATGCTGGCCAACATTGCCGGCCTTGTGCTGATGCTGCGCTGTTTCGGCGTTATCAGCTTCCATGGTTACTGGCAGGATTTCAAGCGTTGCGCGGTAGAAATTTATACAACCTACCATGAGCTGGCGCTGTGGCTCTGGCAGCTCATTTGAGTCAGTATAGGAGTTTTGCCTTGCATGCCGGGGCTTTTGTGCCATAATTTGCGCGCGTCATGTTGAATCAGGAAGTGATTACCGAGGCAGAGACTGCTGCCATTCAGATACCGGCAGGCAATGCTGTGCTGCTGCCGGAAGGTTCGCGTATCTATGTGACCCAGATGCTGGGGAATTCCATTACGGCCGCCACCGATATGGGGCTGGTACGTATTGCACGCGAAGAAGCGGCGCGCGCCGGTATTATTGCGGCTTCCCAGGTTGTGGTGGAAAGTGATGAGAATCTGACGCTGGAGGAACGGGTGTGGAAGGTGCTGAGCAACATATACGACCCGGAGATTCCTGTGGATATTGTGAATCTGGGCTTGATTTACGGCGTGGAGCTTATTCCCCAGAAAGAGGGTGGAACCCATGTGAGTGTGCAGATGACGCTGACCGCCCCTGGCTGCGGCATGGGCCCTCACCTCATGGCAGAAGCCGAGATGGGGATTGCCGCGCTGGATGGTGTCAAGAGTGTCGATGTCGAGTTTGTGTGGGATCCGCCGTGGAATCAGGGAATGATGACGGAGGAGGCCCGTATGCAACTGGGACTTGAGTGAGCATGGGAAAGGTGACCTTAGAGCTTTCGGAACCAGAGATGCGTGACCTTGCAGAGGTCTGCGCCATGGCTCTCACCATACTCGGACAGGCAATGCCGGAGGGACGCAATCCGCGCGCTGATGCCTGGCATAAGCTGCTGGTGGAGATCGTGAAGGCCGGCCGTACTCTTCCTGGAATTGCCCGTGATATGGAGCTGAACCCGGACTGCGGCTACTGGTTCTTCAAACGCCCATATGTGGATAAGGCGTTTTACTCAGATGTGATTGATGAGTACCGCGATGCCGCATTCTGGGAGGAACTGGTTGCCCGCCTGGCCGGCCGCACCCTGGTGGAATGCTATGGGCAGGAAGCGGTGGATGCGATGAGCCCTGAGATGCGGAGTTCCTATGTGAGCGAGATGGAGAAGACGCTCTGGAAAGAGGTGACCCGGTATGGAGTCGACCGTCTGATGTTCATGCTTGCCCCTGAGGAAAGCTGATTTAAGAACGCAGAATAATGAGTGAGCTAGTTGTCTGGAAGGCAACGCCTGGTGAGACAAAAGCCTCTGAGGTGGTTCTCAGAGGCTTTCTTTGAATCATAGCGCAGAGCCGCCCGCTTCCTCGTCTGCATTCCCAACCTGCTCCCCCAGAAGGCTGGCGGGGCAGATGCCTGCGGTGCAGGGGGGGGCCTGGTCGCAATCGGTGCGGTAGCAAGGGTGGCAGGGGGTGTGGTTGCTCACCGTGTGGTGGCCTTCGCCAAGCGGTGCGTAGACTGCGGTCAGACGGCTTGCCATGAGTACATGGCAGGGACAGCCAACGAGTGCTGCCAGCTGGGGCAGCAGGCCATCCACCGCGTAGAGGCGGCATTGCCCGCCCAGTACCTGGCAGACGGTTTCGGGACGGACGATGCAGGTGCTGAGGCCCAGTTCGGCTGCGAGCTGTTCTGCTGCTTCCTTGTCTGCCTCCAGCGCCAGGAGTTGCGGCTGGCTGGGGAGCAGGGAGATGAGCTGCTGCCATTTTTCCTTTTCCCAGGAATCAGCCTTGCCCAGGGAGGAGAAAGGTGCAATGAAAAGTCCGGTTGCTGCGGCATTGCCCAGACTGGCATCGGCGTAGCGGAGACTGACCTTATCGATGTGCTTGCGGGCGATTTCCAGGTAGTCTTCGGCTCTGTGGCGGGGCGGCTGCCCCACAGGCAGTATGGTGCGTGTGCGGAATTTCCGGGAGCAGGGGTGGGAGCCGAACCCGCTTGCGTACAGGGGTGCCAGGCGCTGGAGATTCCGGAATACCCGTACATTGCTGCTCAGCATGAACAGGTAGTCGTAGGGGCCGTCCTTGTAAAGTTCGTCGGCCTCCAGCTGGTCCACCGGGCTGATGGCTTCGTCGGTCGTGGTGACGTAGGTGATGTAGGGCTGGGTCTGCCAGAACGCCTTTTGTTCTGCCGGGCACAAGACGGTCAGCTGCATATCGGGGCGGCAAGCCTGGATACTCCGCATCATGGGAATGACGGTGAGCGCCTCCTCGAAGCTTTCAGGAACACAGATGATGATACGGAACGGAAGCCGGGCGTGAACCCGGATGAGTTCGTTAAGTGTTTCACTACCGGAAGGCGCGAAACGTTGTGTTGCCTTCCAGCGGTGGTGCATCCAGAAACCGTCGAGAATGCTTTCTTTCTGTGCTTCTTCCAGGGCGAGGTTCACCGCCTGAGTGATGTTTTCTGCATCGTCTGCTTCCGGGCTGACCTGGACTTCTCTGCCCAGGTCCAGTTTCCATTTACCCAGGCCGAGAGTGCTGTTGCCAATGGCAAAAATCTTTCCGCGCCCCTTGCAGCGTTTGTAGATGAGGGATGGGAGGGGGGTGGTGCCCGTAACCTTGCCGAAATAGGGAATCCAGAGCCCCTGTTGCGTGAACTGGTCACTCAGGACACCCAGCATGCCACCTTCATTTGCCAGACGGAAGACTTCCTTGAGGCCTTTCTGGCTGCTGAACATCTCACAGCCGTATTTGGTCCGGCTCTTGTAGACGATGTCTTCCAGCACAGGATTATCCAGCCTGCGGTACATCGAACCAAAGCGCTTCACCTTGGGAAAGAGCGGGCGGATGCGTGCCAGCATTTCCCAGTTGCCTGCATGGGGGATGCAGCCGACGATGCAGCCGCGGTCTTCTGCTGCCGTTTCAAATTGTTCGCCGCCGATAATGGTGGCAGAACGTTGGAGTTCCGCATCTGTCATGAGCCCTGTCTTGAAGGTGCAGGCCATGTTCATGCAGGTGCGGACGATGTTCCGCCGCGACAGGGAGCGCAGCCTGGAGCCGCGCAAGGTGGGGTCAACCGTGATTCGCAGGTTGCGCTCTACGATACGGCGGCGTGAGGGGATGAGTGCCCAGGCAAGATAGCCGATTCCCTGGCCGATCAGAGCCATGATGCGGACATCGACGATGCGGAGGACAGCACAGAATGCCATGTAGGCGTAGGCTGCCAGTTTCTGGCCGGTGCTTGGGCGTTTATCACTCATGCTGCAGCAGGAACTTTAGTTGATGGTCATGAAGCGGGGAATGTAGAAAGGCTTGCGGGTGTAGGGGTCCCACACCTTGTCGCCCACCTTGCTGTTGCGGTAGTCCAGCTGGTAGTGCGGTTCGTAGGGAGAAACAAGGATGTCGGAGAATTCGCAGGGCAGACCGTAGGGAAGGCCGTCATCTGCGTATTTGACGCGACCGTCCAGATGCCCTGAGGGGGGGAGGTCGTAGGGATTGACCTTTATCCAGTTATCGCTGGCGGGTTTCCCCTCGGCATCGGCAATGACATGGGGCGGGCGGTCACCAGGGTATTCGTCGCGAATGAATTGATCGGCCACTTGCTGGATGATGCAGGAGCTGAGCGTTACAGAGCAGAACAGAGCCATGAGACAGACTGTCAGAGTGCGTTTTTGCATAGTTGTTGCGTTGGTGTTTATTTGATTTTATGAAGGCTTGTAGGGGTCGAGGCGCACGAGGCTTTCACTGCCGTTCTCTCCCTTGATGAAATGGGGACAGTAGCCGTGTTCCGTGAGGATGGCGGCGATTTCCGGGTAGCAGCCCAGCAGGGAATCAAGCGCAGGCCCCAGCATGCTGATGTGGCGTTCGGGGACACACAGTTTGCCGATGCTGCCCCCGATGGGAAGCTTACCCAGCATGGTGGCATTGCTCCTGAATGCCACTTTGAGCTGCGGACGGCCGTGGGTGATTTCCTGCCGGAAGGAAAGGTTGACGGAAGTGGTCTGGTGAATGTTGGCTCCGATGAGGCGGTCGATGACCAGTTCGGCGTAACCGTCGTGAATACGTACAGCCACACCTTCACCATGGGTGATGATGGAGAAGATGCCGGTCTGGCGCATGCGGCAGGTTTCCCGCAGGTAGCGGTTCAGTTCGGCTTCGGTGAAAGAAATGGATTGCCCGTTGGCATTGCGGAGCAGGGCGGTGAGGTCGCGCGCGCTGCCACGGTCAGCATAGCCTGCGATGTTCTGCATGCTCTGCGGTGTCCACATACTGATGATGGTGGTGATGAGGACAATAGTGAAGGCCAGGAAGACGACGGTGGCCAGAATGCTCCAGAAATCGAAGCGTTGCCAGAGTTCCAGCAGAACGTTTCGGGGCTGTTCCTGTTCGTTCGGCATAGCTTCTTCCTCCCCGGTGGGGGCAAAGAAGGAGCTTTTGGTCATATCCTCACTCTGGGTGTTTTTGTCAAACAGGAAGCCCCACAGAGTGGTTTCCCCCTCTGCACGGTTCTTGTTGCGTTTCTTGTTTGACGTACCCGCCATGTCTGCTCTACCGCAGCATTATAGCTTCTTCCATGGCACAAGGAAAGCAAAAAACCACCCTTGAGTGGCATAATCACACCCCATCAAGCGCCCAGCGGAGGTATTTGAGCGATTCTCCCCAGATTTTACGGCTGGTGCTTCCCAGAACCACAACGATGACAGCACGCCCGTTGGACGCGGCGCAGGAGATGAGGCACTTGCCCGCCAGGTTGGTGTAGCCTGTCTTCATGCCCTGAACCCAGGGGTGCGTGGTGAGCAGCCGGTTGGTGGAACGGATGATGCGGACCTGCCCGTTATTGCGGCGGAATTCGTAGGCCGGTATGTTGATCATGCTGCGTATGGTCTTGTTGTTATACGCATAACAGGCGGCAAGTGCCATATCGTAGGCGGTGGAGTACTGCTGGGCAGGAAGTCCGTTGGGATTGGCAAAGTGGGTGTTGTGCATCCGCATGCGCTTGGCGCGGGCATTCATACGCGCCACAAAGGCCTCCACGCTGCCGGCGCAGTCACGCGCCAGCGACACAGCCACGTCATTGAAACTGCCCGTGAGCATGGCCTGCAGCAAATCCCGGCGGGAGTACTGTTCACCCGCTCTCAAATTGAGGCGGATAGGCGGTGCAAGCCGGTCGGATGCCTTGATGGTGACAATTTTATCGAGTTCCTTGGTGTCGCAGACACACAGGGCTGTGACGATTTTCTGAGTGCTGGCCACCTGGCGGCGCATGTGGGCGTTGTAGCCGTAGAGTACGTTGCCGTTGTAGGGGTCAATCACACAGACGGCCGCGCAGTCGGGGCGGGGGGCAGGTACATCGGGAGTGGGCAGGGGACGCGCCGGGTTCAGCCCGCTGCTGTATGCGCGGCGGACGCGCCGCGCGTGCTGCGGAATGCTGGAGGGATTCTGGCCGACAAAAGGTTGATTCTGTGCAAACGGAGCTGTAAAGACAGCCTCGGCCGGGCAGCAGGCAAGGGTGCAGATGCAGAGAAGGGCGGCAAGAAAACGCATGGCGAGTGAGTGTAGGGCAGCCCCCCTCCTTTTGCAAGTCTAAAGTGCGTGCATCAGGCGCGCGAAAAGCGGCCTCCGGGCAGGGGGATAATGAGGCGGCTTATCTGCAGACGCATCAGTTGCGGGGTGATGCTCTGCGCTCCGCGTCCCAGGGCGCTGCACAGCGAATCGAGCGTGTCATGCCCGGCATCCAGAGCCTGCAGAATGTCGCTGCTGTCTTCATCCACCTGCAGAGGTGCTGCGGGAACGGTGTCGGGAGAATCCATGGACGTGCCGAAAAGTTCCATCTGCTGCGGCTGCGGGTTCCAGCCCATATCATCAAGCAGTTCCGCCGGGGAGGTGCAGAGCGTGGCGCCGTCGCGTATCAGGGCGTGGCAGCCGGAGAAGTTTATCTGGTTGACAGGACCGGGAATGGCAAAGACCCGCCTGCCGTAATCTGCTCCGGCCATGTTAGCGGTATGCAGGGAACCGCTGCGCAGCGGGGCTTCCACCACGAGCGCGGCACGACTCCATGCGGCCACAATGCGGTTACGCTGCGGGAAGGTCGTGCGGCTGGGGCGCATGTACATGGGAAACTCGCTGACAACGGCACCATGACCGGCGCAGATCCGGTCTGCCAGCATGGCGTTTTCTTCTGGATACATGGCGGCCATCCCGAAACCCAGCACTGCAATGGTGCGGCCCCCTGCATCGAGCGCACCCCAATGCGCGGCGGTGTCGATGCCGCGTGCCAGCCCGGAAATGATGGTGCAGCCTGCGTCTGCCAGTTCGCGGCCGAAGTGGCGGGCCGTTGTGGCGCCGTACGGAGAAGCCTGCCGTGTGCCGACAATGGCCACGCTCCGCTCGCTGTCTTCCGGCTGCCAGTTGCCTTTCACATAGAGAACCACAGGCGGGTCGCTCATCTCGCGCAGAGCGGACGGGTATTCCGCATCCAGCAGCGTCAGCATCCGCACACCGTGCCGGGCGGCGCAGTCTATTTCGGCGCGTGCGTTGGTGCAGTTGCGCCAGTCTGCAATGGCGGCCGCAGTCTTGCCGGAGATGCGGGGAACCTGAACCAGCATGCTTTCCGGGGCATGCAGAGCAAGTTCGGCACTACCGAAGAACTCCAGAAGTGCCTGAATCCTCATGGACCCCAGACCGGGGATGAGGTTGAGGGTGATAAGGGTCTCTTGCGGGGTGAGCATGCGGCAGGTATCAGCGCTCGACGGTGAAATCGAGACCGAGGTCGAGCGAGGGTACTGAATGCGTGAGGCAGCCGAAACTCATGAAGTCAACGCCTGTTTCCGCAGCGGCCGGAGCCGTGGCCAGCGTGAGGCCGCCGGAGGCTTCGAAATAAGGCTTGCAGCCTTGACCACGCATTTCCACGGCTTTCCGCATGTCCTCATTGCTCATATTGTCGAGCAGGATGTAGTCTACACCGTCCAGCTTGAGGAAAGCCTCCACCTGTTCCAGGTTGTCGGCCTCCAGCTGTACTTCCACGCCGGGGCGTTCCTGCTTGAGCTTGTTGATGCAGATCTGCAGGTGGTCGGTGTTGCCATCGGTCATGAGGTGGTTGTCCTTGACCATGGCACGGTCGTAAAGTCCCAGACGGTGGTTGTTGCCGCCGCCATGCACCACGGCAGCCTTTTCCAGCAGGCGGTAGCCGGGGGTCGTCTTGCGGGTGTCGAGCAGCTTGCAGTCTGTGTGGGCAATGGCCTTCACATACTTGTGGGTCATGCTGGCCACGCCGGAAAGACGCTGGATGAAGTTGAGCGCTGTGCGTTCGGCTCCCAGAATGGATTGAGCCTTGCCTTCAATCATCATCACCACGGCACCGGGGGAAACCTCATCGCCATCGTTCAGGTATACTTCCACCTTCAGGGTGGGGTCTACGGCCTTGAACACGGCGCGGGCTACCTCCACCCCGGAAAGAACACCCTGGGTGCGGGGGCGGAGCAGGGCGCGTGCCTGCAGCTCAGCCGGTACAAAGTAGAGGGAGGTCACGTCTCCATCGCCGAAATCTTCTTCGAGCGCCAGCTTGATGAGCGCTTCCATGTTGTCAGATACCTTAGTGTGGCTCATGGCGGCAATGATAGACTTCTTGTGCGCGAATGTAAAGGATGAAATCGTGCATGTTCATGCACCAGATTGCTCTTGATTAGGCCGGGATGCCGTGGTAGAATCCCGCCGCTATGTTCTACATCACGACAGCAATTGACTACACGAACGGCGCTCCCCACATCGGGCATGCGTATGAGAAGGTACTGGCAGATGTCCTTGCCCGCTGGCACCGAATGTGTGGTGAAGAGGTCTTCTTCCTGACTGGTGTGGACCAGCACGGCCAGAAAGTGCAGCAGAAGGCAGAGGCTGCCGGCATGCAGCCGCAGGAATACGCCGATATGGTCACGCAGAAGTTCATCGCGCTCTGGGAACGCCTGGGCATTCAGTATGATGGCTGGGCCGCTACCACCGATGCCCGCCACAAGTCCTGCGTGCAGGCAATCCTGAGCGACCTCAAGGAAAAAGGCTGCCTCTACAAGAAAGGTTACAAGGGTTTCTATTCCATTCGCCAGGAACAGTTCCTCACCGATAAGGAACGCAACGAAGAGGGCGAGTTCGGCCCGGAATGGGGTGAAGTGGTGGAGCTGGAGGAGGAAAACTGGTATTTCAACCTCAGCCAGCACGTGGAGTGGCTCAAGGACTATGTAACCAGCCACCCCTCCGTGGTGACTCCCGAATTCCGCCGTCAGGATCTCTTGAATGCCATTGAGCGTGCCGCTGGTGTGGATTTGTGCATCTCCCGCCCCAAGGACCGCCTTTCCTGGGGTATCCCGCTGCCTTTCGACCCGGATTTTGTCACCTATGTCTGGTTTGACGCCCTGGTGAACTACATTTCCTTTGCTGGTTACAAGGCAGAGGAGGGCGCTGGTCTGCCGGACTTCAACAAACTCTGGCCTGCCGCCTGTGAGGTCATCGGCAAGGACATCCTAGTGCCGGCACACGGCATTTACTGGCTGTGCATGCTGCACGCCATGGGCTTTGCCGACGAGCAGATGCCCCAGCTGCTGGTGCATGGCTGGCTTAACATCAAAGGTGAGAAAATGTCCAAGTCCCTGGGCAACATCGTTGACCCCAACGACCTGTGCGACGCTTTCGGTGCCGAGGCGGTGCGCTACTACCTGGTGCGCGATACCAAGACTGGCTACGACAGCGACTTCGACCCGGAACGTA
Source organism: uncultured Verrucomicrobiales bacterium (assembly GCA_937901085.1). GTDB lineage: Bacteria > Verrucomicrobiota > Verrucomicrobiia > Verrucomicrobiales > Akkermansiaceae > Akkermansia. Next base: position 139,453 of record CALCHQ010000035.1, on the reverse strand, counting down.
TGAAGATGATATACAACACCGAGCTTGCCAACGACATCGGCAACCTCTGCAACCGCTCGCTCAACATGTGCGTGCGCTACTGCGGTGGTGTGGTCACCCTCACAGAGGGCGACGATGAGCTTTCTGCCGCCCTGCGCGAAAGCATGGCTGCCACCGTGGCGAAGTTTGCCGACTGCATGAACCTCTACAACACCGCCGATGCCCTGGCGGCGCTGAATGCCCATGTGGGGCTGTGCAACAGCTACATCGAGCAGAAACAGCCCTGGACGCTCGCCAAGGATGAAGCCAATCTGCCGGAGCTTCAGCGAGTGCTGGCTCACCTGCTGGAATGCTGCGCCCAGGTGGGCTTCCTGCTCGGTTGCGTGCTGCCGGAGGCTGCCACCCGCATTCTTTCCCAGCTGCAGCTGGATATGGCAGGCCTTACCCCGCAGACGCTGGCCTGGGGCCTTGTCAAGGATGGCCACAGCGTGCAGGCTCCCAGCCCGGTGTTCCCCCGTATTCTCTCTGCCGAGGAAAAGGAAAAAATGGCTGCCAAGGCCGCCAAGGCTGCTGAGAAGGCTGCCCGCAAGGCGGCCCAGCAGTAATTTGCTGGCCTCAGCCTGTCTGATTTTTCGGGAAGATGGCGATATTTCATCGCCATCTTCCTTTTTGTCGGAGCCGGAACATGCAAAATCTTGACACGCTCCTGTATTTACGCTATGGTAGCGCGCGTTATGGCAGGTCTTATCATTGCGCCTAAGGCGCGTATTTTCCATGGTCACGACTGGGTGTACGGAACCGAGGTGCGTACGGTGTTCGGCAACCCCCAGCCCGGAGATGTAGTGCTGCTCAAGGACCAGCGCGACCGCTACCTGGGTTCTGCCATGTATAACCCGCATTCCCAGATTGTGGCTCGCCGTTTCTCGCGCCGCAAGCAGGACCTGGACCGCGACTTCTTTGCCCGCCGCATTTCGCAGGCGGCCATGCTGCGCGAACGCTGGCTGCCGGGTGAGGAGATGATGCGCCTTGTCTGGAGTGAAAGTGATGGCCTGCCAGGCCTGATTGTGGACCGCTATGCCGATGTGCTGGTGGTGCAGACGCTGACCATGGCCATGTACCAGCGCCTGGGGCTCATCAAGGACATTCTGAGAGATTTGTTCCAGCCCCGTTCCATCATTGTGCGGAACGATTCTCCCATGCTGGTGGCAGAGGGTATCGAGCAGGAAACCTATGTTGCCGTGGGTGAAGAACCGAAGCCCTTTGTGGCAGAAGGCCGTGGCATCAAATTTATGGTGGATCTGGCTACTGGCCAGAAGACAGGGCTTTACCTCGACCAGCTTCAGAATTACCAGGAGGTAGCCCGCCTGGCCCGCGGTCGTCGCGTGCTGGACTGCTTCTGCAACCAGGGCGGTTTTGCTCTGGCCTGCGCCAAGGCAGGTGCAGCTAGTGTGACAGCGGTGGATATTTCCGAGGAGGCCATAGCCTCTGTGCGTCAGAATGCCGCATTGAATGGCGTGGAGATTGAGGCTGTGGCTGAAAATGCCTTTGATTTCCTGAAACGCGAGAGCGACAAGGTACGTAATGGAGCAGACCCCAGATGGGACCTCATCATCCTCGACCCTCCCAGCTTCACCCGCAACAAGAAGAGCCTCAACGGCGCTTTGCGCGGCTATAAGGAAATCCATCTCCGTGCCATGCAGATGCTGCCGCTCGGTGGTGTTCTTTCCACCTTCAGCTGTTCGCACCACATTACCTCCAATCTGTTCAAGCAGACCATCGGTGAAGCGGCTGTGGACGGTCATTGCACCCTGCGCCAGACGCATGTGCATGGGCAGAGCCCGGACCACCCGATTCTGCTCAACATTCCCGAAACGGAGTATCTCAAGGGCTTCAGTTTTGAAATGGTGCCCGGTAGATAAGGAAATTTCCTTGCAAAAATAGCTGCGTGTGCTAAGCTGATTCCTGCATGATGCTGTGCCGCACATGGATTCGGGTGTTGATGGTGCTGCTGCTTTGCTGGCCTCAGCCGGCAATGGCAGAGGTGGCTGGTGAGGCGTCGGAAGTACAAGCGACCCCGGAACGGCAGGAAATCAAGCCCGCCCGCCTGGCGGTGCTGGGCTATGGAAGCTTTGCCGGCTCGGAAGGAATGCCGGGTATCACGGCTACCACCTTTCTGGCCCAGATGACCTACCTGAAAGAGCAGGGGTATACACCTGTTTCGCTGGAGCGATTCATCCGCTGGCACCGGCGTGAGGAATCGCTGCCGGCGCGAAGCGTGCTGATTACGCTGGACGAGGCCGATGCCGCAGCCTATACGGTGGCCTACCCGGTACTCAAGGAATTCGGCTTCCCCTATGTAGCCTTTGCCGATGCCCGGAATCTGCAGGAGGTTTCTCCCTATCTCGGCCCCGCCCGCCTCAATGCGATGCGCCGCGCCGGCGCCGTCATTGGCAGCCGCAGCATGAGCCGTCCGCAGGCCTGCGACTGGGTGTTTGCTTCCGAAAGCGGCCCGGAGGCCTCGTTCAAGCTGGCCGAACGCGAACTGGGGGTTTCAGCCCAGCGGATCACCGCGTTTTTCGGTAGTTGTGAAGCCTTTTCCTATCCGCGGGGCTATGCCAATGCAGACATGCTGGAGAATCTGGCCATCTATGGTTACCGTGTGGCATTCAGCCGCCAGGAAGGCAAGGTGGGGCACGATACCCCGGCCTATATGCTGAATCGTTACATGGTGCATGACATGGAGGCTTTTGCCCGCGCCGTGAACGAGGGAAAGCCGGAGGATGACGGCTTGATTCTGCAACAGGTGCGAGAGCTTGCCAGCCGGCATGCCGCCGCTTCCACCGGGGTCGCGCTGGTTTCTCCCTGCGCAGCGGCTCAAGGCGGCTCGCTGATGAATGTCAATGTGGCAGCGGTGGATGCCGTGCAGCCTCCGCTTCCGCCGGAACTGGAAATAGACCCCACGGCGGTAGTAGTGCAGCCTGAACCTGTAACCGATCCAGAGATTCAGCCCCCTCCAGCTCAGGAGGAGGAAGTACCTGTGGCTGATTTGAAGGACCCGGTGCTGCAGCCCCGGCCGGTGAGCAGCCTGCCTGCTGCCGGAACGTTGACCCGCCGCGACGAAGGCAGCGACTGGGTGACGAGCGAGTTCCCCCAGCCACTCGTGCCACGTGAGCAGACGCGGGTGGCCGTACTGGGCTATCATGATTTCAGCAATACCCGCCCGACCACGGAAATGTGCCTGCGTACAGCAGAGTTCTGCCAGCAGATGCAGTATATCAAGGATGCCGGGCTGAGCGTGATTACCATGCAGGATTTCCGTGAATGGCTGCTGGGTGAACGCTGCCTGCCAGCCCGCTGTGTCCTCATCACCATTGACGACGGCTGGATTAACGTGTACACCGAAGCCTTCCCCGTGCTGAAGGCCTATGGCTATCCCTTCACCCTTTATTTGTACACGGATTTCCTGGGAGGTAAGGGGCTTTCCTTGTCTCATGATCAGGTGCGGGAAATGCTGAACAGCGGCGCCTCGGTGGGCTGCCACTCGGCCTCGCACCCCTATCCCAGCAAATGGAAGGCTTTGCCGCCGGAATCTCCCGAATATGCCGACCTGCAGCAGAAGGAACTGGTACAGCCCCTTAGTACGCTGCGTGAGATTTTCGGTAACTGCACCACCTTCTGCTATCCGGGCGGTTACCATACCCCCGATATGCAGGAGTGTATCCGTTCGGGCGGGGCAGATGTGGCCTTTACCGTGCTGGAGCGTAAGGTGACGACGGCAACTGACCCCATGCAGGTGAACCGCTACATGGTCTTTGGTAATGACCCACGCATTTTCCGCCGCGCGGTGAACTTTGACGACGTAGCTGGCGTGAAGCCGACCGCGCAGGGCATTACTGAAGCGCGTGAACGAGCTATGGCTTTCTATCCCAAGGCTTTTGAGAAGCTGGGAACCATCATCGCCCTGCCAGAGGAAGATATGCCTCTGCCGCCAGCTTCGACACAGCGTCTGCAGGAGCGTCCGGCCGACGCAGAGCTGGCGCCTGCCCCTGTTCTGGAGGAAATTCCCGCGCCGGAATACACGCAGCTGCCGGGTTGATTTCTTCTCTCTGCCAGCACATGTTTTTGGGTGGACATTCCGGGTGGCTCTCGCTATAATGCCTTGTCTTCATGCTGAAACGCTGTTACAAAACTCAGGAAAGCTTGGTGCGTTATTGGGCGCAGCAGGCTGTTGATTTGTGCGTAGATATTGAAGATGAAGCCCTTGAAGAAACAAAAAATGCTGTTGAGCAGGCTATTGACCGCATGGCCAGAGACTGCCGTGTGGTGTTAATCGGGGCAACGGGAAGCGGTAAATCAGAGCTGCTGGCCGGCATGGTGGGCTGTGCGGTGCTGGGGCGTGTGGCTCCCGCTGGTCACTTTCTGCGCTGGCGCTATCTCAATACAGATGGTGATGCTGAAAATTGCCGCTTTTTGCCGGAGCCGGGATTGTCCGGGCTGGAGCTGGTCAACACGCGGGGGTGCGAACAACCTGCGGTGGCAGAAGCAGTGGCACCACTGCTGCCCGGTGCCGATGCCGTAGTGGCGGTGGTGGATGCCCGCAGCGTGCAGACTTCGCCCGTGTGGGAGATGCTGGCCCCCCTGCCGGAAGAGGGAGGCCCTGCCTGTATGGTGGCCCTGACTCATACGGATGCGCTGGATGCTGAGCAGACGGTGACGCTGAGCGATAAGGTGCGCGCCCTCTGCCGCGAGCGCGTCGGGCGGGCCTTGCCGGTGTACCAGATTAACCCGACCAATGCTGCGCTGGCCGAAGAGTTCGGCGACAAGGTGACCGAGGCCATGGAGAATTCCTCCGGCGGGCTGCGCGCTGCTATCCGGGAGGTGATGCGCCGCGGTTCGGACCTGCTGTACAAGCAGGGGAGTGTGCTGAAGGCGCGTGATGCGGTGGCCCGTACCGATAGCGGTTTCCTGCAGGGTATTGAGCAGGAGATTGATAATTTCCAGACCCGCCAGATGCAGGGTGTGCGGAACTGCATTCTGAATTATGCCGGTGCTGCCCAGCGCAGTATGCCGCTCCTCCTGCAGCATCTGCGCCGGAGTCTGGGCTGGTTCCTTTCCCCTGTGACCCTGATTCGCCTGGAGAGCTACGGTGCGGCATCCGAGAACCTGTACTACCGCCTCGTGCTGGATGACGTGGCTCAGCAGCAGGAGGAGCTGGATAAACAATTTGTGGTTTCCTGCGGGGGGCATTGGCGCAGCGTGCGGCCGCGCATGAAGCAGACCCTGCAATGCGAAATCGGTGAATTCCCGACGGCACATCTGGAAACCGAGCTGGAGCAGCTTCGCAGCCGCCTCCAGAGTTCGGTCTATGAACCGTTCCGCTATTTGAAAACCCGCAGCGCCTTTGCCTCTCTCTTCAAGAACCAGGTGGACTGGATGCGCTTTTTCGTGGTTTGCCTTAGCTTTTCGCTGATGCTGGCAGGCGTGCTGGGGCTGATGTCGCTGGATTTCCTGGCCTTTTCGCTGCTGGGCATGGCGGCTTTCTTCTGGGGACTTGGTTCATGCGTGCATCTGATGGTGGTGCGGAAAATCTGCTCCATGGTCAAGACCAGCGCGGAACCCTTGCGCGAGAGCATGATGGAACATATGGCCAGCCTGGTGCAGGACATGATTGTTTCCCGCGTGGCGGCTTACCGCCGCCTGTATACCGAGCCTCGCCAGAAGGTGGCATCGTATGAAACCTCGCTTGCTCCGCTTCAGCAGAGGCAGAGCGAAATCTTCCGCCAACTCCGCTCTGCGGCACCCCGTGTCTGATGCCTATGCAGTACGACCTTTTCACCCCGCATGGCGATTCACCGCAGCCTCCGGCTGAGGAAATCCGGCAGATGCCGCTGGCGGCGCGCATGCGCCCGGAAACGCTGGAGGAGGTAGCCGGGCAGAAACATTTGCTGGCAGAGGGAAAGCTGCTCCGCCGCGCCATTGAGACAGACCGTTTTTCCTCTCTCATCTTCTACGGGCCGCCCGGTGTGGGCAAAACGACGCTGGCCTATGTGATTGCCCGCTGCACGAGTGCCTTCTTTGTGATGCTCAACGGTGTGGAGTCCAATGTGAGCGAAATCCGTGCCAAGATTGAAGAAGCTCGCACCCGCATGGCCATTCACGGGCAGAAGACCATCCTCTTTGTGGATGAGCTGCACCGTTTCAACAAGGCGCAGCAGGATGTACTGCTGCCGCATCTGGAGAAGGGCACGGTGCGCTTCATCGGCGCGACTACGGAGAATCCCTACTTCGCCATCAATTCGGCGATGCTCAGCCGCTCCCAGATTTTTCCTCTGGAGCCGGTGCCGGATGCCGAGATTGTCGCCTTGCTGCGCCGCGCCGCTGCAGATGCCGGACGCGGGCTGGGGCAGTTACCCCTTCAGTTGGATGAAGAGGCGCTGGAGCACATTGCCCTGAAAGCCGATGGTGACGCCCGAAAGGCCCTCACAGCGCTGGAAGTGGCCGCTCTTTCCACCGCACCGGGAGAGGATGGTGTGGTGCGGGTGACCTTGCCGGTGGCGGAGGAATCCATCCAGAAAAAAGCGGTGAAATATGACCGCGCCGGCGATGGCCATTACGATACGATTTCAGCCTTTATCAAGTCCATGCGCGGCAGCGACCCGGATGCCGCTCTGTACTGGCTGGCGTTCATGCTGAATGCGGGTGAGGATATCCGCTTCATTGCCCGCCGCCTGGTCATCTGCGCCAGCGAGGATGTCGGCCTGGCTGATTCCAATGCGCTGCGCGTAGCGCTTGATGCCGCCCGCGCAGCCGAGATGCTGGGGATGCCGGAGGCCCGTATTCCGCTGGCACATGCCACGGTGTATATAGCTACCGCTCCTAAGAGCAATTCCGCATACGCCGGGGTGAATGCCGCGCTCCAGGATGTAAAGGAAGGCCGCACCCTCGCGGTGCCCGACCATCTGGCAACACCAACACGCAAGAAATTAGCCAGACTGCGCGGCGTGTCAGAGGCGGATACTCAGTACCAGTACGCGCACGACTTTGACGATAACTTCGTCCCCCAGGCCTATCTGCCGGAGGGGCGGGTCTATTACCATCCCACCACCAATGGGCTGGAACTGCGTATCTCGGAGCGCATGGAGTACCTGCGCCAGCGTCGCGAGCAGGGGAAGTAAAAAAGCCCGCATTCTTCCGAATGCGGGCTTTGGGTGAAATGGATGCTGGGGGGTTAATAGTGTCCACCGCGGGGGCCGTTGTGCCACTTCCATGCGGTTTCTACAATATCCTTGACATTCTGGTACTTGGGAATCCAGCCCAGAATTTCGGCAGCCTTGCGGGAGTCGGCAATCAGGCGGGCCGGGTCGCCCTCTCGGCGCGGTCCATAGGAGACAGGAGCCTTCATGCCGGTTACTTCCTCAGCGGCTTCAATAATCTGCTTCACAGAGAAACCGTTGCCGGTGCCCAAGTTGAACCAGTTGGTTTCGCCACCCTTCATGAGGTAGTCCAGCGCGCGCAGGTGGGCATCGGCCAGGTCATCCACATGGATGTAGTCGCGGATGCAGGTGCCGTCCGGGGTGTCGTAGTCCGTACCAAAGACGGTGATGCCGGGGCGCTCTCCCTTAATGGCCTGCAGAATGACCGGGATGAGGTGGGATTCCGGCTCGTGGTCTTCACCGATGGCTCCGTCCACGGAGGAGCCGGAGGCATTAAAGTAGCGCAGGAACACGCTCTTGAGGCCATAGGCGCGGTCGCAGTCCTTGCACACCTTTTCCAGCATATACTTGGAACCGCCGTAGGGGTTGATGGGGTCCTGCTTCTCGGTCTCGGGGATGGGCACCTGGGTGGGCACGCCGTAGGTGGCGCAGGTGGAGGAGAACACGAAACGCTTGCAGCCGGCCAGAATCATGGCGCGCAGCAGCACCAGGGGCTTGGCGATGTTGTTCTCGTAATATTTCAGCGGGTCAGTCACGGATTCGCCCACCTGGATGAAGGCGGCAAAGTGCACCACGGCATCGAACTTGCCATTCACCAGTAGCGGATAGACGACGGAGGGATCGCCCAGGTCGCCTTTGACGAGTGTGACTTCCTTGTCAACGATGGCGGCCTGGTGGCCGTATACCATGCTGTCGAGAACGGTCACATCGGCTCCGCTCTTGACGAGCTGGCGCACGGTGTGGGAACCAATATAACCGGCACCGCCGGTAACGAGTACTTTCATGATGGTGTTTGTGCGTGTGGATTACAGCATGGAGGCCAGCAGGGCTTCCAGCTTGCGGATGTCAACTGAGAACTTGCGGATGCCTTCGGCCGTCTTTTCTGTGGCCATGGCGTCCTCGTTGAAGAGGAAACGGAAGTTCTTCTCGTCTGCCGGGATGCGCTCGATATCGCTGGCGGCGGCGGCTTCCGGGGAGAGCAGGGGCGTTACCTCGGCTTCCGTGGCTGCCAGTTCGGCCAGCAGGCCGGGGGAGATGGTGAGCAGGTCGCAGCCGGCAAGAGCCAGGATTTCGCCAGTGTTGCGGAAGCTGGCGCCCATAATCTGCACCGGGTAGCCGAACTTCTTGTAGTAGTTGTAGATGGTGCGAACGGAGATGACACCGGGATCGGTCTCGGCGGTGTACTTCTCACCAGTGGCGGCTACATACCAGTCGAGGATGCGGCCTACGAAGGGGGAGATGAGGCGTACACCGGCCTCGGCACAGGCGACGGCCTGGACCAGGCTGAACAGCAGGGTCAGGTTGCAGTGGATGCCTTCCTGTTCCAGCTGGCGGGCGGCCTGGATGCCTTCCCATGTGGCGGCAATCTTGATGAGGACGCGTTCGCGGGGGATGCCGGCGGCTTCGTACAGGGCCATGATTTCGCGGGCTTTCTGTACGGTGGCTTCAGTATCGAAGGAAAGACGGGCATCGACTTCGCTGGATACACGGCCAGGGACGCGCTTGAGAATCTCCAGACCGAAGGCGACGATGACGCGGTCCATGAGTTCACCGAGCTTTTCAGCCGGATTGCTCACGCTTGCCTTGAAGTCTGCCACCACGGCATCGAGGATGGGGCGGTATTCAGGCTTGGCGGCGGCGGCCAGGATGAGGGAGGGATTGGTGGTGGCATCCTGAGGAGCAAATTCTTCCATTTGGCGGAAGTCGCCGGTGTCTGCCACGACGGTGGTGTACTTTTTCAGTTGTTCGAGCTGTGTTGCCATAATGTAACGCGGGTATTCTACCATATCGGATGAGTTTCTGCAAGCTGGCAGTTGAAAAAATCCCCGCAGGGGGGGCTGCGAGGAAAAAAAAGGGTGTCAGATGAGTTCCTTGAGGCGGTTGACGGTGATTCCTGGCACGGTGATGCAGCTTCCGTCTGCCCGGCGCAGAATGGGCGAGCCATCCTGCTCGACTCCGGCGAAGAATCCGGTGATGCGTTCTGTGTCGGTGATGGCAACGACAGGGCGGGAATCTCCCCAGGCGCTGTCGAGGACGGGCCGGACTCCCTCCAGACCGCTTTCGACAAAGTAATCAAACAGCTCGGCCATGACATCGCCCAGCAGGGTACGGAATTTCTCTACCGAGGGGCATGCGGGGACCAGCTCGCACATGCGGGTGACCGGGTCGGAGGTAACTCCCTGCATAGTCGCAATATCGTTGAACATGTTGACGCCGATGCCGATGGAAGCCATGTTGCTGGCGGGGCGCTCCACCAGAATGCCGGCCAGCTTGGCCCGGCCTACCAGCACATCGTTGGGCCAGCGCAGTCGCAGCCCCTTGATGTCGTAGGCCCGTAGCGCTTCAATGAGGGCTGCTCCGGCAACTAGGGGCAGGAGTCCCCAATGGCGGTTTGCCGAAACATCCAGGGGCAGGTTGTAGGTGGCCCACAGTCCCCCGGTGTTGCCAATCCAGGCGCGGTTGAAGCGCCCTCTGCCGCGGGTCTGCCGCCGGGTGGAGACGATAGTCCATGCCGGCAGTCTGCGCGCCTCATTGAAGGTGGATTCGCATTCCTCCAGTTCCTTGATGTCCCATTTATTGCTCACGTTCTCATCTTACACCAGAGATGCGCCTGCGTCTACCCCCTAACTGAAGACTGGAGCATTTTTTTGTCATGCCGGGCAGGCAGAGCCAGGGTAAGAGCGGGTGCATTTTTCTCCCTCATGCCTTATTTTGCGATTGCCGAAAATGGCCGCCTCTGGTATAGTGGGCGCGTATTCATGCGAGGCAGGAACACCAGACGGGTAATGATGAGCATCGCGCTTGTGGCTGCGGTGTGGGGAGGTGTGTCTTCGTGGTTCTATATCAATGATTTGGTGCAACCTGTGCTGATGCCGCTGAACCAGTCCTATGTGGGGTACACCAGCGTTCCTCGCAAGGCTCCGGGCCTGCACATCGAGCCTTTTTCCTTCAAGGGATGGGACGGGCAGGAAGTACAGGCGGTCATTGCCGTGAAGGATGGTGAGGAATCGTCCCGCCAGCTCAGCGTCATCGGCGACTTGATGAACAAACCGGTGGAGCGTCTCGGACAGATTGATTATGTGCTGGTCTGTGTGGACTGGGATCACGGTATCCGTTCGGCGCTTCCTGTGGCGGAATCCCTCACGGCAGCGGGGCTGACCTGTGTACTCTGGGAACCCCGTGGCATGAATGACCGCCGCCCTTATTGCACCCACGGACTCAAGGAATGCCGCGATGTTCCCCTGCTGCTCGATGCTGTGGCAGAACGCAGCGGTAAGGCCGAACCTGTATTTGCCGCTGTAGGGCAGGGCTATGGCGCCAGTCTGTTGCTTCAGGCCGCTGCCATTGAACCCCGTATCCGCGGGCTTGTTTCCATTGATGCCTATGCTTCGCTGCGCCAGTCGGTTGAGCGTACGATGCCGGAAGGCCTGCTGCGCCCGGTCATGATGTGGCTCATGGACCAGCGTATCAGCCGAGCAGCCGGCATGGAGAGTTTTGATGTGGCTCCCGTCGAGCGTGCCGCCAGTCTCGACCGCCATGTGCCGGTGCTGGTGGTAAACCTTGCACAGGACAGCCCTGTAAGCAATTTCAAGGATGCGATGACCATTTACCGCCGCCTGCCTAGTGATCAGCGCGATGTGTGGACGCTGCGCTCCCAGGAGGATTCTGCCGATGCGACCCACCGTGAGTTGCAGACCGGGCGTGGCAACCGCCGCGAGTCGGTGATGGTGGGGCTTCTGAATGATGAGGACAGCGCCATGAGTTCCATCGTGCGCTGGATGGATGAATGTGTGGTGAATGCGGTGCAGACGCCGCGGATGCATGACCCTGCACGCCCCGACCTGACCGTTTCGGATATGAGACTCTGATTTAATAATTCATGGATGCACAGAGACCAGAGCATGTGGTGCAGTTTCCAGCCCGTCGCGTCGGCAACCGCCGCCGCAACGGGTACGAGTTGACGCGCCAGCGTGATATGGTTCCCATTGCCATGGGAGCGGCGAGCGCGGCTGTTGTGGTGCATGCCATGCTGTGGATGTATTTTCCCTCGCTTTCGGTTCTGGGGCTGGGCAACCTGACGGATGTCCCCGAAGAAGTGAAAGTGCATGAGATTGTTCGCGTGGTGGTGAAGGAACCGCCCAAGGAGGAGAAGCTGGAGGCGGTCGAGGAGCAGCAGTTGCCTGAACCGCAGCCTCTGGAGATTGAGGAAATCAAGCATGAGCCGGAGGAAATCGACATTCTTGATGTGGAAGTGCCGGAGCTGGTGATGGCTCCCGGCCCCACCGAGCTGAATGTGGGTGAGCCTGTGTATGCGGCAGAGGAAGCCGCGCCGGTAAGTGAGCTGCCTCCCGCCCAGCTTGACCTCAGCACACTCAAGACACAGGATTTGACTGAGGAGGCGCTGTCCATACCTGAACCGACACCAGTGAACAGTAATGAGGTGGTGGCTGCCGCCACGGCACAGCATGAGGTGCTGGAGGATGCCTCCTCCCTCATGGAGCAGGATTTACGCAAGGCCGCCGCGCAGGATGGCAACGCGAATCTGCCGGGAGACACCCGAAGCCTGGCTCAGCTCATGGGTGAGGAAAACCTGGGGGCAAAGTCCGGCGTGGCCCGCCTGGGGGCAGATGTGCTGTTCGGACACAATGAATGCCAGCTGAAGAATTCGGCTCGCATCACGATGCTGCAGCTTGCGGCGCTGATTCAGAAGAACCCGGAAACATACTTTGTGATTGAGGGGCATACTGACAGTACGGGAACGGCCGCCTACAATGCCTTGCTCGGCTTGCAGCGTGCTGCCGCTGTCCGCGCCTGGCTGGTGGGCAATGGTGTGCCGGTCGAGCATGTCTACATCCGCTCCTGCGGCAGTTCGATGCCCCTGGCTGCCACCAATGGCACGCGTGAGCAGCAGGCACTCAACCGCCGCGTGGAAATCCACATGCGCGCAGGCGGTGAGGAATTGCCTGCCGGGGCGTGTGATTACAAGTACAAAGTGGATTTGACCACGAAGATTACGCACCAGCTTGCCGCTGGTGTCAAAGTGCCCGTCACTCCTTCGTTCCGCCTGCCGGTGGGGGCAAGCCGTGAGCAGCGCGCCGCCGCTGAGCAGGAGCGCCAGAAGAAGAACAAGCATGGTCGTTGAGGAAGGTCAGGTGCTGCCTGGTAGGGCGCTTCCATTTCCGGGCGGTTGCCGCTGGCTGATTTCGCTGGATTATGATGAGACGCTGCGCTGTGACGATGCCAGCCAGCCCGTTCCCCTGGAATTCTTTGAACTCATGCGGAGCTGGCGTCACCTGGGCATCCGCTGGGGAATCAACACCGGGCGCAGTCTGCCGTACCTCTGCGAGGAATTGCTGCCTTGCTCTCCTTTTCTGCCGGATTTCATCTGCACCTGCGAGCGCTATGCCTATGTGGCAGATGAGCAAGGAGTGCTGTGCCCCTTGTATGAACACAATGCCCGCTGCCGTGAACACAATGGAGCGTTGCGCCGACAGTTGCACCCGCTTCTGCATGAGCAGCTGAGCCAGCTGCGCGTGCAGCATCCCGGCCTGGAGTGGGTGGTGGCTGCAGACGACCCCCTTTCCGTGGAGGCTGCCGACTCCGTGACGATGGATGCCATCATGAGCTTCCTTTCGCCTTTCATTTCCAGCCTGCAGGGAGTGGCAGCCCAGCGTGCGGGGCGTTATATGCGGCTGGCCGATGCCCGCTATGATAAGGGAACGGCTCTGCAGACCGTGGCTGAGAGGTGGGGAGTACCCAGTTCACACTGGGCCATGCTGGGAGATGGTCATAATGACATGCATGCCTTCTGCCTGTTTCCCGATGCTTTCTGCGCAGCTCCGTCAACCGCGCATGCGGATGTGCTGGCTTATCTGCGGAGCAGGGGAGGCTATATTTCCTCTACTCCGGGCGTGATGGAAATTCTGTATACCTGGCACGCTGGCCTGATGACAGAAAGGGGATAAAATCCGTCTTAAAATTCGCTTTCGGCTTGACTTTTCGGATAAAAGATAGTTACATATTCCCCCGTTAGCCCCTGGGGCTGCCGACAATTCTCCCAAATAGAGAAAACAACAAACGACACATAAATCATTATGGGATCGCTTAAGAAGAGACGTAAGGCCAAGATTAACAAGCACAAGCGCAGCAAGCGCATGCGCCAGAACCGCCACAAGAAGCGTTTGCGTTACAAGTCCTAAGCTGCGCGCTTAGGCCACGTCCGCAAGCGACGCTGTTCTTTTCACGGCACTGTTTCCCGCAAAGGTGGCAGTGCCGTTTTTTTACAGGTGGGATATTGGTGTTTTTTTGTTGTTAAGCATTGGTGATAAGTGTGCAAGCTGCAAAATCTTGCCAATGCCGGGCAGAGGTGGTATAATAACAACGTTTGAAGGCACAGCCACAGAAAGAACACCGCCACAGGGCATTGGAACTGCCGGAAGTTATTTCCGGTATTCTGGTGCTTTTTGTTGTATTGTGGGAGGCTTGCTTTGAGGGAGTGGCCAATTCTCCTGCAGAGCGCGATGCCTTTATCGGCTCATCGCATCTGATTCTCTGCGGTCTGGTCTGGTTCAATACCCTGGTGGTGCTGCTTCACTTCCTGATTGACTGGGTGCGCCATGGAATACCAGGGCGTTTTCTGTGGGTACAACTGCTGGTGGGGCTTGTTGCCTCAACCTTTTTCTATGGTGGCGTTTGGGACATTTTTGACCGCTGGGCCTTTCTGCCCAGTCTGGTATGCAGCTTCCTGCTGGGGGGCTTTTCCATAGGCACAATCGGGGCTGTTGCCCGCGCCCGCCGCCGCAGTCCGGTGAAGGGGGCCAGCCGCTGGTCTCCGGCCATGCGGTTCTTCACCTACATGGTGGTGCTGGTTCTGCTCAGCACGCTGATTCTGCTGACTCCGGGTGCCACCTATAAGCCTGTATCGCTGGTGGATGCGTTGTTTACCTGTGCCTCGGCCACCTCTATCACAGGGCTCACGACGGTAGATGTGGCATCGACCTTCACGCCGCTGGGCAAGCTGGTACTGCTGCTGGATATTCAGATTGGCGCTATCGGGGTGATGACCTTCTCGTACTTTGTCCTCATGATGGTGGGCAAGCGCCTGGCGGTGCGGGACAGCATGTCGGTCTCCGGTATGCTGGACCAGCAGGGGGTGAATATCGTTCCTTCACTCCTGCGCGCAGTCTTCTATGTGACGCTGACGGCAGAAGCCGTGGGGGCGGTCTGCCTGTACTTTCTCTGGAGCGGCCAGGAGGGTTTCCCCCAGGAGCATTTGTGGGCTTATGCTGTCTTTCATGCCGTGTCTTCATTCTGTAATGCCGGTATCACTATCTTCCCTGCCGGCATGGAACAGCCCGGCGTGGCTGATAACCGCCTGGTGCAGGGGGTGATGATGCTGCTGGTGCTCATCGGCACGGTGGGCTTCGGCGTGTATCTCGAAGGTATCACCCGCCTCAAAGAGCGCCTGGCCGGTAAGCGCACGGCCAGACGCTGGAGTACGAATTCCTGGCTGGTGCTGCGCGTCATGCTCATCGTGATGGTGGGCGGCACTCTGGGTCTTACGCTGTTGGCTGCCATTGAGCCCTCCGAGCATCACAGCATGGGTGGCTTCAATCTCTGGGAATCACTCTGGAATGCAATCGGCCGCTCGGCGGGCTTTGCCCTCACCGATATTGGCGACTACGGCCCGGTGTACCAGCTGTTCCTGGCATTCCTCATGTTTGTCGGCGGGAATCCGGCCGGTACGGGTGGCGGTGTCTATGCCCCTGTGTTCGCCCTGTGTCTGCTCGAAGTTTACCGAGTACTGAAAGGCAAGCAGGATGTGGAGATGCACAACCGCCGCATTGCGCGCAATACGGTGGAGCGAGCCATGGCCACCGTCGTGCTTTCCATATTCTGGATTGTCTTTACCACCTTTGCGCTGATGCTGCTGGAGCCTGCGGTGGCGCAGCAGCCGCAGGGGCTGGTAAAGATGCTGTTCATGGAGGTGAGCGCCTATACGACCACAGGCTTTGAGCTGGGCGCGCTGCCGCAGATTTCTGATCTTTCCAAACTGATTATTTCGTTGAATATGCTGTTCGGGCGTGTCGGCATGTTCACGTTCATGCTCATCTTTGTGCGCCAGCAGGAACCTTCGCCCATCCGCCTGCCGGAAACCCGTTTACCTCTCACCTGATTCAATATTATGAAATTCGTCATTATCGGCATCGGCCAGTTCGGCCGCGCTCTAGCCCTGCATCTGGCTGACCTCGGCTTCGAGGTGACCATCCTCGATGAACGCGAATCCATCATCACCGAACTGAAGGACCACGTCACCTATGCTTTGGTAGGCGACGCGACGGATATCCGCGTGCTGCGCCAGTTGGAGCTGGTGGGGGCAGATACCTATGTCATCGTGGCGGTGGGTGAGCAGTTTGAACGCAACCTCCTCATCACGGCTCAGCTCAAGGAGATGGGGGTGAAGAATCTGCTGACCCGTAGTGTGAACGAACTGCATGGCAAGTTGCTGAAGCTCATCGGTGTGAGCGACCTGATCCGCGTAGAGGATGTGGCCGCCCGCCAGCTGGCCGCCCGCTTCACCAATGAGGGACTGATGCGCTTGCGCCGTATGGATGCAACGCATTCGCTGGCCGATGTACACCTGCCGGAGGAATGGGTAGGCCGCAAGCTGATGGAGGTGGGGCTGCGTTCGGAGTACCACCTGAATCTGCTGACGGTGCGCCGGGGCAAGGTGAATGAGAACCCCACGCCGGATGATGTTCTTTCTGAACCTGAGCAGCCGGTGATTGACATGCCCGATGCCAGCCTTGAGTTCCAGGAAGATGATGTGCTGGTCTTGTTCGGTAAGGATAGTGACTTGCAGCGTTTTGTGGAGAAGTTCGATTTGCAGGGAGAATGATGAACGCCCGCGTGACTTTGCCGGAAAAAGAGTACGCCGGCTATATTTTTGACCTGGATGGCACGCTGGTGGACAGCATGCCGGTGCATTACCGCGCCTGGCGTTGGGCGCTGCAGAAGCACGGCGCGCCGCATGATGTATTTCAGTGGGAAGAGTTCGTCGCTCATGGCGGCATGGCTGCACCTGATATCGTGGCAGACTTGAATGCGGTCTATGGCCTGAGCATGAATCCTGAAGTGGTGGCAGAGGAGAAGCGCAACCGCTACGCCTGGCTGCTGCTCAACGAAACGCTGCCGGTTATTTCTGAGACGATTGAGCTGGTGCGCCGCCTCAAGACCCGCGGTATCCCCTATGCCATCGGGACAGGCAGCATGCCGGCCGGTGCCTCGGAAACGCTGCATTCAGCAGGAGTGGCGGATTTGTTCGATATTATGGTGACCCCGGCCGATGTGCCGCCGGGTTATGGGAAACCCCGCCCGGATATTTTCCTGCTCTGCGCGCAGCGCATGGGGGTGAATCCCTGCGATTGTGTGGTCTTTGAGGACGCTGAACCGGGTATACAGGCTGCCCTGGCGGGTGGTATGGATTATGTGCGCGTGGGCGAATGTCCGCCTGTTCGCGATTAAGGCCTGATGCCGCAGCGGCGGACGCATTCCTCCCAGCTGGTATCCTGCGTCATGAGGTGGGTGAGCCAGGGCTCATCCCGCAGACTGGCGGCGCGGGCAAAGGCGGCCGGGTGCGTGATACGGGTGAAAAGAACGCGTTTCATGGCGCTTTTGGGAATGCGGCGCAGCCCATAGCCGGCCGGCTGGCCATCGCGGGCTATGTGGGCCGACCAGACGCAGGCACTTTCTCCTTCGTCCTTGACGAGAATGACGATGTGTCCTCTCTCTCTGGCTCCGATGCTGTCGTTCCACCAGATTTTGAGGACATCGGACGGCCGGGCCTGCCTCCAGTCCGTAAAGCTGATTCCGGCTCCCAGCCGGTGAATGAGCAGGGCGAATCCGGGGCCGTTCGCATTGGCATAGCCCCAGGCGCCTTCACCATCCTTGACCATGCGGGGCAGCAGTGCCTGCCATGCCGTAGCGGGAAGCGGCTTCGCGCCCTGTGTTTGCTCCCAGTACATCAGGGCAGAAAGAGTCACCGCCCAGACGGCGGCAGAACAGAAAGAGGGGCGTGCCGTCTGAGGTCTGAAAACCGGCTTCCCGGTGCAGGGATCCCATTGGAAGGAATCGACCAGAGCCTGTTTGGCGGAATCGGCCGTGCTGTATCCGCCCGCTCCCTGCCGCTGAATCGACATGATGGCGGTCTGCATGCTCTTCCTCCATGCCAGCGGGGTGGGCTGAGGACAGAATGCCGCTTCTGCCGGACTCCATGAGATACAGCCTATGAGCAACACAATGGTGAGGGCAATCAGACGCATAACCAGACGGAAGTGTAAGTAAAGCTTTGTTAGGGAGCAAGCGCAAAGCGGAGGACTGACGCAGAATGTTACTCATGTTAGCCGATAAAAATACTTGAATGCTTCAGGTGCATTGGCTACAATCCCCCCTATGAAGAACTACGTTTGCCTGCTCCTGGCCTTGTGTTCCCCCGCCGTGGCGGAGGGATGGTTTGATTCATGGCTGGATGACACATCGGCCATGGCGCAGGAATTATGCAGCAACTGGCGGCACGAAATGCCGGAAACCGGCATGATGCCCAGTTATTTTTCTGCTGAGTTCACCTCCAATATGGGAGAGCGCCATGGTGATTCAAAAATGAGCTGGCAGCAGTACAGCCTTTGTCTGCCGCTGGCAGACCCCCGCCGCTCCGGCGGTGAGCAATGGATGTTCAACGCCTCGGTCAATGCCGATGTCACCTTCCTCAAATCCACCGGCTCTCTGGATATCCGCCACAATGACCTCTATCATTTCTCTGTACCTGTGGCGGCGATTATTCCCTGCGAGGGCGGCGATCGCCTGGTGCTGGCCGTTTCTCCCACCTTTGATTCAGATTTTGCCCGCAGCTCGCATAGCTTTCATCTGAACATGATGGCAAGCTACACCCGGAAAGCCAGCGATTCGTTTACCTATTCCTTCGGGCTTGCCTATGCTCCTTACGCCAGCAGCTGGAGTGTCATGCCTGTGGTGGCTTGCGACTGGCAGATAACGCCGGATTGGATGCTGACGTTCAGCGGCTATTCGCTGCGTATCATGCGAGATATGGGGGATGGCCTCAGCCTCGGTGCCTTCGTCAAGGGAACGGGTGCCTCCTGGGCGGTGCAGCAGGAGCCGGGGACGCGCCTGTTGCGCGTTCGTTCCCTTGTAACGGGCGTCACGGCCGAGTATGATTTCTCCCAATCCGGGCAGACCAAGCGCATCATTACCTGCTCTGTGGGCAGTATCCTTGCCACTGCGGTTGATGTGTGCCGCTTCAATTCGGATCAGGACCGTGAGGCCAGCCACCATTATCATCCGGGGCTCTATGTGTCGGCCGGGGTGGATTTCCGCTTCTGACGTCCGCTTGTTTCATTGCCTGGTGAAGCGCAGGCGCGAGAGGTCAAAGCCCCGCTTGCGGGCTTCTGCCAGCAGATTATTGATGGAATCCGAGGAAGGAATCCGCTCGCGGGTGAGCAGCCAGAGATGCGCGGAATCCTGCCCGGAAACCAGCGCAGTCCGGTACTCCTGGTCGACGTAGAGAATGTGGTATGAGGCGCGGAACCAGGCATAGGGCGGCACAAAGGAGACTTTCATGAGACCGCCGCTTTGGGGGAAGCCTCTTCCTTTGCTGGTACTCTGCCTGCCGCTGCCGTTCCGCCCGCAGTTGAGGATGTTGATGCTGCCGGACGGCCCGGCCGAATAATCGGTGAACACTTCATCAAGCCCTGCTTCAAACCAGTTTTCGTAGCGGGCCTGTTCGTACCAGCGTCCAAGGTAGCGGGAGAGCGAGATTCCTTTCTGCGGGCTGGTGTCGGCTGTGGATTCTTCTTTTCTGCGGAACAGGTTGTACAGAATGCTTCGGAGTTTCATGTGTATAAGAGATCGGGGAGGGCCTGGCTGCTCGATAACAACTGGCATAAATAAGACACATTGGCCGAGCATTTGAACTTGCACTTGCCGGGGTGTCGTGGTATTCTGCCAATGTCATGAGAAAATTGCATCTGTTACGCCTTTGCGCGGCAACTTCGCTGCTGCTGCCCATGTGTGGTTCGTTTGATGACATTCCCCCGGCAGGTCAGGTCAAGGCTGTTGACCCGGAGGCGGATGCCTTACTCGCAGAGGCCAAGGCATATCAGGCAGAAGGTCGTATGGCAAAATCTCGTACTCCTCTCAAGGAAATTACTCGTTACCACCGCCTTGCCCCGAATGCCCCGGAGGCTCGTTATCTGCTGGGGCGTGCCTACGAGGCGACAGAAGATTACCGCGATGCGTTCAAGGAATACGGCAAACTGATTGACCGCTATCCCCAGAGTGAGCGGTACGCCGATGCGCTGAACCACCAGCTGGCCATGGCCATGGATGCTGCCAGCGGTAAGATGCAGGTTCCTGTTATGTGGGGTGCCTGGACGACGACGATGGAATCCAGCGTTGTGGTCAAGTGGCTGCGCGAGATTGTGGAGAAAGCTCCCTATAATGACATGGCGGCAACCGCCACCTCGATTCTTGCCAAATTCCTGCTGGAGCAGGAACGCCCGGAGGAAGCCCGCCTGGAATATG
This sequence comes from uncultured Verrucomicrobiales bacterium, assembly GCA_937901085.1. Classification (GTDB taxonomy): domain Bacteria; phylum Verrucomicrobiota; class Verrucomicrobiia; order Verrucomicrobiales; family Akkermansiaceae; genus Akkermansia. Next base: position 119,444 of record CALCHQ010000035.1, on the reverse strand, counting down.
CCCGCCTGGTCGAGAAATATCCTGACAGCCGTTATGCTCCGGAAGCGCAGCTTATGGTGGCCCAGCTCTGGGCAGACAGCCACACCCGCGGTGATAATAATCTGGTCAATCTCAGCAATGCCCGCGAGGCCTACGAGGAATTCTCCCTGCGTTTCCCCTCTCATCCCGATGCAAAGAAGGCTCTCTCGGAGGCGTCCAACATGGAGCGTCTGATGATTCGCCAGCAGCTGGAGGTCGGTCGTTATTATCTGGAGCGTTCCAGGGAATATACGTCGGCGATTTTCTGCTTCGAGGATGTCATTCGCCAGAAATCCATTAACCCCGAAGCGGCAAAGGAGGCCGAGACCCTCCTCATCAAGGCTAAAGAAGCTGCAACAACCACTCCGTCCGTATGATGAAACGATTTTTTACGACTGCTTCCGCTGCTGCGGTAATGATTCTGGCCTCCTGTGGATATCACCTGGGTGGCATGAAAGCTCCGGCGCTGGAGGGCAAGAACACCTTCTGCGTAGAAATGTTTGCCAACGAGACGGAACATCCGAGCGCGGGCGTACTCATGACAACAGCCATGGCTGATAAGTTGCAGAGTGATGGTACCTATCGTATGGCTCCCCGTAGCGAAGCGGATTTCCTGGTCAAGGGTACGGTACTGGGCATGGAACGCACCTCCCTGATAACGAATACGGATGATACCTATATCAGTACCCAGATCGGGGTGAATGTGCGTGTCCACTACCAGGTAGTCGATCTGAAGAATGGCAAGGTGCTTATCTCCGCATACGAGGACGAGCAGGGCAACTTCTTCAATGAGGTAGGCAGCACCCAGTCTGCTCTGGAGGCGGCTGTTTCCTACGCAACGCGCCGCATCGCCGACGAGATTACCACCAACCTGGTGACGCAATGATTGAGTATCCGGTAAGCTTTGTGGGCTTGCCCATAGGAAACCGAGAGGATATTACGCGCCGGGCTCTGGCGGTTCTGGAGTCCGTTGATTGCGTGTGCTGTGAGGATACCCGCAATACGGGTATGCTGCTTTCCCACTACGGAATCAAGAAGAATCTGCTCAGCCTCCATGAGCATAACGAGGCCCAACGCGCGCCGGAGATTGCGGAACGCGCCCTTGCTGGAGAGACGTTTGCGGTGGTGACGGATGCCGGCATGCCCGGTGTCAGCGACCCGGGTTACCGCTTGATTCAGGCTTTGAAGGGCAAGGGGGTGGCGTTTACCGTCCTGCCGGGGCCTTCTGCCGTTGTGACGGCGCTAGTGGGGTCGGGGCTGCCTTGTGATGCTTTCTTTTTCGGGGGCTTCCTGCCTGTCAAATCCGGGCGCAAGGCAGCAGTGCTGCAAAATGCCGTGCAGGCAAGCCATACGAGTATTTTCTACGAATCACCTTTCCGTATAGTCAAAACGATTCAGGCGCTTGCTGGGATAGACCCGGATGTGCCTGTCTGCGTAGCGCGCGAGTTGACCAAGGTTTTTGAAACCTACCACCGTGGAAGCGCGGCGTCTCTGCTGGAGGAATTTAATGCCAGACCGCCCAAGGGAGAGATGGTACTCCTCATCGGCGGGCAGAATGCCCCCCGCGCCTGAATAACAAAAAAAGCCGCACCAGAAGTGCGGCTTTTTTTGTTGTAGTGATGTGATTTTATTAGTGGGGAACAGAGATGGTCTGCTCGCGGTCGGGACCAACGCCCACAGAGCCGACGGGGCAACCGACGACTTCGCCGAAACGCTTGACATAGGCCTTGCAGTTTTCCGGCAGTTCCTCCCATGTGGTGCAACCGGAAATATCCTGCTTCCAGCCCGGCATCGTTTCATACACAGGCTCGCATTTTTCCCAGTCCTCAATGCGGGCAGGGGGGTATTCCAGAATTTCATCACCCATCTTGTAGGCTGTGCAAATCTTGATGGTGTCGCGTTCATCCAGACCATCGAGATTGGTCATGGCCATTTCGTCAAAGCCATTGAACATGGCAGAGAAGCGCAACACGACGCCGTCTGTCCAGCCACAGCGGCGGGGGCGTCCCGTCGTTGCGCCGAACTCGCGGCCAAGCCCGTGCAGATAGTCGGCAATTTCGTCATCTTCTGTCACGAAAGGACCTGCACCCACACGCGTGGTGTACGCTTTGCAGACACCGATAATCTTGTCAATCTTGGTCGGGGCTACGCCGGAACCGGTGCAGCAGCCGCCTGCGCTGGTGTTGGAGCTGGTGACGAAGGGATAGGTGCCGAAGTCGATGTCAAGCATAGCACCCTGCGCACCTTCGAACAGCACGGTCTTGCCTGCCTTGATGGCATTGTTGACAACAGGGATGGTGTTGGTGATGTGGGGACGCAGAACATCGGCAGCGGCCATGACGGCATCCAGCGTCACCTTCGGATCAGCTTTGGGCCAGCCCAGGCGGGCGAGTTCGTCGTTGGCGGTTTTGATGCGGGCTTCCAGCACGCTCTGCAGGCGGCCAGCATCGGCAAGGTCAATCATGCGGATGCCGATGCGGCGGGCCTTGTCGGCATAGGTCGGCCCGATACCTTGCTTGGTGGTGCCAATCTTCTGGTCGCCGAGCGCTTCCTCCTGGGCGGCGTCGATTTCCTTGTGAATGGGCAGTACCACATGGGCACGGTCAGAAATGAGGAGTTTCTCCGGGGTGATGGAGACGCCTTTTCCCAGCAGATAGTTGATTTCTTCGACGAGGGCGGTGGGGTTGATGACCACGCCGTTGCCGATGATGTTCACCTTGTTGTCCCAGAGGATGCCGGAGGGAACCAGGTGCAGGATGTATTTCTGACCGTTGGCGATGACGGTGTGGCCGGCATTGCTGCCACCCTGACTACGCACCACCAGATCGGCCGTTTCGGTAAGGAAGTCGATGACTTTCCCCTTGCCTTCATCTCCCCACTGGGAGCCAATGACTAATGTATTCATGTCGGAAATGCTTATTTTGCTGCGTTCATCATGCCCAGGAAAGTGCCGAAGGTCTGGCTATTGCGTGCTTCCGGGGTGAATTCAAGACCTGCGGCTGCCTTGTCGCGGCAGATGATGCCGGCCACGCTGTCATCATTGAGGTTGATGTGTGTTACCTCAACGCCGGCGGGCAGGGAGTCAGCCTGTAAGGCAAAACTGTGGTTCGGGGCGGTGATTTCAACCTTACCCGTGGACAGATCCTTGACGGGCTGGTTGGAACCACGGTGGCCGAACTTGAGGCGGGCAGTGCTGCCACCCAGGGCAAGTCCCAGAATCTGATGACCCAGGCCCAGGCCGAACACCGGTACCTGCCCCAGCAGTTCCTTGACGGTGCTGATGATGCTGGTGTGGGCGGCGGGATCACCGGGGCCGCTGGAAAGGAAGACGCCGGCGGGCTTCAAGGCCAGGATTTCGGCGGCGGTGGCAGAGGCCGGTACGACGGTGACCTCACAGCCGTCCTGGCGCAGGAGTCGCAAGGTGCTGGTCTTGATGCCGAGGTCTACGGCGACGATGTTGCAGGTGGCGGGCACGAGTGTGCCGTAGTTGGTCATATCGCCAGCCGTCTTGTTGGGTAGTTTCCAGGGGCGGGATTCGCCAGCCCAGACATATGAGTTCTTGGTTGTTACCTGGTGCGCCAGGGCAGAGCCATCAAGCGAGGTTGCGCCCTTGGCGCGTTCAACGGCTTCTGCTGCGCTCAGCTCGGTGGTCACGCAGGCGCGCATGCTGCCATTGAGGCGGATGTGGCGGGCCAGCTTGCGGGTGTCAATCCCCTCGATACCAGGGGTGTTGTGGCGCTTGAGCCATTCGTTCATGGGGGAATCTGCACGCCAGCTGGAGTGCAGGTTGGAAAGTTCTCCGATGATGACAGCGGCAGCCTGGGGGGCTGCGCTTTCATTATCTTCCTCTACAATGCCGTAATTGCCGATGAGGGAGTAGGTCATGGCAAGAATCTGGCCGTTGTAGGTGGGATCAGTAATGATTTCCTGATAACCCATTACGGCGGTGTTGAAGCAGGCTTCACCTGTAACCGTTCCTGTGGCACCGATGGAGGAGCCTTCGAAAATTGTTCCGTCTTCTAATGCAAGAATTGCTTTCATGAGTTAAATTAAGCCGTGGAATTATATCAGCGTTAAGTTTCGTTTGCAAGGCAATAATCTTTCTGACGCTAAAAAATGACACACGCGCGCGTAAGCACAACCCGGTGGCAGGGAAAATTCGTCATTTTGGTCAAGTGTGCTTGCATTTGCGGTGCCTTTATGCTTATAATGTCTTATCAATAGAGAGGCGTTTCATATTGAGCGCTTCGAATGGAACAACAAATATTCTGCAAGTTATGGAAAACGATGAAATCAAGGAAACTGTGGTAAACGCTGCTCCTGCTCCCACCGCCGATGCATGCGATCGCCTGAGTGCTGCCCGCAAGTATGCAAGCGAGCAGTACGAGAAAATTCGCCGCGCCGCTGCAGAACAGATGGGGAATGTGCGTGAATATGCCGGGCAGGCCCGCGCTCAGCTGAACGAGAGCTGGGACAAGGCCCGTGTTCAGATGAATGAAGGTTGGGATAAGACCTGTGCCGCCGCTAAGGAATACCACAAGGCTGGTGAGGCCTATGTGAAGGAGAATCCCACCGGAAGCATTCTTGGCGCTCTGGGCGTTGGTGTGCTGATTGGCCTGTTGCTGGGCGGTCGCCGTTGATGCGGATTCTTTCTGATTTCCTGGAAACCTATGTTTTCTCTCTTTAAGATTAAGGAGCAGAAAGCTGTTCTGCGGGAAGAGGCTGCTGCCGTAGTGCAGCAGGCCCGCAGCGTGGCTCAGCGCACTCTGGAACATACGAGTGCGTTGGGTGAGCTGCTTTCCTGTGAAGTCAGGGAGTATGTCGCGCATCAGGTGAAGCGCGTGGTCATGGTTGTTGTGGCCTGCGTGTTGCTGCTGGGTGCCTACTTTGTCTTCTGTGCGCTACTGGCCGTTCTTCTTCAGATGTGGCTCGGCCTCGCATGGGCTCTCGGGATTGTCTTTGCGCTTAATGTGCTGGTGGCAGTAGGCTTGTTGCTGGGTGTCAGGGCAATGCGCGGGAAAGCGCTTGCTCCTGCGACGGTTGAGGAATTAAAGAACGATTGGCAATGTCTCAAATTACTGTGCAAGGGAAACAACGAGCCTTGATTCGTGTGGCAGAAAGCCGCATTTCTCTTCTGGATGCCGTTATGGCAACCAGAGAGAGTTCTGCACGTTGTGTGAGGGCATTGCCCGTTTCTCCGGCGGTGCTGAAGCGTCTTGGCGTGGCATTTGGTACTGCGGCTACTGTGGTGGGGCTGCTCACCGGGTTGCGCCGCAGGAAAAAGAAAGCGGAAAAGCGGGTGACGCAGGGAGGCACTCTGGCTTCCTGTGCCGCTATTGCCCAGATGCTTTCACCTCTCCTGCTGCCCGCTTTGCAGCGGTGCCTGCAGAAATATACGGCCCCTCAGCCCTCCGCAACAGAAGGTAAACGGTCCGATTTTTAATAATTCTCTCTTTTTGCATGAAAAAAGTATTTGTTTCAGGTGCATTCAATGTTCTGCATGCAGGGCATATCCGTTTCTTTGAAGACGCGAGGGCATTAGGGGACTATCTGGTTGTTTCCTATCCGTGTGCCGATTTATTGTGGAAACTTTACGACAAGAAGTCTGTTCTGGATGATGCCGATAAGAAAGCGGTGATTTCTTCTCTCCAGATGGTGGATGAAGTTGTGGAGTCCACGGATGAAGATGTAGCACTTTCGTTCCGTAGCGCGTTTCTCCAGGTGGCACCTCAGGTGCTGGCGGTGACAACGGATGAGCAGTATATGGAGGAAAAGCGTCGCTTCTGTGAGGAGCAAGGGGTGGAATTCGTCGTATTGGAAAAGACGCAGCCCTCAGACGCTCAGGTGACAAGTACACAGATGCTTTCGCGTGTCAAGGCTCCCCTCCATGCGCCTCTGCGTGTGGACTTTGCTGGTGGCTGGCTCGATGTGCCGGAGAATGCCATACCCGGTGAGTATATCGTCAATTGCTCGATTTCGCCCACCGTATCGCTCAAGGAATGGTTGTACCGCCAGGGCGCCGGGCTGGGCGGCAGCGGTGGATGGAGCGTGTTGAATGGCTGGGATCCGGTTGCTTCGGAACTCGGATTGGGGGTGGGCTGGCAGGACCCGGCTGTGATCGCCGAGACCGGCGCTTGCGTCTGGAAGTCCGGACCCAGGCCTGTGCTGGATTTCAAGAATACAGGTGAGTTTCTGAAAGGACGCATGGCCGTATATGATACGCGCATCAAGCATTATACTCCTGGTTTTGCCGGTTATGTGCGCCCCTTTGAGCGCATTGCCCGCGCGGCTCGTATTGCCCGCCTAGGCATCCTGCAGCAGGATGTAGATGTGCTGGCCGTCGCGGTGCAGCAGAGTTACCAGCTTCAGTTGGAAGAGGGCATGCAGCCGCTGCCGGATATCGGTCAGCAGCTCGCGCACAAGTACTGCGGCGGTGGTCATGGAGGCTACGCTCTGTACTTGTATGAAACGCAGGCGTTCCGCGATGCCGCTGTGGATGCCTGTGAGGATATGTATCCCATTGAACCCTATTGCCGGACCTTCGGTAAAGACGAACAGGTGGAGTGGGAACCCCGCTTCCTGGAGCGTCTTCGTAAACGCGGTATTATTAAATAACTTTTTTCTCTTATGCCTAAGGTATTTGTCTCTGGTTGTTTTGATGTGTTGCATAGCGGGCATATTGCCTTCCTTGAGGAGGCTGCCAGCTATGGGGATGTGTATGTTTCCATTGGTTCTGATGCCACGGTGATGGCTCTGAAGAATCGCAAGACGATGTACACCGAGGATGAACGCAAGTATATGCTGGAGTCCATCCGTTTTGTCAAGAAAGTGTATATCGGCCCCGATACCGGCAAGATTCTGGACTTTGCGCCCTTGCTGGATGAGGTGAAGCCGGATATATTTTTCGTGAATGCAGATGGTACGAGTGATGAGAAAAAGGCATTTGTGGAAGGTAAGGGAATTCGCTATGTAACTAGTTCCCGCATTCCGCATGGAAACCTTCCGGAGCGTTCAACAACGAGTATACGCCAGAACCTGGGGAAATGAAGGAGTCTCGCATAACCTATTACGTCGGGGAGAAGGGGACCCGTCCCTGGGGGGAGTGGCAGGTGCTGGATTTGCAGTCCCATGTAGTCGTCAAGAAGCTGCTGGTGTATCCCGGTGGGCGTATTTCTCTTCAGCGTCACCAGCATCGCACTGAGCGCTGGATTGTGACCGAAGGTGTCGCGAAAGTCCGTTGCGATAACAACATCATGCATCTGAGCGTGGGGGAATCTATCGTGATTCCTAGTGGGTGTCTGCATCGTCTGAGTAATCAGGGAACGGCGCCTTTGGCGCTTATCGAGGTGCAGATTGGCAAAATCTTGTCAGAAGAGGATATCGAGCGCTTTGCCGATGATTATGATCGTTTAGATTAATCTTAAGTAACATGGATACAAAGACCTTGCACCCTGTATGGGATAGAATTGATGGCATTCTGGTGATTAATCTGGATACCAGCGTAGAGCGCATGGAGCAGTTCAAGGTATCGAATGCAGATACGTTACCCCTGGAAAAGGTGCAACGCCTTAGCGCCGTGCTGGGGCGCGCTTTGCCTTCGTACGGTCAGAAACCTTGGTTCACGGAGCGGACTGGAGAGCGCTCAGCATATTGGGGGGGGGCTGGTGGCTGTGCCTTGTCACATGCAAAGGCCATAGCTACGGCAAAAGAGAAAGGCTGGCGCAATGTACTCATCATGGAAGATGATGTAGTGACAGGTAAGCATCCGGATGCCCTGGCCATGTTGGAGTATGCTCTTGAGCATCTGAACGGCGATTATATGCTTTATCTGGGGTACAGTCGTCCGACGCCCTATGGGAAATGTGTTCAGGAATCTGGCGAGCATGCTCTATGGCAGGTAGAAGGCGTGTTGTCGACTTTTGCCTACCTTATTCCCGAAAGCATGTATGACCGCCTGCTGGCTGCAATGCCGACGGAGGAAACGATATGGGAGTGGATGGCCACTCATCGCGCCATCGACACATTCTATAAGGATACAGCTGCCTGTATGTCTGGTGTGAAAATCTATGCGATTCAGCCGGATCTTGTGGCTCATCTGGATGGAATGTCCGATGTTGCGGCCACTTCCGTGACCTATACAGACAAGTATGACAATACCTTGACTCCGCATAGCTATTCGAATGTTTCGGGTATCATGCATGTACTCAGTACTCCTTTCCGGCGTCTGAAAGTCAAGTTGAATTCGATAAGAACACACAGACGCGCAGTCAATGGCGGGCTTCCTGGTTTCCGCAAGCGCGGCAAAAAATAAGCTAAGATGCAAATTTTATCCTTGTTGGCATTGATTATGCTTGAAAATTACGCGTAAACAAGCCATATTAGGGGCTCACTTAATACGATATGTCTGAACCAAAAGAACGCAAGACCCTGGAAGAACGCAACCAGGCAAGCGACCTTGAGCGCCTGCGCCACTCCTGCGCGCATGTGCTGGCCGCTGCCATTTGCCGAATCTGGCCCCAGGCCCAGCTGGCCGCAGGTCCCGCCATTGAAAATGGCTTCTACTACGACATTGAACTTGACCACAATATCTCCACCTCTGAGTTTGAATTGATTGAGGCGGAAATGAAGAAAATTGTCAAGGAGAACCAGACTTTCGAACGAACTACCGTGAGCCGCGATGAAGCCATGGCTATGGCCCAGAGCGGTGAGCTTGGAGCAGGCGGCCCCCGCGAGGTGGCTTCCAAATTCAAGGTAGACCTGCTCAACCGCATCCCTGAGGGGGAGGAAATTTCCATTTTCCGCAACGGTGAATTCACCGACCTCTGCGCTGGCCCGCACGTGGGGCGCACCGGTAACTGCAAGGCGTTCAAGATTATGAGCGTGGCCTCTGCCTACTACATGGGCGATGCCAGCGGACCCCGCCTGCAGCGCATTTACGGCACCTGTTTCCCGAACCGCACCCAGCTGGACGAACACCTCGCCCGCCTGGAGGAGGCCAAAAAGCGTGATCACCGCCGCCTCGGCCGTGAAATGGGGCTGTTCACCATCGATGAAATGGTGGGGCAGGGCCTTGTTCTCTGGAAACCCAAGGGAGCTATCATCCGCCGTGAACTGCAGGACTTCATCACCGAGGAACTCGACCGCATCGGCTACTCCCAGGTATTCACTCCCAACATCGGCAAGCTCGATTTGTACATGACTTCCGGCCACTGGGAACACTACAAGGAAAGCCAGTTCCCGCCGATCCCCGATCCGGATGACTTCAAGCGTCTGCGCGATGAGAACGCCTCCTGCGCCGACCTCTTCAACGCGCTGGATACCCGCACCATCAGCGGCTTCATGCTCAAGCCCATGAATTGCCCGCACCATATCCGCATCTACGCCAACGACCCGCACTCCTACCGTGACCTGCCGGTGCGTCTGGCTGAATTCGGCACGGTGTACCGCTGGGAGCAGAGTGGCGAGCTGGGCGGCATGACCCGCGTGCGTGGTTTCACGCAGGATGATGCCCACATCTTCTGCCGCCCCGACCAGATTAAGGACGAAGTGCAGCAGTGCATCGGCATCGTGAAGCATATTCTCGGCACGCTGCAGATGAACGATTTCCGCGTGCGCCTCTCCCTGCGCGACAAGGATTACAGCGATGCAAAGTATGTAGGCTCTATCGAAAACTGGAAACTTTCCGAGCAGGCGCTCCGCGAAGTTCTCAGCGAAGAAGGGTTCGATTTCATCGAGGCTGAGAACGAAGCCGCCTTCTACGGCCCGAAGATTGACTTCATCGTGCGCGATGTTATCGGCCGCGACTGGCAGCTGGGTACCGTGCAGGTGGACTACAACCTGCCCGAACGCTTTGACCTCACCTACACCGGCGCGGATAACAAGCCGCACCGTCCCGTGATGATTCACCGCGCTCCTTTCGGCTCCATGGAGCGCTTTACAGGCCTGCTCATCGAGCATTTTGCCGGTAAGTTCCCCACATGGCTGGCTCCAGAGCAGGTGCGTGTGCTGCCCATCTCCGACAAAGTAGCCGACTTTGCTGAGCAGGTGCGTGCGAAGCTGGCATCCCGCTTTGTGCGTGTCAAGCTCGACGATGCGCCTGACAAGATTGGAGCCAAGATTCGCAATGCCCGTCTCGACCGCGTACCCTACATGATTGTGGTCGGCCAGCGCGAAGCCGAGGAAGGTAAGGTATCCATCCGTCATCGTGAGCTGGATGTTATCGGCACCATGGAGGTCGACTCCTTCATCGATGCTCTCGAACAGGAAATTGCCCAGCGCCTCATCAGCCCGGCAATGCAACCCGAAGTAAAAGAACAATAACAACCCTTTCCACCGCCGGCAGGGGATGGACCGTGTGCCTCCCCGCTGCGGCAGAACACCAGGACTCAACCCAACACACACACAAGTGGCAGCCCCCCAGAAAAACAACACCACCGCCAACAACCGCAACCAGCGCGATAAGGGCGGCAAAAAAGAACCGCAGATTCGCGTCAACGACCGGATTCGCGCCCCCAAAGTACGAGTCGTCACCGCCAAGGGTGACCAGCTCGGCGTCATGGCTACCCGCGATGCTCTCGCCAAGGCCAAGGAAATCGGACTTGACCTCGTAGAGGTTGCACCCAATGCAGATCCGCCTGTATGCCGTCTCATTGACTACGGCAAGTTCAAGTATATGCAGGCCAAGCTGCAGAAGAACAACAAGTCCAAGGTGACCAAGATGAAGGAAATCAAGCTTCGCGTCGGTACGGATGTCAACGACTACAACGTCAAGATGGCCCGCACCGAGCAGTTCCTTGACCATGGTCACAAGGTGCGTTTCCAGTTGCGTTTCCGCAATCGTGAGAATGCTCACCGCGAACTGGGGCTGGATGTCATGGCCAAGGTGGTGGAGGATATGAAGACCATGGGTCAGGTGGACCAGGCAGCCAAGCTGGCCGGCAATACCGTGACGATGGTGCTGGCTCCTCTGCCAGCCAACCAGCGAGTCAAGAAGTTCAAGAAGTACGAGGAAGCAGACTTTGATACGGAGTCGGACGAATTCGACGCTACCGACGACCTTGGCGAAGAATAAAGATTTCGCACCATTCTGTTTTCAGCCTCTCTGTTGCTTTTTGCACAGAGAGGTTTTTTCTTACATTCGTGGTGCTACCTAATGCGTGGGTATGAGTACATATTGCGATGACAAAGGGGTGTGTTGAATAATTGTTTACATGTAGTATGATGGTGTCATGTTCATTTTTACTGTAAAGCAGGGGCATTGTGCCATTGTTGAGATGTTCGGTAAGCCGGTTTCGGTGAAGAAAAGTGGCTTGCAGTTCCGTATTCCTTTCCTCCAGCGTTTGCGCGATGTTTCTCCGGCCTGGGGAAATCTGACAAATAAAGACGGCTATTTCATCGAGCTGACCGAACAGCTTCTGGATACCCAGCCCCGCTCCTGCATTACAAAGGATAATGCCACGATGCAGATGAACTGCATTGTGCGCTGGCGTGTGACCGATCCCATCAAGGCAGTGTATGAGGTGGAACGCCTGCATCAATCGCTTATTGAGCTGGTGCTTAATGAAATGCGTTCGCTTATCGGTAGCCGTAATCTGGATGAGATTCTCTCCTCCCGTTCTGAAATTTCAGAGAAGGTGACTCTGGCTGTGTCCTCTACCGTGGCGCGCTGGGGTATAGCCATCACTTCCATTGAAATCAAGGAACTGACCACCGATACCGAAACCCGCGAGGCCATGCTGCGGCAGATGGAGGCTGAACGTATCAGCCGCTCCACGGCCCTGCAGGCAGAGGGTGAAAGTACGGCTAAAATCCGACTGGCAGAAGCCGAGCGACAGGCTGCCATTCTTCGTGCCCAAGGGGCAGCAGAAGCGCTGCGTCTGGCTGCAGAAGCAGAAGCTTCCTACGTGGAGAAACTGGCAGGTATCATCGGTGCAGATGCCGCTGCCAAGGTGCTGATGAACCGTCAGGCTCTGGAGGGCTATGCCACTATTTCCTCCAACCCGGCTTCCACTGTATACCTGCCGAACAGTGTGCCGGCAGTGGTTGACCTTAAGCGTTGATATTTCATTTTTACCATGAATTCTACTCTTTTTCTGGCTGATTTTTTCGGGGTGTCTGACGGCACATTCCTGCATTGGATGCTGGCTATCAGTCTGACGCTGCTGGTGCTGGATGTGTTCTGCAACACCGAGGCTCTTTCCTGGATTTCCATGCTGGTGTTTGCGTTGTGGGGTACAATGCAGTTTGATTTGCCGGTGCAGTGGTCGGTTCTGGTTTATATCATCATCCTGATAATCTGCTCAGCGCTGTATTACACCCTGTGGACGCACTGTGTTCGCAAGCTGGTGATGGACTGCATCATGCGCAATGCTCCTAAGGAGGCCCAGGAAAGCCTGAAAGGCACAATGGGCCGTATTGCCGGCGAGGGCGATGGCCTCTGCGTGAAGTATGGCGACCAGTTCCTGCCGGTGGCGGTGGACTGCCGCACCGGGCTTTCTGCTGGCGATGAGGTGGAGATAATCTCCGTCGAAAACGGCTTTGCCAGTGTGAAGCGTCAGGAATCCTGATTCCTGCGTTTTGACACATTACAGCATTGCCAGACTCACCAGAATGTGATACTCTGCATGCGTTATGGCAAATACTTCCCTTACCCCCGAATTGGCAAAGCTCGCAGGTGAACTTGCCGCTGCTTTTGCAAGCAGTCAGAAAGTAGTGGCCGCCAAGGCCCGCATCGGACTCTTCTATCAGAATCCTGAAGCCACGGATCTCTTCCGCAAGGTGAGCGAATACGGAGAAACGCTGCGGAATAAGCACATGGAAGGTATGCCCCCCTCCGAGGAGGAACTCAGCAAGTTCGATCAGCTGCGCTCTGCTGTGGTGGAAAACGAACTCTGCAAGGGATTCCTGGATTCCCGCCAGCTGCTGGATGATATGCTTTCCGTGGTGAATCAGTACCTCTGCCTGGCCATTGAAAAGGGCTCTGCTCCCAGCGATGAGGAAGTTGCTGATTCCATGAGCCAGCAGATGAGCGCCTGTTCCTGCGGCGGTGGTTGCCACGGCGACTGCGGTGATTGTGATAATGCATCCTGCGGCAAGAATAAGTGCGATTGCGGTGATTCCAAATGCAGCTGTGGCCAGGATTGCACCTGCGGCTGCCAAGAGGGCAAGGAATGCACCTGCGGCGAAGGTGAATGCTGCGGCAAGCACGGCGAAGGCCACGAATGCCAGTGCGGCAAGCACTGATGATGCTCTTCTGAGCGTATGTTTCGCTGGGTAAAATCGCGCGTTTTCTTTTTTGCCGTGGTGCTGCTGGTGGCAGCGTTTATGGCATGGAAAGGTGCGTATACCTGGCGGGAAGCGTTTGAATTCCCGTGGTGGGGGTGGGGCGTTGCTCTCCTGCCTGCGCTGGCGGGGCTGGTCATGTGGCTTTGCCGGCGTCTGGGCAAGGCTATGCTGCCCTCATCTGCCTGTTTGTGGAGCGTGCTGCTGCTGGCCTTGGCGGTGGATTGCGCCTGCAACATTTTCACGTATGGCACACCTTGGCATTTGTACCTTTCTGTACTCATGACCATGGGTTTTATTCTGCTGCTGTGGGCGGTGCTGCGAGCCGGTTCCATTGCCTTCTGGATGCTGTTCCTGATGCTGGAAATCATGCAGATATGCAGTTACATGCAGTATGGTTCGCGCATCAATTCCCTGGTGGTGGCAGAAACCATCGAGGCCTCGTGGGATGATGCTCTGGCCTACATGACCCCCATAAACCTGGGGATGCTGGCTCTTTCGTTCATCCTCTCCCTGTTATTCTGCTGGGGGGTGAAACGGGCACTACGCAAGCAGCACAGCCTGACTCTGTTCAACGCGGCCTGCCTGTTTGGAACTGCTAGCCTGGCTTTTGGGCTGCTGGTGCCTCCCAGCCGGCAGAAAATTGATTTCTATTGGCCTGCCACAGAAGTGCCGCTGCTCTACAATGCTGCTGTAGAAGCGCTGACCATTAACGAAGCCACCATTAATCAGGTGGAAAGCCTGACATCTCCCGCCGAACTGCCGAGCAGCTTGAAAACCCTGCGCGGTGGTGAGGGGGTGGTGCTGATTGTGCATGTGGGTGAGAGTATACGTGCGGACCGCATGAGCTTGAATGGCTACGAACGAGATACGACCCCCTGGCTGCGCCAGCAGAAGAATGTCATCAATTTTCCGAACTGCATCTCTGCTGCCTGTGATACCTGCCAGGCGCAGATTGCCATGCTGACCGATGCGCGGCGTGATATCCATGAAAAGCGTCCTGAGATGCTGCCTCATACCGGCTCTGTGCTGGATCTGTTTGCCGCCAATGGGTTTGATATGTACGCCTTCTTTGGCCGCCGCTGCGCGCAGAAATTGAAGTATGACCGCGTGGTGCTGGTGCTGACTGACCGGTCCCGCCAGAAGTTCAATGCTCCCGGAAGTCCGTGGACGGCCGTGCCGCAGATGCAGGAAGTGCTGCAGCAGGTTTCGCCTGAGCAGAATCTGCTGTTCTTTGTGAACAACGAGGGCAGCCACACCCCCTTTGAACACTACGACCGGAAGTATCCTCCCTTTGCCCCGGCGGCGGTGCATTTCCAGAATCCGTCTGCCCAGGCCCAGGAGGTGAATAATGCCTACGACAGCACGATTCATTATACAGATGAATTCTTCCGCCGTGTGACGGAGACCGTGGCGGATCGGCCGTTTGTCTATATATACATGAGTGACCATGGCGAATACCTGGGACACGATGGTATGTGGGGCCGCGCGGCACTGGGTGAGCAGCATGTATCTTACCACGCCACTACAGGCTGCCGCGTGGGGATGTTTGTGCTGTACAACGAAGCCTTTGAGCGTCTCCACCCGCATTTTGCCAGGTCTTTGCAGCAGCTGCGTACCAATGCGGCCCTGACGGTGGCCCATGAACACCTCTTCCATACTCTGCTGGGGCTTTTCCAGCTGCAGACCCCTCATTATAATGAAAAACTGGATTTAACTTCTCATGCGGTGCAGCCTTATGACGGCCCTCAGCCTGCGTTGTAATATCTTTTCCTTTCCCTATGATCTCCTACATTCTCCTTGCGTCCATCCTCTCTCTTGCTATCGGAGGCGTTATCGGCTATCTCGCTGCATCTCTCCGCAATAAAGATGCCGAAACCCGCATTGCCACCTTGCAGCAGCAGAATGAATTCCTGATTCAGCAGGCGAAGGCTGAGGAGCAGCGCTGGCAGGAACGCCAGAAACAACTGGAGGAGCGTTTTGAACAGCTTTCCCGCCGCATTCTTGACCACAATACCGACCAGCTCAAAAGCAGCAGCAAGGAACAGCTTGGTCATGTCATCCAGCCCCTGCGGGAGCAGCTGGATGTTTTACGCAAGGCTCTGGCCGATACCAATACAGGAAACGCCACCGCGCGTACCAGTATTGAAACGCTGGTCAAGCAGCTCATGGAGCGTGCTGATGGCATCAGCCAGGATGCCGCTAATCTGACCCGCGCCCTGAAGGGTGATTCCAAGGTGCAGGGCGACTGGGGGGAGATGATACTTTCCCGCCTCCTTGAAAGCAGTGGCCTGCGTCCGGGGGAGGAGTTTGTCACGCAGCTGAGTTTCAAGGACAAGGAGGGTAACAGCTTCCGCCCGGATGTGGTTATCAATCTGCCGGAGGATCGCCGCCTCATCATCGATTCAAAAGTCTCGCTGACGGCCTATGCCCGCCTCATGGAACTGGATGCAGATGCAAGTCCGCAGGAGAGGGCTGCGGCCCTCAAGGCCCATGTGGACTCCGTGCGTAAGCACATCCTTGAATTGGCTGGTAAGGATTATGCTTCCATTGTGCCGGGTGCTATCGGGCATGTCCTGATGTTCATGCCCAATGAATCAGCCTATATCGGCGCGGTACAGGCGCAGCCCCAGCTGGTGCGCGAGGCCTACGACCGCGGTGTACTGCTTATCAGCCCCACCAACCTGCTCATGGCCTTGCAGCTGGCGGCCAATCTCTGGCAGAAGGAACGCCAGTCCCGCAATGTCAGCAACATTATTTCGCGCGCGGAACTGCTTTACAAGAAATGTGCCTCGCTGGATGACAGCATGACGAAGATTCAGAATGCCATTGAAACTCTCAGCAAAGCCTACGAAAAGGCCAGGGGACAGTTCAAGACAGGGAATGGCAACCTGGTGCGCCAGATTGATGAATTACGTAGCTTCGGCATCAACCCCAGCCGCCGCCTTTCGCTGGAAGATGTTTCAGACGCTCCTGCTGAAGAATAGCCCCTGCGGATAAACAGATGGATTTCTGCTGGCTCTAACAAGCATATAATTAAAGTATAAGATTATTCTGACAACCTGTTTGTCAGGCTGATGCTGCTTATAACGGATACCATGGTGGGTGTCCGCTATGAGCAGAAATATTCTGAGAGCAACAGCCTGGTGGTGGGTAGCCGTCAGTTTTCCTGTGGGAATGGGAAGTGGTTTTCTGCCAAAGCCCATGGAAATAAAACCCTTGAATGAAATGCGGCAGGAAGGCAAGGCTGCGAAAGGAAAGGAGAAATCAAGACGGGGTGTTTTTTATCTTTTCCAGACAGACGGAATATGGTAGAATACTTGCGTATGGCAGAGAATAAATTGTGCATAGGTGTCGACATGGGGGGAACCTCCATCAAGTTTGCCGTTGTCAACGGTACAGAGATTATTGACCGCGCTGAGCCTGTACGAACGCAGGATTTTGTTGCGCCCGATGCCATTTTTGATGAAGTGGGCAAACGCCTGCGCGAACTGATAGCACGTTATCCGCAGGTTAAGGCCGTGGGTATGGGGATTCCGGGTTTTGTGGATCACGACCGCGGCATTGCCGACTCCCTGACCAATGTCCCCGGCTGGTACGATGTCCCTGTCCGCGCCATGCTGGAGGAAATGACCGGCCTGCCTGTGGCGGCAGACAACGATGCCAACTGCATGACCTACGCCGAGTGGAAACTCGGTGCAGGCAAGGGTCTGAATGACCTGGTCTGCCTGACCCTGGGTACAGGAGTTGGTTCCGGCATCGTTGCCAACGGCCAGATGCTTCGCGGCGCACTGGGCGCAGCCGGTGAGCTGGGACATGTCAGCATCGATTACCAGGGTCGGGAAGGGTACTACCATAATTTCGGCGCGCTGGAGAATTATATCGGCCATCCCCGCATTCAGGAAGATGCCGCTGCAGCATACGCCGCTGCTGGTGAATCCAAGGCATTTGAAGACTGCGCTCCTTATCCCCTGGAGCTGGCTGCCCGGGACGGCGATGAAGTTGCTCTGGCGATGTGGGATGCCGTTGCCCGCAAACTGGCCACCGGATTGCTGAACTGCCACTATCTGCTCAACCCAGCCGCTTTCATCATCGGCGGAGGTGTGGCCAAGGCCGGCGATTTGCTCTTCAATCCGCTGCGTCGCTACCTGAAGGCGCAGATGTATGCACCCCACTACGAGAAACTGCAGATTCTGCCCGCCATGTTCAGCAATGATGCCGGTATCATTGGTGCGGCCCGCATGGCTCTGGAAGAAGCAGAGTCCCGCGGTTTAGCCTGAACCTGCCAGCCATGGAGCCACCTTCCAAAGGTGAATTGAGACTGTGTGCCCGGCTGGGGCTGGATGCCCCGGCCACTCAGGCGTTGCTGTCGGCCATGCGGGCGGGCGAATCCTCCCGAAGCGCCGTTGTCCTGAGTGCGCTTGCCCCCGCCGATTACATCCCTCCGTTTGCCTGCAATGAATTGCAAGCTCCCTGGTTGCCGCCCCGCGTGTTTGTCCCGGCTTCGGGGGAGAAGCCGACTGCGTACCCGGATTATGCCCGCGGCCTTTATTACTCGCTGGACTTGTCTTCCTGCTGGGAATCGGCCTGTCTGGCGCAGGTAGAGGCTCCTGCCTCATCCTTGGATATGTGCGCGGCACCCGGAGGAAAAACCATGCTCATGGCGGCTCGCTTCGGCGCGTTGAATCATACTGCCAACGAGGTTCATCCGGGCCGCCGTGGTATTCTGCGCCAGAATCTGCAGCAATGCGGATACCCGCAGGTCTGTGTGTCCGGTAACCGCCCGGATCAATGGGCTCGCAGCGGTGAGCAATTTGATTTGGTGCTGGTGGATGCCCCGTGCAGCGGGCAATCGCTGCTCTGCAAAGGAATCAGGAATCCCGGCTGTCTGAGCAGCTCCATGGTCAACGGAAACGCCAAGCGGCAGAAAGGTATTCTTCTTTCGGCGGTGCAGTGCGTCAATCCCGGAGGGCACATTGTCTACAGCACCTGCACCTACGACCCTGAGGAAAATGAGAAAGTCATTGCCTACATCCTGAAGCGAGTACCGGGCTGGGAGGCTGTTGAAGTACCGCTGCTGGCCTCCTTCCGTTCATCGCTTTGCGATTTTCCGGCCTACCGCCTGTTACCTGCCCATGGATACGGAGCTGGCGGGTTCTGCTGCCTGATTCGGCGGACGAAATAAATAAATGTTTCAACGTGCTGCGCCTCATGGATGTCAGAACCTGTCAACAGCTATGAAATCGTTAATGTACCTGATGCTTCCCGTTGCGTTCCCAGCTTTGCTGGCCTCACCTCTGCCGGAAAAAGCAGAATTACTTGCTTCCAACACGGTCGTAGCCCAATATGTCACCACGGAGCTGCGCCCCTGCCATGGACGCACGGCTCTGTGTCCTGACCGTTGCGCCCATGCGGTAAAGGTAGCCCGGTTCCGTGTGCTTTCCAATGAGTCATATGAACAATACGGCCCTTATGGTGATGACAAGGCTGCGGCGGGAAATCTGATGCTGATTGATGCTGGTGCCGATGTGCCTGGTCAGCCGGAGGACATCATTCAGAAGCTTGCCGGGCTGAAGCCGGGACAGGTTGTCCACATGACGCAGAAGCATTACTATGCCGAGCTGGAGGGATGCCATTCCCCGGTTCGTCCCATCACGCAGCTGGAAGTCCTGCATGAGGGAGCCTGCAAGGAAATACTCCCCGAACCGCAGGACCCGGCCAATCATGACCATGAGGTCATGCCTCTGCCTCTGTAAGTCTGTCAGAGTTCCTCAATCAGCCCGATGAAATCAATCGGGGTATTGGAACTCAGGTCGGTTATCAGCCAGATAAAGGGACGGGTGAAGCTGATGCGTCTGGCGGCCTGCTCCAGCGTGGGGTCAGCTGCGTCATCGCCGTGAGTTTCTGTCAGGGAAATGCTGCAGGAATGGATAAGGCCGCTGAGATGAATCTTTTCCTGGGCGAGGGGGGAGAAATCTGCCCCGGTGGAATCAAAGACGCTCCTGATACCCAGCTGGCGCAGGAAGTGCCGCAAATCATGCGGGCGGACGCCATATTCCTGGCGAGGTAGTTCAACCAGCGTGTCTTCCGGCTTGGCTGCCGCCAGAGCCTGGCGGATTTCGGTGATGCGTTCCGGTGTGAGAGAATGGGCGAAATCACGCGCGGAACTTCCGGGTAGAATGCCGATGAAAGCCAGGGGAATGTTTCCTGCACGTTGCTTCTGCATGAGCGCTACCGCTTCCCATGAGCCATCTGCAGCGCGGGCGGTGCGGTATGCGCCGCGTGAGCGCATTTGCGTGAATGAGGTATAGGCCCCCGAAGAACAGTCGAAATTGGCAAGCCTGGAATTACTGGCGCGGAACGGGATGTCCCAGTCTGCCAGGTGGTAGGCAACACAGCCTCCCAGAAGCTTGGTGCGTGTGCTGCACATGTCGCTTGTGGCGAACTGGGCCTGGGCATCTGGGCTGCCCTGAGCCAGCAGCCCGTTGAACAGACTGAGAGCGGTGGGAAAGTTTTCCGAGAAGGGTAGAACGATGATGCTTTCAGGGGTATGCTCTCTTGGCACGTTGATATCCACCGCCAGCAGCGTAAAGCTGAGCGGCTCAGGGTAGCGTTTCAGGGTAGAGTCGGTGAGGTGTTGCTGTTCTATTTCATTACGGGATTCCCCGGCAGCAATATCGCGTATGGCGAGCAGGGCGTCAGCAATGCTGTGCGGAGCGGTCAGGACATTGCCTTTCGTTTCATTCAGGGCTGCCTTGAAAAAACGGATGCTGAAAGAATCTGTGGCGGTTAATGCCACCTGTTCGGGGCCGTCCGTGTTGACGGCAGCGGCATCCTGCTGGCTCATCCGGGTCAGATAACCTGTAAGAGCGCCAGCCAGAACGCCGACCAGGGCAAGAGCTGGCCATATGAACTTTTGGTACAGCATAATCAGGAATACAGGGAAAGTGCTTCATCCAGCCGCGGATTGGGGGAGACGCAGTAGCGTTCTCCCAGTTCAATGCTGACGCGGTTGCCAAGCGTGTTCCGGAAGGTCATGTGAACGGGCATCTTACCCGGATGTCTGAGCAGAATGTCCTTAATCAACGCCAGGTCTCCGGCATTGTGGCGAGCTGTGTTGAGCGTGATTTCGTAGAACTTCGGCTTACCGCCGCGGCGGCGGGTACCGCTGCCTCCAATCTGCTCCAGTCCATTGGCAGAAACCTTTTTGCCGCCTGTCTTTTCATCCTCCGAGATGCGGGCTCGGAACTGCACGAAATTGCCTTCTGTGAGCAATCCTTCCTGTTCTGCGGCATCGGTATAGGATTTGCCCCAGAGGAGCGCTTCGGTGCTGCCGGTGAAGTCTTCCACCGTGATGATGGCGAACTTCTGCCCGCTCTTGCTCATCTTGATGGTGACGGTACGCAGCATGCCTGCCATGTCGCGCGAGCCTCGGATTTCCTCTGCCGTCAAATCGGGCAGGGTGCCGATGGGGAGATACTTTGAGGAATCGATAATGCCGCGCATGCTGTCGAGCGGGTTGCCGGTGAAATAAGCGCCTGTAAGGAATTTTTCATCATCCAGTCGCTTTTCCTTGGGCCATTCCTGCAGGGTGACACTTTCCTCCGGCGCGGAGGTTGTTCCCATCATGTCGAAGAGAGCCATCTGGCCAGCCTCAGCATCCTTGTGAACGCTGCTGGCACCGTTGATGCATTGCTCGATGCTGTCAAAAATCTGGGCTCGGCATACATGCATCCAGTCAAAGGCGCCGCATTGTACCAGCACTTCAATCTGGTTGCGGCGCACATTCTGCGGCGGAATTCGGTAGCAGAAGTCCTCCAGGCTCTTGTACGGCCCGTTCTTCTTGCGCTCTTCCACGATGACGCGCACCGTTTCGGAACTCATACTCTTGACCGAAGCCAGACCGAAGCGCACGGCCAGCTTGCCGTTGGGCATGGTTTCCGGTTGGAATTTCACCTCGCTGTGGTTGACGCAGGGCCCCAGAACCTCGATGCCCATGCGGATGGCTTCCTGAATGAAGACTCCAATCTTTTCATTGGTCGATTCATTCGTCATGAGGCCGCAGAGGAATTCCACCGGGTAATGTGCTTTCAGGTAGGCCGTCCAGTAGGAGATGTGCCCGTAGCAGGCTGAGTGGGACTTATTGAAGCCGTAACCTGCGAATTTCTGAATCTTGTCGAAGATGGCGTTGGCTGTTTTCTCGTCAATCTGGTTGACATCCCAGCAGCCTTTCACAAAGCGGCGGCGTTGCTCTGCCATTTCCTGCATGTCCTTGTGGCCCATGGCCCGGCGTAGCAAGTCGGCGCCGCCCAGGGTGTAGCCCGCCAGCAGCTTGGCAGCGGCCTGCACCTGTTCCTGGTAAATCATCACGCCATAGGTGAGGCCCGATACGGTCTCCAGCAGGGGATGTTCGTATTCGGCCTGCTTGAGTCCCTTCTTCACCGCAATCATGTCGTCCATGAACTGCATGGCGCCGGGACGGTAGAGGGCGAGCAGGGCGATGATATCTTCGATGTTGTCGATACCATAGCGGCGGCAGGTATCCACCATGCCACCGGATTCGAGCTGGAACACCCCCATGGTGTCACCCCGGTTCAGCAGCTCAAAGGTTTTCTTATCGGTGATGTCGACCGCATCGTAGCGGAAATCCGGGTCGCGCCAGCGCACATAGGTTTCTGCATCCTTCATCACGGTCAGGGTCTTGAGCCCCAGGAAGTCCATCTTCAGCAGACCCGCATTGTAAATGGCACCCATATCGCATTGGGCCACTACTTCACCATGCGGGTTGCTCAAATCATCACGCGTGAGGGCTACATATTCATCCAGCGGGCGGTCACCAATCACCACGCCGGCGGCGTGCATGCCCACATTACGCACTGTTCCTTCCAGTTTCTTGGCGTAGTTCCAGATTTCGCGGTAGGTGTCATCCTGCTCCAGCAGGTTGCGTAAATCCTCGCTGGCGGCGTAGCTCTTATCCAGCGTTACACCGGGGCCGCTCTCGATGAGCTTGGCAATCTTGTCGCTGTCGCTGTAACTCATGTCCAGCACGCGTGCCACGTCCTTAATCACCGACTTGGCACCCATGGTGCCGTAGGTGATGATGTGGGTCACGGCGCGTTCTCCGTACTTGTGGCGCACATAGTCAATCACCTCCGGGCGGCGGGTCTGGCAGAAGTCAATGTCAATATCCGGCGGGCTCACTCGTTCCGGATTCAGGAATCGTTCAAAAATGAGGTTGAAGGCGTAGGGGTCAATGTTGGTGATTTTCATCACGTAGGCCACCAGCGAACCGGCCGCTGAACCACGACCCGGGCCGACGGGAATATCGTGATTCTTCGCCCAGTTGATGAAGTCGGCGGTAATGAGGAAGTAGCTGGGGAAGCGCAGCTGGTTGATGATGCTCAGCTCGTAGTCCAGGCGGGCACGAAGTTCCTGGTCGTTTTCCGCTCGTTCCTTGCCGTAGCGTTCTTCAAGACCCTGGTAGCAGATTTTACGGAGGTATTCCTCGCGGGTAGAGCCATCATCCGGGGCGAATTCCGGGTAGCGTTCGGTGGAGGTGGAGTCCAGCTTGATGGAAGTGTTGCAGCGCTCGGCAATCACGTTCGTGTTCTCATAGGCATCCGGGTATTCCGGGAAAAGCTGGCGCATTTCCTCCTCGCTCTTGAAGTAGACACTCTTGGGATAGCGCATGCGTTTGGAATCCATGCGCTTGTTGCCGGTGCCCACGCAGATGAGGATGTCGTGGGCATCGTGGTCATCGGCATTCAGGAAGTGGGCATCATTGGTTACAACCAGCGGCACATTGTGCTTGCGGGCAAGGCGTACCAAATCGGGAATAACCCGCCGCTCTTCTTCAATCTCGTGGTCCTGTAGTTCGACGAACAGGTTATCTTTGCCGAAGATATCTATCAGCCGCAGGAGTTCCTGCTCTGCTTTCTCCGGCTCATCTTTCAGCAGCCATTCCTGCATGGGGCCGGCAAGGCAGCCCGTAAGGCAGATGAGCCCCTTGCTGAACTCGCGCAGGGTGTCGTAGTCGATGCGGGGTTTGTAGTAGAAGCCGTCCAGATGCCCGCGGGAGACAATCTTGATGAGGTTTTCCCAGCCGATGTTGTTTTCACACAGCAGCACCAGGTGGCAGTATTTGTTGCGCCCCGGAATTTGCTTCTTCACATCCAGCGGGGTGGGGGCTACATAGACCTCACAGCCCAGAATAGGCTTGAAAACAGGCTTCTTCTCCTCCGGGTGTTCCTTGTTCCACTCCAGCACACCCTTGTTGTGCTTTTTCACGTTCACCATGAATTCAATGGCGGCGAATACATTACCGTGGTCGGTGATGGCAACGGAATTCATGCCTAGTTCGACGCATTTCTTAATCAGATCCTTGGTGTGGATCATGCCGTCGAGCAAGGAGTATTCGGTGTGAACGTGTAGGTGTGTGAAGGCCATGGCGCGTGCGGCGATTATACTATAAGCGCTGCTTCATGTCAGGTAGAAAAACTGCCACAATGCTAAAAAAGTACAGCATGAATAAAATGCGGGTGTGAACGCATTACGCGCTTGCGTTGCCTGCGGCCTTTGCGATAAAATGGAGGCGCTCAGATGATGACGAATCTCCACGAACAGCTTTTCGATGAAATCCTGCAGGCACGGCAGCGCGTATATGCCGTCGGGTCTCCTACTCCCTTGCAGGAAATTAGCCTGCCCGGCGTGGATGCTGTGGTATTTGCCAAGCGGGAAGACCTCGGCCCCATCAAGGCGTACAAGTGGCGAGGTGCCTATAACTGCATGGCCAAGCTCGACCCCGGCCAGCGTGCCCTCGGCGTGGTGGCAGCCTCGGCCGGCAATC
This sequence comes from uncultured Verrucomicrobiales bacterium, assembly GCA_937901085.1. Taxonomy (GTDB): domain Bacteria; phylum Verrucomicrobiota; class Verrucomicrobiia; order Verrucomicrobiales; family Akkermansiaceae; genus Akkermansia. The sequence goes on along the minus strand of CALCHQ010000035.1, from coordinate 95,299 downwards.
ATGGTCAGGGGGTGGCTCTGGCGGCACGCCGTCTGGGCTGCAAGGCCCATATCTTCATGCCGCGTTCCACGCCGGAAGTGAAACAGAATGCGGTGCGTATGCACGGTGGTGAACAGGTTGAGATTGTGCTGACGGGTGACTCGTATGACGCTGCCTCGGCTGCTGCTCATGACTATGCGGAGACGCACGGCCTGACTTTTGTTCACCCCTATGATCACCTCTACACCATGGGTGGCCAGGGGACGCTGGCAGACGAGGTGGTGATGAGCGGGCAGGGGGCGTTTGACCGTGTGTACCTGCAGATTGGCGGTGGCGGTCTGGCTGCTTCCTGTGCCTGCTGGTTCAAGAAATTCTGGCCGGAATGCAAGTGCATCGGCGTTGAGGGCGTGAATCAGGCTTCCATGAAACTGGCTGTCGAGAGCGGCGAGCGCAAGACATTGCCCTATGTCGATGTGTTCTGCGATGGTACTGCGGTGCGTACCGCTGGCGAGCTGACCTACGAACTCTGCCGGAATCTGCTCGATGATTTCGTGACGGTGACCAATGAAGAGGTGTGCAAGGCTATCCGTTCGCTCTGGAACAGCATTCGTGTGATTACCGAACCCTCTGGTTCCATGGGTGTGGCCGCCTTGCTGCAGGATTGGCAGAATGGGAACATCAAACCGGGAGAGAAGTGCCTCGTGGTACTCTCCGGTGCCAATATGGACTTTGCCCAGATGGGCGTGGTGGCCAGCCGCGCTGGTGTGCATGAGAGTAACCGCCAGGAGCGTTTCCTGCAGATTCCCATGGAAACCAAGCGGGGGCAGGTACTCAAATATCTGGAAAGTATACCGGCCGGTGTGCAGCTCACGGATGTGCAGTACGGCCGTGTGGCCGGGGAGATTCAGCAGCCCGTTTTCGGCGTGCTGGCCACGGATGAACAGTTTGCGGAGATTGACCGCGCGCTGCAGGAAAAAGGCTTGCAGGCAAGAGATGTCACCAACCATGCCGATGTGCGCTTCCGCATGATTTCCTATGACCGGGAACGCCTCAAGCACCCCGTGTTCTTCGTTATCGAGTTCCCGGAGCGTCCGGGCGCATTCAGCGAATTCATGCGTGTTATCGGCCAGTATGCTCACCTGTGCTACTTCAATTACCGTTATTCCGGCGAGCATGTGGGGCGCGCGCTGGTCGGCCTGGAGTTTGAGACGGTGGCCGACCGCGATGCCTGCCGCGAGAAGGCAATGCAACTGCTCGGTACGACTATTCAGGGCCTCCATGAGTTGCCCGACGAGGTGCGCCACCGTGTACTGGACCGCATGTCTCCCCTGGATAAATGAGCATGATACTGGCTTCCCAGTCTCCCCGCCGCCGTGAACTGCTGGCGCGCGAAGGCGTTGCGTTCCGGGTTGAGGTGCGCGATACGGAGGAGGTGCATGATGCCTCCTTGTCACCTGAGCTGCTCTGTGCCATCAATGCAGCGTCCAAGGCTGAGGCCGTGGCGCGCGAGTTCCCCGGAGAAGTGGTCATTGGGGCAGATACGCTGGTATTCATCGACGGGATGCCGCTGGGCAAACCGGCTGATGAAACACAGGCTGTCGCCATGTTGCTGCAGCTACAGGGGCGCACCCACAGCGTCTGTACTGCGGTAGCTGTCATCATGCCCGACGGTTCGCGCCGCGATTTCACGGAAACGAGCCATGTCACCTTCCGCCCGCTCGATGAGGCTGCCATCCGTCATTACATGAGCCTGGTGCATGTGTATGACAAGGCCGGGGCTTATGCGATTCAGGAGCATGGAGAGCTTATCATTGAGCGCTTTGAGGGAGATTTGGATAATGTCATCGGGCTTCCTGTTACCCGCTTGCTGCAGGTTCTGAATCCGGCATGAGGCGTTTACTGGCAGTCATGTTTTGCCTGCTGGGTTTCCTGGTACAGGTGACTGAAGCGCAGCAACGTTATGCCTGGCGTGGTCTGCATCTGGATGTGTCGCGGCATTTCTTCGGGCCGGATGTGCTGGCGAGGCTGATGAACCGCATGGCCGAACTGGACCTTAACTATCTGCATCTTCACCTGACAGATGGCCCCGGCTGGCGCTTGCAGATCAAGAGCTACCCCAGGCTGACCCAGGTGGGAGCATGGCGCAAGCGCCTTCCGGAAGGGGAGTGGGACTGGAGCCGCCACGAAATAGGCTCTCATTTCAGCGATTGCTACGGTGGCTTCTATTCACGGGAAATCATGAAGAAGCTGGTGGCTTACGGCAAGAGGAAGGGAATCACCCTGGTGCCGGAGATTGACATGCCCGGCCACAGTTATGCCGCTCTGGTGGCGTATCCCGAACTGGCCATCGAGCCTCCGCCCGGCTGCAAGCTGGGGCGCGATGTGCTGAATGTGGAGAAGCCTGAGGTTCGCGCCTTTGCCCGCAAGGTGCTGGATGATGTCATGGACATTTTTCCCGCCGGCACGCCGATTCATCTGGGAGGGGATGAGGTGGATGACCGTCTGTTGAGTCGAGAGCAGCAACGCCGCTTCATGCAGGAAATGGTTGATTATGTGAAGGCGAAAGGTTATCAGCCTGTTACCTGGGACGAAGCCGCCTGCAATGGGGTGCGCGGCCAATGGGTGATGCTGTGGCGCGGAGGTCTGGAGTCGAGGGTGCTGGCCATGGGGATGCCGGTCATCCTCTGCCCGAATACGCACTTTTATTTTGACTACCCGCAGCGGGCAGAGGATGCGAAGCCGGGAGAGCTGGTGATTACCCCAGACCGGGTGTGCCAGTACCAGGTGCCGGATTCTCCGCTTGTGCTGGGATTGCAGGGGAATCTGTGGACGGAGCGTATCCGCACTGAGAAGGAATTGCTGTATATGGCTTTCCCTCGTGTTGAAGCGCTGGCCGTGAAATGCAGAACCGCCCCGGCGCCGGAACGCAGGGACGGTGCTAAGTAAGGGAATCTGCCAGGTGGTAAATGCGTTCAGCGTTTGCCGTAGCGGCGTTCTCGTTTGGCATATTCTGCCAGCGCAGCCTCGAATTCGGAGCGCCCGAAATCAGGCCAGAGTACATCGGTCACATAGAGTTCTGCGTAGCTTATCTGCCAGAGCAGGTAGTTGGAGATACGCATTTCTCCGCTGGTGCGGATGAGCAGGTCCGGGTCGGGCATGCCGGCGGTGTAGAGATTGTCTGCCAGCATTTCCGGCGTGATGTCCTCCGGCTGCAGCGTACCGGCCTGCACCTGGGTGGCCAGCTGCCTGACGGCGGCGGTAATTTCCTGGCGGGAGCCGTAAGAGAGCGCCAGAACGAGGTTGAGACCGTCGTTGTTTCGCGTGGCATCAATGCTGTCCTGCAGGCGTTTGCGGCAGTTTTCGGGCAGCATGTGCAGCTCGCCGATGGCGTGCAGCCGCACATTCTTTTCCATCATTTCCGGCGTGCGCTCCTTGAGGTACTTGTCCAGCAGGTGCATGAGTGCAGAGACTTCCAGTTTGGAGCGCCCCCAGTTCTCAGTGGAGAAGGCGTAGAGTGTGAGCCACTTTACGCCATGCTCCAGGCAGAGGTCGATGGCACGCTGCACGGAGCGGCCTCCTTCCTCATGCCCGCTGGCTCGGAGGATACCCTTCTGCTTGGCCCAGCGGCCGTTGCCATCCATGATGATGGCAATGTGCTGCGGAATTTCACTCATGGCGGCGGGCATTACAGCTCGTATTCACCATATTCGGCAAGAATGGCCTCGACGCGGGCAACGTCTTCCGGGGAGTCCACACCGCTGGTGGTCTTGCGGCCACGGTAGTTCACCTCCACCATCTTCACGCGCAGGCCGTTATAGAGGAATCGCATCTGCTCCAGCCCCTCAACACAGCCCTTTTCGTAATCGCCTTCAGGAAGTTCAAAGTAGTTCTTGAGGGCGGAGTAGGTGTAGGCATACAGACCCACATGGCGGCGTACCGGGCTCTTCTCCATGCTTTCGCGGGCTTTTTCCGGCTTGCGGATGGCCGGGATGGTACTCTTGGAGAAAGCCAGCGCGTAGCCGTTCTTGTCTACCAGCACGGTTGTACCGCTGTAAGGAGTCGTCTTCTTGGATTCCACCAGACGGTCGTATTCTGCCCAGTCCAGGTGGATGCAGGGGGTGAAGACATCGGCCGGGCAGGCTTTCCATTCATCAATGAGCTGCTGAATCACCCAGGGCGGGCAGAGAGGGTTGTCTCCCTGGAGGTTGACGATGAAATCGGGCGCTTCTGCCTGCTGGCTGACGGCATCCCAGCAACGCTCCGTGCCGCTGCGGCAGGTTTCGGACGTCATGACAACGGGAACATCCACCCCCTGGCAGTAATCCACGATGCGCTGGTCATCTGTGGCCACCACATAGTGGCAGTTGTCATTCTTGCGGCAGATAGAGGCGGCGATGTCGGCCACGCGCTTGATCATTTCCACTCCGGCAATCTTGACAAGGGGCTTGCCGGGCAGGCGGGTGGAGGCGTAGCGGGCAGGTATGACGATAAGGATGGATTGAGACATAGGAAAAACAGGCGGTTTTAACGCATCTATACTAACGCATTGCCTGCACTTTGTCACGAAGAAAAGCACATTTTGAGTCGGGGAATCTGCTCTTTGCTTGACAATGACCGGGTAGAGAGCCTAAAATACAACCATGAACCGTTTCCTGCTTCCTACTCTCGTTGCGGCAGCCATTGTGCAGCCTGCTGCCGCTGCCGACCCCATGTCTGAGGCCTGCGAGCGCTTGCAGCAATCGATGGAACAGGTAGTTGAGGCGCTGGAGCAGATTCAGCAGCGCGAGGATGTGGAAGAGGTGCTGCCGGCGCTGCGTGCCGCCCTCGATGAGCAGAAGTCCCTCTTATCGGTGAACGAGGAGGATCTGTGGCAGTACATTGACAATACAGAGGGCGTGAAGCAGCCCCTGGTGGATGTCCTGAGCCAGCTGGCTCTGGAATTGTCCCGCATGGAGTCGGCTGCCTTTTTCCAGCATGAAGAGCTGAAGGCCCTCCTGCTGCCCCAGACCGAGGAAAGCGAAGCTTCTCAGCATGCTAAGATCGAGAAAGCCCGCGGGGTGCATGATGACGAGGATTAACCAGTCCGCTTTTTTCCTGCAGCAGCTCCTGGACATGTTCCAGTTCGCGGTCCATGTAGTCGGGCAGGTTGTCCCGGTTCGCTGACATATTGGCAAAGACGAGGTCGCGGTATTCTATGGCGGCCGCTTTTGATTCTTCCTCTGATCCGTACTGCAGGTCTGAGAAGTAGCGCGTGATGATGCGACCGCAGCGCTGGATGCTGACTCGCCAGCCCTGGAAATCGGTGTTCTCGTATGTGTAGCGGGTAAGATTCTTGCTTTTCATGAATAAGGGGGTGTAGCGTGATGACGCTGCACCCCCTTATTCAGGTTCAATAACTAGTATTTAACTTAATCGTTCAGACGATGGGTTACGGGGAAGGAGAGCTGCTCATCTGGGGCATCTACATGCAGGATGATGGGAAGCTGCGTACGTTTCAATGCGGCGGCCAGCAGCTTGCGCTGGATGAGCCGTACATCGTTCTCCTTGAAGAGGTAGTTGTTTTCGGCATGCAGCAGCGCAGAGGGGGCTATGTTGCGGTCGGCCAGCTCGTGGATGATGCGGTTGGTGGTTCCGTGCGGCGGTTCGGTGAGCGTGCCGAAGAGATTGGTGTATTTCTCCTTGAGATGCATACTCAGCAGGTAGATGTCTACGTCGTAGAGGTTGGCCAGGGGGGCGATGTGGCCGCCAGATTGACCGTAGATGCAGAACTCGCCCAGCATAATCTGCCTGCGGCACAGGGGGGAGCAGAGCATGAGCCCGCGGGATTCCGCGTGGGTGATGGCAAGGGCTGTGTGCAGGCGCTCCTGCAGGGAGGGGCTTTCTTCATTCCCCAGCGCAGCGTTACCTGCTGCCTGCAGAGCCGCCGTGTCTGGCGAAAAGCAGGTGATTCCCAGCGTTTCGGCCAGCTTGTTGTCCGGGTTGAATGTAATGCCACTCACATTGGAAACGCCGAGGGCTTCGATGCAGAGTGCAGCCAGCAGCGTTGAGTTCTCATGGTCCAGCGGGACACAGACACCTGTGAATCCATTGTTGCGGACATTGTCCCGTATACCGCGTTCCAGGGCGTTGCAGATGAGTTCTTCCTCCTGGGGAATGTTGCGGGCCTGGGGGGGGCGTGTCAGGTCAGCAACCTTTGCGGCCGTTTCAAAGAAAGGCAGACGCAGCACTGTTTCTGCCTCACGGGAGTAGATGCCGGAACCTCCTCCGTAGATATTACCGCCTACGGAACCGACCGGGCGGCAGCAAATCACCGTGCTGCCTGCCATGCTGGCTTCCCAGTTGCGGGTTTCAGCATCGGCTCGTGCAGAACCTGCATACCAGGGGGTGCAGGGCATGCGGACGATGAAGTCGTATTCTTCTGCGGGCAGGATTTCCTCGTCATTGGTATCGGTGTAGAAGCTGCACCCCTTGATGTTCACCGTGCCTCCGTTTTCCAGTTCGGTGACGCTGTCTTTTTCCAGCAGGTATGGAACCAGCTGGATGGATTGTTCCCGCTGCATCCACGGGTCACTTTCCTCGACGCCATCGCCCACCATGCCGACATAGAGTTCATCGTCTGCGATGGTGAGGGTGTAGGCTCCCAGCAACAGCGGGGCGCTACCAAGCTCTCGTGACAAGGAGGTCAGCGCGGCCTGGGTCTGCTTGATATAGGAGCGGCGTGTGACCAGGCTGCGCGGTTCGACACCGCAGAGTGCGGCTGCCGGTGCGATAACGATATCTGCACCGTGGTCCAGACATTCGCGGTAGCCTTGGACGATTGCTCTCAAGTTCACAGAAAAATCGCCGGGAAGGGGGGCATTCTGGATAATTCCGATTTTGGTTATGCTTGTTGTCATGGAAAAAAATCAGGGGGGTAGAGGTGTTACGGTACTATACTGCACGTTCCGGGGAAAATGCAAGCTTGAAAACCGTATTGCGGCGATTTGAAGATTTAAGGCGTCCCATGTGGGGCGTGTTATCGACAAATCAGGCCAGCTTGTTCTGCCAGTAGGCGATGCGTCGTGCTGTGTTATCCGGGTTGGGGGCACCGGGGTTGGTGCGGAGTGAGAAAGCCCGGTCCAGGTTGAATACCTGATGCACGTCTGCACCATATTCCGGGGAAATTTCCTGGAATTCCTCCAGGCTCAGCTCATTGAGCGGGGTTCCCGTGCCGACGGCTACCGCCACCGCCTTGCCCACGAGTTCGTGAGCCTTGCGGAAGGGAACGCCGCGGCGCACCAGATAATCGGCCAGGTCGGTAGCGAGGAGCAGGGGGTCGCTTACAGCCGCAGCGCAGCGATCGGGATTGATACGCATGGCGGCCACCATTTCGGCGTTTACCCGCAGGGCCAGGCTGATGGTTTCGAAGGAATCAAAGAGCGGTTCCTTATCTTCCTGCAGGTCTCGGTTGTAGGTGAGGGGCAGCCCCTTCACGGCCACCATGACACTGACCAGGTTGCCGTACAGGCGCCCGCTCTTGCCGCGGGTGAGTTCGCAGACATCCGGGTTCTTCTTCTGCGGCATCAGGCTGGAACCGGTGGTGTGAGCATCGCTGAGGGTGCAGTAGCCGAACTCGGCGCTGCTCCAGAGGACCAGGTCTTCGCTGAGGCGGGAGAGGTGAGTGCCGATGAGGGAGAGGTCAAAGAGGGTTTCCATGATGTAATCGCGGTCGGCAATGGCATCCATGGAGTTTTCGGTCACGCTGTCGAAACCCAGTTCGGTGGCAATCGCTTCGCGGTCGAGGTTGATGGTGCTGCCGGCAATGGCACCGCTGCCCAGCGGGCTCACGTTCACGCGGCGCCGGCAATCGGTCAGTCGGGCTGCATCGCGGTCGAGCATCTCGACATAGGCGAGCAGATGGTGACCTATCGTGACCGGCTGGGCGCGCTGCAGGTGCGTATAACCGGGGATGCGGACTTCGGCGTACTGGGCTGCTTTCTGCACCAGCGCTCGCTGCATGTCCTGGAGAAGTTCGAGGGTGGTATCAATCTGCGCGCGGCAGTAGAGGCGCGTATCGGTGGCGACCTGGTCGTTGCGGGAGCGGGCGGTGTGCAGCTTGGCTCCCGGAGCGCCGATGCGGCGCGTCAGTTCGCTTTCGATGTTCATGTGAACATCTTCCAGCTTCATGCTCCAGCGGAAGTTGCCCGCCTTGATGTCGGCCAGAATCTCCTGCAAGCCGTTGGCGATGGCATCAAATTCCTCCTGGGTCAGCATGCCGGCTTTCAGCTGGGCACGCGCATGCGCGGTCGAACCGGCTATGTCATGTTCATACAGTTTCCAATCATATGATACGGATTCACCGTATTCCAATACTAAGTCTGCTGTCGGCTGAGAAAAACGTCCTGTCCACATGGCGGGGGAAGAATAGCATCTTTCAGTTTCCTGTGCAAGCCGTAATGCTGCCATGTGTGGATGCAAAGCTGACGCTGCCGTATAATTCAGCGGCCTTTGTTGTGGCGGAGCCGGTCGAAGCTGTTGTAAATACCGGCCAGGAGGGTGCCGGATATGCTGTGCCACACACAGCAGATGGCTGAAGCGATTGCCGCTTCCGGCATGGAGGGAAAATGCCTGCCAGCCAGCACGGTTGCCAACCCGGCATTCTGCATGCCGACCTCGATGCTCAGGGTGCGGCGCTTGGCCCGCGGCATGCCGGTGAGCCGCCCTGCGAGATAACCGAGCGCATAGCCCAGAACGTTGTGCAGGAAGACGACCAGGAAGATGAGCGCACCGCTCGTGAAGAAACTGCTGCCTCTGGCCGCTGTTACCCCGCCCACGATGCAGGCCAGACCGATGACGGAGAGCCCCGGCATGATTCTACAGAGTTCTCCATAGCCGGCGCATTTACCCCACCGGCCATTGCAGAATGCACCGATGCCCACCGGCAGAATAGTGACCAGGAGAATGCTGCGGAACATGCCCGCAGCATCAATATCGATGCTTTCTCCGGCGAGCCAGAGCATGAGCAATGGGGTGAGGAAGGGGGCGAGCAGAGTGGAGGCTGTGGTCATGCCCACGGAGTAGGGGACATCTCCCTTGCACAGGAAGCTCATGATGTTGCTCGATACGCCGCCGGGGCAGCAGCCTACCAGTATGAGCCCGGCTGCAATGCCGCGAGGAAGGTCGAATCCTGCAACCAGTAACCATGCGGTGAGCGGCATGATGCTGAACTGGGCAAAGGTGCCGATGCCGATGTCCCAGGGGCGTGCTGCCAGAATGCGGAAGTCTGCGGGGCGGAGCGTCATACCCATGGTCAGCATGATGAATCCCAGGACAAGTGCCTGAATATCGCCCCGGACCCAAGTGAACAGACCGGGTACGATAAAGGCCAGGACGGCCGCAGAGATAACAAAGGGTGAGGTGAAGCGGGACAGCCAGGCGCTGATGTTCTGGAAAAGGGCGAGCATGACAAGGGCGGATTGTACCTGCCTTTGCAGGAAAAGCAAGGCTGAAGCGCAGGAAAGCGTGTCACCGCGGCAGAATTTTCTTGCCAAGGGGAGCGGCTACGCATAGAATAGCCCGCGGTGTGCGTCGCGTGGTGTGCGCCCCTATCGTGTCCCAAATTTTAACCGATTTTCATTACAATGGATTTCATTTCTGATTTCGCTGATTCCCTGACGCCCTCTCTGACTCTGGCTGTAACTAACAAGGCCAAGGAGATGAAGGCCCGCGGCGAACAGGTCTATGGCCTGGCCGGTGGCGAGCCCGACAAGGATACTCCCGAAAACATCAAGAAGGCTGCTATTGAAGCCCTCAACAACGGTGCTACCAAGTACACTCCCTCCGTGGGTCTGCCCCAGCTCCGCCAGGCTATTTCCGACAAGCTGAAGCGCGACAACGGCCTGAACTACACTCCTGACCAGATTTGCGTGTGCAGCGGCGCCAAGCCGGCTGTGTACACAGCCCTGCGCGCCACGATTTCCGCTGGCGACGAGGTGATTATTCCTTCCCCCTACTGGGTGAGCTACCCCTCCATGGTGGAACTTTGCGGCGGCACTCCCGTCTACGTGGAAACCAAGGCCGAGAATGGCTGGAAGATTACTCCCGAGGAGTTCGAGAACGCCATGACTCCCCGCACCAAGATGATTATCCTGACCACGCCGCATAACCCGACCGGCACGGTCTACACCGAGGAAGAACTCCGCGCCCTGGGCCAGATTGCCGTGGATGAGGACATCCTCATCATCGCAGACGAAATCTACGAACACCTGGTGTACGGTGACACCAAGCATGTCTCCATGGCCTCCCTGAGCGAGGAAATCTACAACCTTACCATCACTATCAATGGCTTCTCCAAGGGCTATGCCATGACCGGCTGGCGTCTCGGCTACTCCGCAGCTCCTGAGCATATTGCCAAATACATCAAGCTCATTCAGGATCACACCGCCTCCAATGCCACGACGTTCTGCCAGTATGGCGCTATCGAGGCCCTCAGCGGTGACCAGAGCTTCATTGCTGACCTGCGCGAGGAATACGACTTCCGCCGCCAGTATGTGTACAGCCGCCTGAGCGTGATGCCCAAAATCAAGGTGGTAGAGCCCAAGGGTGCGTTCTACTTCTTCATTGATACTACCGAGCTGGGCATGGGGTCCCTTGAGCTGTGTGAGAAGCTGCTCGACCGTTACAAGGTGGCGGCTGTGCCTGGTATCGCCTTCGGTAACGACAAGGCTATCCGTATTTCCTACTGCACGTCTCTGGATGTACTCAAGGAAGGGCTTGACCGTCTTGAAGACTTCTGCAAGAAGCACTGATTGCGGCAGAACTGAGTTTTTCGGCGCAGGTGGATTCACCTGCGCCGTTTTTTTATCGTTCTTTCAGCGGTTGAGAATCAGTTGTTCAACCTGAGGCGGCAGCCATGCCGCAGGAATCCTGCGGTTACTCTGCAAGGCCTGCCGGATGGCAGATGATGAGGCCGGGTGCATACCTGTGCAGATGAAGGTGCTGCGTACACCAGGACGAGGCCTGGGCTCTTCTCCCCGGTGGTAGACAATGAAGTGCAGATGCTCGCATAGATAGTCGAAACGTGCCCAGCGGTGCAATTGCTCCCATTGGTCTGTCCCCATCAACCAGTACAATTCATCTTCCGGGTGCAGAGTGCGCCAATGTTTGACCAGCCTCCAGCTCCAGCTGGGCGGAGGAAGTTGTAAATCCAGTTCGCTGACTGAGGCCCAGGGCAGGGATTCGGTGGCCAGGCATAGCATCTGCAACCGCTCGACGTCGGAAAAGTAGGTCGTTGCTCCCTGTTTGAAAGGGGAGCAGGCAGCGGGCAGAAAGATGACCTCATCCAGCCCGCATTGACGCCATGCAGCTTCTGCAATGGTCAGGTGTCCGTTATGTACCGGGTCGAACGAGCCGCCGAACAGGCATGTCTTCATTTACAGACCAGTGGTATTTTTGTAGGGCAGGAAACCACCGATGGGGAGTTTCACGAACTTGCGCTCCACCGGCAGGCGGCGGTAGTGCTTGATGAATTCGGACAGGTTGCCGTAGTTGATGGAGGTTTTGGAAACGCCCTGGTGGCCACAGTTCACGTCGATATTGAAATGCAGCTCGGCATGCAGATGCGCGGTGAACATGCCGTCGTTGGTGCCGATGGTGCCGACCTGGGCGCCGCGCCCGACCAGCTGGCCCAGACGCACGTTGATGCGGTCCAGATGCGAGTAGAGCGACTGGCAGCAGAGAACCTTACCTGTTTTCGGTTCGCGGAAGGCGTGGCGTACAATGACGACCTTGCCCCAGCGGCCGCGGGCGTCTGCTGCGTAGGTGACCAGCCCCATGCCGATGGAGTACACTGGGTCACCTAAATCGGAATTGCCGCCTCCGTTGCCATTCCAGTCTTCGCCCAGGTGCCGGGGCGTAGCCAGGCGCAGACCGCGGGATTTGTAATAGCCCTTGCCGTCCGGCTTACCCACGGGGAAGTCAAAACCATCTGCCAGCGGCACAAAAGCCCACTGTCCATCGGGCGTTTTCTTGGCCATGACTGCGGCATCAGCCTGCATACCGGCTACTGCCAGCGCAAGGGCTGACACGAGGAACAGAAGTCGGAGTACACGCAACATGCCAGCATGCTACCACATGCCGACCTGTTCTGGCAAGCATCAAACGCTGTATGTCGCGGATTAAATGGTGGGTGGTTTCTCCCATTCTCCGTCCAGGATGCATGCAGGGCGTTCTGCTTCCGGCAGCGTGTCGCATTGCAACTGATTTTCTTGCCGGGAAGGCCAGTCCTTATCCGGCGGGGAAGCAGCCGGGGCAGGCCGCTTTCCTTCCTGAAGCCAGCGCATCTTGTCCAGGTCGCTGCACTCCGTTCTGCTCTGGCAGTCCGGGGGGACTGTGCCGTCATCGAGCAATCGCTGGATTTCTTCTGGATTGTGTTCTTCGCAGGCAGCATGAAGCGCCTGCCACAACTGTGTAGAGTCTGCGGTGTCCATGCTGACCATGTTGCCCCGAACGGAGGCAGATGTCAACGACTGTTAGCGTGCCGCGGCTTTGTAGATGCCAGCTGCTTCCTCCGCTGTGATGGGATGTACTCCGGGCAGAGCAGGGCTTGCCGCACTGCCTCCATATACCTTGCAGGCGGCCTGAGCCATGGCATCATAATCAGCATCGGCGGGTATACCCAGCTCCTGCATGGTGCAGGGAAGACCGAGTTCCTGATACCAGGTGCGTAATCTGCGGATGCCTTCGAGGACTACCGCTTCGGTGTCGCGGTTCGGCTCCACCCCCATCACATTGACCGCCCATTGGGCAAAGATACCGGGATTGTAGCGCCATACAGCCTCCATATAGGCCGGGACAATGACGGCCAGACCGGCACCGTGGGGGACATCATACACGGCGCTCAATTCGTGTTCCAGTCCATGGCAGGCCCAGCTCTGTTCCCGGCCAAGTCCCAGCAGGTCATTGTGGGCAATGGTGCCGCTGAGGGCCAGCTGTCCCCAGGCGTCGGTGTCGTCGAGCCGGATGTTCAGGCGGCGAGCCTCGTGCATGATGGTGCGCATGGTGGCCTCGGCCAGAGCATCGCTCAAATCTGTCTGGGTGGTGTTGGTGAAATAACGCTCGAAAATGTGGCAGAGCATGTCGCAAGCTCCGTAGGCCATCTGTTCCCGGGGCAGGGTCAGGAAGAGGGTGGGGTCAACGATGCTGAGTACCGGGCGCAGCTTCATGTGCTTGAACCCCAGTTTGCGGTGCGTGGCTTCATTGGAAAGGACGGTGTTGGGGCTGTTTTCGCTACCAGCCGCCGGCAGGGTCAGGACGGTGGCTACGGGCAGGGGATCATGGGGCGGAACAGAGCCTTTGCGAGAATAGAGTTCCCAGATGTCGACCTCGTTCGGAACGCCGACAGCAATGCCTTTGGCAGAGTCAATGACGCTGCCTCCGCCTACAGCCAGCACAAGGCTTACCTGCTCCCGGCGGCACAGTTCAATGCCCTCCCGCACAAGGGAGACGCTGGGGTTGGGCTTCACGCCACCGAGTTCCACATAGTTGAGCCCCGCGGAGCGGAGGCATTCGCGGATGCGGTCGAGCAGGCCGGTGCGGATGACGCTGCCCCCGCCGTAATGCAGCAGAATGGTGCCGCTCACATAGGGGCGCAGCATCGTTCCTGTGTTCAGATGCTCACCGGGCCCGTATACGTATTGGGTGGAATTGCAGTAGTTGAAGTTCAGCATGCTGCCATTCTAGCACAGTCCGGGTGGAATTGTCTACGCAAAATGACGCCGAAAGGGATTGCCATTGGTGTGCGCGCGCGCTACAATGTCGCCACTTGCCATGCGGATGAATTTTGGACCATACATGATGTGCGTGACTGCTGTTCTGGGAATGGTGGCATGCCAGCAGCAACAGCAGCAACAGCAGGCTCAGGCGGTGGAGTCGGTACTCCCTGCGGAGAAAGCTACCGTTCAGCAGCGGATAAAGGTGAAACCGCGTCCCCGCGTGGCACCCCGCCCCAAAGTCAAGCCTGCTCCTGTCAAGCCTGTAGAGGCAGAGACTGCGCCCGTGGTTTCTCCTGCCCCCAAGGCAGAACCCGTGGTGATTCATCCTGCACAGACTCCTGCGGTTCTGCAACCTCGCCGTCTTGCGCCCCTGGCCCGGCGCGTGAGCCATGTTCCCATGAAAGGGAAGTATGTTGCGCTCACTTTTGATGACGGTCCGCATGCCAGCCTTACGCCCAAGGCTCTGGATATTCTGAAGCGCCATGGTGCTAAGGGAACGTTCTTCATGCTGGGCAGCAATGCGGTCCGCAACAAGTCGGTTGTGGAACGGGCTGCTGCAGAGGGACACGAGCTGGGGGTTCACACCTGGACCCACATCAAGATGAATTCGACATCGCGTGCCAAGGTTGATAGCGAGATTTCCCGCACGCAGAACCTGCTGGCTCAGATTTCAGGAACGTACCCGCGCGTAATGCGTCCGCCGTATGGCGCCACGAACAAGACTTTGGTGAATCACATGCACAGCCGCTATGGCATGGCTTCGGTGCTGTGGGATGTCGATACTCTGGACTGGCGCAAGCCCGGCGTGGGTGCTGTGGTCAACACCGCCGTCAGCAAGGCCCGCCCCGGCTCCATCATTCTGGTTCATGACATTCATGCCTCCACGCTGAATGCGCTGGAGGACATTGTGACCGGCCTGCAGGCCAGAGGCTTTACGCTGGTGACCGTTTCCGAACTGTTGACGCTGGCACGCCAGGAGGCTCAAGCACCTGCTTCCCCGGAGACGCTGGGGCCGGAAGCTCCTGCTGCTACCGCTCCTGCTGAGGAGCCTGTGCTGCCGCGGCAGCCGGAGCCTCCGGCTGAGGTTTCTCCGCAGTCTGCTGAGCATCTGACGGAACAGCAGGAGGCCGCGCTGCATGCCGCAAGCGACGAAGCCCCGGTGCTGCCGCCGGCAGAGGAATATGTCTATCCGTCTATTTAATATTTTTTCTATGAAAGGGAAAGTTTATCTGATTGGTGCAGGCCCTGGAGACCCCGGTCTGATGACCTTGAAAGGGCGTGAGCTGCTGGAGCAGGCTGACTGCCTGGTGTATGATGCCCTGGCATCTCCCGCGATGCTGGCATGGCTCAAGCCTGGCTGCGAGAAGATTTATGTGGGCAAGCGTGCGGGTAACCACGCCTTGCCGCAAGAGGAAATCAATGCCTTGCTGGTGCAATGTTCTTCCCGCTATGGATGTACGGTGCGTCTGAAGGGGGGCGACCCCTACGTTTTCGGACGTGGCGGCGAGGAAGCGGCTGCCTTGCAGGCGGCATCCGTTCCCTTTGAGGTAGTGCCCGGTGTGAGTTCTGCTATTGCCGGCCCCGCCTGTGCCGGCATACCGGTGACGCACCGTGACTTTTGCAACCAGTTTACGGTGTTTACCGGGCATGAGGGCGCTCATAAGACCGAGCCGACTCTCGATATTGCCGGAATTGCTGCGGCCAGGGGGACAAAGGTGATGCTCATGGGAATGAGCCGCCTCCGCGAGACGCTGCAGTCGTTGCAGGAAGCTGGCCAGGATGCTGCTACACCCGCAGCGGCCATTCAATGGGCTGCTACCGGGCGTCAGAAAAGCGTCGTGGCCACGGTTTCCACGTTGGCCGATGCTGTGGAGTCTGCCGGTATTGCTTCGCCTGCCGTCGTGGTGATAGGGGATGTGGTATCGTTGTCCTCCCGGCTCGACTGGCGCGCCAGTCTGCCTCTCTGTGGCCGCCGAATTGTTGTTACCCGGACGCGTGAGCAGGCGAGCGAATTGAGCAGCCAGCTGGAAGCTCTGGGGGCCGATGTACTGGAACTGCCCACCATACGCATTGCCGACCCGACCGATAAGCGTGACTTTGCCGAATCAGTAGTGGATGCCCCCCATTACGACTGGCTTGTCTTTTCCAGTCCGAACGGTGTACGCCGTTTCTTCCAGGCTTTCTTTGCTGTGTATGAGGATATCCGCGAACTTGGCGGCGCCCGGATTGCTGCTGTGGGGCCGGGTACGGCTGCCGAACTCAAGAAATACGGCCTGATGGTGGATGTGATGCCCCGGAAGGCCGTGGCAGAGGAACTGATTGCCGAGTTCGACCGCAAGGGCGATGAATTCGGCGGTGTGGCGAATGTGACTATGCTGTGGGTACACGGTGAACAGGCCCGCCGGGTGATTTATGATGAGTTGATGAAACGCCAGGCTATTGTGGATGAATGCCTGGCCTACCAGACGCTGCCTGAGACTGATGACAGCACAGGCGCACAGAAGCGTCTGCGCGAGGAGGGCGCAGACATCATCACCTTTACCAGCAGCAGCACGGTGCGGCATTTCATGGAGTTGAAGCTCCCCCTGCCTGAAGGATGCCGCATCGCCAGCATCGGCCCGGTGACGACGGCTACACTTGCCGAATACGGCTTGAAACCCGATGCCGAGGCGGCGGAACATACAATTCCCAGTCTTGTGGCGGCGCTTACCAAACTGCCCCGATAAGCATGAGTCACCCGGTTCACATGTACTGCCTCGGCGTGAATTACCGCAGTTGCCCGGTTGCGGTGCGTGAGCAGTTTGCTGTACCGAAACACCGGCAGGCCGCTGTGAACCTGGAGCTGGCTGCTCTTCCTGGGGTTCAGGAGTGCGTGCTGCTCTCTACCTGCAACCGCACCGAAATCTACTACTGGAGTGCCGAAGCGCAGGAAGAGGTGCAGGCTGCTGTTCTGCGCTATTTCCTGGGCGATGCCCCTGAATCTGCCGCCCGCCAGAGCCTCTTTTATCTGCACCGGGACGAGGCTGCCTTGTTTCACCTGGCTTCGGTGGCTTCCGGCCTGGATTCCATGGTGCTGGGTGAAACGGAAATCTTCGGGCAGCTGAAAGACGCTTATCAGATTGCGCTGGAGGCTGGTTCCACTTCCTCCTGTGCCAATCGTAGTTTTCAACGGGTATTCACGGTAGGCAAGCGGGTGCGAAGCTCCTCTCTCATAACATCCGGACCTACATCGGTCGGTGCTGCCGCTGTGCAGATGGCACAGAGTGTCTTCTCTAATCTGGCGGGAGCGCAGGTTCTGGTCATCGGGGCAGGGGAAGTGGCTCGTACAACTGCACAGAGTCTGCGTTCGCGCGGCGCACAGAGTATTTTTGTTGCCAACCGCTCCTATGACCGTGCTGTGGAACTGGCATCGCAGGTGGGAGGCCGCGTGATTCGCTTTACAGAGTGGATACCCTATCTGGAAAATATCGACATTGCCATCGTTTCCACCGCATCTCCGGCCTATGTCATCTCTCCCCCTGTGCTGGAGCAGGTGCAGCAGACCCGGAAACGCCCCCTGTTCCTCTTTGATTTGTCTGTTCCCCGCAATGTGAATCCCGCATGTTCGCTGGTGGATGATGTCTATGTGTACGACATGGATGCGCTGGAGGAAATGACAGCAGAGACGCGCCGGTTGAGGGCATCTGAAATAACCCGTTGCGAACAGATGATTCACGTTTGGATTGACGAAGATGCGGCTTCGCTGCTGGGTAACCGTGTGCAGCATCTGCAGAAAGATTCGTCCGGCAAGTGACTTTTTTCTTTTTTGTTTGAACGATTACCCGTCTGCAATGTCTACAACTTATCGTTTCTGTCTCCGAACCGTTATTCTGTGATATGGATAAGCAGCCTCACCAACCGACACCTGTTTCAGAGGAACAAATTGTCACCTTGCTTGCCAGCCTGCGTGTGACGCAGACACCGGAAGCTGATTTCGAGGCTCGCTTCCTGGCCGAATTTCATGAACGGGTAGCTCGCGAGGCTGTCTGTTGCCCGGCTCGCCGGCATGTGCTGACGCATCTTCTGCAGATGCTGGAGAATGTGGGCAGGGGGCGCTTTGCTTTCGGTGCATCGGCGCTGGGGCTGGCGGCCGCGGCTCTTTGTTATGCGTTGTATCCGGCGCCTGCAGGCAGCGCAGATACAACAGCAGCGGTGGTGCGTGAGAAACAGCAATCTCTCCCTCTCCTTATTCCTGCTCTTTCTAACGACCTGGTGGAATGTACCACAGTACGCATTGTCCCGGCGCGGTCTGTCTTTGAGACGGAAGGTGGTACTGTGAGCCGTGTGGAACATGCTGCCATCATCGAAATGCCTCACACTTTTGTTCCTGCCCAGCGGGGGGCTGAGACGCAGCAAGGCGGGGGCAAGGCTTGGCTGCCGTCCAGCGCGGTGCGGTATGCTTTCTGAGGCTTCTGCCTGTGTGTTGATTTTGCTCTTTTGAGCAAGGCAGGGGGTGATTCTGGCTTGCATTGCCAGCAGGGTTTTGGTATAGTAGGTGTGCAATGGAAATTGAGTGCAGCAAGTGCCAGCGTAAGTTTAACGGGACAAGTGAGGAAATGTCTGTCTGTCCCGATTGCCTTAAAAAGGAATTTGCGACCGCTGCGCCTCGCCTGAATGAGGCTGAGCGTGCGGAATTGGCGGCTGAGTATGCCGCTTCCATGAAACGCCAGTCAGTCCGTGCCGCAGCCATGGGGAACGCCTATGCGACGGGGGATGCCTTCAACGTGGCCGGAACGCTTCGCTTTTCTCTCGGCATCGGCATCTTTGCCGTCTGTGCCTTTATTTTCCTCATCAGCGATAAAGACGATGGCGTGACTTTCCTCACAGATGATGAAATTGCGACCCAACGCCTGTTTTCCATGGTGTTCTGCAGCGTATCAGCTGTGTTGATTGCTACGGCACATGTTCATTTCAAGAAAGTGGCTTATACACTCGCTGCCTGTGTTCTGGTCATGGGCTGGGTCATGCCCAATATTCTGGAGGCTGCCCTGAATGCAGAAGATGGCACTCAGATGAAACGTAATCTGTCCTACACGGAAACAGATATCCAGTCGGGTGGCCAGAACGAAGGACCTGTGCTGAACGATGCCGATTTGCAGGTGTTCTATTCCTTACGCACCGGGTCGCACCGTCTTGCACATTACGCTGTTTACATGGACAAGCAGGACAGCCGCTCCCGCGAAATTGTCCGCGACGCGCTGGGACGCCTGTTGCAGGCGGAATCAACCCGCGCTTATTCACGAGCCAATGGCGCATTGTTTGTCTGCAACAACGTGCCTGGCGTACGGCATAATATCTCTAATGTCCTGAGCCGTTTCGGCACTATCACCTACGCCGCCCCGGACAAGGGAGTGTATGAGGTCCGGTTCGACCCGGAGCGTGCCAATATGGTGAGCCAGTACTCCCCGGATGTCCTTTCCTCTCCCATGCACTCCTCCTATGTCACGGCCAACCTGAGTGAGCTGCGCTGTCTGGATCCGCAGCGAGTCCGCATGGCTGCCCGTTCGCTGGCTAATTCTAATGTGCAGGTGTTACGTGGGGAAATCCGTAATACCTTGGTGGAGGTTCTGAATGACCCCTGGACTTCTGTCCCGGATACCTATGCCGCCCTGGTAGATGCCATGGTCGTGTACAGCTTCGATAAGGATAAGGAAGCCACGCAGCATTGCTACAAGTATTTTGAAGCCCGCCGTGCGTTGAAACGCGAGGTAGGGCATAATGTGGCGCGCTTCCTCATTCTACAGGACCCGGACAAAATGGTGGCTCCCATCGTAGAACTCTGGGTTTCCAATACCGTCGAGTGGGGTGAAATGCTCAATCTGCTTGGCTTCCGCGCGCAGAATATCCTGCTCGGTAAACTGAAGATGACAGATAATATCCGGCTCATCGGAGCTATCCTCAAATATCTGGAACACCATGGCACCAAGGAAGCCTTGCCCATTGTTGAACCTTTCCTGGAATATTCAGATTCCATTATCCGCCATACGGCTCGCACGACGGTTAACGCCTTGCAGTCGCGATAAACAGCCGTAATAAATCGTTCATCCATTCACATTTTTATGTCTGCCAGACTTATTCAGCTGCTCACAGGTGCTTTTCTCTTCTTCTGCGTCGGGATAGCGGTGTTTCCTGCCCTGTTTCCCTCCAAGGTGGAAAAGAAGGTGACAAGCGTGCATTCCGGCTCCTCCATCACCCGTGAACACCAGGTCGATGACTGGAGTAATGACGAAGAGGTCGAGGAGGATAACTGGGTGGAAGAACCTGAGGACACCACTCCCGACCGTCGCATTGCGATGCAGGATGACGAAACCTTCGATGAAGAGGATGTTCCTGTAGACCCGAAGCAGAACGTCGTGCCTGAAGCCCGCGTGCAGGCCCAGTTCACGTCTGCCTTGGGTGAAATGCGCCGTTTTGCTGAAAAACTCGAAAAGCAGGAGGCTGAGAATTACACGAATGATGAATTTTCCGCCAACGATTGGACGGATCCGGAAAAAATCTATTTCACTCTGGCAGACCGCTTGCTGAGCAAGCTGGGCAAGCTGGACGAAATGACCATCATGAAAGAACTGCAGGACCCTGCGTTCCGGATTGACCTGGCTCGCATTACGCTGATTCGCAAGGCCGGTTCCCAGGCGCTGCGCGGTGTGACGACCCGTCCTAAAGGTAAGGAGATGCTCGCTTCCCTTACGCGCGACCTGAACTGGATGACCAACCTGCTGCACTCCGGCCCGACCAAGAAGATGGAGCAGGCTCTGAATTACCTGGAGGTTCTCTACGGTCTGGTGGGTGAGGAGGAAATGAAGAATCCCGTAACGCGCCGCATTGCCACAACAACGGCGCTGGAATTCGCCCGCGAAGGCTGGAATGAGACCGACATGGTGGCCCGTTTCAATTATTACAATAACAGCTGGAAAGAGGGCAAGCTCAACGTCGTGTTTGATAACCTCCAGTACTGGGAGACCCGATTTGTGACCGGCTGCAAGCAGCCTGGTGATGGAGCAGGCAGCTGGGGTGGCCCTCGTAACCTGACCTGGCACCGCGATAATGTGCGCCTTCCCATGGAAAAGTACCTGGGTGCAGAAGGTCAGCTGGAATACCGCTTGCGTAATGTGGCGGGTGACTCGGTATTCTCCTCTGCCTACCTTGCACCCATCTGGAAGTATGTAAACTTCACAACTGGATGGGCTTACCGCGAAATCGGCGGCGTGTGCGGCGCTCTTTCTCACTATGCCACATACAGCGCTCTGGCTGCCGGTCTTCCCGCGAGTACCATGGGTGAACCCGGCCACTGTGCCTATGCTATGCGTATCGGCAATGAATGGCATCGAGGCAACTCCATCTACTGGCAGCGTGATCTGCATAAGACTTTCTGGGGCGAAGGTGAATGGGGCTTCCTCCACCTCACGCAGAAGCTCTATGAGGAGCGATTCAAGACGCTGTCTGCTGACATCATGGTGGCCATGGCTGATTTCCTGACAGCCCGCCGCAAGATGAAAGCTGCATTCAACTGCTACGAAATTGCCGTCAAGGCGCAGCCCAACAACTGGCCGGCTCTGAAGCGCTATGCCGCCTATCTGCGACTGAAAGCACCGGAGGACAAGGATAAGTGGATGACCCTGCACGATGCTGTGATGGATGGCATGGGCAAGGAACATTATCATGCTGCCGCCACCATGCTGGCTCGCTATGTGTACCCAAATCTGGCTCCGCTGGTGAAGGACCGCGCCAAGCTCAACAAGATGTTCTCCGGCCTCTTCAACCACTTCAAGGACTGGGGCGCAAACCGTTGGAAAATTGAGCCCATTCTCGATGCTCAGATTGGTACATGCGCTACTGATGATGAAAAGCGCCTGTATCTCAAGGAAGTGCTGCGCGTCCTGATGCGTCGTCCTGACTATGCAGGCGCTGTGCTGACCTGGGGGCTGGGTTATATTTCCAGCCTGCCGGAGGGCGATGGCAAGATTCAGGAAGACTTTACCAATATGCTGGTGCAGGCTATGAGCCGTTCCGGCACGTCGAAGAAGGAAATTGATTCCACCTGGGCCACCTTGGGTGAAGCCATTCATGCGGCCGCCAAGAACAAGGAACGTCGCACTTTCCAGGCTATCGGCAAACTCTCCTACGCCAAGTGCAAGAAGAAGTTCAACGCCAAGGGACCGCGTGTCAAGGGTTTCCCAGGTCGCGTAGTCTCGGCTACCGCCTGGATTGATACCGCCACCACTATTGGTGATATGTCCCAATGCTGTCTCCACTGGGGTGTGCTTCAGCGTTTTGGTGGCTTCATGCCCGGCAAGTTTGAAGGTAAGGCAGGGCTGACCGTCGGTATGGAGAAGAAGTGCGATATCGAGGGCATTGTCTGTGTGTCCTCAGAGAAGACACTCCGCAAGGACCGTCCGTTCTACATTGAAACGTCTGATGATGGTCAGAACTGGTATCGAGCCACCCCCAATGGTGAAATCAATGGTAATCAAATCAGCTTTAACTTCAAGAAGCGCGGCATAGCAGGCAAGTTTGTCCGCATGCTGCGTGAGGGTGATAAATACGAACCGGGTATCCAGGCTTTCTATGTGTATGGCGCCCCGCAGAAAAACTAATCTTTTCATTACAGATATGAGAAAGTTTCTTATTCAGTCCCTTATCGCTATGATGCTGGCGGTGCTGCCTGCCAAGGCAGCCGTTGCCCGCACTTATCCCGATGCGCTTGCCAAGGCGGGCAAGAACCCCATTGTCATCTTCATCTATGGAGCGAACTACGACAAGGTGGGGCAGCAGGCCTATGAGGATTTTGTCAAGAAGAACAAAATCATGCCTTTCATCAAGCAGGCTGTATTCCTGGAAATGCCGCTTTACCAGCAGCCCAATGACAGGGAGAAGAAAGACATGGAGAAGCGCCTGGGCAACCGCCGCCTGCCTGGAGGTATCTGGAGCTATCCCTGCCTGGCCATTGTTGACTCCCAAGGAAATCTGCGTGCCATTGTGCAGAAGCCGGAGGAAATGAAAGACCCGGAAGTGGCTCTTTCTGTTCTGAAGATTCACCTGGACAACTACTACAAGCAGGAAAAGCTGCTGGAGCGGGCGCGCAAGGCCAAAGGAGAAAAGAAGGCAGACCTTCTGCTCGAAGCTTCCGACATTGATATCAATATTCCGTCCAATGCTCTCAGTAAGGAAGAACGGGCGAATCTTGAGGATGAGGCAGGGCTTGGCAACCGCATGAGCTTTGACCCGACAGATCTTGTGCAGGCTCTCCAGATTAAGTCTTATGACCAGGCAAATGCCCATGTCCGCAGGATGATGGCACAGGGCGGGTACTCCAAGTTGCAGCGCCAGATGATGATGGCCGCCTACGCCGGCCACCTGCGCCGCGGTGGTGAGAACATGCAGCCTGCCTCCAAGGAACGCCTGCGCGCTCTCTATACAGAGATGCGTAACATTGACCCCAAGTCCACCTATGGCGCTTATGCCGAGGGTGCACTTGTTATCTGGGTGGAAGGCGGCACGCTCAGTCCGGAACCTGTTCCTACGGAAATTAATCGAGTGGGCAATACGCCAAGCGATGGTTCCGGCTCTGGTTCCAGCAGTAATACCGCCATGGGAACCGTTGGCGATCCTGACGATGAGGCGGGGGCGGAAGATGATGATTTTGCCGGCGGTGAGGACGCATCAGAAGGCGATGATTTCTGATGCCGCCGGCATGACATGCCCTACATAATGCTTGAATTCCGCAGTCGGGAGGTGTAATCTGCCTCCCGGTTGTTTTTGTAGATTTTATGTCGGGACTGTTAGTTTTCTTTTTCTGCATTATTCTGCTGATTGCAGGGTACCTGGTATACGGGCGCTTTGCTGAGCGCGTGGCCGGGCTTGACCCGGCGGGCAAGATGCCCTGTGACATCAACCCGGACGGGGTTGACTATGTGAAGCTTCCTGTATGGCGTATCTTTCTGATTCAGCTCTTGAACATAGCAGGGCTGGGGCCTGTGGTCGGGGCTGTTTCCGGCTGCCTGTTCGGCCCGGCTTCGTTGTTGTGGATTGTTCTGGGCTGTATCCTGGCCGGGGCGATGCATGATTTCCTGTCTGCTCTGATGTCGGCGCGCCGCAATGGTGCCAATCTGCCGGAGCTGGTGGGTGAAAACCTGGGGGAGGGAGCCCGCTACATCATGCGCTTCGTCTGCATCTTCCTGCTGCTCATGGTGGGCGTGATCTTCACCCTGCTGCCGGCCGGGATGCTGCATAACATTTTCGGCGGCCTTTCCACCCCCATGTGGAGCGGCCTGATTCTGCTGTACTATTTCCTGGCGACCATCCTGCCTATTCAGACGCTCATCGGCCGGGTGTACCCGCTGTTCGGCGCCTTGTTCCTGTTCATGGCTGTGGGACTGCTGCTGATGCTGCCCATCAGCGGGCACGCCGTGCTGCCTGATTGGGATTTCTTCAGTAACCGGCATCCCGCGGGCATCAGCATGTGGCCCATGTTGTTTGTCACTATAGCCTGTGGCGCGATTTCCGGCTTCCATGCCACGCAGAGTCCCATGATGGTACGTTGCCTGTCGGGTATGGGCAATGTGCGCCGGGTGTTCTATGGAGCCATGATTGTGGAAGGTATGGTGGCTCTGGTCTGGGCGGTGGTGGGCTTATCCCTGCGTGAGGTTGTTCTGAGCGGGGATAAGACGATGATGCAGCTGACGCTGGAGAATCCCTCTGCAGCTGTGCATGCCGCCTGTAGTGAATTGCTGGGCGGCCATGGCGGCCTTCTGGCGGTGCTGGGTGTGGTTGCCCTTGCTATTACCAGCGGCGATACCGCCATGCGGAGCTGCCGACTCATGCTGGCCGATGTCATCCATCTTCCCCAGAAGCGCGTGAGGAACCGACTGGCGCTGGCTCTGCCCCTTTTCCTGCTCGTCATCTTTATTTCGCAGATAGATTTCAGCGTTATCTGGCGTTATTTCGGCTGGGGTAACCAGATGCTGGCCTGTTTCACTCTGTGGAGCATCAGCGTTTACCTGCGGCGTCGCGCCCGCCTGTACCACATCTCCCTGCTGCCGGCTCTGTTTATGACCGCCATGTGTACTGCCTTCTTCTTTTATGCGCCGGAATGCGGTATCGGGCAGAGTCTGGAGGTTTCTACCTGTACCGGGGTGCTTGCAGCTGCTCTCTGCCTTTTCTTCTTCCTGCGCCACCAGCCCGGAAATGCCGTTGAATAAGCATTTGCGGCTTGCAAATCTGTCTAAATTCTGCTACATTCTCCGTAGTTTCTACCATGCCTGACTTAGACGATTACCAGAACGAACGCAAGGCTGCGGCGGAGCGCCGCCGCAGGCGGCGGGCTGCTAAGGAACGCATGGTGTTGTACCGCAACATCGGCAGCTGGTGGAAGCGCATGCTGCTGCGCCTCTGCATTGTCATGGGGGTGTGCCTGCTGACCTTCGCGCTGCTGGGCTATGCCTTGTTCACCTCCGTCACCGCCAAGTACCAGAAGTGGGCAGAGGAATTCAATCTGGAGGATATCAATAACCTGGACCACCCCTGCATCATCTTTGACCGCGATGGGGAGGAAATAGGGCGTATCTACGATGAAAACCGCAGCTATGTCACCTATGATAAGATTTCCCGTGCCATGGTTGATGCCCTGGTGGCTCAGGAAGACAAGAACTTCTGGGAACACAACGGTTTTGATCCCGTCGGCATTCTCCGTGCCGCCAAGGAAGCTGCCGCTGCTGGTGGCCAGGCCAACCAAGGAGCATCGACTATCACCCAGCAGCTGGCTCGCAATGCCTACGATCTGGAACAGCGTACCATGGCGCGCGGTGGCAGCCGCTACGAACGCAAGGTAGTGGAAATCTTTCTGGCGATGCGTATTGAAGAGAAATACGAGAAACAGCAGATTCTCGAATTCTACATCAACCGTATCTACTTCGGCCGTGGTTACTATGGTATCCGTGCAGCTTCCCTCGGCTACTACGGCAAAGAACCTGCCGACCTGACGGTGAGGGAAGCAGCCAGTATTGCCGCTCTCATCAAAAACCCTGAAAACTACAACCCGATTAAGAATCCGGATCTGAACTGGCGCTGGCGCAACGACGTGATTGACCGCATGGAGCGCGCTGGTATGCTGACTCCCGGTGAAGCTGCACGTCAGAAGGAAACCCCGCTGGGCCTCAATCCCCAGCCTTTGAAGCGCAATACCTCCTTCCTGCATGCCATGGTGCAGCAGCATGCCATAGACATCTTCCAGAACCCGGAGCGCGGTGAAGAAATTGTCAAGAGCCGCGGTATCAAGATATACACGACCATCGATAAAAAGATGCAGGAGGCCGCCGAGCAGAGCCTGCGCGCGCAGTTGGAAAAAATTGAGGCACGCGGGGATTATGCCCATGTGCGTTTCAACGAAACCAGCGACCCCCGCTGCGCCCAGCATCGCTATGTGGACGGCGCTGTCATGGCGGTGGACAACACCACAGGTGGTGTGCTGGCCTATGTGGGCGGCCGCAGTTTCGACCGCGATAACTTTGACATCATCGAAAGTGGCCGACGTTCGGTCGGCACGGCCATGCTTCCGTTCCTCTACATGTGCGCTTTTGACAATGGGTACTCCCCATGTTCCCGCCTGCTGGATGATGCCCTGGATAACCGCCTGGCCGGCATCGGCGGCACAGAAGGTATTCTGGGTGAATGGGGCATGGAAGTAGAGAAGGGTCGCTATCTGGATTCCATTACCCTGCGCCAGAGTCTGGAATGGTCCAAGATTGCCGCGTCGGCACGGCTGGGCATCGCGCTGGGCTCACACCCGACCAAGGGAGCCCGCTGCTTCCAGAACACGCTGACCCAGGTCGGGATAACTCCGCCGCCCCGCAACCCCAGCAGTACCGAACTCAAACCCCAGTATTATCCCCGTGTGTATCTGGGAACAGAGCCTGTATCGCTCAAAGAAGTGACCATGGCCTACACCGTGTTCCCCAACGCAGGCAAGCGCCCGATTGCTCCTTATGTGGTCAGCAAGATAACCGACAGCAACGGCAAAATCCTCTGGGAAAACCCGCTGGCCGTGACGCACCGTATGGTGCGGAGTACGACACCTTGCACGGCCTACCGCCTGCACAGCATCATGCGGGAATCCATGGAGAAGGGGGCTGCCCAGCGTGTCCGTCCCCTCCTGCCGGAACAGTTCGGCGGAGCTGTCAAGACCGGCACGAATTACGACTTCTCCGACAATGCCCTGTTTGGCTACACCAGCAGCTTCACCTGTGGTATCTGGATGGGCTACCTGAACGACCACCAGCCCATCTATCCGCAGGCTTTCGGTTCAGATACATGTGGCCCCATCTACGCTGCCATCCTGCAATCCGCCAAGGGGCGTTATGCAGACGAGGAAATCCCTGTTCCCCCGGATACCGAGGAAGTGGAAATCTGCCTTTCCTCCGGCCAGATTGCCACCAATTTCTGTTTCGAAACCGTCAGCACCGACGGGAAACCCGGCTATGTGCGTCCGACCTACCGTGAATACATCCCCAAAGGTGATGTTTCCATGGGGCAGTGCGCCATTCACGGAGACGGCAGCCCCTCTCTGCACGATTTCATGGAAGCCCAGCCGGGGCACATGAACTCATCGCGTGTGCTGCAGATTGTTCCTGTGCTGCCGCGCAGCGCTGCCCTCATCGGCAAGGATCCCTACGATTGCGACCTGACGCTCAATCCCCGCTACAGGGATGCTTCCGACCTGGCCGACAATTCTGCCACCGCCGAAGAAGTAGGCGCGCCTGCCGATGACAGCCCGGAAGAAGTGGAGCCCGCCGGAGTGGATACAGATTTGCAGCTGAATGCGCCCGCCCCGATGCCCCATCTGCCCCTCGTCCCCCTCTCCATCTGAATATTTTACCGAGCATATGGATTCGTTGCCCCAGACCCTCGCCGCCACGCAGGAAAAAGCCTTTGAAATCAACATGGACAAAGGCCGCTACGGCACTTTTGCAGAAATCGGAGCCGGACAGGAAACGGCCAACTGGTTCTTCCGTTCCTCCGGCGCGGCCGGAACGGTGGCCAAGACCATATCGGCCTACGATATGACGGTAAGCGACACGCTCTACGGTCAGGCCCGTCGCTATGTTTCCGAGGAACGCCTTAAGCAGATGATGGACTACGAGTACACGCAGCTCATCGACCGCCTGGGCGCCCAGCGGGGGCAGGATACCTGCTTCTTCTCCTTCTGCAACACCGTCAAGGCAAAAGGCTACAAGGACAACGGGCCCTGGTCTGCCTGGATTGGCGTGCGTTTCCAGCTCAAACCCGGCCTGCCGCCCAGCGACTTTGTGATGCATGTGCGCCTGCTTGTACCCGACCACGATGTGCAGATGCGGATTCTGGGGGTGCTGGGGGTGAACCTCCTGCATGCCCTTTTCTACAAGCGCGACCACATGGAGGAATTCGTGCAGAGCGTTGGCGACAACGTGGACCGCGCTTTCTTTGAAATCGACTTCATGCGCTTTTCCGGGCATGGGTTCAACATGTTTGACAACCGCATCCTGGCGCTGGAACTCGTGCGTTGCGGCCTGACCGAATCAACCCTCATCTGCCCGGATGGTACGGTGGTACAACCCGCCGATTTTCTTTACAAGCGTCCCATTGTGCTGATGCGTGGCAGCTTCTGCCCCCTGTGCAACATTCATCTGGAAATGATGGACAGCGTGCGTGCCCGCTTCCTGGAGAGCCTGCCCGAAGCCCAGCGCGAGCGCGTCGTGGATATCTGCGAGCTGTCTCTCTCCAACCTCCTGCGCGGTGAGCAGGTGGATTTGCTGGAATTCCTCGACAGAATCGAAACCCTCGCTGCCGAGGGGAAGACCGTCATGGTAACCAACATCGGCCGGTTCCATCGTATTTCCAGCCTGCTGAGCCGTTACACGAAAGAACCTGTGGCCATTGCTCTCTCCATCGGGCTTCTCAACGAAATATTCAAGGAAAAGTGGTCCGACTCACCTGGCGGCATTCTGGCAACGGTAGGGCATATCTTCGTGAACGAGACCAAGTTCTATGTGACTCCCTGGATTAACCGCAAGACCGGTGAATTTGTCACAGCCGGTACATACAAGGCCCCGGAGCAGTATCATTACCTGTACCGCCATCTGCGCGAAAATGGCTGCATTGTGGAAGTTCCCTACTTCAACCAGAAACTTCTCTTCCAGACCCCGCGCGACATTATCCGCATGATATTGAATGGCGATGAGAAATGGCGGGAATATGTACCTGCCTCTGCCGTACGCCTGGTAGAGCATATCAAAGGAGAGCAGAAATGATGAACCACCGGCACGAATTCCCCATCCTGGATACCCGGATTGGCAAACGCCAGCTGGTCTATCTGGACAATGCTGCCACCACGCAGAAACCTACCTGTGTGCTGGATGCGCTCCGCCACTATTATGAGACGCAGAATTCCAACATTCACCGCGGAGCCCATTACCTGAGTCGCCTGGCTACCGAAGCTCATGAGAACGCCCGCAACACCGTGGCTTCGTTCCTTCATGCTTCCACCCCGCGCGAAGTCATCTTCACCAGCGGCTGCACGGCTGCCATCAACCTCGTCTCGCAGACGCTCGCCCTTTCCGGCTGGCTGCGGGCAGGGGATGAAATTCTGGTGACGACGGATGCCCACCATTCCAACATTGTTCCCTGGCAGATGCTCTGTGAGCGCACAGGTGCGGTGCTGCACCCCGTGCCTCTGACTCCTCAGCTCCAGTTCGACCACGAAGCCTACCTCCGCCTGCTCAGCCCGCGCACCCGCGTGGTTGCTGTTCCCTATATCTCCAATGCCCTGGGTGCCATCAACCCCGTGCAGCAGATAACGGCCGATGCCAAGCGTAACAACCCGGACTGCATCGTGCTGGTGGACGGGGCTCAGAGTACAGCCCACCTGCCGGTGAATGTGCAGGAACTCGGCTGTGATTTCTATGCCTTTTCCGGCCACAAGGTCTATGCCCCCACCGGTACAGGCGCGCTCTGGGGGCGTGAATCTCTGCTGGAGCAGCTGCCCCCCTGGCAGGGCGGTGGCGAAATGATCAGCGAAGTGAGTTTCGAGCAAACTACCTACAATACCCTCCCGTTCAAGTATGAAGCCGGCACGCCCAACATCTGCGGCAATATCGTGCTGGCAGAAGCACTCCGCTATGTGCAGGGAATCGGGCTGGATGCGATAGACGCTCATGAAATGGCGCTCACGCAGCGCATGTACGACGGCCTGCAGGAACTCGGTGTCAACATCCTCGGCACACGAGAGCAGCGCGGGGCACTCATCTCCATCACTGTACCGGGAGTTCATCATTACGACCTCGGCACGCTGCTCGACCAGATGGGGATTGCCGTCCGCACAGGGCATCATTGCTGCCAGCCTTTCATGCAGTCGCTGGGCATCACCGGCACCACCCGTTACTCCTTCGCTCTGTATAACACGGAGGAAGAGGTCGATATGGCACTTTCTGCCACCGCCCGCGCGCTGGATATGCTGCGCTGAACCTGCTTGCTGCGGCGAAGCTGTGAATTTTATGAGGCAAGGGAGGCTTCTCGCACGTGTTGCACCGGCAGCGAGAGCGGCATGTCTCCCACCCAGTCAAGATTAGTGGTGGTGATGAATACCTGCGATTCGTCCGGCAGGAGATTCAGCAGGGCGCGGCGGCGTCCGGTGTCCAGCTCGCCGAAGATATCGTCGATGAGCAGGATGGGCGCACGGCCTGTTTCCTCCTGCAGCATAGCGCCCTGAGCCATCTGCAGGGCTATGGCCAGGGTGCGTTGCTGGCCTTCGGAGGCGAATTCTGCTGCGTCCATACCGCTGATGAGGAGTTTGAAATCATCCCGGTGCGGGCCAACGGTGGTGAAGCCTGCCTTTTCATCGGCCTGCAGGCTGTCCGCAAGCGCATCGGCCAGGGGCAGGGTGACAGAGGGGCTGTATACCAGCTGCACCTGTTCGGTGCCGGCGGAGATGCTGCGGTGGTGGTGCGTGATGTGAGGGAACAGACGCTCCAGGAGTTGCTGGCGAAGCTGCATGATGATTTCACCGTTGCAAGCCATGACTTCGGCGTAACTGCGAAGCGCAGCGCTGCTGCGCCGGGGATGCCGCAGCAGCGCATTGCGGCTTTTGAGAGCCTTGCGGTAAAACTGGAGCGCCCGCCGGTAGGCAGGGTGCCATTGGCAGCCCAGGAAATCAAGGTAGCGGCGGCGTTCTTCTGCCGGGCCGTGAACGAGTCCCATATCGCTGTTGGCCAGCCAGGTGACGGGGTGGGTGTCGGCCAGATAATCTCCGTAGTCACGGCGTTCGGCAGCGTTGACCCGCATCTGGAGCTTGCGGTCGCTCCAGCGCAGCTGCCGGGTGCCGCTTTCTGATTCGAGCGCAATGCCGAAGCTGTTGCCTCCCATGCGGGCTAGTTTGTCCATCCTGCTGGTACGCGGACTGTGCAGGGTGAGGGCAAAGCAGATAGCCTCCATGAGGCTGGTTTTTCCCTGTGCGTTGGCTCCCAGTAGAATGGCACCCTCTGCCGGAATCATCCAGCGGAGGGTGCTGTAACAGCGGAAGTTGCTCAGACGCAGGGAGGTGAGCATGATGAAGGGAATCAGACCTCGGTGGGCAGGGCGCGGATGGCATCCATAATCTTGCGGCCGATGGCGCGCTGGGCATCGCGTCCCTTGGCTTTCAGTTCCTCCGGGGTGAACTGGATGGGATCACCCACAGAGAGGGTGATGGGGCGGAACTTGAGCTTGTTGCTGTGAATGGGCAGGCAGTCATAGGCACCTTCGATGCGTACCGGCTGTACAGGCACGGAGGCGAGTTTGCTCAGGATGAGGCCGATGCCGGGCATGGCGTCGTGAATCTGTCCATCCGGGCAGCGGGAGCCTTCGGGGAAGATGACGATACGGCCGCCGTTCTTGACGGTACGCAGCACCTGGATGATGCTGGCGGGGTCGGGGCGGGTCTGGTCTACGGGAATAGTGTTGCAGTACGGAAGCGCCTGCTTGAGGCCGGGGGCATCAAAGAGCGTTTTGCGGGCCAGGAAGAATACCTCGTTGCGGTAGAGAGAGCCTACCAGGGGAGGGTCAAGGAAGCTCTGGTGATTGGCTACAATGATGCAGGGGCCTTCTTCGATGAGTTTTTCCCGCCCGATAACCTTCAGGTTGAAAAAGGAGTTGAAGAAGCAACTGGCAGTACCGCGGATGATGAGGTAGAGTAGGGAACGATTCATGATGGGGGAGAAAAGGTGTTAGCAGGAGGCAAGCTTGGCGCGGATGTCAGCTGCAATCAGCGCAACAACCTGGTCGATGCTCATGTCGGAGGTATCTACCAGCATGGCATCATCTGCCTGCTTGAGCGGGGCGCAGGCACGCTGGGAATCCTTACGGTCGCGTTCAGCAATGGAATCGGTAATGCCTTCGGCGGCGCGACGGGCGGCGCGCACTTCCTCCGAAGCCGTCACAAAATACTTGTACCTGGAATCGGGGAAGACGACGGTACCGATGTCGCGACCCTCCATGACGACGGCCTCACGAGTATTGTATTCGCGCTGCTTTTCCACCAGCAGCGCACGCACCGCGGGGATGGAGGCAATGGCCGATACGTTGTCGTTGGTTCTCTTTTCGGTGAGTTCGGAGCTGAGGACGCGTCCTTCAAAGACGACAGTGGAATTGGAACCATCCTTACCGAAGCTCAGGGGAATACCGGGCAACAGAGCCTCTACGGCGGCGGTATCTGCCGGGTTGATGCCCTGCTGCAGGGTGTACCAGGTAACAGCACGGTACATGGCACCTGTATTGATGAAAGTATATCCAAGCTCTTTGGCGATGAGTTTGGCCACGGTGGACTTGCCTGAGGCTGCGGGACCGTCAATGGCGATGGCAGGAGGATTCATACTGCGGAGAGTATAGCTGTTTTCTGCCCTCATGTCGAGCAAAAACGCAGGCAGAACTTTGCCCTGTGAGAACTTAGTGAACCCTTGACAGCTTCAGGTGTTTGCGATATGCTCAACGCACGACAATGAAGCTGATACAAAATGTCTTGCTGGCTACGACGCTGCTGTGCTGCTCTCTGACGCAGGCGGTCGAGGTGGTGTTATGCGGTGGTGTGGCGCTGCGTTCGTGGGAAAATCTTCGTGGCCCGGCGGCACATGACAACTGGTGGGCCAACTTTGTGCGGGCTTCAACGGTGTATATCGACGGCGCGCTGGCGCGCAACCCGGACAAGGATATCCTCTGGATAGTCTACCGACCCTCCTACATCACTCGCGGCAAGGAAAATCAGATTGACTACATTGCCCGAATCAAGGAGACGGCGGCCAAGCGTAAAATCCGTTTCAAGTTTGTGGATTCTGCCGATGAGGCTTTTGCCGCTATCAATAAAGCCCCGCGTAACAAGAAAGACCGCATTACCGCCTTTTTCTATTTTGGTCACAGCAACCCGCATGCCTTCATGCTGGATTACAGCAATGATATCATGGCGGCCTCCACGGCCTGGATGCATGAAAAGGACCTGGCCACCAAGATTAACCCTGCTGTTTTTGACCCAAATGCCGAATGCTGGAGCTACGGCTGCTATACCGGGCGCAGCATGAGCCGCTACTGGCGCGATGCTTTCAAGGTCGGCCTCTGGGGCAATCTTGAATCCACACGCTACCAGCCTGTGGGCGAAGGCAGACTGCCTGCCGGAGCCGGCAAGTGGGTGCGTTAATGCTGCTTATGATGCAAAAAGGCGGTGCTGACTGGCAGCACCGCCTTTTCCTTTATGAAGATTTCTTCTTCCGGGAAGTGCGCTTGCGGGGAGCGGGTTTCACTTGTTCGGGCGCAAAGGAGATTTCGCTTGTTCCTTCGGGGCGGATGGCGCGGCTCATGCAGCCCGCCGCCAGTTCTCCTCGCAGAATAGCCTCGGCAATCGGGTCTTCCAGCAGGCGTTCAATGGCGCGGCGCAGCGGGCGGGCACCGTACTGCGGGTCGTAGCCCTTATCCACCAGCATGCTGATGACTTCCGGCGAGAGGGTGAGCGTAATATCCTTGTCGGCCAGGCGGCGGATGAGTTTCTGAGCCTCCAGCTCCACGATGCTCTCCAGATCCGGCCGGTTGAGCATGCGGAAGACAATGAGTTCATCAAAGCGGTTGATGAATTCGGGGCGGAAGTGCTTCCTGGCAGCCTCCGTAATCTTCTCCTTCATGCTGTCGTAGTCATCCTCCTTGCTGGACATGGCACCAAAGCCCATGGTACTCTGCTGACTGGCGAGACTGGCACCTACATTAGAGGTGAGGATGATGATGGTGTTGCTGAAATTGACCTTGCGCCCCAGAGAATCGGTCATGCAGCCTTCCTCCAGCACCTGAAGCAGCAGGTTCATCACATCCGGGTGCGCTTTCTCCACCTCATCAAAGAGGATGACGGCATACGGACGGCGGCGCACGCGTTCGGTCAGCTGTCCACCCTCATCGTGTCCCACGTAGCCGGGAGGCGAGCCGATGAGGCGGCTGGTGCTGAATTTCTCCATGTATTCGCTCATATCCACCTGGATGAGGGCTTCTGCTGTGCCGAACATGATTTCGGCAAGGTTGCGCGCCAGGTAGGTCTTGCCCACACCGGTGGGGCCCATGAAGAGGAAAGAACCGATGGGGCGGCGCGGATCCTTGATGTCTGCACGGCTGCGGCGCAGCGCTCGAGAAATGGCCGAGCAGGCAATATCCTGACCAATCACCTTGCTCTTGAGGTCTTCTTCCATGCGGAGGAGCTTCTCTGTCTCCTTTTCCTCCATGCGGGACAGGGGGATGCCTGTCCACTTGGAAACAACGGCCATGATGTCGTCCTCGGTGACTTCCAGGTAGCTGGAATCCATCTCTCGTTTCCAATGAGCCACCGAGCTGCCGATTTTTTCCTCCAGCGCCTTGATGGAGTCTCGCAGGCTGGCGGCCGATTCAAAATTCTGCTGGCTGACGGCTTCCTTCTTGCAGGCTTCCAGGCGGCGCAGTTCCTCTTCCTCCTGTTTGATGCCGGAGGGGCGCGTCATGATGGCGACGCGCATGCGGGAACCGGCTTCGTCCATGAGGTCAATGGCTTTGTCGGGCAGGAAGCGGCCAGTCAGATAGCGCTTGGAAAGGTATGCGGCGCTTTCAAGTGCTTTCTGCGTGTAATGTACATGGTGGTGCTTTTCGTACTGCGGGGCAATGCCTTTGAGAATGAGGACGGTGTCCTCGACGCTGGGTTCCTGCACCTGCACCTGCTGGAAGCGGCGTTCAAAGGCGGCATCCTTTTCGATGTGCTTGCGGTACTCGTTGAGCGTGGTGGCACCGATGGCCTGCATCTCGCCGCGGGAAAGTGCGGGTTTGATGATGTTGGAGGCATCCATTGTACCCTCGGCAGAGCCCGCCCCGATGAGGGTGTGGATTTCATCGATGAAGAGGATGATGTTCTTTTCCTTGCGGATTTCATCCATGACGGCCTTGAGTCGTTCCTCAAACTGGCCGCGGTATTTCGTGCCGGCGACCATGAGCGCCATATCCAGCGAAATCAGGCGTTTGCCCAGCAGGAATTCCGGCACATCTCCAGCGGCAATCATCTGGGCAAGACCCTCGATGATGGCGGTCTTGCCTACGCCCGCCTCACCCAGCAGAACCGGGTTGTTCTTCGTGCGGCGGCAGAGAATCTGGATAATGCGCTCCAGCTCAGCATGACGGCCGATGACGGGATCCATTTCCCCGGCGGCGGCGCGGGCGGTGAGGTCTCGGCCGAAGGCGCTCAGCGCCGGCGTGTTGGAGTTGTTGCGGAAAGCTGCGGAATTGTTGCCGGCGGTCTGGTGGTGCAGGAAAGCGTTGCTGTCTTCCTCTTCCTCCTCCTCGCGGCGGGGTCGCCGGGAATCCTCCATGGGGCTGTTATCGGCCTGGGAATCTATGCCGAATCCGGGATTGATTTCCTCCATGACACCGCGGCGTACGGATTCATAGGTAAGGCCGCAGGAGACAAGACCATGCCATGCCAGACCGTCTTCATCCTTGAGCATGGCCAGCAGCAAGTGTTCTGTGCCCACATAGGTATGGCGCAGCATCTTGGCTTCCTCTCCGGCCTGAATCAGCATCTTCCGCACGCGCGGCGTGTAAGGAAGCGTGCCTTCTGCTCCGGCAGCGCCGGGCACGATGCTCTGTTCAATCTTGGCGGTCAGGTCGGCAATGTCGACCCCGGCGTTTTCCATTACGCTGATGGCGACACCCTGACCCAGCTTGAGCAGGCCGAGCAGCACATGCTCTGCGCCGATGTAATTATGGTGAAAGCGGTCTGCTTCGCGGCGGGCGATATTGAGAACCTGATGAGCGCGTGGGGTGAAGTTGTTGTTCATGCGGGTGTTTCTGAAAATTGGTGAGGGTGTTTATCGAGGAATTCGCGGGCGGCGGCAGCGCGGCGTATACAGAGCAGGGGGTCGCCGTGTTCTTCTGCCATGGCGGTGAGGGTGGCCTGCTGCTGCCCGAAGTGATGCAGCGCCACCAGCATGTCCTGTTCTCCTTCCTGCCAGTGAATCAGCCCTTGAAGCGTACCCAGCCGCAGCAGGGAGAGTGCATCGCGCAGTTCTTTGATGCTGAGTCTCCGGCAGTTGGTGAGCAGGCCGTAGGCTCTGCCGATGGCATCATGCAGGTAAAGCCCCGGTTCATTCTGCAGTTTGCGGCGAACCTGCTGCTCGCGGCGGACGATGTGGGAGACCACATCGGTGAAGTTCTCCAGGAGTTCTTCAATGCTGTCCTCAGGGCCGGGAATGGAGAAGAGTACGTAGAGATGCCCGGTGTCATCCTGCGCGTCAGAATAGTAAGGCGAAATGCTGACATGTAGCTTCTCCATCGCCTTGGTGACCTGGTTCATCATGTTGGCGCAGGTAAGCCCCGGCAGGTGAAGCAGGCAGTACAGCTGCAGTCCGTCGCCAGCCTCCGAGGGAATGCTGGTCAGGTAGCCGTTTTTCTCGTCGTAGGCAAAGCTGAGTTCCTCGCTGAGGCGTGCATCGAGTGCATCGAGCGTATCCAGTCCCGAATGAAAATCGAGCCCGTTGTTGAAGACATGCGCCACGAGGTGTTCTTCCTCATTCACCATGAAGAAGATATTCTTCTTCTGCGGAATCACGACATAGCAGCCGCTCTGGCGGGCGGCCATGCAGGGGGTGAGTTGCTTGCGGGTGAGCAGGGCGCGCCGCTGCCCGTAGCTCAGTTCGCTCATCTCGGCGCAGAACGCCGTCTTGAAGCCCCGGATTCCCTTGATGACCGGGAGCAGAACCTCTGCTGCGGCCGCGCGGGTTTCTTCTGTACTCCAGCCGGGGAAGGGGTAATCCGGCAGATTCCGCACCATGCGCACGATGCTGCCGCACACCACACCATCGGTCGTGTTGCGGTCAGGATTCCACGCCATCGGCGCGTTAATCAGCGTTTCGAATTTCATGCGTCGTGGGTGGGCAGGGAATTAATCTGGTCGCGCAGCGTGGCGGCGCGTTCGTAATCTTCGCGGGCCACAGCCTGCTGGAGTTCCTTTTCGAGCCGGGCTCTGGCAATGGCAGGGGATTCTTCGCCCGGCATCTGCCCGGTCATTTCGGCGGCCGGGTCTAGTTCGTGGGCAAACACGGTGTAGCAATCGGGGCAGCCCAGGTGCCCGGTGCGGCGGTAATCCTCCACGCTGAATCCGCAGACCGGGCAGCGGGTGAGGATGTCGCCCTGCTTGATGCTTGGGCGGGCAGGGATGCCCTGGGTGAGTTCGCGTACCAGTTTATCGACCCGGTTCTTGAACTCCTCCGGAAAGAATTTTTCGGCAAAAGTGAGCGATTGGGGGTCAAACAGACCCTTGGCGCGGGCACAGGATTCGCAGAGGGCAAGTTCGGAAACCTGCCCGTTGATTATCTGCGTCAGGAACATCGACGCGCGCTTGCCGCATATCTGGCACTTCTTCACGCGACCAGACTACACCCAGGGCGGGCAGAATTCCAGAAAGGAAAGCGTCTTTCTGTGTCAGCACGGCATCGGCCTGCCTCAATGCAGAGTTGACGCCGTGGTATCTACATGGTACATTGAGGCCTGGCAGGCATGACCGAGACATCTTCACAACACATTCAGCTCATGAGCGACATTCTGGCAAGCCAGGTCGCTGCGGGAGAGGTTGTGGAACGCCCTTGCTCTGTTGTCAAGGAGCTGGTGGAGAACAGCATAGATGCCGGGGCACACAGCGTGCGAATCGAAATTCGCCGCGGGGGTGTCTCCCTCATCAAGGTGAGTGATGACGGCTGCGGCATGAGCAAGGCCGATGCGGCTCTCTGCCTGCGGCGGCACGCCACCAGCAAATTGGTCCAGGTGGAGGATTTGTTTGCCATCCGGCAGCTCGGATTCCGCGGAGAAGCCTTGCCGAGCATCGCCTCTGTATCGCATCTCTGCCTGACCACCCGACGGGCCGGCGATGTGGAGGGCTGGACGCTCAGTGCCGAGGGCGGAGTAGAATCGCCGCTCATGAATGCCGGCTGTGCGCCGGGTACGGAAATCAGCGTCAGCAATCTGTTCTTCAATACCCCTGTCCGCCGCAAGTTCCTCAAGAGTGATGAAACAGAGGCCGGACATGTGGAACACCAGGTGCGCCTGCATGCGCTTGCCTTTCCCGCTGTGCGCTTCACGCTTGTGCGCGACGGCCAGGTGCTTTTCGATGTGCCGGCAACGCATGACTTGCGCCAGCGCATTGCTGATTTCATCGGTCGGGAAAGCGCCGCCTCGCTCATGCGCATCCGCCCCACCGAAGCGCCGGGTGTCCGCGTGACCGGCTACCTCATGCCTTTGTCGGCAGCCCGGCGTAACCGCCGCATGCAGTATGTCTTCCTCAATGGCCGCCCCATTGAAGACCAGATTATCAACAGGGCCGTGCGCGATGGCTACGGCGGCTTCCCCCCCGGTCTGCATCCTGCGCTGTTCCTGTATCTGGAGGTAGAACCGGCGCTGGTCGATGTGAATGTACACCCGGCCAAGCGCGAAGTACGTTTCCGCCGTCCGGCCGAAATTACGCTGGCGGTGATGGATGCCGTGGCAGCAACGCTGGCCGCTCATGCCCGCGGCGAAGAAGAAAACGCTCCTGCGACCGCCCCTCGCTTCGAGCCGCAGGAGCAGGACATCCAGCGGCCGGTGGCGAAGCCCGCGCCGGCAGCAGAAAAGCCTGCACCTCAGCGTCCTGAGCTGCAGCTGCGCCCTGTCCTTGCCCCCCGCCAGCAGGAGTTGGATTTGCCTGCAGCACCACAGTCCGCCTCCGTTCCTCAGCAGCCAGACCCGGTGCTGCCCAACTTCCGGCATCTGGGCACGCTGCATCATCAGTATGCCCTTTTCGAGAACAAGGAGGGCATGGTCATGCTCTCGCCGCGGGCGGCACGAGAACGCATCATCTACGAGCGCATGATGGCGTCGAACCGCCAGCCCCTTATCTCGCAGCAGTTGCTCGTGCCGGAACTCCTGGAACTCGATGCCCGCGATATGGGCATTGCCATGGAAGTGAAACCCCAGCTCGAACAGGCCGGATTCCACCTTTCGCCCTTTGGTCGCAATACCCTGCGGATTGAAGCCGTGCCGGCGATTCTCCCGCTGCGGAAAGTGAGCGATTTCATGCAGGAACTCCTGCGCGTATTCACGACGGGGGAAGTACGCCTGACCCGCTCCCGCAACCCCTTTGATACCTTTGCCCGGCAGCTGGCCCGGCAGTATGCCCTTCAGGAAAACCTGGAAACGTACCTGCAGAACCCGCTGCCCCTGCTGGCGGCATTGCTGGAATGCGAGATTCCCTATTGCAGCCCGGCGGGCAAGAGTACGCTGCTGCCATTCTCTATGAGCGAACTGAACCGTCGTTTCCAGCAGTAAGGCAGGTCTGCTCTCCCGCATCGCCTGCGCGCGTACAAATTAGGCGTATGCTCCATTCTCGGCTTGCATTTCAGCGGATAATGCGTATAATGACCGCGCTCTTTTCAGGATGAGGAAACTGCTCTACATAGCCGGGCTTACCCTTGCTCTGGGTCAGATGGCCCCGGTGCAGGCAGCGGCTGTGCAGGAGAATTCCTGCCCGGCAGAGAGTGAAGCCTCTGAAGCTGAACGCCTTGGCATGGAGTTCCTCCGCGCCTCATCCGAAACATGGTTCCTGCTTTCCGGCATCGGCAGCAGGGATGATGCTGACCAGGCAGCCCCCCGCTTTCTGGAGCTGGTCAAACGCATTTTTGAGCTGGACAGCCGCCTGAGCGAACTTCCTGTGGTGATGACCTCTTCCGAATGCGTCGGCATGATGGATTCCGTTCAGATGCGTATTCTGGAAAACATGGATGACATGCATCTGGAGTTTGTCAGCATCTGCCGTGCCAATTGCTATGGCTCGAAGACGCTTAGCAAGGCCTTTGAGGAGGCGGTGCAGCTGGGCATGTTCGCCCAGGATGATATGGCTCTGCTGCAGCATCCGGCTTCTCCCCTGACCGAGGAGGAGGCCGCGGTGGAGATTGTGCGCATCCGCCAGTTGCTTGTCCCCGATCGCGCCGTTCTCGACACCCTTGTTTCGGTGCAGGATGAGGAAAGCGCACTTTCAGCCGTTCCCATGCTGCAGGAGCTTTCCCGGCAGCTCCGCATGCTGCTGCCGGAGCTGAAGCGGGAGAAACGCGACTTTTCCCCCGCCTCCGTCATCGTTGCCCGCGAGGCACTCGCCCCCATTGAGCCTGTCCTCTGGGCCATCCGCAGCGAAATAGTGCGGATTGCCGCGCTGCCGGGCTATGAGGCCGAAACATTCGATACATTCTCCGATGCGCTCGACGGCGTGTTCGAGTCCCTGGGCGCTACCCATTGTGTCCTCTTTGATTCCGTGTTCGACGCCTCATTCCGGGCAGACCTGGAGTGCGCGCTGCAGGAAAACAATATTTCATCTCAATAATCATCCACACCCCCATCACACATGCCTGTTTCTGATTACCTCGTGACCATCGGTCTGGAAGTTCATTGCCAGATTAAGACGGAAACCAAGATGTTCTGCTCCTGCACGGCTGGCTTCGGGTACGAACCGAACACCAATGTATGCCCCACCTGTCTGGGGATGCCCGGTGCTTTGCCCGTACTCAACAAATATGCCATAGAGCGCACCATTCTGACGGGCATGATGCTGGGCTGCACAACCCCGCCTGTTTCCAAGTGGGACCGCAAGAATTATTTCTACGCTGATATGCCCAAGAACTACCAGACCAGCCAGCTTGACCTGCCGCTCTGCATCGGTGGCGAAGTGCCGCTGTATGCCTGGGCCTATCCGGCCGACTGCAAGGTGAAGGCAGACGGCCCTGTGGTGCGCACTGTGAAGCTTGATCACATTCACCTGGAGGAAGACGCTGCCAAGCTCACGCACTACAATGGCTATTCGGTGGTGGACTACAACCGTGGGGGCACGCCGCTCATGGAGATTGTGTCTGCCCCGGATCTGACCAGCCCGGAGGAAACCTATGCCTACCTCAAGAGCCTGCAGCAGATGATGATTTGTGCAGGTATTTCCGATGCCGATATGGAGAAAGGACAGATGCGCTGCGACGTGAATGTCTCCCTGCGTCCCAAGGGCCAGAAGGAACTGGGTGCCAAGATTGAGATGAAGAACATCAACTCCATGTCCGCTGCCCGCCGCGCGCTCATCTATGAGATTCACCGCCAGGCAGAGGAGCTGGATATGGGCATTGCCCAGGTGCAGTCCACCCGCCGCTGGGATGATACCCTGGGTGAGAGCATCGTGATGCGAACCAAGGAAAATGCCCACGACTACCGCTACCACACCTGCCCGGATCTGATTCCGGTGCAGACCGCCCCGCTCGTGGAGAAGGTGCGCGACCAGCTGCCCGAACTGCCGGATGCCCTGCATGCCCGCCTGCAGAACGTCTACGGGCTTCCCGTGGCCGATGCCAACACGCTCGTGGGGGATTTCAAGCTCTGCCGCTACTTCGAGGAGGCAGCCCAGGGCAGCAAGTCCCCGCGCAAGGTGGCCAACTGGGTCATCAATAATCTCACTTCTGTGCTGGCAGAGAAGGAACTGAGCATCGACAACTGCCCGCTGCAGCCGCAGGCGCTTGCCGGCCTGGTGGATATCATCGAGGACGGTCTTGTTTCCAATAACCAGGCCCGCGAGGTGCTGGAGAAGATGTGGGATTCCGGCATGAGCGCAGCCGATGCCGCCGCCGCCATGGGCTTCAAGAAGACGGATACCAACGCGCTGGATGCCGTGGTGGCCCAGGTGCTGGAGGAAAACCCGGATATGGTGGAAATCGTGAAGGGTGGCAACATGAAGCTCATCAATGCCCTCACCGGCAAGGTGATGAAGGTGAGTAACCCGAAGCCCAACCCCAAGATGGTGACCGAAATCATCCTCGCCAAGCTGGGTCTCTAAGCCGAAAAACAGACTTTGACGGAGCGTGCCGGTTGTGTTACACTACCGGCACGCCTTGTCTATGTTCCTCTTATTCGACTGCAACAATTTCTTTGCCAGCTGCGAGCAGGTGTTCCGTCCGGATTGGCGGAACCGCCCCCTGGTGGTGTTGTCGAATAATGATGGCTGTGTCGTATCCCGCAGCCCGGAGGCCAAGGCTGCCGGAATTGCCATGGGCGAACCGTACTTCAAGTGCAAAGACCGCCTGAAGCGTATCAATGGCGTGGTATGTTCGGCTAATTTTGCGCTGTACAGCGATTTATCCGACCGCTTCATCTCGATTCTGGAGGAGGAATTGCCCGAAGTGCAGCAATACAGCATCGACGAAGCTTTCGGTCTGGTGCTGCCGGGTGTGGACTGGGTGCAGATTGCCCGCGACCTGCGCCGCAAAATCTTCCGCTGGACGGGCATCAGCGTGAGTGTGGGCCTTGCTCCGACTCGCACCCTCGCCAAGCTGGCCAATGAAACAGCCAAGCACGA
Source organism: uncultured Verrucomicrobiales bacterium (assembly GCA_937901085.1). Classification (GTDB taxonomy): domain Bacteria; phylum Verrucomicrobiota; class Verrucomicrobiia; order Verrucomicrobiales; family Akkermansiaceae; genus Akkermansia. The sequence continues at coordinate 52,633 of CALCHQ010000035.1, read as the reverse complement.
TTCCCGCTTTCAGGGGGTGCTGCCGCTGCTCCGGGCCGAGGACTGGGATCCCCTCCTGCGGAGGACACCTGTAGGGGAGGTATGGGGAGTCGGGAAACGCCTGCTGCCCCGCATGCAGGCGCTGGGCATCCGCACCGCCGCCGGACTGGCCGGGGCAGATAAGGCATGGCTGCGTAAGCAGTTCGGGGTGCAGGGGGAACGCATGGCTCTGGAATTGAACGGTATCCCCTGCATCGATGAAGAAGCTCCTTCTCCCCGTACACAGATTATGGTGTCACGCACGCTGAAGGATGCCGTGCCGGAGTTTGACCGCTTGCGTGAAATCCTGTGCTTTTTTGTGGAAAAGGCCGGGCGTATTCTGCGGCAGGAGGAGATGATGGCGGCCGAGGTTCATGTGGTGCTGCGTACTTCCCGCTACGAGGAGGAATCCGGCCGCCTTTATGCCAATTGTGCGGGGATGCCGCTTGGGGGACATACCGATGACAACCGGGAATTGACCGCAGCGGCCACACGGTTGCTGGAGCAGATTTACCGCCCCGGCTTCCCGTATCGTAAAATCGGTGTGCTTCTGACCAGTCTGCTTCCCTGTGACTGCGTGCAACCCAGCTTCGAACGCCCCCTTACTGAGCCGAGCCGCCTGATGCAGGTACTGGACAAGTTGCAGCGGGCAGGGCACGATGTGCATTTTGCCAATCGCGCCTCCTCCTTGCCGTGGAAGCGCGAATTCTCCTCTCCCCGCTATACGACCAGCTGGGAGGAACTGCCGGAGGTCTGGTAAGTTCTTATTCCGCCGCAGTATCGGGGAAATGCTGTTTCAGGAAGTCGAGCAGGTAGTCCGGCGTGAGCAGTTCGGAGGTCACGGCGGCATCCTTGCCCGGAATGTAGAGGGCATTCACCGGGACGGAGCTGCGGTTCAGCTTTCTCATTTCGGCATCAATTTCGGCATTGGGGGCGGTCTTGTCGGCACGCATCAGCACGACACCGGCCTTATCCATGGCCGCGTACACCTCGTCCGTGTAGGCTACTTTCTTGTTGGCCTGGCAGGTGGCGCACCATTTGGCGGTGAAGTCCACATAAACCGGCGTATCGTTCTCCAGTGCTTCCTGCATGGCGGAAGGAGACCACTCCTCCCATTCCAACTGGCTGGCAGAGGGAGAATACGGACGGGCACCCCAGAACCCGGCTGCCGCCAGCGCCAGCGCCACGATGAAGCCGATGATGCGGGTGGAAAGCGGGCGGAACGGCAGACACCAGCGCCCATAGACCCAGAAGGCGGCACAGAAGACGACCAGGGACATGTTGACCCACATGGTATCAGCACTTTCGCTGGCGGGCCAGAAGGCCAGATACACATACAGCATCCACGCTGCCGCGGCAAAGAGCAGGAAGGAAAGTCCCTGCTTCAGGGATTCCATCCATTCCCCCGGCTGGGGCAGAAGCCGCACCAGCGCGGGGAAGAGCCCCAGCACAATGTAGGGGAAAGCCAGACCAAGTGCCATGAAGGTGAGAGCCAGCGTCATCCATACACCGGGCAAGGCCATGGCTGCCGGCATGGCCGCACCCAGGAAGGGTGCGCTGCACGGAGTCGCCACAACGGTGACAAAGAACCCCTGGAAGAAGGAACCAATGAGACCTTCCTTGTTCTGGATTTCCTGTCCTGCGCCGGTGATGCCGGCTCCGATTTCAAAGACGCCGTACATGCTCAGCCCCAGTACCAGCAGGAGTAGCAGGATGGCGTACACAATCCAGGGATTCTGCATCCACTCCGCCCAGCTGCGGGAGGAGGAACCTGCATCATTCCACAGCGTGGAGAACCATTGCGTCCACGGCACTTCGGCCAGAGTGGCGAGGTTCGAGAAGACAATCATCAGCACGGATATAATCCAGAACGACACCAGAACGCCCAGGACAAACACCATGGAATGAGTGAATACCTTGCGGCGGCTGCCACCGCCCATCTGCACAAAGCTCATGACTTTGAGACCGATGACCGGGAACACGCAAGGCATCAGGTTCAGGATGAGACCGCCGATGAAGAGGGAAAGGCAGAGGGCGGCAAGACCCTCCGGCACGCCGGCAGCGCTGGCAGGGGCAGGGGCAGGGGATTCCAGCGTGGTGTTCACCGTGCAATGCTTGTCTCCGAATACGAGTACGCCCTCCAGCCGCGTCAAGGGCTTGCCGACGCTGCTTTCGTCCTTGACAGGATACATCGAATCGCTGTTGTCGTTGCGGGTGAGGGAAAGCGTGTAGCGGCCCCCGGCATCAGCGCTGAGTTTCTGTTCCGCCGTGGGGGAAATGCTGTTGTCTGCGGAGAAGAAATAGGCCGATTCCAGACCGGGAGGAGCGCTAAAGCTGATGCTGACGCTGTTGCCCTGCTGGCTGGCGCTGACCGAGGCGGGGGTGTCTCCGGGACCAGCGGTGAGTTTCTCTTCGTCTGCCCAGGCGGGGTTGGGCGCAGAATCGCCCGCCGCGAGGCTCAATTCTGAAGTCTGGGTTTCGGGTGCGTTACAGCCCTCATCCGAGCAGGTCTGGGCTGTGGCCGTCATCGTGAACGTAGCGCTGGCAGGAGCGTTGTCGGCGGGGGTGATTTCCCACACAATCACCGGCTTCTCGTAAGTGTAGGCTACACCCAGTACGCCTTCGTGCTTGTGCGGAACCTGCCAGAACGGGCCTTTCACGCTGAATCCTTCCGGGGCGGTAAGGGTGGCGCTCATGGATTCCCCCACCGTGCCGGGGTTCTGCCAGTAGGCGTGCCAGGGGGGCGTGATGTCTCCCTTGAGTGCGATATAGAAAGTTTTGCCGGGCTGGTAGCTCTGCACGCTGGCCGCAGAGGTCACGCTCAGGGTGGAGGGCATGCCCATGGTACTCATGAAATCAAACTGGGCCATGCTCTGACTCCAGCAGGCGAGTACGGCAAGGATGAAACTGCGGATAAGGTTCATGACCGAATTTTACCATACTCCCGCAGCCCACTTCAAGCCAACATTTCAGAAATGTGACAGGGGCTTACTCATCGGCCAGCAGGTCGCGCATGGAGGCAAAGAAATCGGCACATTCGTCTTCCGATGCCGGGGATTTCATCAACTTGTCGTAGTCCACAAACTCATACATGTGTTTGGGAATCTCGTGGATGAAGCTGGAGGGCTGGCAGCGTTCCTCCTGACCATAGCGGCTGCGCTTGGCGCAGTAGGTCATGGTCAGGCGTTCCCGGGCGCGGGTGATGCCCACGTAGAACAGGCGGCGCTCTTCGTCCAGACTCCCTTCATCTACCGAGCGGGTGTGGGGCAGCAGCCCTTCTTCTACGCCCACAATGTAGACCTGGGGGAACTCCAGTCCCTTGGCGGCGTGCATGGTGATGAGGCACACGCCGCTCTTGCTTTCGATGTCGTCCTCGTCGCGGGAGTCATCCAGGCAGATGCCTGCCAGGAAGTCCGTGAGCTTGTGGCCGGGCAGCCAGTACTGGCGGAGTGCTACCTTGATGTCATCGATGGCCGCCTGGCGGCGCATTTTTTCCTCCTCGGTCTTGCAGTTCTTGGCGATGTATTCCTCGTAGCCTGTTTCGTTCAAGAAGTCCTGGAGGATATCGACAAAGGGGCGTTCGCTGGCGACAAACTCTGTGCCGTAGCGGGTGACGAGTTCTGTGAAAGCTTCAATGCTGTTCTGCGAACGTGCTGAGCATTCCGTCAGGAATTCAATATCGACCAGGGTAGCCCAGAGACTCTTCTTGTGGTCGCGGCTCCAGTCAATGGCAAGGGAGGCCGTGGTGGGAGAAATGCCGCGGGGCGGTGTGTTCAGGACTCGCAGCAGATGCAGGTCAGCATCGGGGTTGTCCATCATCTGGAGGTAGCTGAGCAGGTCCTTGACCTCCCGGCGGTCAAAGAAACTCTTGGTGCCCACCATACGGTAGGGAATGTGGCGTTCGCGCATGGCCATTTCCAGCGCCCGGCTCTGGGCATTGGCGCGGAAGAGGATGGCAAAGGCTTCCCATGGCAGGTTCTGGCGCGCGCGCAGCTGGTCAATCTCATCGGCGATGAATTCGGCTTCTTCCTGACTGCCAGGCATGGCCATGAGCCGCACAGGATAGATGCCTTCCTTATTGGTGCGCAAGGTTTTCTCGCGCCGTCCGGCGTTGTTGCGGATGAGGATATTGGCGCAATCCAGCACCTGCCTGGTGCAGCGGTAGTTTTCTTCCAGCTTGATGACGGTCGGGTTCGGGAAAAAACTTTCGAAGTCAAGAATGTTGGAAATCTGGGCGCCGCGCCATCCGTAAATGGACTGGTCGTCATCTCCTACCACGCATACATTGTGTTCCGGACCCACCAACTGGCGCAGCAGGCTCATCTGCAGGGAATTGGTGTCCTGGAACTCATCCACGGTGATGTAGGAGAATCGCTTGTTCCATTTTTCGTGGATGGTGGGGTAACAGCGGAGCAGTCGCTCGGTAAGGATGAGCAGGTCATCAAAATCCACGGCGTTCTGCGCTTTCAGTTCGCGCATATAAGCCTTGGACACCGCGGCTATGAGACTGTCCTCGATATTCTCGATACCTAATCCGTTGTTACGCACTCGTGACATTTCGGCCAGCACCTGGGCAGGCTCCAGTTTCTCACGTCTGGCGCCATATTCCATAATCAGGCGCTTGAGCAGCCCGCTCTGGTCGCTCCCGGTATAGATGGAGAAGTTCTCTTTGTAGCCCAGCCTTCCGATATCCTGGCGCAGAATGCGGACGCAGAGCGAGTGAAAGGTGCAGACAGTCATGGCACGTGCGGCCTTGCGGTCCACCAGCCCAGCCACGCGGTCTGCCATTTCATTGGCCGCCTTGTTGGTGAAGGTGAGAGCCAGGATGCCGCGTGGGTTCACCCCTTTTTCAATCATGTTGGCTATGCGGCAGGTGACGGTGCGCGTTTTGCCCGTGCCGGCGCCCGCCAGAATGAGAACCGGGCCGTTCAGCGTCTGGACGGCTTGTTTCTGGGCAGCGTTGAGGCTGTTGATGTCGAATTTCTCGGCCATGAAGTGAGGGCTGCAAAAGGGTATCAGATTACTCCCCGGCACGCAAGTATATTTCCTCAGACAGGCAGGATTGGAAGCGGTGTCCGGCGGCGGATCTGAATGAAATTGACAAGCGGATAGCTGTCTGTTATACTGGTGGCATGGATAGACGCTCTTTCACAGGAAAGTTGCTGGGAGGTTTGCTGATGCTGGCCTCTCTGTTGTCTGCGGCAGAGCCGGAAAGCAAGGAAGCCCGTGATGCCCGGATGCAATGGTGGCGCGACGCCAAGTTCGGCATGTTCATCCACTATGGCCTGTATTCCGGCCTGGCGGGTGAATTTCAGGGGCGGCCCGGAGGTGGAGAGTGGATTCAATGCAACCTGGGGCTGGACACGGATACCTACGCTGCTGAAACGCTGCCCTTGTTCCGGCCTGCTCCCGGATGCACCGATGCATGGGCCGCTCTGGCCAGGGAGGCTGGTTGCCGTTATATGGTGCTGACTTCCAAGCACCACGAGGGCTTTGCCTTGTTCGATGCCCCCAATACGGATTATTGCAGTGGAGCGTTGCTGGGGCGTGACCTCGTGAGGGAGTTTGCGGATTCTGCCCGCGCTGCCGGAATGCGCGTGGGCCTGTACCACAGTGTGATTGACTGGCACCAGCAGGATTACGATAATACCATCTGCCCGGATTTGTGCTATCCCGTCGGGCAGGCGCAGATGCTGCAGGAAAAACAGATTCCGCGCAACCAGGCAGCCTATCAGGAATATCTGCACACGCAGGTGCGGCACCTGGTGCGGAATTACGGTCAGATAGACATTCTGTGGTGGGATTATTCGCAGGGGGCAGCAGAGGGTGAAGCCTGGAAGGCCCAGGAGTTGATGCAGACTTGCCGCGATGCAAACCCCGGTGTCATCTTCAACAACCGCCTCTATTCTTTCAGCGGCTTTGATACCTCCCAGGATAGCATGGAGCTTGATTTTTCCAAGGGGGATTTTTCGACCCCGGAGAAGCGTATTCCTCGTGAAGGGTATCCGGGACGTGACTGGGAAGCGTGCATGACGGTTGGCAACCGCTGGGGTTATCACCGGGATGACCACCAGTATTACAAGACCCCTGAAACGATTATTTACCAGCTGCAGGAATGTGCGGCCAAGGGTGGCAATCTGTTGCTCAATATCGGCCCCAGGGCCGATGGTTCCATTCCCGAAGGTATTGTCGAGGTGTTCAGACGCGTGGGCGCGTGGATGAAGGTAAATGGCGAGGCTGTGTACAACAGCCGCCCGCTGCCTCAGATGACGCTGGATTTGCCTGAGGAGGTGCTGGCTTCGGTCGTCTGGGATGATATCTATATATTCCTGCCCAGGCGTGAAGCTGGGGAGGAGGAACTCGATTATGTCATCAGCATTCCCGCCAGCCAGCTCAACGCGGTCTATCCCTCCATTCTGGGGCAGGATGACTGCGAGGTGAGCATGGAGCGTGTGGAAGTGGTGGATGAACAGGGGGAAAAGCAGTATTATCTGGATATCACCGTGCCGGCTGAAGCATGGTTCGATGCGGTGGAGGGGCTGCCGGTGCTGAAGCTTGGATACGACGGTTGACCCGGAACTTACACGACCCATTATATGCCTTATTCATCTTACAATCTGCCCTGTGTGGTGGCGCAGCAATACATCCTCACATCGATTGTGACGGAGGATGCAGATACGGTTACCTATGCCGCCACGCAGAAGAATATGAGCCGTGAGGTTCTGATACGCAGCCTGCGCCCCGCTGCCATGCAGGATAGACGCAAGGTACGCTTCTTTGTGGAGACGGCCAGGCACCAGGCCCGCCTGGAGCATCCCAATATTGCCGCGCCACTCGAACTGCTGGAAGCAGACGGCACCTGGCATCTGGCGATGGAGCGTATCAAGGGTGAACCTCTGGATATGATGGTGAGCAACGGCCGTGTGCTGCCCTCGCTCGTGGTGTGCGGGTTGCTGCAGCAACTCTGCCGCGTGTGCATTTATCTGGATATCGAGCGTATTGCCTCTGTTCCCTTTGCGCTGGAACATACCTACCTGATGGAAATCAACTTCCGCTTTGACAATATGGCCCAGGCCGGTCCCCGCCCACGCAATGAGAGTATGCGCTATCTTTCGGATGCCTGCCGGCTCATCAAGCCTCTTCTGGATATGGCCAGTCCGCTGGCCACGCATCTGTCACGGGTGATGGACCACATGCAGGGCATCAGCTCCTGGAGACCTCTCACCCCGGTCTATTTCAATGAAGAACTGACCCGCCTGCAGATGGAGATGCTGCGTATCCAGGCGGGTGAAAAGGCGCTGGTTTCTACCGCTTACACGCAATGAAGACAAAACGCTTATGGGTTCTGGTCGCCACCGGCATCCTGTGTGCAGGTGTGCTGTTCCACTTTTGCGGGGATGCCTCTGGCACGATGACGGCCGAGGAGGTGAAAATGCTTCTGGACGAGGGGTGGAAACCGCAGGGGCCTGTGCTGCTTTCCTGCGAGGATGGCACGCAGAGGACAGCGGTGCAGCTGATGGCGGCGGCGTATGAGCCGGAGGCGGTGCAGAAGCTGCTGGAGCATGGGCAGTCTGCCACGATGACCACGCCGGAATACCCGCACACGCCTCTGGAGCTTTGTCTGAAGACGCTGCAATATCTGCCTCTGGGGGATGCCCCAGAGGGCCTGGAATACAAGGGACTTGCAGTACTTGATATTCTGCTGTCACACGGCGCGGTTCCCGCTGAAAATACGCGCGAACTACTGCCTTGCGATGCTGCCATGCACCGCCGGGTGGTGGAGTTGTTTGAACAGCACGGACATTATATTATGGCAGGGGAGAATCCTTACAACGCCTGCTGTGTTCCTGAATAAAAACGCTCCGGCAAATCTGGCCGGAGCGTCGGGAAAAACAGGTGGCAAGTGCCGTCAGGCCTGGTCGCCATCGTTCCATTCGATGCGGTTCTCCGGCTTCCAGAGTTCTTCCAGCTCGTAGAAGTCGCGGGTTTCACCGGCCATGACGTGCAGCATCACGTCGATGTAGTCCAGCACGCACCACAGGGCATTGGGGGTGCGTTCGGCATATACGGGGGAGATTTCATATTTCTCCCATACTTCCTTATCCACATCGCCCATGATGGCGCGGAGATGCGGCACGGAGGTAGCGGTGCAGACCACGGCAAAGTCCGTGATGGAGGAGGTGCCGCGCAGGTCATAGATGGCGATGTCGGATGCCTTGGCATCACAGGCTACCTGAGCGCAGGCAAAGGCGAGTTGTTTGCTGTTCATATTGTGTGTGTCGGTAAGGGGGGGGTTAGAGGGTGGGTTCATCTTTCTTTTCTTCTTCAGGGGCTGCGGCTGCCGTTTCGTCCTGCGGTGCAGGGGGCTCGTCATCCGGCGTCTGGAGGTCGGTGGGGGCATCCTCATCCATAGGGATGGGCGGCGGCAGCTGGCGCACGGGCGGATCGGTCATTTCCCCTGTCTCCAGCAGCTCGGCCACCTGCTTGCCGCTCAGCGTTTCAAATTCGATGAGCTTGTCGGCAATGAGCTTCAGACGCTCCTGGTTTTCGGTGAGGATGGTGACGGCGCGGTTGTAGTTCTCCGTTACGATGCGCTGGATTTCCTCATCGATAATCTGGGCAGTGTGTTCGGAGAAGTTGCGGGTGGTCTGGGAGATGTCGCGTGCCAGGAATACTTCGCTGTGGTTGGTGCCGTATTCAATGGGACCGAGCTTGTCGCTCATGCCGTAGACGCATACCATCTTGCGGGCAATCTCTGTGGCCTGGTGAATGTCTCCGCGCGCGCCGCCGGAAACATCGCCGAATACTACCAGCTCAGCGCAGCGCCCACCCATGGCCATGACGATGTAGTCGAGCAGCTCGCTCTTGTATTCGCTGTGCTTGTCTTCATCGGGCAGCATCATGGTGACACCCAGCGCAGGCCCGCGGGGGATGATGGTGACCTTGTGCAGGGGCAGACTCTTGGCCAGGGCTGTCTTGAGCAGGCAAACGGCGTGGCCTGCCTCGTGAACAGCCGTCATGTACTTCTCCTTGTCGGAAATCTCCAGCGAGCGGCGTTCGCGTCCCCAGCGTACCTTTTCGCGGGCTTCTTCAAGGTCAGCCTGCTGCACGGTGGGCTTGTTATGGCGGGCGGCAATGAGGGCCGCCTCGTTGACGAGGTTGGCCAGCTCAGCGCCGGAGAAGCCTGTGGTGGCGCGGGCAATCGGGGCAAGGTCTACTTCGGGTGCCAGCTTCACCTTGCGGGCGTGAACGCGCAGAATCTGCTCACGGCCGGCGGCATCGGGCAGGTTGACGGTGACCTGGCGGTCGAAGCGGCCGGGACGCAGCAGGGCGGGGTCCAGCACATCCACACGGTTGGTGGCGGCAATGACAATGACGTTCTCATTGGCGGTAAAGCCGTCCATTTCCACCAGCAGGGCATTGAGGGTTTGTTCTCGTTCATCGTGACCGCCGCCCACACCATGTCCGCGGTGTCGGCCTACGGCATCGATTTCGTCGATGAAGATGAGGCAGGGGGAATGCTTCTTGGCTTCGGCAAACATATCGCGTACGCGGCTGGCACCCACACCGACAAACATTTCCACGAAGTCAGAGCCCGAAATCGTGTAGAACGGCACACCGGCTTCACCGGCGATGGCACGCGCCAGCAGGGTCTTGCCGGTTCCGGGAGGGCCTACCATGAGGACCCCCTTGGGTATAGTGCCGCCGAGGTTGCGGAACTTGGCGGGGTTGCGGAGAAACTCCACGATTTCCCAGACTTCCTCCTTGGCTTCGGAGATACCGGCGACATCCTTGAATGTGACCTTGTTCTGGTTGGGGTCGAGCAGGCGGGCACGGCTGCGGGCAAACTTCATGGCACCGCCCGGTCCGCCGCTTTGTGCGCGGAAGAAGAAGAACAGTAGGAGCAGGACGATGGCGAAGGGCAGGATATTCACGAGGAACATGCTCCAGGTGTTGCTCTCAACGATGTAGTTAACTTTATTGCCCAGCAGGTTGCGTACTTTTTCACCCTGGAAGGTGGGGTTGAATTCCACGCGGACGGGTTCCAGGTCCTTGAGCTGGGCTTTGTTGATGGGGGCAAGGCGGTATTCACCCACGATGACTCCGTGACCGGCGGCTTCGTAGATGACCGGGCTGCTGCTGGTGGTGACGATGCGGCCTTCGGCTCCCATGGCGGCAAATTCCTCCGTGGACCAGATGCGGTCACCCTGCAGCTCCAGTTCCTTGGGGGCAGTCTCCACGCGGGTGGTGGTGGTGATACCGAAGCGGTTGCACAGGGAGCGGATTTCATCCGAATCGGTAAAGGGCATGTAGAAGGCCGCCTTAGGGTACTGGGGAATGGTGCGGTACTCGTAGGCGGAGATGACACCTTCTGTTTCGCCGGAGTCGAGCGTGACTTCTATGGGGAATTCCCTGGGCTGACTCAGAACAACCTTGCCGGCTTTATAATCCTGGGTGAATTGGTCCAGGGTGATGGTGCGGCCAGGGGAGGCCAGCTCGCCATCAAACACAAAGGCGACCATGAGGATGCCCAGGATGACGGCCATGAGAATCATGACTCCCCAGTTGGTGTTGCCTCCGGGTGTGGGAATTTTGCCAGGTTGCTTGTTCGGGTCAGACATACAGGGTAATGATGGTATTTTCGCAGATTCTACTGCATCGGTACTTGGTTAGAAATGTTGTATTGTGCCATAAAGACAAAAAGGCCGTCAGCAGAATGCAGGGAAAGCGCGAAGCCCGCGCTTTCCCCGGCCTTGCACTTAAATCATGTGCCCCATGCGGTCGCGCTTGGTGTCCAGATAGTGCTTGTTCTCAGCATGTGGCGCAATGGAAATGGGAACATGTTCCACCACATCAAGCCCATGGCCGGAAAGTCCTTGAATCTTGAGCGGATTGTTGGTCAGCAGGCGCAGGTGGCGCACGCCGAGGTCGCGCAGAATCTGCGCGCCCACGCCGTAGTCGCGCAAATCGGGGGCAAAGCCGAGTTTGATGTTGGCATCTACGGTGTCGTAGCCCTGTTCCTGCAGCTTGTAGGCGTGGAGTTTTGCGCTCAGGCCGATACCGCGGCCTTCCTGGCGCAGATAGAGGATAACACCGCCTTCCTGGGCCACGCGGCGCATGGCGGCATGCAGCTGGCTGCCGCAGTCGCAGCGGCGGCTGGCAAAGACATCGCCCGTGAGGCATTCGCTGTGGACGCGGCAGAGTACCGGCTTTTCCGGGTCAATGCTGCCATGCACGAGCGCAAGGTGGCACTTGCCGTCCACCTTGGAATGGTAGGAGTAGCAGTCGAATTCACCGTAATCGGTGGGGAGCTTGACGACTTCTTCGCGCTCGACGAGTTTTTCGGTGTGCTGGCGATGCTCAATGATCTGCGCGAGCGAGCAGGCCTTCAGCCCGAACTTGCGCTGGAACGCGCCCATTTCACCCAGTCGGGCCATGGTGCCGTCATCCTTCATGATTTCGCAGCAGACACCCACAGGCTCAAGCCCAGCGATGCGCAGGATGTCGACCGTGCCTTCGGTGTGTCCGGCCCGGCGGATAACGCCGCCCTCAACCGCCCGCAAAGGGAAGCAATGGCCGGGCTGCACGAGGTCATCGATGACGCAGCGCGGGTCGGCGAGTTTCATGGTGGTGATGGAGCGCTCAAAGGCGCTGATGCCGGTGGTAATGCCTTCCTTGGCATCCACGCTCACGGTAAAGGCGGTGTGCAGCTTTTCGGTGTTGTGCTGTGCCTGCATGGGCAGGCCGAGGGCATCCACTCGCTCCGGCGCCATGGGAACGCAGATAAGGCCGCGGGCATGGGTGGCAATGAAGTTGATATTCTGCGGGGTGGCAAACTGACCGGCGCATACGAGGTCAACTTCATTTTCACGGTGGGGGTCATCCGTCATGAGGATGAGCTTGCCCATGCGTAACTCTTCCAGTACTTCCTCCAGCGGGGAGTAGATGATGGGGTCTGCTCCGTCCGCTACCGGCACGCTGCAGGGGGCAGGGGGGCACAGGGGCTCTTCCTCCAGCGGCGCGGGGGGCAGTTCCTCACCCATGGTGGCGGCATCACAACGGTTGATGAAGTCGTTGATGTCGAAATTGCCGTTGGAGGCGGTGAATTCGATGTGCTTCATGTCAGCTGGATTACTTGTTCATCTTGGCCCATGAATCGCGCAGACCCACCGATCGGTTGAACACAGGATGACTGGCGCTGTGGTCGTAGCGGTCTGCCACGAAGTAGCCGGTGCGTTCAAACTGGCAGAGGAACTCTGCAGGTGCTTCTGCCAGCGCAGGTTCCACCACCGCATCCTTGAGGATGGTGAGGGAATCGGCGTTGAGCGAGGCCAGGAAGCCTTCTTCATTGGCATCGGGAGCTTCGTCCTTGAACAGGCGGTCGTAGAGGCGCACTTCTGCCTGCACGCCGTACTTGACGGATACCCAGTGAATAGCACCCTTGCACTTGATGCCTTCGGGTGGGTTGGAACCTACGGTGCCGGGGATAATTTCGGCCTGCACCTCGGTCACATTGCCTTCGGTATCAGCCGTGTAGCCGGTGCAAATCATGCAGTAGCCGCCGCGCAGACGTACGCAGGCGCCGGGAGAAAGTCGCTTGTACTTCTTGGGCGGGTCAACCATGAAGTCATCCTGCTCAATCCAGACTTCTCTGGTGAGCGTGAGCTTTCGGTTGCCGAGTTCGGGCTTTTCAGGGTTGATGACCACTTCCACCTCTTCCTCGAAGTCGGCAGGTACGTTGGTAAGCACCAGCTTGAGCGGCTTGAGAACAGCCATGCGGCGTTCGGCATGGGTGTTGAGTTCCGCACGCACGGCGTTTTCCAGGCGGGCGACGTCGGTGTTGCCGTTGAACTTGGTGATACCCACGCCTTCGCAGAAATCCACAATGGCCTTTGCGGGGTAACCGCGGCGGCGCATGCCGCAGATTGTGGGCATGCGGGGGTCATCCCACCCGGCTACATATCCTTCTTCCACCATCTGGCGCAGCTTGCGCTTGCTCATGACGGTGTAGGTGATGTTGAGGCGGGAGAATTCACGCTGCTTGGGCTTGGCGGGAACAGGACAGTTGTCGATGACCCATTCGTAGAGCGGGCGGTGGTTTTCAAACTCAAGCGTGCAGAGCGAGTGGGTGATATGCTCGTAGGCATCTTCCAGCGGGTGTGCGAAGTCGTACATGGGGTAGATGCACCAGGAGTTGCCGGTGTTGTGGTGGTGGTCGTAGGAAATGCGGTAGATGACGGGGTCGCGCATGTTCATGTTGCTGCTGGCCATGTCAATCCTGGCGCGGAGTACCGCTGCACCTTCGGCATAGTCGCCGCGCTTCATGGCCTCGAAGAGCGCCAGGTTTTCCTCCACGGAGGTATTGCGGTAGGGGGATTCGATGCCGGGAGTCACCAGGTTGCCGCGCTGCTGGCGCATGGTTTCCCTGTCCTGCAGATCCACATAGGCAAGTCCTTTCCTGATGAGCGCCACGGCGCATTCATAGTAGAAATCAAAGATGTTGGAGGCCCAGTAAAGATGTTCGCCCCAGTCAAAGCCCAGCCAGCGGATGTCTTCCTGAATGGAGTTGACGAATTCGATGTCTTCCTTGCAGGGATTCGTGTCGTCGAAACGCAGGTGGCATACAGCGCCGAGGTGGGCATATTCCTTCGCCAGACCAAAATCCAGACAAATGGCCTTGGCATGGCCGATGTGCAGGTAGCCGTTCGGCTCCGGCGGGAAACGGGTAATGGGCACTTCGCAATAACCCTCGGCCAGATCCCTGGCTACCATGTCGCGGATGAAGTCTTTTTTCTCCTCTGTGGTCATGCGCGCGATTCTACCGCCAAATGCCCGCTAAATCAAGAGAAATCCGGCTCATGACACATGTGGGTCTGAAAGTTGCATCCGGGGTTTACCCCCGGAAAAGGAAGTCACCCAGGAGCCGAAGCCCCTGGGTGCCCAACTACCCTATGAATCGGACTCTCTCGAGTCCGGGGAGCAATTTTACGTCCGCCCCCGGAGACGTGGTCAATATATCTGATTTCTCGTATGGCGTCAAGCGAAATACTAAAAATTATCTATATTTTTTAGTTGTTATTACTTAATTATTTAGATGTTTAACAAGTAGTTCCTGCGCTTTATTTGCACAAAAAGAGACACATTTTTCGCAGGGCCGGGTCGCGTAATACTCTGATGTTCGCTCATTTGGGCGGGCAGAGGACTCCATTTCCGCGTCCAGTTTCAGCAGTTCCCGGCAGGTGAGCGTGCCGAATTCCTTTTTGAAGGCATCGGCCAGTTCCCTGGTCAGGGAAAAGATGATTTCCTTATCCTCCGGCTTGCCGCTTACATTGCCGCGGCAGAAGCCGGCCACCATGCACAGGCCAGCAAAAGCCCCGCAGGTGCCGCGCATGCGTCCCAGCCCCGCGCCGAAGGCAGAGGAGAACTTCAGAGCAGCTTCCTCGCTCATGCCGAGCTGGCCGGCAAAGCTTGCAAAAACAGATTGGGCACAATTGAAGCCCTTGTGAAAATAGTCCAGCGCCTTGGTGTCTGCCCTCATGCGGGCGAGCATACTCCTGCTGAGACTCTTTGTCAATTCCGGTTTTTTTGCTCGCATTGCAACGCGCCCGGTGGTAGAATCCCTTGCAGCGAATAGCAGAGATAGTCATGCAGCGAACATTGGTAAAACACGCATTGGCCAGCGAGTCTCCGGCTGGGCAGATTCTGGTGGAGGGCTGGGTTCGTACCCGCCGTGATTCCAAGGCTTTTTCCTTTCTCGAAGTGAATGACGGCACCAGCCTGGCATCCATCCAGGTAGTGGCCGACGCTGGCATCCCCGGCTATGAGCAGATTGGCCGTATGACCACCGGTGCCTCGGTGAGTATTCTCGGGCGTCTGGTGGAAAGTCCCGGTAAGCAGAAGTGGGAAATCCAGGCCACCGAAATCAAGCTGGTGGGAGCTTCACCGGAATCGTACCCTCTGCAGAAGAAGGGGCATTCGCCTGAGTTCCTGCGCACGATTGCCCACCTGCGCCCCCGCACCAATCTGTACGGCGCTATTTTCCGCACGCGCTCGCGCATGGCCGCCGCCGTGCATGAATTCTTCCTGAAGCGCGACTTCGTGTGGGTACACACCCCCATCA
Source organism: uncultured Verrucomicrobiales bacterium (assembly GCA_937901085.1). Classification (GTDB taxonomy): domain Bacteria; phylum Verrucomicrobiota; class Verrucomicrobiia; order Verrucomicrobiales; family Akkermansiaceae; genus Akkermansia. Next base: position 37,494 of record CALCHQ010000035.1, on the reverse strand, counting down.
TCACCGCGAGTGATTGCGAGGGTGCGGGTGAGATGTTCCATGTGACCACTCTTGACCCCCTGGCCGATAACAAGAGCTACGATAACGATTTCTTCGGCAAGGCCGCCAATCTGACGGTCTCCGGCCAGCTGGAGGGCGAGACATTTGCCTGTGCGCTGAGCAATATCTACACCTTCGGCCCCACGTTCCGCGCGGAAAACAGCAACACGTCGCGCCATGCTGCCGAATTCTGGATGATTGAGCCGGAAATGGCCTTCTGCGATATCTATGGTGACATGGATATAGCAGAAGCCTTCATCAAGCACATTGCCCGCACGATGCTGGCAGACACGAGCGGCGATTTCGACTTCTTCTGCAAGTTTGTGGATAAGGGACTGCGCGCCCGCCTGGAAGAGGTGGCCGAAAAGCCCTTTGTGCGCTGTTCGTACACCGAAGCCATTGAAATCATGCAGACCAGCGGTCTGGACTTTGAGTACAAGCCCTACTGGGGCATGGATATGCAGAGCGAGCATGAACGTTTCCTGACGGAAAAACACTTCAAATGCCCGGTTATTGTGTATAACTACCCCAGGGAAATCAAACCTTTCTACATGCGCCTCAACGACGATGGCAAGACGGTGACCGCCATGGATGTCCTTGTCCCTGGCATCGGTGAAATCATTGGCGGCAGCCAGCGCGAGGAACGCCTGGATGTGCTGGAGGGCAATATTGAACGCATGGGCATGGATAAGGAAGCCTACTACTGGTACAATGACCTGCGCCGCTTCGGCACGGTTCCGCATGCCGGCTTTGGTGTCGGGTTCGAGCGCCTCATCATGTTTGTGACCGGCGTGCAGAATATCCGCGACGTGCTGCCGTTCCCCCGCACGCCCCGTAATTGCGAGTTCTGATGTTGACTTGGCAGGCACCTGCTGTTAGTATAACAGGAACATGAAGACACGCGGAGAGGAGTTTGCAGAGTGGGGAACCGAAGTAGTATTCGGCCGGGCCCGTGGTTTCCGTGCCTGGCTCATGCGCGGTGTGCTTCGCTTTGCCTCCATTTTCTTCTGGATTCTGGTGCAGGTGCGCCTGTTCCTGTTCCGCCGCCGCATCAAGACGGTGCATTACCTGGGAACCTTCGTGGTGAGTGTGGGTAATATCACCGCCGGCGGCACAGGCAAGACCCCGGTGGTGGAGCTGCTTTCCCGCAGTCTGGCTTCGCGCGGGCGCAAATGCGCCATTCTGACGCGAGGGTACAAGAGTCACGACCTGGAAAAGCCTCAGGTCTGGCTTGATAAGGACGGCAAGCGCGTGAAGCGTGTTCCCAAGATTGCCAGCGATGGCGTGACCCGTTACCTCAGCCCGCTCTACGCGGGAGATGAACCGTTCATGCTCGCCCGCAACCTCGACAATGTCGCCGTGCTGGTTGACAAGGACCGCGTTAAATCCGGCATTTTCGCCATTGAACAACTGGGCAGCAACACTCTGATACTGGACGACGGTATGCAGTTCCTGAAGCTCAAGCATGAAATTGATATTGTGCTGGTAGACTGCGGCTTCCCCTTCGGAACCGGGGCGCTGCTGCCGCGTGGCACCATGCGGGAGCCCCGCGCCAGCCTCAAGCGCGCCAGTTATATCATCCTCACCAAGAGCGAAGGTAAGCCGCAGGATGAATTAATTGCCACCATCCGCAAGTACAACAAAGTGGCAGACATCATCGTGACCAATCACGCCCCGGTGCTGTTGGAAAACATCTTCACCGGCGAACAGCTGCCGCTTTCGGCGCTGAAGGGTAAGTATGTAGCCTGCCTCAGCGGTATCGCCCGCCCGGAGAGTTTTGAGAATCTGGTGGAATCCCTGGGGGCCAATGTGGAAATCCGCCGCAGTTACCCTGACCATTACTGGTTTGACCAGGAAGATCTGGATGCCTTTGTGGAGCGCTGTGCCGAACGCGCCATGGACATGATTGTCACTACGGAAAAGGATGCTGTCCGATTCCTCCGCCCTGGAGAAATGGATGTACCCATCTACTTCCTGCGCATCCACATCGATATCCTCCAGGGGCAGGAGAAGTGGGATGCCATGATAGACCGTATCTGCGGCCTTGGCGCGCCCCAGCCCGCACCCGAATGGGGCGATGTGCTGTAACGGACAGCCCTCATGCGAACAAAAGGACGCCCGGCAGTAAAGCCGGGCGTCCTTTCTTGTCCGGGCTGCCGGCAGGGCAGCATCCTTACATGGAGATGGCAAAGGCCAGCTTAGCCGAAATGGTTTTGCTGATGGCCTGCACCTGGTTTTCCGAAACCGGGAGATTGGTCTTGATGACGGCCAGGGAATCACCGCTCTTGTGGTCGGTGGGCGCAACGATGTTCTCGATGTTGATACCAGCCAGGGAAAGGGCCTGACCAATGGCGGCCACAACACCGGGACGGTCGGCATAGCGCAGCACGAGGGTATTGCCGCCCAGAGCAGCATAGAGGTGATCAAACTCCATAATGCGGGACACCACGGGGGTACCGTCCACGACCATGCCGCGCACGCTGCTTTCAATCTGGCGGCCATCCACCTCCATGTGGATGTTGATGGTCAGCGCGTCATCGTAGTGCTTGTCATCCTTGGGCTCAAGCGCCTTGTAGACGATGCCGTGTTCGCGGAAGGAGGTTTCTGCTGCGGCAGGCATAAGGCCATGTTCCGCACCGGGTACTGTACCCTGCAGAATCCACGGGGTGAACCACTTGCGGAAGGAACGCAGGTTGTTGTAGAAGGTGCATTCCACCTTGCGGATGGGCTTGCAGTCGCCGATGCGGTAGCAGAGGCGGCCGAGCATGGAGGCCAGCTGGAGCTGGGCAGGGTGCAGGTCTGCCGGACGTTCGGCATTGACCACGCAAGATGTATCCCCGCTGGTGAAGTAATCAATCATCTGCCGGGCTGCGCGCATGGCGGCATTCTTGTTGGCTTCGCGGGTGTTGGCACCCAGGTGGGGCAGCAGCAGGGTGGCCACATCGGCGCTGGGCTGCATGGCGGCGGCATCCTTGGGATGAACATCGGTGCAGTAGATGATGTTCTTGCCGCTGGCCTTGGCAGCACGGATGGCATCTTCATCCACCACACCGTAGCGGGAGCAGTTGATGAGCATGGCGCCATCCTTCATCTTGCCGATAAGCTCGGCGTTGATGAGGTTGCGCGTGGCCGGTCCGCCGGGAACATGCAGGGAAATGATGTCGGACTCGGCAAAGATTTCATCTATCTCCGTCGGGATGGCACCGATATTGAGGGCGCGCTGCTTGGAGAGGAAGTGGTCATAGCCCAGCACCTTGCATTCAAAACCCTGCAGGCGCTTGACCAGCAGTCGGCCGATGTTGCCGAGCCCCAGGATACCCACGGTCTTGTGAGTCAGCTCGCTGCCCATGTACTTCTTCTTGTTCCATTCGCCTGCGCGGGTGGTCGTATCTGCCGGAACAACGTAACGGTAGGCGGCCAGAATCATGGCAATCACCTCTTCTGCCACGGCGTTGGAGTTGGCGCCCGGTGTGTTCATGACATCGATGTTTTTGGAACGTGCGTAGACGAAGTCGATGTTATCGAAACCGGCACCAGCGCGAATCACGCATTTGAGCGAGGGCAGGGCATCGATGATGCCGGGAGTCACTTTTTCAGAGCGGACAATAATGCCTGCGGCATCAGGATGGGCTGCCACCATGTCTTCGATGGTGATGCTGTCGTCCTGCACCACGTCGTAGCCCGCTGCAACGAGTGTGGCAGAGGCAGCTTTGTCAAGCTTGGTCGGAATGAGAATCTTCATAATCTGTCTGTGTTGAAAAAAATAGGATCAGCGTTCGATTTCGTGAGCAAAGAGGCCGCTGCGGAGCTTGGGTTCAAACCATGTGGATTTGGGAGGCATGATTTCGCCGCTGTCGGCCACATGGAAGAGGTCCTCCATCGTCACCGGATAGAGGGAGAAAGCGACACCGGCAGCACCGGCACGAGTTTCCAGTTCTTCCAGCCCGCGGATGCCGCCGACAAAGTCGATGCGCTCGCTGGTGCGGGGGTCGTCGATACCCAGGATGGGGGCAAGCAGGTTGCTCTGCAGAATGGCACAATCCAGGCTCTCAATGGGGTGGGTGGCATCATAACTGCCCTCTCTGGCGGTGATGCTGTACCACTTGCCTTCCAGATACATGCCGAACTCGTGCTTGGCACGCGGGGCATGCGGCTTGCCGGGGGCTGCGGGGCTGATTTCAAAGCTGGGGGCGATGGCCTCAATGAATTCCTGCGCCGTTCTGCCGTTGAGGTCAGAGACCACGCGGTTGTAGTCCATGATGAAGAGGTCTTCATCGCAGAAAGTTACCGCCATCAGGTAATTGAACTCTTCATCCCCAGTATAGCCGGGGTGTTCTGCGCGGCGTCTGGCCGATACCGCAGCGCTGGAGGCCGTTCGGTGGTGGCCGTCTGCAATGTAGAGGACAGGGACTTCCTCAAATCCCTGGCGGATGGCGGCAATGGCATCGTCATCGCTCACCGGCCAGAGCAGGTGGGTGACACCGTCGTCGCTGGTGAATTCATATTCCGGCTTATGGAACTTAATCCACTCGCGGATGGTGGCAGAGATGCCCACGTGCTTGCGGTAGGCCAGGAAAACGGGTTCGGTCTGGGTGGAGCAGGTATCGAAGTGGTTGATGCGGTCAAGCTCCTTTTCCTTGCGGGTCAGCTCGTGCTTCTTGATGGTGCCGTCCAGGTATTCATCCACGCTGGCGCAGCCGACAATACCTGTCTGCACGCGTCCCCACATCATCTGGCGGTAGATGTAGTAGCAGGCTTTCTCCTCGCGGATGAGGATGCCTTTTTTCAGGAAATCCTGCAGGTTCTGCAGGCTCTTGTCATAGGTAATCTGGTCGTGGATAGCCGCCTCGCTGGTGTCAATATCTGCACGGCAGATGTGCAGGTAGGAGGAGGCGTTACCGGCTGCCATGTCGCAGGCTTCCTGGTGGTTCATCACATCGTAGGGCAGGCAGGAAACCTGCTCCACATATTGCTTGGGCGGACGGATAGCCGCAAAGGGACGGATTGTTGCCATAGTAGTAAGTTATTGTAAGATTAACGCCCGATCTGCGCTACGCGGACAAGGGCGGCAGGCAGATTCCGGGAGCCGTAGTATTCGGCCGCGCCCAGACGGTCAGCCTGGGCTTCTATGATATGGTTGATTTTACGGATGGTCGGCAGGTAGCGTTCTTCGTATATCTGTGCTTCCAGTTCCGAGAGGGGGGGAAGGGTATTGAATGACTGTGTCCAGAGTTGCAGTTCCTCGCAGAGCCGCATGATGGCCGGTACTGCTGCCTCGGCGCTGTCGTGGTTGTCGATGCCGCCCATGGTCTGGCACAGCTTGCCCAGCAGAATAATGCCGCTGCGGATTCGGACTTCGCCCTCCGGCAGGGCTTCCTCTTTTGTCTCCGGTGCAGTCCCAGGAGCTTCTGCCACCACATTGGCCGGCAGCGGGGAAAGACACAAGCATGCGATGCTCAGGATTATAAGGGGCGTTTTCATTTTTCAATCATCATGCACATGAGACGGAACTCCTTTGCCAGGGCAACAGATTTGTGGCAATTGGCAGCGCGGAGTCGCAGAATCTCCTCATAGAGCCGAGCCCATTCCTGCCTCATCTGCTGGCCGAACTGGGTGCGTACCTGCTCATTCTGAGCCGGGGTGAGAGCCGGCATGCGGTGCAGCTTCTCTCTGGCCGTATAGATGTGGGTGAGGGCCTGGTGCAGAACGGGAGCTGCAGCATCGGCCGAATCCTTATCCTGCGCCTGCTGCAATACCGGGACAAGCTGCGAGGGCAGGGCAGTGTAGCAGCTGAAGGCGTCTGTCACCTCTGCCGGAAGCTGCTGCACAGCGGGTGCTGCATACACAGCAGGAGCAAGAGCCGTCAGACAGACGCAAAAAACAGAGTCACGCATAATCCAATCCACCCTTTATTGTGCCTCTGCGGGCTTCTCGGCAGGCTGCTGCTCAGCAGCGGGTTGTTCGGCCTGTTGCCCGGCAGGGGGAGTTGCTTCCTCCTCAGGCTTGTCCGGCACGACTTCCATGGTGTTGTCGCCAGCGTCTGCGTCCAGTTCCTTCTGCACGGCATTCAGCGCGCTGTCAATCTGAGCTTCCGAGTTGGAGGTGATGCGGTCCAGCGCTGCCGTAGAACGCTCAAGCGAGGCTTTCAGTCTGCGGTATTCACGGATACGCTTGGTGATTTCCTGCTGTGTGGCTCGATACTGCTCACGGATGGGCGTGCGGTATTCATTGGGCAGCAGGTGCTGCTTGAGGCTCATGATGACGTTGTAGGCAGCGATCTCGTTCAGCTGCTTTTCTGCACCTTCCAGATCGCCTGTCACCATGGCCATGCGAACTTTGTCCATGCCACTCCAGAACTGCTCAATCAGGGAAGGAACCGTGCCGACGGCGGCATCGAGCGGTTCGCGTTCATTGCGGCGGATGGCGTCCTTGACCTTGTTCACACAGATGGAGAGCATCTTCAGGTTGCGGCCCTGGGGCACAAACCAGACAGAGGCGATTTCATCACCATCTTCCTTCAACTTGGCGGCCAGTTCGTTATACTGACGGTCATCCAGCGTGGTCATGGAGTTACGCTTGTCGGGAGCCAGACGCTTGCGTGCCGCCGTTTCGCGGTCATACATGCGAGTCCACTTCTTCTGCAAATCATAGAGAGTCTTGATGTACCAGTCATGGGCAGGCTTGTATTCCGGAATACCTTGGTAGCGTTCACGCATGATTTCAAACTTATCCAGACCACCTACCTTGCGGCGGCCTTTCTTCTCCTTCATGTCAATCTTCATGGCAGTGTAGGCGGCCTCACCGTCGCGCATATAACGGGAACGGTCATCCACGCTTACCTTATCAAAGCTGAAATCGGCTGCGCCCGCCTTGTTGAAGGCCTCCTGAAGCTTGGCAATCTCCAGAGAACGCTTATCCATGTCGGCCAGCTGGCGGGTCACACGGGTCTTGACGCTGTTCGTCTGGCTGAGCAGGGCACGGCTGGGCTTGGAAATCTTGGACAATTCTGTATCAATGCTGGCAAGCTTCGCACGAAGACGCACGGTGGCATCGGCAGCCTTGTCCTCACCCTCGCGCTGAGCAATGTTCCCATCCACAACAGGGGCAGGGGCTTCACCTTCTGCAGCAGCGGGAGCGGCAGTTTCGGCCGGTGTCGGGGCGTGGTCTGCCACAGGTTCCTGCGGTGTTTCAGGCGTAGGCGCAGGTGCGGGAGTCTCCACCGCAGGTTCTTCCTCCTTCACCACTTCACGCATGTTGATGATGCTGTTCTGCGGTACAAGCTTGGTCACCACCTTGCCGGCCTTGTTCTTACCGGAGAATTTGGTGGAATCGGTACTTTTGTACAAGACGGTGCAATCCGTGAAACGCTCACCAGTAGTCAGGGTGATGGTGTACACCGATGCGGCCTGGGCTACCGTAAGCCCCATGGCCATCAGAGAAAAAAAGAGGGACGACTTCTTCATGGTTCAAAAGGAATACCTATTATCTCTGTGCATTCTATCATAACGCGCTTCAGAATGTAAACAATAAATCCCCTATTGACAGGAAAAATACCGCTTTTATCCCGACACAGAACGCCCCGGTTGAATAACCGGGGCGCGGGAAAAGGGCTTGTCAGCCAGCGAAGTGGTCGCGGATGGCGCGCGCGGCAGCATGAACCAGAGGCGGGCCACCATAGATGAAACCGGAATAGAGCTGCACCAGGGAAGCGCCGGCCTTGATTTTGTTCACAGCATCTTCCGGGGTAGTGATGCCACCCACACCGATGATGGGGATGCTGCCCTGGAGTTCCTGGGCAAAGGCAGCCAGCGTTTCATTGGCTCGGTTGTAGAGAGGCTTGCCGGACATGCCGCCACTCTGCGACGCATGGGGGGAATCCTCCACACCTTCGCGGGTGGTGGTGGTATTGGTGCAGATGAGTCCATCCAGCTGGCAATCCTGGAACACATGGGCCAGGTCGCGTATCTGAGCCTCGCTCATATCGGGGGAGACTTTCATGACCAGCGGCACATAACGCCCGGTTTCGCTGGAAAGGTTTGCCTGCTCACTCTTCATGAGCGAGAGGAGGTCAGCGGCGCTGTCTGCCTTGGCAAGGTCCTGCAGATTCGGCACATTCGGGCAGGAGAAATTGATGGCCACATAGTCGGCCACATCCCACACCGCCCGCAGGCAGGCCAGATAGTCCTGGTGCGCTTCGGCATTGGGCGTTACCTTGTTCTTACTGATGTTGACCCCCAGAACGCCTTTGAAACGGCGTGTGCGGCGGATATTCTCTACACCTTCATCTACACCGGGATTGTTGATACCCATGTGGTTGATGATGGCCTGCTGGGGGATGCAGCGGAACAGACGCGGTTTAGGATTACCCGGTTGCGGGCGGGGCGTCAGCGTTCCCACCTCCACGAAGCCGAAGCCCAACTGCCCGAAGGCGGCCACGGTGTTAGCTTCCTTGTCCATGCCGGCCGCAAGACCGACGCGGTTGGGAAACTGAAGCCCCATGACGGTGACAGGGTCACTGACCGGCTTGTTGCCGACAAGGGCAGGAAGCATACGCAGATGCTCTGCCGTGCGGAGACCGGCCAGCGTCACTTTGTGCGCGGTTTCGGGATCCAGGCAGAAGAGGAATTTCTTAGCGAGATTGTACAGATAGGGAGACACGTAATGAGGGGATGATAGGGGTTGCGGATGTTACATATGGAACGAGTGGCCGTAGTGTTCCTTGAACCAGGCGGCAAAACGCGGCAGGGCTTCTTCATAGTCCCAGACGGGCGAGTAGGCCAGCTCCCGCTCCAGCTTGGATGTATCGGCATACATTTCAACCAGTTCGCCGGAATGCAGGACGGAATCCGGCACAATCTGCACCTCCGCAGAACGTCCCAGCGCAAACTCCATGGCTTGAATAAAGGCGAGCAGGGAAACAGGCTTGCCACGTCCCACGTTGTACAGGGCATACGGTACGGAATTGCTGCCATAGGGCTGGCTGGACAGCGCTGCGCTCATACCCTCCAGCAAATCGTCGATATAGGTGAAATCGCGGACAATCTGCCCCTCATTGAGGAGGCGGATGTTCCGGCCCTTCATCATGCGGTCTGCCAGCTGCATCGGCACGGAATCCGGCCGCGCCCAGGGACCATAGACGGCAAACAGTCGGAACACCGTCACCGGCAGCCCATAGGACTTGGCGTAGGTGTAGCAGAGCAACTCAGCCGAACGCTTGGAGGCGGCATACATGTTCAGAGGGGTATCCACATGGTCTTCTTCCTCGAAGGGAGCCTTGGCCTGCGTACTGTAAACGACGGAGCTGGAGGAATAGAAGAAGTGCTGGACGCCGTTGCGGCGGGCCAGTTCAAGCAGATTGAGCGTACCCGTGACATTGGTGTCATAGAACTGGGCCGGCTTCAGGTTGGCCATGGTTGTGCCGGTGAGCGCCGCCAGGTGAACGATAATATCGAAGTTCTCGGTACGGCAGAGCGCGCCCAGCGCTTCGCGGTTCAGGATATCAAGGCGCAGGAATCGCAGGCCGTTATGCCCTTTCTGTTCCGCATCGGACTGGTAGAGAGCTTCGACGTTGATACCCAGCAGGGATAAGCGGGCATGCTTGATTTCCAGGTCTTTATTATCGCTAATGTTGTCTATGCCTACAACCTCGTTACCGTTCTTCAGCAAGTGGTTCACGACATGGAACCCGATAAACCCGGCCGCACCTGTGACAAGAATTTTCATATAGCTGTTAGAGAAAGAAAAGCGTTATACGCGCAGCATTCTAGCAAAAAGTATTCAAAAAGCAATCTTTTTTATTCCTCCTCCACCACCTGGACAACGCTGCCGATGGCGGGGCAGCTGAACTCGACAACATCGCCTGGCTTGAGGTATTGCGGGGGATTCATGCCAAGCGCCACACCACCCGGTGTGCCGGTCGAGACCACATCGCCGGGATTCAGTGTCATGAAGCGGGAAACATAGGCCACCAGGCGGGCTACAGGCATCATCAGCTGCGAGGTGTTCGCCTTCTGGCGCAGCTCTCCGTTCACCTTGAGTTCCAGCTCCAGGTTGTCCGGGTCGGGAATCTCATCCTTGGTGACGAAAACCGGGCCGAAGGGGGCAAAGGTGTCGTAACTCTTTCCCTTGGTCCATTGCCCGCCATGCTCCAGCTGGTAAGAGCGCTCGGAATAGTCGCACATGAGCGTGTAACCCACAATGGCGCGGCGTGCTTCTTCTTCGCTGGCGCGGTGCAGGGTATCGCCGATGACGACGGCGAGTTCCACCTCGTAGTCCAGCTTGGTAGCACCGGCCGGATTCAGCACATAGGACAGGTCAGAGGAAATGGCCGATGTCGCCTTCAGGAAGAGAGAGGGTTCGGAGGGCGTGTCTCCGCTGAACTCTCTGGCGTGGTCAGCGTAGCTCTTGCCCAGGCAGGCCAGGGTGCAGGGCTGCACATGCAGCGCGCTGGAAATGACCAGTCCCCTGGTATCCACAGGTACACCATCTGCTGCACCTTTGGAAATCCAGGTTTCTATCTCCTTGCGGAGCTTCTTGCCCCCCGGAAGCATGGCCGCCCAGAGCTGCTCATCCTGTGCCGTCACATCAATGAAACAAGCGCGCTTAGGCACCCAGAGCCCGATGGTACTCTCGCCTTCCTCGTCTACATAGTATTGAAGTCTCATAACTTGCGATATAGGAAATATTACATGCTGTCCCAGCCTCCGATGGTATCAGGAATGTCATCCAGGTGGGGAATTCCCGGTGTTGCCGGCAGTTGCGGGGCGGGCGCCTCATCCTCTTCTTCCTCTTCGGGCAGCACAGGGGCAGGCTGCACGCCGGTTTCTTCCTCCTCCTGCGGTGGTTCCTGCCGGGCGGCGCGGGCTTTTTCCCGCAATGCCTGCACCGCAGGCGGTACATAGCCCAGGTCGAGTTCCTCAGAACCAAAGGTGGCAGGTTCAGGCATGGTGTCCTCCTCCGGCTCAATGGGGGCTGCAATCGCCCGGTACTGGAACACGCGGTCTCCCTGCGCTACAACACCTGCGCGAATATCGGCCGCTACAAAATTGCTGCGGGCGTGCTGCGAGGAGGAAACAATCAGATTGGCCATGCGGCTCGTCGAACCATCGGCCGGGTGCGTAATCAGCACGGTCCCCTCTGCCGGCATGGGGCCGATGATGCGGAGCAGGGCAAACTTGTCTGCGCTAAAGACCTGGTGTACCGACCCCAGATAGAGAGGCGGCGGGAGTTCCTCCTTCTGCGCTTCTTCCACCGGATCCATGCTGCGCTGCTGCTGCATCTGGCTGCAGGAGCATTGCCACACCATGCCCAGCAGGGCCAGAATCGGGAATAAGATGTGCTTCATACCCCGTGAGAGTAACATAACAAGCAGGGCCTAGTCAAGTGACAAGATATTCTTGCAATGCCTTGCGAGGCATGATAGAATGCCGCCATACACACCATATTTCTCCCTCTTATGCCCGGAACGTCCGAATTGTACCGCCCCAATGCTGCCATCATCTACCAGCGAGCCGATGGCCGCGTGCTGCTCTGTGAGCGAGTCAAGCCTGCCGGAGCCTGGCAGTTTCCCCAAGGGGGTATCAAGAAGGGGGAATCCGCGCTGGATGCCGCCTGCCGTGAGGGAATGGAGGAAACCGGGTTCCGTCCGAATGAATACGAAGTAGTGGCAGCGCGCGGGCCGTACCGTTACGATTACCCTCCCGCAGAGCGCGACCGCGTGTTCCGCAAGCGCGGCATCCCCTATGCCGGGCAGGAGCAGCATTATTTCCTGTGCCTCATGCACAGCGACCAGGCAGAACCCTGGCTGGATAACAAGGAATTCCGCGATTACAAGTGGGTACAGCCTGCCGAAGTGGATCTCGGCGCCCTGCCGGATTTCAAACGCGCTGTCTATGCACAGGTTCTGCGCGACTTCTTTAACGTCTGATGCAACCCATCGCCTACATCCGCAGCCCTTATGCCGAGAAGTTCGGTGTTCCCCGGCAGGGGAATCTGGCCCCGCATGTGGTGAGCGAGATTATCTTTGAGCCGGATTTCCGCCTCGAAGACTGCGTACGCGGCATCAGCGATTTCTCGCACCTCTGGCTCATCTGGCAGTTCCATTGCAACGGCAGCGAATGGCATCCCACCGTGCGACCGCCCCGGCTGGGCGGCAACACCCGCATGGGGGTCTTTGCCACGCGTTCACCGTTCCGGCCGAATGGGCTGGGGCTTTCTGTCGTGCGCCTGCTCTCGGTCGAGCCTGGACCTGTTTTGAGAGTATCCGGGGCAGACATGGTCGATGGGACCCCCATTTTCGACATCAAACCCTACATCCCCTATTCCGACTCCATCCCCGATGCCACGGGCGGCTTCACCAATACCCCATGGGAACCGCTCCTGGTGCAGCTGCCGGAGACCTTGCCTGCCGCCGCCACGCCCGCCTGGGTGGAAGCGCTCAGGGAAACGCTGGCGCAGGACCCGCGTCCAGCCTATCAGCAAGACCCGCAGCGGATCTACCACCTCATCCTGAAGCCTTTTGAGGTGCATTTCCGGGTGGAGGAACAATGCGCCATCGTCACCGCCATCACGCCCTATGCAGACTGACTGGGCAGGGGAGTTCGAGCGCTGTTTCCGGCAACAACTTGTCGGAGGCGCCTCTGTCTCCGTCTGGCAGCATGGGCAGGAAATCCTCACGCTGCACGAAGGGTGGCCCGATGATTCCCTTGTCCCGGTCTATTCGGCCACCAAGCCTGCTGCCGCGCTCTGCCTCCTGCTGGCGCTGCACGACTGCTGCCAGACACCGGAACTGGAGGTGGGGGCCATCTGGCCTGCCTTTCCTGCACCTCACTGCAGCATTGCCCAGCTGCTGTCGCACCAATGCGGCCTGGCCGCGCTGGCAGAACAAGCCCCGCTTGACAATCTGGATGCCTGCCGCGCCGCCATCGAACGCAGCACGCCTGCCTGGCTGCCGCCGCAGCATGGCTACCATCCCCAGACCTTTGGCCCGCTGGTCGATATCCTGATGCTGGAGCTGTCGGGTATGCGGGTCGGCACGTTCTGGGAACAACGCCTGCGCCGCCCATGGAATCTGGATTTCTACATAGGGCTGCCCGAAAGTGAATTCCACCGCGTTGCGGCGCTGCAAGCCCCCCGCCTGCAGCCGGGCTACATGCAGCAGGATGCGTTCTACAAAAAGTATTTTGATACAGGTTCCGCCGTTTACCGCGCCTTTCACAGCATTACAGGCTATGGCACACCGCGGGAAATGAGTACACCTGCCGCCTGGCAATGCGCCAGCCCAGCCAAGGGCGGTGTGGCCAGCGCGCGCGGGCTGGCCCGGTTTTACCAGATGCTGATGAGCGAGGCTGTTCCCGCTGTGGTGCGAGACTGGCTCTCAACCCCTCAATGCAGCGGGTGGGATGAAACCCTGCAGCAGCCGACGGCATTCACCTGCGGGGCGATGTGCGAGCCGGCTCATCTGTTCCCAGGTGGTGGTTTCGGCCATGCCGGAGCAGGGGGAAGCCATGCGTTCTGCACACCGGACACAGGGCTTTCCTTTGCCTATGTGATGAACCGTATGGAACTGGGAAATCTGCCGGGAAGCCGGGTTACACAGCTGCTCCACCTCCTGCCCGGACTCTAAGGCATCTCTCACCGCGCGCCACCACAAATCCGGCAATTCTCACCCTGAGGCTCCGGGCTGAAGTATCCTCTCTGCGTGCGTCCGTAGTACCGACAGGAGGAATTGTGAACCTTGCCCGAACGGGAAATCCAGTATGTCTCATGCGGGGAGCGCCTGGCCGCCTCCTTGGACTCAGGGCGGAAAAGCACCGCCTGGCGACGCCATTGCCAGGGAGGCACAGGATGCGCATGACTCCATATACCAATCCGTTTTGAGCGCGCTTCGCATTCTGCAGCAGAGAGTTCTGTATCATAGGGTGCATACTCCCTGTAATGCCAGGCCATGCCGCACCGTATCATCTCCAGATTGGCGTAGAGATTTCCAACGTGAACCTTACCGATACTGCGTCCGTAGCGGTCGTATTCGACAACATCGACCCGGACATGTTTTCCAAAAATCAACTCTGCCAGCTTCTGCCTGGCCTGCGTCCCGAAAGGCTGGCCTTTCTCTGGGGAATCGATACCCCAGAATCTTATTCTGACTTGCTCCTGCCCCTGAACCAATACTGTGGCTGTATCCCCATCGGTGATACGGATGCATGTTCCATGCATCCATTCCCCTCTCAGCGGCATCACCATCAAAATTGTGCCCCATACCAGGAAATACAGCAGATTCATCGCTTTTTCTCGCCTTTCAAATACATCGGATAGTACAGTATTCTGAAAGCTTAGTCAAGCTTGGATAAAAAAATGTAGTTGTTATCTATTGATTGCTCAACTATAAGAGACTTTGATTATAAATTCCACATTATTCAAGCATGCGGTCCATCTTTCCGCCAAATATTACATAACATTCTTACCATGTATGAGTTTCAAAAATAAGCTTTCAGAATGCTTAACAACCACGATGAATCATAGGAGGAAAACCAGGAAGCGGAGTACAGCCAGCTGTATGCAGGCTGAATTCAGCCGCGAGGAGGCTGCTGCTCTGGAGTTGCTCCGCAGTACAGGAGTAGGTGTATTAGAGGCAGCGCAGGTGGCATGTGCTGCCTTGCGCGCCGGAGCAGGAGAGATGGAGCGGTCCCTGCGTTGTATTTATGCCGGAGCAGAGACGCTGCGGCAGCAGGAGCAAACGGTTGACTTTGAGCAGGCAGCATGGGCTAGTGTGGCGGCCAGAAGCGGCAGGAGACCGACCACGAGGCGCGATTTGCGTTACTATGTACGGCGCTTGTTACGCATTGAAGGTGTGGGGCAGTTACCCCTGCGGTCAATGAGTACAGGGCAGTGCCGCCAAATTCTTGAGCAGGCTTTCGGACATAGTGCCCATGCATACCGCAAGGGGCGTACCATTATGCACAGTATTTTTTCCTACGGCATACGCCAGGAGTGGTGTGATGCGAATCCCGTGGCGCGCGTTGATACACCGGAAGTGCAGGAAACACCGATTGTTCCCCTGAACCATGAAGAAGTCGAACGCCTGCGGAAAACGGCCGCGCAGCCCCGTTTCGCGGATATGCGTTTTTCTCTCAGCCTTTTGCTGTATAGCGGTGTACGGCCTGCGGAGGTCGAGAGAATTATTCCGGATGATGTATTCTGGAAAGAAAAGCAGGTAGTGATACGCCCGCAGTCGAGCAAGACGGGTGGCGGGCGGGTTGTACCGCTCCGGCCGCTGCCGGGTCTGGAATCCAAGGATTGCAGCGTACCTCAGAACTGGCAGGAGCGCTGGAAAGCGTTGCGTCGGGCAGCTGGATTCAAGCGGTGGATTCCCGATGTATGTCGCCACACGTTTGCCTCATACCATGCTGCCTATTTCAGGAATTTGCCTGAATTACAGCTGGAGATGGGGCATCGGGATATGAGTTTGCTCCGCAGCCGTTACCTGGCTCCGGCCTTACAACACGCAGCCACTCGTTTCTGGACGGCAGCCCAGCGTTGTTGAAATCGTGGACCTCAGCGGGCTTTAAGGTAGTTGACCACGCCGTGCCCGATGGCTTCGGCATAGCGGATGGCGTTTTTCTCCTGGCTCAGGAAGCGAGCATGTTCCGGGTTGGAGAGGAAGGTGGCTTCGGTGATGATGGCCGGAACGTAGGATTCGTTGCAGGCGTTGAGCCAGTCACCGCCACCCCGGCGTCCATCGTTCCGCAGAATAACCCCGCAGGGTACACCATTGTTGGGCATGCCTCCCTTGTCGTAAATCGTGCCGGTGATGACACCGGCCACCGATATGGCCAGGTCGCCACCGGCTTCGTTGCAGTAGATAGCACCTTTGTTGTACACCTGCCACCTGGGTGTCATGCTGTTGTGGTGCAGGTAGACTACGGCTGCAGGTTTCTGCTCCAGAGCATAGTTGGTGCTGAGCATACCCACCGCCATGCGGTGCGGGTGGTGCGTGGAACGGTAGATGGCATCCGGTTCAGGCGTGTTGACATGGTGTACTCCCTCGCGGATGGCTATGGCTGCCAGTTCCTTATGGGTGGGCAGAGCGCCCCGGCAGCAGATACGGCATTGAAACCCTGCCTGCTCGATGATGCGGGCGGTGTAGCCCACATAGCGGTACCAGTATTCACATTCCTCTATCTTACCGAACCGGTTGTCCGGGGTGCGGGCACCCTGGCCGCCGCGGAGCGGGTGGTAATAGTGGCCGATATCGAGAACAACGATGCGGGAATCCCGCACTTGTGCCTGCATCCTCTGCTGCTGGCAGCCGGTCATGCAGAAGATGAGGAGGAGAAGAAGGAAATGCAGGGCTTTTTTCATGACAGTCCGAGTTCGGTTTGCCCGCCGGGTTGCATGGCCCCCAGTTTCTGGTAGGCGGCAGGCATGGCTTCACGCCCGCGCGGGGTACGCTTGATGTAGCCCTGCATGATGAGGAAGGGTTCATGAACATCCTCAATGGTGGATTCATCCTCACCCACCGCTACAGCGAGGGACGAAAGCCCGACCGGACCGCCATTGAATTTGTAGATGATGGTTTCGAGCAGTCGCTTATCCATCTCGTCCAGGCCGTCATCATCTATATCTATCATTCCCAGCGCCGCCTGCGCCACATCGGCTGTGATGCAGCCGTCTGCCTTCACTTGTGCGTAGTCGCGCACCCAGCGGAGCAGGGCATTGGCCACGCGGGGTGTGCCGCGCGAGCGGCGGGCAATGGCCAGCGCTCCGGCCGGAGCCAGGTCAATATCGAGCAGACCGGCAGAGCGGTGGAGGATTTGGCACAGCTCACCGGCAGAGTAGTAGTCGAGCCTGTTGACCAGCCCGAATCGCGAGCGGAGCGGCCCGGTGAGCATACCCGCGCGGGTCGTAGCCCCCACCAGGGTGAACTTGGGCAGATTCAGCTGGATGGAGCGTGCATTGGGGCCCTGGTCGATGATAATGTCGAGCCGGAAATCCTCCATGGCCGGGTAGAGGTATTCCTCAATAGCCGGGTGCAGGCGGTGAATCTCATCAATGAAAAGGACATCTCCCTTTTCCACATTGGTGAGGATACCGGCCAGGTCACCCGCTTTTTCAATCTGCGGTCCGCTGGTGGTATGAAGCCGGTGTCCCACCGCTCCGGCTATGATGTTGGCCAGCGTTGTCTTGCCCAGGCCGGGCGGGCCGCTCAGGAGTACATGGTCAAGTACATCCCCACGCATACGCGCAGCCTCTACCATGAGCATGAGGCGTTCCTTGACTTTCTCCTGACCGCAGAACTCGCTGAATGCGGGCGGTCGCAGGGAGAGGTCATAGCTGCTGACGGGGCTGTCTGCCATGCGGGTGTAGAGGTAATCGGCCATAGAACGCTGAAGAATGTAACATATCTGGGCTCCATGGTCAAGAAACGCCCGCGTCCTGCCGATTTTTCTTGATTCGGCAGAGGGGACATCGTATCATGACATTTGAGCCTATGCCTGCCGTACTGACCATTTTCGGATTCTGCATCTGCAGTTTCACCTCTGCCTGCCTGGGGCGGCAGCGGCGGGCTCTCTGGCTGTATCTCGCGGCTGTTCTGCTGGGGTTGCCGGTGGCCGCAGGCTGTGCTGCAGCCTGCTGGCAGGTGTACGGCTGGCTTCCTGGCATAGGAATGGGCATGGCTGCTTTGCTGGTGGTCTTGTTCCTGCGCGGATTCTGTGTTTTCTGGATGCGCCTGTGCCGCCGCCTGCAGATTTTCATTCACCGCGCCCGATGAAAAAAACTACCGCGCCTGAATAAGCGCGGCAGTTTCTTTGTATAATGAATCGCTGTGGTCTTGATGGTTCAGCGTTTATTTTTCACGCGGCGGGCGCGCACACCGGCTGCCAGGACGTCGAACATACCGAGTGTGCCGTTCCAGTCGATGCAGGCATCGGTGATGCTGACACCGTATTTCATGTCGGCGCTGCATTTCTGGTTGCCGGAGCAGAGGTTGCTCTCAATCATGACAGCACCGATGTGGTCGGCTCCCGAAGCCAGCTGCTCCGCCACGCTGGTGGCCACCACGGGCTGCTGCTTCCAGTCCTTGTGGCTGTTGCCGTGTGAGCAGTCAATCATGATACGGTTGGCAATACCGGCTTTCTGCTGCGTATTCCAGGCTTTCTCGACATGTTCCGCGCTGTAATTCGGGCCTTCTGTCGACCCCCGCAGAATGAGGTGGCAGCCCTCATTGCCCTTGGTGGAGACAATGGCGGACACGCCCTGCTTGGTGACGGAGAGGAAGCAATGCGGATGCTCGGCAGAGACGATGGCATCGACCGCAATCTGCACGCAGCCGGTGGTGCCGTTCTTGAACCCGATGGGCATGGAAAGGCCGCTGGCCAGTTCACGATGCACCTGGCTTTCGGTGGTGCGGGCGCCAATGGCACCCCAGACGATGAGGTCGCTGATATACTGCGGGGTGATGACATCGAGAAACTCGGTGGCAGCCGGTACACCCATTTCCGAAAGGCGCACCAGAAGCCCGCGTGCCATGCGGAGCCCGCTGTTGATGTTGTAGGTCTCATCCATGAAGGGGTCGTTGATAAGCCCTTTCCAGCCAACGGTGGTGCGGGGCTTTTCAAAGTAGACACGCATGATGAGCAGCAGGTCCTTCTCATACTTCTTCGCTGCTTCGGCCAGAAGTCCGGCGTATTCGATGGCGGCCTTTGTGTCGTGTATGGAGCAGGGACCCACGATGACAGCCAGGCGGTCATCCTTGCCTTTCAGGATATTCTGAAAGGCTTGGCGGGTTTCAAATACCATGCGGGTGGCTTCCGGCGAGGCCGGATAGTCCTCCATGAGAATGGCAGGGGATATCAACGGGCGGATGCCCGTGAGACGCACGTCGTCTGTGATGTATTGGTTCATTAATTACTTCTGGTTCTTCCAGGAATACACGTTATCTTCGAGGGCTTCCTCAAGCTGTTCGGCAGCAGCAGCTGCTGCTTCCTTAGCCTTTTTGCCCTTGGGCTTCTTGCCCGTGCTGGGAGTATCCGTTGACGCTACACCTTCCTGGTCGGGGCCGGTGGAGTAGACAAGGCAGTTCTTACCGCGATAACGACGGCCGTTGAAGGGGTCCATGGCGCCGGCATCTTCCTCGCAGAGGACGATGTAGTAGGGCTGGCCCCAGGGATCGTAGAAGCTGATTTCGCCGGAGGCATCTACGAACAGCCCTTCGCGGGGTACATCCTGCTCATCGGAGCGCAGGTAGATGTCGCGGGTGGAGTTCAGGCGGCGGTCGGCATCATCATCCTCGCGGTTGGTCAGAACCTTGATGAGGTCAGCATCCTGTCCGGAGGTGGTGGTCAGGAACATCTGGTCCTTGTCGTTGGGTTCCACCATGTCGGAATTGTAGGGCAGCATGCCGTTGTTGTCCTGCTTGAAGCTTTCCACAGCCGAGACGATATCCGTGCAGACCTTCTTGGCTGCCGTGCGCCCGGCGTTTTCCTGAATGCTCATGTAGGTAGGATAGGCAATGCTGGCAAGAGTAGCCAGAATGGCAATGACGATAATCAGCTCGATAAGGGTGAAACCTTTGGCAGAGCGGGGAGAAAGTGAGATTTTCATACGCACATCATGCTAGCATATGCACCTTGCGGGCGCAAGCAGAAAAGCTGTTCACCTGTTGCCGGAATGCTTATTTTCTGCAAAGACGCAGTAGTCCATAGCGCGGGGAGAAGGTATAGGCCAGCAGGAACAGGCTGCCGAGAACGACGATGATGGTGGCGCCCAGATGCCACCCCAGGGGATAGGAGAGGAAGAAGGCGCAGACTGCCCCCAGACCACCGATGAGGCCGCCGCCCCAAAACATCCGGGCAGGCCGGTCGGTCAGCAGGTACATGGTCGCCCCTGGGGCCACGAGCAGCCCCAGGGTCAGGAAGGAGCCCACGGCCTGCAGCGAGGAAACCAGCACCAGGATGATGAGCGCAAAGATGCCGTAATTGAGCGCCCGTGCCGGAATCCCCATACTGGTGGCGGCGCGGGGGTCAAAGAGCGTGATGAGCAGGGGGCGTTGCAGGGCGGTGACGCTGAGTACGGCAAGAGCGCCGATGATATAGGCAATCCACAGGTCAGCATCTCCCATGCTCATGATGTTGCCGAAGAGCCAGTCATCCACCTTCTGCTGCAGGCCCAGCTGGATGAGGATGATGTAGCCCAGTGCAAAGGCTGTGGTGTGAAGCACGGAAAGAGAGGTGTCATGCTCCATGCGGGAGGTGTACGAGACGAAGAGGGAGCCCAGCCCCACCATCAGCCCGGCCAGTACTGCCCCCAGCAGGATGCTCAGCTGGAAGAGGCCGAATAGCAGGATGGCCAGCGCAATGCCCGGCAGGAGCGCACAGGAGAGCGTACCAATCTGCAGGGAGGAACGCCGCAGCACCACGAGGGCGCTCACGAAGCCGTTGGAAAAGCCGATGACTCCGCAGGCCCAGAGACTGCGCTGAGCCAGCGGTTCATTCAGGAATTGCAGGAACTCGTTCATGCGCGGTGGAAGAAGCATTGGTTCAGGTTATCAGCGTTCAGCACGTCGCGGCAGGGGCCGGCTGCCACCAGCCTGCGGTGCAGCAGCAGCGCCTTGTCAAATATCGCCGGGGCGGTCGCCAGGTCATGGTGGGAGGCGATGACCAGCCTGCCCTCGGCGGCCAGCGTGCGGAGCAGGGAGGAGAGAGCCTCCGTGCCGGGAACATCAAGCCCCGTGAACGGTTCATCCAGCAGCAGGATATGAGCCTCCTGCGCCAGGGCACGGGCCAGGAAGCAACGCTGCTGCTGCCCGCCGCTCAATGCCCCTATCTGCCGTTGCTGCAAATCCTGCAAGCCCAGGGTGCAGAGCGCCTTTTCCACAATTTCGGCATCGTGGGGACGCAGAGGCCGCCACATGCCTACTGCCGGGTAGCGGCCCATTTCGACCAGTTGGCGCACCGTCAGCGGGAACTGCCAGTTCACTTCGCTGCGCTGGGGCAGGTAGGCCGTTTCATGGCGCTGGGTATCCAGTGGCTCTCCATTCCAGAGAATCTCACCAGACCAGGGGCGGTGCAGCCCGGCCAGAGCATTGAGCAGGGTGGATTTTCCCGCGCCGTTCGGCCCCATGAGCGCCAGCGTGCTGCTGCATTCGACCTCGAAGCTGATGTTTTCAAGCGCAGGGGTGGCGGTATAACCTGCCGTAACGCTCCGCAGCTCCAGCTTGTGGTGGGCGGGGTGTTGGTGGCCTCCGCCCCAGCAGATGTGGTCGTGTGAATGCTCGCTTACCATGTGAATCTCATGATGCTGTGCAGCGTGCTGCTGCCTTCTTCTTTCCATTCCGTGGCGCTCCGGGCTTCGCAGCCATCGGGTTCCAGGGTGAGGGTTACAGCCTGTGGCTCATTTCCCGCCCATTCGGCCTGCACTTCGATTTCCAGCATGCCGCTGAGCGGTAGTTCCAGCTCCATTTCCTGCACAGCCGCATCGCAGGGCATCTCCTGCCACGCGGCATTCCGCTCAGAGCGCAGTCTCAGGTGCAGCGGCGCACCTGTATGCCGCAGGGTGGCGTAAATCGTGCGCCGGGGAGTGCCGGCCTCTGGTGCTGCCTCCGGAGGAGCTGACGGAGTCGCGGTCAGCACCGGCAAAGGAAGCCCGACCAGGATGACACCAGCCAGCGCGAACCAGAATGTTGTTCGGGGAGACATAATTGATGATGAATCAGTGGGATGCGGCCTCGGCAGGCGTTGCTTTAAGACCGTTTTCGATATGGGCTACATTGTAACGGAACAGTTCGGCATAGCTTCGGCAGGCCGGGTAGATGCCGTCCATTGCCAGCGGTCTGGTGCTGGCCGATAACTGGGAGGCCAGAGTCTGCAACACCCGCGGTGTTTCATTGACTCCATGAAAGAGGCAGGGGACAGGATGCTGGCGGAGTTCTGCCAGAATGCGGGCCAGGCTGGCTGTATCGCCCTCACTTTCCTGGGATATACCATGCACCGCAACGGTGGTGAAGCCGAATTCCTTGCAGAAATGGCTCATCGCCGCGTGAGAACATACCAGCACCCGGCGTTCCGGCGGAATGGAGGCAAAGGCCAGGCGGGCTTCCCGCACCAGGGCATCCATCTGCGCCGCGTACGCGCGCTGCCCGCGGGTAAAGGTGCTTTTCTGACCGGGCACGGCGTTTTCCAGCACCGTACGCAGCATCCGCGAGGCGCGTTTCATGGCCAGGGGGCTGTTCCACCAATGAGGGTCGGCTATCCTGCTACCCGGAAGGAACACATCCGGCACAGCCTTGCCTAGCTCAATCACCTGGGTGCGGGCGGGCAGGGAATCCCGGAGGTCATCCAGGTAGGGCTCGACCCCTTTGCCACATGCCAGAACCAGGGAAGCCCCGGCAGCAGCCCCTACATCGGCAGCGGTGGGTTCAAAGGCATGCAGAGAGCCATTTTCCGGAAATAAATCCACGACTTCCACAGCCGAGCCTCCCACCTGGCGCGCCATATCGCTGAGCAGAGGGTGCAGACTCGCCACCTTGAGTGCAGCATGGGCACCGAACGCACACAGGAAAGTCATCAGGATTCCGCCGAGCAGCTTCTTCATGCGCCGTATTTTAGAATAGGTCTATTTCTGTGTCAACCGGGTATCAAGTCAGCAGGAGATTGTCTGCCTTACTGCCACGGATGTCGCGTATCGTTGAGAATAGAACGGATAAAAGCGTTGACAATAAGAAAAGTTGCGTGATAGAATCCCGCGGCGTTTTTATGACGCCGGATTTATTATAACTGAAATCATCATGTCTATCGTTAAGTTTTACAAGGAAGAACACCAGGTGCCGTTGGAGATGCACAAGGTGCGCGTGGTGCAGAAGCTGTTCCTGCCCACCGTAGAAGAACGCGTACAGAAGCTGCGCGAAGCCGGCAACAACACGTTCCTGCTGCAGAATAAGGATGTATTCATGGATATGCTGACCGACTCCGGCGTGAATGCCATGAGTGATAACCAGGTGGCGGCTTCCATGCAGGCTGATGATTCCTATGCCGGTTCCGAGACGTTCAACCGACTTGCCCGCGTTATCGAACAGGTGTTCGGTACTAAGCACTTCCTCCCGGCTCACCAGGGCCGCGCCTGCGAGAATATCCTTGCCGAAACCTTCGTGAAGGAAGGCGACGTCGTGCCGATGAACTTCCACTTCACCACCACCAAGGCCCACATCACCCGTAAGGGCGGCCGCGTGGAGGAACTTATCACCGAAGAAGGCCTCGACCCCAACCTCGACCTGCCGTTTAAGGGCAATTTTGACATTGACCGTCTCCGCAAGCTGATTCAGGAAGTCGGCCCGGAGCATGTTCCCTTTGTTCGTATTGAAGCCGGCACGAACCTGATTGGTGGCCAGCCTCTTTCCATGCAGAATATGCTGGATGTGGCTGCCGTGTGTAAGGAATTCGGCGTGATGTCCGTGCTCGATGCCTCTCTGCTGCAGGATAACCTGTACTTCATCAAGACCCGCGAAGAGGCTGCCAGAAACATGAGCATTGCTGAAATCATCCGCAAGATAGCGGATGAGATGGACCTCATCTACTTCTCCAGCCGCAAGCTGGGCTTTGCCCGCGGTGGTGCCATCATCTCCAATAACGAAAAACTCATCCTCAAGATGAAGGCTTTCATCCCGCTGTACGAAGGTTTCCTGACCTACGGCGGCATGGAAGTGCGTGCCATGGAAGCCATGGCCGTGGGCCTGCTTGAAACGCTTGATGAAGAAATCATCAATCAGGGCCCCATCTTCATTGAATACCTGGTGAAGGAACTTTCCGAGTACGGCGTGCCCATGGTGAAGCCGGCCGGTGGTCTGGGTGCCCACATCAACGCCTCTGAGTTCCTGCCCAACATTCCCCACGAGGAATACCCCGCCGGTGCGCTTGCCACGGCTCTGTACATCGCCGGTGGTATCCGCGGTATGGAACGCGGTTCTCTTTCCGAGCAGCGTAACCCCGACGGTTCTGAAAACTACGCCGAGCTGGAGCTGGTGCGTCTGGCCTGCCCCCGCCGCGTGTTTACGCTCTCCCAGGTGAAGTACTGCGCCGACCGCGTGAAGTGGTTGTACGACAACCGCCACCTCATCGGCGGTCTGAAGTGGGTGGAAGAACCCGAAGTCCTGCGCTTCTTCTTCGGCCGTCTGCAGCCGCTTAGCGACTGGCAGGAGAAGCTGGCCGCCAAGTTCCGCGAGGACTTTGGTGACAGCCTGTAAAGACAGGCGATTCACCCCAGCATATGTTTGCAGCCGCGCTCAACCGGGCGCGGCTGCCTGCTTTTTACCAGGGATAGGGTCAGAGCTTGATGAAGACGCGTTTCCGATAGAGGAACCAACAGAAGCTCCAGGCCAGCAGGAGGGCTATTCCGGCGTTCGCGGCGCGTTGCCAGCCGGGATTGAGGAAAAGCGCCCATGTACCCCCCAGCAGGCGGTCTGCAAGGGAATAGAAGGGCACTATATGGACGACCATGTAGGCCGCCAGCGCATTCAGCCCGACCACGCGGAAGGGCTGGCACCACTTCTGCAGCCCGGCCACATCTATGAGCAGGTGCAGCACAGAGATGAGAACCGCCCCGATACCCGCGCAGCAGAGAACGAAACTGGGAGTCCAGATTCCCTTGATGACCGGGACAGGCAGGAAACAGCCGCCTGCGTAGAGCAGGCAGCCGCACCCCAGCAGGGTAAACGCCCGCAGTACCGGGGAAGCGATATTCAGAAAAAGCCGGCCGCTGCAGTATCCCTGCAGGCAGAGGGCGGTGGCAGAAAGGATGCAGAGGGGGCCTTCCGGGTCATAGGTGCCGCTATGCAGTACACCGGGGCACAGCAGGGCATCTACCTTAGCGTTGAAGCAGCCTGCCGGTGTGAAATCACCCCCGGCATATTGTGCTGCACCTGTGCCGAGCAGCAGCAGGCAGGCCAGCAGGAGGCCTGCCCAGAGCCGGCGGCCGCAGAGCAGGGTGAACGTGCCTGCCAGCGCGCCGGACAGCCCGATGAGTCCCAGCACCGAGGCAAAGCGCATGTGCTGCATATCCCAACTGATGTTGCCATTGATGAAGAAGCCCAGGAAGACCAGAACCAAGGCACGGAGCCACAGCTTCCGCAACACTCGCCAGCAGGGGGCTTCCAGCTGCCGCAACTGGGAAAAGCACAGGGACATGCCCGCTATATAGACAAAAAGCGGGAAAACGCAGTCGTAAAGGCGAAGCCCCTCCCAGGGCGCATGACCCAGCTGCTCGCGAGCCATCTGCCAGAAGGTGTTGCCGCTGTACAGAGGGTACAGGTGGTAGACCATGCTGTCGACCCCCAGAATGATGAGCATATCCATACCCCTCAGGGCATCGAGGGAGGTCAGTCTTGCGGCTGGTGTATCCATGGTGCGGGTATTCTACCAGACAGAAGGCGCGGAGGGAAGAAGCAAAATCAAAAAAAGGTTCCGCCAACTGGCCGGAACCTTTTTTCGTTGATTTGCAGGAAAGTCGGCTTAATAGACGTCTTTCTGGTAACGCTTGGCAGCCTTCATCTCTGCGAGGTAGGCAACCGCTTCCTCTTCGGAGCGCTGGCCGTACCTGGAGATGATGGCAAGAAGAGCCTTTTCCACATCCTTCGCCATGCGGTTGGCATCGCCGCACATGTAGAAGGCAGCACCCTGTTCCAGCCATTGCCAGATTTCCTCACCGGCTTCCTCCATGAGGTTCTGCACATAAATCTTGTACTCCTGGTCACGGCTCCAGGCCACGGAAAGCTTGAGCTTTCCGCTTTCCACAAGCGGGGCTGTTTCATCCTCATAGCAGTTATCCGTGGCCTTATAGGGATTACCGAAGAAGAGCCACATGGGGCCGGTGGCCTTATCGGCCATGCGCTGCTGCCAGAAGGCGCGGAACGGCGCAATGCCGGTGCCGGGACCTACCATGATGATGGGGGTATTGCCGTCTTCGGGCAGGCGGAAGTTCTTGTTGCTGTGAACGAATACCTTGACTTTATCGCCGGGGGTCAGGCGGTCTGCCATGAACG
This sequence comes from uncultured Verrucomicrobiales bacterium, assembly GCA_937901085.1. Classification (GTDB taxonomy): domain Bacteria; phylum Verrucomicrobiota; class Verrucomicrobiia; order Verrucomicrobiales; family Akkermansiaceae; genus Akkermansia. The sequence goes on along the minus strand of CALCHQ010000035.1, from coordinate 11,426 downwards.
TGGAGCATACGCCGCCGCGCTTGCGCTCGTTGCAGGTGTAGCGCACCGCACCCACGCACAGGGACACCTGACCGGGTACGGCATCGGGGCTGGAGGCAATGGAGTAGAGTCGCGGGGCAATCTTGCCGAGAATTGCCACAAAGGAAGCAGCATCGGGGAAAGTGGCCTTACAGCAGTCACAGGTGGCCAGGTCGAGCAGGTCGCGGCCCCAGCAGAAGTCCTTGAGTGCATCCTTATCGGCCAGGATGGCAGCCAGCTTTTCACTATTGGCCACTGCATTCCATTTGGTCAGCACGCCCTTCTTGAGGCCGGTGATGTCGTAGGAGGAAATGAGGGCTTCACGCAGGGTGGTCGTCTCCCCGGCAGGAGTGGGGACTTCTGCAGACGCATCAAGTCCGAGCGCCTCGATGAGCGCATCCACCAGGGCAGGGTCATTGCAGGGAATGACCCCCAGGGCATCACCTGTAACGTAGTTCAGCCCGGAGCCTTCCAGGGAATAATCCACATGGATGGTTTCCTTGGCGCTGCCAGGCTGGGTGACGGAGCGAATCCCCAGCACGGTGGCGGGGAACGGGTTCTTCATGCTGTACGGTTCCATAGCAGTGAAATTGATTCTACTGCCGTATAGTGTGCCTGACGGGGCGCGGACTGTCAAGGAAAAATCGGTTTGAGACAAGTGATAAGCCCCCTTTCTTTCCCCAGGCAGCTAGATTGCGCGGGCAGACGGAAAAAGCGCCCTGGCGTGATGAGAACCAGGGCGCTTTCCGAAGATTCGGCAGGCAATGCTGTTACAGGCGCACAGCGGCAGAACTCCAGGTAAGGCCGGCACCAAAGGTGACCAGCAGGACGATGTCGCCCTTCTTGGCGCGGCCTGTCTTGACGACCTCGTCCAGAGCAATGGCTACGGCGGCACCGGAGGTGTTGCCATATTTGTGAACGTTCACAAAGACTCGCTCTGTCGGGATGCCGAGGCGCTGTGCTACGGCATTGATGATGCGGAGATTGGCCTGGTGAGGAATCACGACATCCACATCTTCGGGCCTGATGCCGGTACGGGTGATGAGGGACAGGGCGCTGTCCTTCATGTGGGCTACGGCGTAGCGGAACACTTCGTTGCCGCGCATGGCCAGGGTATAGAGCTTTTCCTGGATGTTTTCCTCTGTGGTCGGGATGGCAGAACCGCCGCCGGGCACCATGAGGAGGTCCGTCAATGTGCCGTCGGAGCCGATGTCAGAGGCCAGCACGGCGCTGTCGCCCTCAATGCCTGTACCTGTCCGCAGGATGGCGGCACCGGCACCGTCACCGAAGAGCACGCAGGTGGAGCGGTCTTCCCAGTTGACGATGTGGCTGAGTTTTTCCGATGCGATGATGAGGGCTGTGCGGGCCTGGCCGCAGCCAATGAACTGCACCGCCGTTTTCAAGGCGTAGAGGAAGCCGGAGCAGGCAGCGGAAATATCAAAGGCCGCCGCATTCACCGCGCCGATATTGGCCTGAACATAGCAGGCGGTGGAGGGAGTGAAAGTGTCGGGCGTGACGGTGGCGACGATAATGAGATCGATTTCCTCCGGCGTGACACCGGCCGATTCCATGGCGCGCTTGGCCGCCTGGGTGGCCATGTCGCTGGTTTTTTCATCAGGGGCGGCGATGCGGCGCTCCTCAATGCCGGTGCGGGTCACAATCCACTCGTTGGAAGTATCCACCATCTTCTCCAGATCCTCATTGGTGAGACGGCGTTCCGGCACATAGGACCCCGTGCCGATAAGAGCCACGGGCAGACGTTTGAAAGGTTTAGTCAGGTCGTTCATAGTAACGTCATTTCATCTATCGTTAGCTCACTCTATCATGCTTTGGGACGCATGGCGAGAAAATTCGTGCTGTCATGGCAGAAATTGAGAGTATACTCTAATTTTCCCAGTACTGAGGCGTAAAAAAACGCGAGGCAGATGAGCGCCTGAGGTAACGGAGGTTGAGGTAGCGGGTCTGAAGAAGGTGGGAATTGCGATGACCCATTTCCTCCTGGAGCAGGTTCATGTTATGGAATCGCTTGATGTGCATGCTGGCAAAGGTATGGCGCAAGGCATCATTCTGCCAGCAGGGGAATCCGGCCTCCTGGCGCAGCCAGCGCCACAGCCGGTCCCAGTTGTTCGGGGCAATGTACCGGCTGGATTCCTGCATATGGTGGCAGAGCCAGAGCGCGCCACCCCTCAGGGGAATAGCACGCGCGCCACCTGTTTTACTGTTCATTCCCTCAATATAAACAACTTCTTCGTCGGGGTCGATATCTTCCCACTTCAGACGGCGCACCTCGGCCGGGCGGACTCCGCACCAGAGCATGAGGCGCAAGGCCGCTTCCATGCAGGATAAACGCGTATTCCGATGCAGAACCGCCAGGAGGCTGCGTATTTCCTGCAAGGTCAGAATCTCGATGCGGGTTTCGTCTACCGGCGGCCGCAGAATGGCCTTGGCCGGATTCTGTACGCACCAGCCCTGCCGGATTCCCATATTGAAGATACTGTGCAGTATGGATTGGGCTTTCCGATAAGTATGCGCGCTGTGACCGAAACAATCTTGCAACATTTCCCGGCAGAGGGGAATGAGAATCTTCCGTAGGGGAATTTCGGCAAAATTGCCATAATTGCACATCCGGTTGATGTAGGAACGCAAATCAGCCCGTGTGCTGGGGCGGCGATGAGACCGGGCCATCAGGCTGAATTCAGCCGCCTGCCGGAAGCTGACACCTGTTTCAGCTTCCTGCAGAGCGCGCGCAAAAGCCTCTGTCACATTGTACAGTTGCTCAAAGAAGTTGTGATTACTCATGCGGGTGTTCACATGACATTTGCGGGCCAGTTGCAGAATAAGGTTGGCGGCATCGCCCGGAGGCACAGCCGGGAGATTTGTTTCATGATGTTGTATTTTGTTTCTCATACCGTTTCATTGTATCAGAATGCTCCCTTTTTTCACAGTTGGAGCAGGGAGGAAGATGGACGCAGACTCAAATAAAGCTTGCCACCGGGCGCGGTCTGTGTTAGCATCTCGCCCGTACGCTTTCCTTAATTTTTTCATGAATACGGAACTTCGCATCGTCATCGGTTCAGACCACAAGGGTGTGGATTTGAAAGAAGCTGCCATTGAAATTCTGACATCCTGGGGTTGCAAGGTCGTCAATGTCGGCCCCGACACCAAGGAATCCTGCAACTATGCAGAATACGCCAACAAAGTTTGCAAGCAAGTGGTTGACGGCCGCGCCGACCGGGGCATCCTCATCTGCTTCTCCGGCCTGGGCATGAGCATTGCAGCCAACCGCTGGAAGGGCGTCCGCGCGACGCTTGCCCGCACACCGCAGGAAGCTGCTTTTTCCCGTCAGCACAATGATTCCAACGTCCTCTGCATGGCCTCTGCTTTCCTGACTCCGGAAAGCATGGAGGAAGTGCTGCGTATCTGGCTGGATGCCGAATTCGAAGGAGGCCGCCACATCAACCGCCTCTGCGTAGGTTCCGGCTCTCCTCTTGCGGCGAGCGACCCTGAGCTGGCTTCCTATATCGAGGAAGAACGCCAGCGCCAGAATAACAACATCGAGCTGATTGCTTCCGAGAACTTCACCTCTCCGGCTGTGATGGAAGCCCAGGGTTCCTGCCTGACCAACAAATACGCCGAAGGTTACCCCGCCAAGCGCTGGTACGGCGGTTGCGAGGTCGTGGATAAGGTGGAGCAGCTGGCCATCGACCGTGCCAAGGCTCTCTTTGGTTGCGATGCTGTCAATGTACAGGCGCATTCCGGTTCTTCTGCCAACCAGACGGTATACCACGCCTGCATCAACCCGGGTGATACGATTCTGACCATGGACCTGGCCTGCGGTGGCCACCTTTCCCATGGGTTCTTCGCCAACTTCTCCGGCAAGACCTACAAGGTGGAACACTACGGTGTCAGCCCCGAAACCGAAATGATTGACTACGATGCGCTGGAGGCCAAGGCCAAGGAAGTGAAGCCTGCCCTCATTCTGGCTGGCGCTTCTGCCTATTCCCGCACGATTGACTTTGCCCGTATCCGCCAGATTTGTGACGAAGTCGGTGCCATCATGTTCGTTGACATGGCTCACATCGCCGGTCTCGTGGCAGCAGGGGTGCATCCGTCCCCCGTTCCCTACGCCGACTTTGTCTCCACCACCACCCACAAGAGCCTCCGCGGCCCGCGTGGTGGTCTGGTCATGTGCAAGGAACAGTGGGCCAAGAAACTCGACAGCGCAACCTTCCCCGGTCTGCAGGGCGGCCCCCTCATGCATGTAATTGCCGCCAAGGCAGCCTGCCTTGGTGAAGCACTCAAGCCTGAGTTCCGCGAATATGCCCAGCAGATTGTGAAGAACGCCAAGGCCATGGCCGACAAGCTGGCCGAGCTGGGCTTCCGCATTGTTGCCGGCGGCACGGACAACCATTGCTTCCTCGTCGACCTCAGCTCCAAGGGGCTGAATGGTGCCGAAGCCCAGGTGGCTCTCGACAAGGTAGGCATCACCGTGAACAAGAACGCCATCCCCTATGACAAGGGAACCACATTCAAGCCCAGCGGCATCCGCATCGGCACCCCCGCGGTGACAACCCGCGGCATGAAGGAGGACGATGTCCGCAAGGTGGCCGAATTCATCGGCCGATGCCTTGCCATCCTGGCCGCTCAGAAGGTCTGCGAGACTCCCGGTGCCTACAACGAACTCCGCGCCGAGGTTTCCGAGTTCAACAAGAACTTCCCCATGCCCTGAACCGGCGCAGATAAGTGGTTTTCACAGGGAGAACTCTGCTTCAGAGTTCTCCCTGTTACTGTTATGGGGATGGGGGCGAAAACTTGCAGGAAGGACAGGATTTACGCTTGCCAAGAGGCCGCTGAAATGGCAGAATACGCCCATGGCTCGTTACGGTAAAATTCTGGCAACTGCGGCATTGGCTCTTGCTGCCGTCTTTACCGCCTGCCAACAGCAGGGGGGTAACTCATATCTGCGTACACCCAAGGCGGTACGCTTCCAGGCTGTGCGTACTCCGCTGGTGAAGCGTAGTTTGTCCCGCCTGGCCCGCGAGGTGAACATCAAGGTTCGCATTATGCCGTCAAACGCCCGCCAGCGCCGCGGTTCCCGCAGGCTGAACCCGCGTTTCATCACCATTCACAGCACGGCGAATCACTCCCCCTCATCCACCGCCATGCAGCATTCACGCGCGCTCTGCCGCGGTGCTTTCACCAACCGCAGCTGGCATTTTACTGTAGACCAGTTCATGTGCGTGCAGAATCTCCCGCTCCGCGAGACCGGCTGGCATGCCGGTACCCCGGCTGGTAACCACAATTCCATCGGCATTGAAATGTGCGAATGTGAAAACAGGGGGCACAACCATTTCCGCACCTGGGATCGCGCTGCCAAGCTCACGGCTGTCCTCATGAAGCGCTACGGCATCAACCTGCGCCGTGTCGTACCGCATTATCACTGGACGCGCAAGAATTGCCCGGCTCCCTTGCTGACCAATGGTAAGCCGGGGCCCAAGTGGGCGTGGTTCCACAGCCGCGTCGATTACTACTACCGCTGCATTAACGAAGGAAAATCCAACCGCTGATGAGCAGCTCGCTGCAGCCGGAATCGTCCCTTTCCCAACTGGCTGGCCTGTCGCCCCGCGAGCTGCAGCTCCTGCAGGCTGCTGGTATCAGCACAGTACACCAGTTGCTGCGCCGCATTCCCCGGCGTTATGAAGACCGCCGCCATTCCCTGGCGGTTCACCAGCTGCAGGAGGGCGAACAGGTCTGCGTCAAGGTTCATCTCTTCGGCACCGCCTGGCGCTATTCGTATAAACGATACTTCGAAGCCACCTGTGGTACGGAGGGCGACCCTCATGGCACGCGCCTCTACCTGCGATGGTTCAACATGCCCTATGTCGCCAAGCTGCTCGCAACGGGCATGAACCTCTACGTTTACGGCAAAGTAAAGGTCTATGGCGGCAAGCTCACCATGGCGAATCCGGATTTTGAGGTGCTGGATGATGAAGATGCCGGCCATCGTCTGGTAGAAGCGGCTCTGGGAGGGCTTCCTGTGCCGGCCGTAAACAGCAGGCAAAGCAACAGCACCCCGGTTCATACCGGGCGGATAGTTCCCATCTACAAGACCATTCCCGGCATGGCTGCGCGCAGCTACCGGGCGCTGGTGTGGCGCATTCTGCAGCAAATACCCCCACAGACTCCCACCCAGGGATACGATGTTGCGCCCGCCTATCCGTACTGGCAGGCTATGATCGACATCCATTTCCCCGCCAACGAAGAGGCGCACCGCAAGGCCAGACTTCGTTTCGCGCTGGATGAATGCTTCAGGCAGCAGTTCCGCGTTGCCTGGCAGCGGCATCAGGCTCGTGAAGTGCCGGGGCAGGTGACGGCAAGTTGCTCCGCGTACATGGAGGAACTGATGGGGGCACTTCCGTTCCGTCTCACTCAGGCTCAGCTGCGCTGCATTGAGGAAATCAGACAGGATATGGCAGCTCCACGGCAAATGAACCGGCTTCTGCAGGGTGATGTGGGCAGCGGCAAGACGCTGGTAGCACTCTGCGCCATGCTGCTGGCCGTAGGCAGCGGCAAAACAGCAGCGATGATTGCGCCTACGCAGATTCTGGCTGAGCAGCATTACCGCAATTTCTGCCGCCTGCTGCAACATACCGATGTCAAGGTATCGCTCCGCACGGCAGACCGCAGGGATGATACCGGGCTGACGCTGGAATCCGGAGAGCAGGATGCCACGCCGCGCATCATCGTGGGGACACATGCTCTGCTCTACAAGAAGAACCGCCCGCAGAACCTGGGACTGGCTGTCATCGACGAGCAGCACAAGTTCGGCGTAGCGCAACGCGATGCCTTTATCGCCAGCGGGCAGAACCCGGATGTCCTGGTCATGACCGCTACCCCCATTCCTCGTACGCTGACGCTCACGCTTTATGGCGAACTGGATGTTTCCATCATCGACGAGTTACCGGCCAACAGGGGTGATATTGTCACCGTACTGCGGAATCCAGCCCACATGAAACGTATTATTGCCTTCATGGAGCAGCAGATGGAGGAGGGAAGGCAGATTTACATCGTTTCCCCGCTGGTGGAAGATAACGAAGCGCGCAAGCAGAGCAGCGCTATGACCGAACTCGCACGCTGGAGAGAAGAGTTTCCAGAAAGACGCATCGGGCTGCTGCATGGCCGCATGAGTGCAGAAGAAAAGGATGCCGCCATGCTTGATTTCAACAAGGGCAGGCTGGATATTCTGGTGGCCACCACAGTGGTGGAGGTAGGCGTGGATGTACCGAACGCCAATGTAATGATTATCAATAATGCCGACCATTTCGGGCTGTCGCAGCTGCACCAGTTGCGAGGGCGCATCGGGCGCGGCGTCTACAAGAGCTACTGCATCCTCTTATCTTCTGCCAGAGCAGGTGAGCCAGGCCGGGAAAAGCTCGATGTCCTCTGCCGCACTCTCAATGGTTTTGAAATAGCCGAGGAGGATTTCCGCCTCCGCGGCCCCGGCGATATGCTGGGCACGGCACAGAGTGGTATGGGGGCTGTTGAGTTCCCGGAATCGCTGGCCGACATGCGCCTGATTCACCGCGCCAGGCGCGATGCCGACGCCATTCTGGCGCAGGATCCGTGCCTGCACCTGCCTGAACACCGTCCTCTGCGGGAGTGGGTGAGCGAGTGGAGGAGTAACAGCCTGGGCAATTAACGCAGCCAGGCCAGGAATTCCTTATTGCCCTCCATGCCTGTAATGGGCGAATCGGCCACGCCGCACCAGGTGCGGTGCAGTTCCTGTTCCACGAAATTGCGTATCTTATCAACCGCGCGCTGATGCAAGGCGGAGTCGCGCACAATGCCACCGGGGCCTATATCCTCCGGCTGCAGCTCGAACTGGGGCTTGATGAGTACCAGCATATCGCCGTCTTCCTCCAGGCATTCGTAAGCGGCGGGCAATATCCTGGTAAGCGAGATGAATGAAACATCGCTCACGATAAGCTGCACCTTTTCCCCCAGGTCTGCCGGTGTCATGTAGCGGGCATTGAACTGCTCCTTGACTACCACGCGGGGGTCATTCCGCAGTTTCCACACCAGCTGGTTAGTGCCGACATCGACTGCATGTACACGCATCGCCCCGTTCTGGAGCAGACAATCGGTAAAGCCCCCCGTCGATGAGCCAATATCGAGGCAGATCTTACCTTCTGCCTTGACAGGGAACGCTTTGAGCGCTCCCTCCAGTTTCAGGCCTCCGCGGCTGACGTACCGGGGCTTGTTTTTCACGGTAATGGGCAGGGTATCATCCACCTTCGTGCCGGGTTTAGTGATAACCTGACCTTTGACGCTGACCTCACCCGCCAGGATGAGGCGTTGTGCCTGTTCCCGTGAATCGCACAGTCCCTGCTGTGCCACTAGTACGTCCAGCCGCTGTTTGGCCATAGTCTGACAAGAAGCTGCTTTATAAATCAGTAACGAGCCTGTTTTCGGTTACGCAGGCCACGGTTCTGACCGGGCATAATGGGGTAAGAGCGCTTGCTCTGGGGCTTGCTCTGGGGTGTGTTCCAGTTGATGCGGGAAGGAGTGGTCGTCACCGGCTGCTGCTGAGCGGCAGGATTCACGCGGGGCGTCACAACGCGGTGCTGCGTGACAGCAGGGGCAGGGGTGGCGCTGCTGCGGGTGATGACGGTAGCCGTCGCGGTCGGAACGGTAACTGCCGGAGCCGTTACAACAGGCTGTTTCTGTTCCACAACAGGCTTGGGAGCAGGTGCCGGAGCAGGGGCTGCGACGACGGGCTGCTTCTGGGCTACAATGGACTGGGGAGCGGGCTCTTCAGCAGGTTTCTCGGCAACAGGAGCAGGGGCGGTGGCAATGACGACAGGCTTCTCCTCTTCTGCCACCACGGGCGCAGGTGCCGGAGCAGGCTCAGAAACGACCGGCTGCTTCTGAGTAACAATGGGCTGGGGAGCAGGGGATTCCTCTGGAACAACGATTTCAGGAGCAGGGGCGGGGATCTCAACGGAGGGCACGTTCTTCATGAGAACACGCGCATGCCCCGTCACGACATCGCCGGGTTCGACGCAGGAGCAGAGGATAAGGCCAAGGGAAAGAAGGCAGGGACTGAGTTTCATATATTTGTAATTAGTTTATTTTTAATAATATAGAGTGTACATTCATCCAGCAGCTTAAGCCATAGATGGAAGTGATGATAGTCATGAAGATAAAGACAGAATCGGCAGAGCGGCGGCCTTTATATTCACTTGCTGTGGGCAGCAAAGCTCGAATGGTGACAAAGATGCTGCCCAGCCACAGGAAAAAATTGAAATTCTGCCAGCCGGGCGAGCAGAAAGGTGCAAGATACTCTGTGCCTGCGCCCGTCAGCACATGGAACATCAGCGCAGGAAGTATGGCCAGAACTGCAAATTCAGGTCGCAGTTTCTTATTCGTGTAGAGACGTACCCAAGTCACCGCCCAGAGAGCCAGCCCCAGTACAGCGGCGGCACACATGCGCCACGAACCATCGAGCAAGCCGGGCAATGTGTTCAGCGCCACCGTCAGCGGAGCAGCCAGGTAAATGTAGCGGAGACGTTGCATAAGTGCTTATCAGCCAATCCAGTTCCATGTAATGGGAACTTCTATATCCGGATGCAGGCTTCGCATGGCTGGACTGCCCATGACACAGTCGAGCAGGGCGGCTTTATGCGGATTATCCTCAGGCAGCGGCACACTGATTTCAGTCTCAATGCGGGCAATGCGACGCGGATTGGCGCTCATCACTTTGCCTACGGTAATGAGCGTGCCTTCCAGATTCAGGCCGTTATCTTCAGCGTAGATGCCCATGATAGTCTCCATGCAGGCAGCCATGGCGCTGCACATCAAATCAGTCGGAGAAAAGGATTCGCCTTTGCCGCGATTATCCACAGGAGCATCTGTCGATACCGTGGCCAGAGAGGGGCCGTGCTGCAATCCACAACGCAGCCCGCCGTCATATTTGATTGTGCATTTGACCATAGGGCAACATACTACTCCAGCGTACGGGGGAGAGTCAAGAGGGAATCTCGGCAACAGCCAGTAAAATAATAAATTTCTGACTTCGCATAATACGCGTAATGCGTAATTGTCAGCTAGTGTTTGCCAGCAGACAAGAATCAGCTTGAATTGGTGTGAAAAGCTGTTAAAATGTTCGGCGCTTATGAGTATGGTGACAGTTGAGCATCTGCATAAAGTTTTTGGACGTTTCACAGCGGTCAAGGACGCGACATTTTCAATTGAGAAAGGAGAAATCGTTGGTTTTCTCGGTCCGAACGGTGCCGGCAAAACAACGACCATGAAGATGTTGACCGGCTACCTGCCGCCCACCGCCGGCACAGCGAGCATCGCGGGCTACGACATTATCGACCAGCCGCTGGAAGCTCGCCGCCACCTGGGCTACATGCCTGAAAATGTGCCTCTGTACAATGATATGCGCGTGATGCAGTATCTGGAATACCGCGCCATGCTCAAAGGAATCTGCGGCAAATCCGTGCGCCAGCAGGTCGGCTGGGTGATAGACCGCTGCGGTCTGGAACCGAAGCGCAAGAATCTCATCAGCACACTTTCCAAAGGCTACCGCCAGCGTGTGGGGCTGGCCGATGCCTTGCTGGGCGACCCCGATCTGCTGATTCTGGACGAGCCGACGAACGGCCTGGACCCCAACCAGATACGCCAGATTCGCGAGTTGGTACAGTCTCTTGCTGAAGAACATACAGTCATTTTATCCACGCACATCCTCAGCGAGGTGGAAATGATTTGCAACAAGGTCATCATTATTGACCAGGGTGAAATCAAGGCAAGTGACACCCCTGCCAACCTTACCAGGAACCTGCGAGCAGCCGGGCGCGTTTCCATTGAGTTCAAGGGCGACCTGGATACAGTTGTCCGGGAGCTGGAAGCCTTTGAACCTGTGAAGAAAGTGATAGTGGAAGATCCCCTGCCCGGCGGCTGGCACCACGTTATTGTGCGCGCTGAGCCCGGCACCGACACCCGCGAAAAAGCAGCCGCCATCATTGCTGCCCACCATTTCCCCATGCGCCACATCTACCGCCACATTCCCAGTCTGGAAGATGTGTTCGTAGAAATGACAAGAAAAGACTAATTCTTTGATTAACAATGGCTGACGAAACTAAAACACCTATTTCCCGCACCCGCAGCTGGCTGCATACGCTGCGTACCATCTTCGCGCGTGAAGTCAAAAGCTTCCTGTGTACACCCTTCGGCTGGGTGATTCTGGCATGCGCCATCGCCATGCAGGGATTCTGGTTACAGGCTGCGCTGCAGACCATGAGTAAGGCCACCGGTGAAAGTGTGATGTTCTACATGCTGGATAATGTGAACTTCTGGTTCTTCTTTATCTTCATCTTCCCGCTCATCACCATGCGCTCCATGGC
>CALCHQ010000034.1 GCA_937901085.1 uncultured Verrucomicrobiales bacterium | reverse complement strand
GGGCGCGGAGGAGTCGGAGGAAGAGGAGGAGTACTCATAACGTCAGTAAAGTCTGTTGCCGCTAACGCGGATTTCTTCTTATATTGCATTTTTTTTCTGCTTTTGCAAGCGGAAAACTCTCTGTCAGGTTATTTTTTTCAAGCTTTTGCTGTTTTTTGTCAAATTGTCCGCTCACGAAGCCTTTTTATCCACAATCGCCGAGTAGAGGGAGGGGCGGCCGCCAGGCACCATGGGCTGGCGCCACGAATGGTCCGGCTGCACGCCGATGAGACGCAGCATGTGCATATCCCGCCAGCCGACTTTATGAAATTCTTTCAACCAAGGTTTGATGCCACCGCTGGTCTTCCAGGGAGTGTAGCCGCCGCGGTAGGCCAGATTGAAATCCATGTATTTCCACCGATGGATGGCATAGGCATATTCCATTTTGGACAGTGCGAGTCCGTAGCGCTGGTGCTTGTAGTCCTCGCGCCCCCACATGAGGAGGTTGAAAGCGTAGTAGGCAGGCCAGTTGGTCAGGCAGGAGCCCGGCATACTGTCACCCACATAGTGCTGGCGCATCAGCTGCTCGGCCTCGGCAAATTTCTGCTGTTTACCCAGGGCATCCACCAACATAACCACCGTGAACAACTGCTTGGGATTCGCCTGAATGGCCAGTTTCAGCAGACGTTCACGCTCTACCCAGTCCGATTTATACGGCGGCAGAAGGTAATAGGTATCCATGAGGGCGGAATCCGGATACTCCGGCAGCAGCCGGGCAATCAACTCCCGCCGCTGATGCCCGTGAGCATCCGCCCCTTCTTCCGACAAGCGGTTGTACTCCCATTGCGCTTCCCAGACAGGGTAGAATTTACCCCCCATCCAGATACCCCATACCCCCACTCCAGCGGCTACAAACATCAACAGCACCCGGCAGATTTTCTTTTCCCCCAGCACCTTTACCACCGGTGCTTGAGAAGAGGATACCCACTTGCGCGCTTCGCGGATATGGGGGAAGGGCGAAGCCAGTAACCCGCAGACGAATGCTGTCAGAGAGACAAGCGCAAAGCTATGCCAGGGGAAATCCGCCGTTGCATAAGCCGCCGCAAATACCAGAACGAGCATAGCCACCAAGGCCATGCCCCGACGGAGCAGGGAGACTTTTTCCGATGCCACGCAACGCATTCCCTGCACCACATGCCCCGCAATGATGCTCAGCATGAAGAGCAAACCGATGACACCGTAATCAGCCCATACCTGCACATATTCGTTGTGAGCATAATTTGGCAGAGCCCAGGCATCGCACACCGGAATAATATCCCATTCCGTGGCTCCAGCGCCCAGTCCCCACAAGGGCGCGCTGGGAAGCTGCTCACAAACGAAGGACCAGATTTGGTATCGAAGATGCGAATCCACATTATCAAAAAATCCGGCAAGGGAACGCCCCAGCACCGCATCGGCCACGCCCACAAATACCAGCACCAGCAGAATGGCCCCTATCACATAGCTGGCCACGCCCACTTTCTGTTCGGAATAAAGCCGGAACAAGACATCGAACACCCACAGCCCCACCAGGGCAAGGGGTGCCAGGAAAAAAGGCGCGCGGGTTTCACAGAAGAACGACAGGGCCACGGAAGCCGCCGCTACCATCATCAGCAGCGCCCGCTTCACGCCCCGCTGCACCCACAAGGCCCATGCCCCCAGCGCCACGCCACCGGCAATAAAGAAGAAACCGGCAAAGTTCTTGTATACCAGGAGTGCCACAGGGAGGTTATTCTTTCCTTCCGGCGTGTGCGTGGCGCGTCCTGTCCATTCGAGGCGGAACCATGGTTGCTGCACGGCCCACCATGCCAGCATACTCAGCAGCAGGGCCAGCAGCAGCGTGAGCAAAACCCCGCGATAATGCTGATTCTGTGCCACATACACGCCGGCCACATAGTACACCAGCGCCCCCACAATCAGCGCCGATTCACCCCAGGATTCCACCAGCGCGTAACTAGTCAGGCAACGGCAGAGAAAATAAGCGCCTGCCGCCAGCGAAAACCACGCTAGCACACTCATCCGCACAAGGCGCAGCCCCATCAACAAGGCGAGCAGCAGCAAGGCAGCAGCGCACCCCAGCACCACACAGGCCGGAAAGGCGCTGAAGGCGTGGGCATCCACCCCGGATAAGGCATACAACCAGAGAGCCGCCAGCAACCAACCGGCCATGTATCCCGGCACACTCTCTGTAAATCTCTTTGCTCGTTCAGCCTCTGCCATGCCAGGCATCATAGCAGATAGCGCCGCCCCCCGCAAGTCCGGGGCGCAAAGCTGACAAAAACAAAGAAAGGCAACCATTTCTGGTTACCTTTCTTTTTGAAAACTTCCCGAACAAATGGGGTCAGGCTTCAACAGCGGCGGGGGTCACGGCAGCAGCCGGAATCTCCTCCTTGTTGGTGAAGTGCCACTTCACCTTGTTGCGCTTGCTGGCGGAACGAGCCTTGCGGCGCTTCTCATCCATGGGGCTTTCGAAAGCACGACGACGGCGCATTTCTTCGAGGATACCCTCGGTGTCGAGCTTGGTCTTGAGGCGCTTCAGAGCGCGGTCGATCGGTTCACCTTTACGTACAGATACGGAACGCATGATAGTGTAATGTTGTTGATATATTGTCCGGGAACGGGCAGGCAAGATACAGCAATTGCGAGTAAGTGTCAAGTTTTTTGTCGCACATTTAGAAAAAAAGCTGACAGATTCCTGCCGGAGCGCGCTTAATACGGGCTTGCCAAGCGCGCCGCGAGCGTGTACAATGCGCGCGTGACCGCGTCAAGACATCCGCAGATGTGCGATTTTGCCGAGCGCCCGTTCATTCTCTTCTGGGAAGTTACGCGGGCCTGCGCCTTAGCCTGCCGCCATTGCAGGGCCATTGCCCAGCCGCAGGCACACCCGCAGGAGCTGAACCACGAGGAAGCGATGTCCCTGGTGGATCAGATTGCCGGACTCGCGCCGCCCATGCTGGTACTGACCGGCGGCGACCCCATGATGCGCCGCGATATCCTGGACATCATCACCTACGCCGCCTCCAAGGGACTGCGGGTAGCCCTGAGTCCGGCCGCCACCAACCGCCTCATCAACTCCGATTTCCACCAGCTGCGCGCCGCAGGCGTCGTGAGCCTGAGCCTGAGCCTGGACGGAGCCACGCAGGAAACGCACGATACTTTCCGAGGTGTACCACATACCTTCGAACGCACGCTGCAGGCAGCACGTATGGCGAAAGAGGCCGGCATCCAGCTGCAAATCAACACCACCATTTCGCGCAGCACCCTGCCGGAGCTGGAGGGTTTTGTGCAGCTACTCAGGGAAATTCAGCCGGATGTGTGGAGCGTCTTCCTGCTCGTACCTACCGGGCGCGCCACCATGGATGAACTGCCGGAAGCTGCCGATCTCGAACAACTCTGGCAGCGCCTGCTCGAACTGCGTGGCGAACTTCCCTTTGCCATCAAGACCACCGAAGGCCACCACTACCGCCGAGCCATGCTGCAGGCCGCCCGCACCAGCGGAGCGCCTGCCCCGCGCCACCTCGTTCCCACCCGCGACGGCAAGGGTGTTGTCTTCATTTCCCACACGGGTGATATCCAACCCAGCGGCTTCCTGCCCCTCACCGCCGGCAACGTGCGGACTGATAGTCTTGCGGCCATCTACCGCCAGCATCCGCTTTTTGTGCAGCTGCGCGATGATGACGCGCTAGGGGGCAAATGCGGACAATGCGAATACCGCCGTGTGTGCGGCGGCTCCCGGGCCCGCGCCTACGGCAGCGGCGCAGGCATGATGGCCGAAGAACCCCTTTGTAACTATATACCTGCTGCTCTGCGCGGCAATGCTCCTCAGTAATATGATTAACATCACCAAGCTTTGGACCGGCGCTGCCCAGCCGGCAGACCACATCCGCTACGGCCAGGGAACCGGCAGTACCCACCCCGGCAGCAGCACCGCCGCCTGCATGCCCGCCTCTTCCCGCGCGCGCAAACCCATCGTCGTGTGGAATATCACCCGCACCTGCAACCTGCGCTGCGTACATTGCTATGCCGATTCCCACGCCGAACGCTACGCAGGCGAACTCAACTGGGAGCAATGCTGCGCCGTCATTGATGACCTTGCTGCCTACAAGGTCAACGCCCTGCTTCTCTCCGGCGGCGAACCCCTGCTGCACCCGCAGCTGCCGCAGATTCTCCAGCGCGCCACCGACAAGGGACTCAAAGTCACCATCTCAACCAACGGCACCCGCATCACCCCGGAATACGCCCGCATGTTCAAAGAACTGGGCGTGGCCTATGTGGGCATTTCGCTCGACGGCATCGGCGCTGTACACGACCAGTTCCGCGGAGTCAGGGGCGCGTTCGATGGCGCTATCCGGGGCTTCAAGCTCTGCGAAGAAGTCGGGCAGAAAACCGGGCTGCGCCTCACCCTCACGCGCAACAACGTGCAGAGCATGGAGCAGATTCTCAACTTCATCGAAGAAGAAGGCATCCAGCGTGTCTGCTTCTACCACCTTGTCCCGACAGGGCGCGGCGTGGATGTAGCCAGTCTCCGGCCAGAGGAGGCCCGCGCAGCGCTCGATATGCTCATCGCCCGCGCGGAAGCATGGCATGCCGCCGGGCAGACACGCGAACTGCTCACCGTCACCCAGCCGGCCGACGGCGTCTACCTGCTGCTGCGCCAGCTGCGCGAAGGCCGCCCCCTGGCGCAGGAAACGCTGCGCCTGCTCAGCTGGAACGGAGGTGGCGCGAACAGCTCCGGCCGCGGCATTGCCAACATCGACACCCAGGGCAACATCCACCCCGACCAGTTCTGGCAGGGTATTACCCTGGGCAATGCCAAGACGCAGAAGTTCTCCGATATCTGGGAAGCAGCCAACGAACCCAGCGCCCAGATACTGCAGGAACTGCGCGGCAGCGACAATCCCCTGGAACGGCAGCAGAAGCTCGGCGGCCGCTGTGCCACCTGCAAACACTTTGCTCTCTGTGGCGGCGGCTTCCGCACCCGCGCAGCCTTCGCCAACGGGCATTGGTACGGCTCTGACCCCGGCTGCTACCTCACCGATGAGGAAACGCAAACAGATATTTGCTCCCTTTTATGATATTTTTTTCATAAGCGAGGGTAAAAATTGTACTTTTTGCTTGCAGCAGGTGCAGCGATGTGGTATTTGTGATTCTGTCATGAAGCGCTTACTCCTTTCAACAATTCTCTTGGCTCTGGCCGGCACGACGTATGCCGACATTCAGGCACCGCCCGCCTCAGAGTACACGGCCACCCGCAAGCTGGGCCGCGCCGTTGGTAACATCCTCTTTGCCGTGGAAGAAATCCCCACCACCATGATTCGCTGGAACGATGCCGAAGGCAACAATGCCGGTTTCTCCGTGGGCGTGGTTGATGGCATCGGCCGCACTTTCTCCCGCATCGGCTACGGTTTCTACGAACTGGTGACTTTCTGGGCTCCCACCTACAAGTGCACCTACAAGCCCTGCTACCAGGATTCCTGCGGTCGCAGCGGCCTCAAGGAATACAACGTGTGGGGCGGTTTCTCCGAATTCCCCGAAGAACTCGGCTTCCAGAGCAAGTACGATCACTGCCGTCTCTCCAACGACTAAATCCGGCAGATACAACTCTCAACAAAAGAACCCCGGCAGGTGCACCGCCGGGGTTCTTCCTTTTTTTTTCAGAAAAACACTTACGCCCTGCTCAGAATCTGAGTCAGCTCCGCCTGGAACGATTGCAGTTCCTCCGGCGTGGGCTGACCTTCAAGCGCATTCCAGGCAAAGCGCCCCATCTGGTCAATCTGCCAGCCGCCCCTGGTGCCGGAGGCAAACTGCACCTTACCGGAAATCAGCGTACCGGGCAGCATCAATTCATCCAGCGTCACCACAAGCTTACCCTCACCAGCAGCCGGCACAGCCTCCGGTGCTTTCTCCGGCTGTGGCTGCGGTCTGGCCGGTGCAGCAGGAGCAGAGGCAATCTCAATCCCGTGGTCCAGCAGCAGGAAACGCACATCCCTGTACATCATGTGTACCCCGCACTCACTCGCCAGACGCTTCTGGATACCATTCAAATCCACACCCTGCGCGGCCCACTGGCGCACCATTTCAAGCTGCTCTGCTGTTACTGCATTCATACCCTCATCATACCCCTGCCCGCTCCGATTTCAAGCAGCAAGCGTGACTTACCCCAAAATACAGCAAATTGTTCGCCAGAACTAACACCTATGCACGCGCGTAATTCTTGTTCCGGCGGCGACTTTAGGCTTGCACTTTACAAGAGAAAGGTGTTAAATATCTGCGCGTAAGTGTGGCCGCAGGTGGCCCCGTATCCCCAGGTTATGAACACGACAAAATTTATACAAGTGCCTGACGTAGCAAGCGCTGCGATGGATTATCTGAAAAACGATGCAGATGACCGCGGCGAGCTGGTAACCCTGAATGTAGGCCCCTCCCACCCGGCAACGCACGGCGTACTTCGCCTCAAGCTTGTCATTGACGGTGAGGAGATTGTATCCTGCGACCCGGTCATTGGCTACCTGCATCGCGGCATGGAGAAGATTGCCGAGAACTGCCACTACAACCAGCTCGTGACCTACACCGACCGCATGGACTACCTCGCCCCCATGAGCAACAACATCGCCTATGCCTGCGCGGTGGAAAAACTGCTGGGCTGGGAACTGCCGGAACGTGGCCAGGCCATCCGCGTGCTGTGCTGCGAGCTTTCCCGCATTTCCTCCTGCTTCCTGGGTACTGGTGTATACGCCATGGACACCGGCGCCATGACTGCCTTCCTGTACGCCTTCGAGGAAAAGGAACGCGTCCACAACCTCTACGAACAGATTTGCGGTGCCCGTTTCACCTCCAGCTACACCCGCATCGGCGGCATGACCCGCGACCTGCCCAAGGGCATCGAGAAACAGATTCTCGACTTCTGCGACAGCGCTCTGCGCACCGTGGATGAGATGGAGAAGCTCCTGCTGCACAACAAGATTTTCATTGACCGCCTGGTGGGCGTTGGTGTCATCACCAAGGAAATGGCCCTGCAGAACGGCATGACCGGCAACAACCTGCGAGCCAGCGGCGTGAACCGCGACCTCCGCAAGACCAACCCCTACCTGGGCTACGAGAAGTATGAATTCGATGTACCCGTGGCAGAGGAAGGCGACTGCTACGCCCGCTTCCAGGTACGCATGGAGGAAATCCGCCAGTCCGTCCGCATCATCCGCCAGGTAATTGCCACCATGCCGGGAGGCCCCATCTGGGTGCAGCTCGACAAGGGCATCCTGCCCAGGAAGGCCGATGCCATGCAGGGCATTGAAGAACTCATCCGCCAGTTCATGGTGACCACCGAATGCGTGAACGCCCCCGCCGGCCAGGTATACTTTGCTGCCGAAAACCCGAAGGGTGAGCTGGGCTTCTTCCTTGATTCCCAGGGCGGCGGCATTGCCAACCGACTCAAGATGCGCAGCCCCTCCTACTGCACTCTTTCCATCCTGCCCGAACTGCTGCCCGGACACCTCGTGAGCGACGTCGGCGCCATCCTCGGCTCCTTCGACTTCGTGCAGGGCGAATGCGACCGCTAAACCCATTTTAAGAACCTCTCTGACAACGAAACCACTTACCATGTCTGATACCCCCAACGCGATTGATGCCATCACGGCAGCCAAACCGTCCCCCGGTGAGCAGCATTTCCCGAAGTTCAAGGTAACCCCCGGCCTGGTGAAGGAAGCCAAGGCGCTGGTTGCCCAGTACCCTGAGGGCAAGGAACAGTCTGCCGTACTGCCCATCATCCACCTGGTACAGGAAAAATTCGGCTTTATCTGCGCCGATGCCATGCCCTGGATTGCTGAAATGTGCAACAGCACCCCCATTCACGTGGCCGGCATCGTCACCTTCTACCCCGGCATCCACACCATGTGCCCCGGCAAGTACCACTTCCGCGTCTGCCGCACCATTGCCTGCTCCCTTTCCGGCGGTGAGGAACTCATCCCCTACATCTGCGAGAAGATTGGCGTGAACTACGCCGACATGAGCGACGAAGAACCCATGCTGGTGAGCGCCGACGGTCTTTTCAGCGTGGAACCCGTGGAATGCCTGGCCAACTGCGGCTTCGGCCCCAACGTGATGGTCAACGACGTCCTCTACTCCCAGGTGACCACCAAGAAGATTGACGAAATCATCGCCAAGCACCAGCCCAAAAAGTAACCCCCTGAGCGAACCATGAGCGAAATCACCTACAAACCCGGCAAGGAACCGCATCCGCGCGAAACCCGCCGTATTTTCCGCAACATCGACCGCAAGGGGTACGACCCTTCCATCAAGTGCTTCATCAAGGATGGCGGGTATGAAACCCTCAAGAAGGCCATGGAAATGGAGCCCTCCGCCGTCACCGAAGAAGTGAAGAAGAGCGGTCTGCGCGGCCGAGGCGGTGCAGGTTTCCCCACCGGCGTGAAGTGGACTTTCATTCCCAAGGGCAACACCAAACCCGTCTACGTGGTCTGCAACTGTGACGAATCCGAACCCGGCACCTTCAAAGACCGTTTCGTGGTACACCAGGACCCGCACCAGCTCATCGAAGGCATGATTATTGCCTGCTACGCTGTGCAGGCTCACTACGGTGTCATCTACATGCGCGAGGAATTCCCCGAAGCCGCCAGAATTATGCAGAAAGCTCTCAAGGAAGCCGAAGAAGCAGGCTTCCTGGGTGAGAACATCCTCGGCAAGGGCTACGACCTCAAAATCATCCTGCACCGTGGCGCCGGCGCCTACATCTGCGGTGAAGAAACCGGCCTTATCAACTCCATTGAAGGCGTGCGTCCCTATCCGCGCATCAAGCCGCCCTTCTTCCCTGCCGCCATCGGTCTGTATGGCTGCCCCACCATCGTGAACAACGTGGAATCCCTCTGCCAGGTGCGCCAGGTTCTCATGCGCGGCGGCGAGGCCTACGCCGCCGAAGGTGCCCAGCGCTCCCCCGGCACCCGTATCATCGGTGTTTCCGGCGACGTGAAGCGCCCCGGCTACTACGAAATCGTCTCCGGCTCCATGACCTTTGGTGAGCTGCTGTACGATGTATGCGGCGGCCCCAAGCGCGGCCGCAAATTCAAGGCTATCATTCCCGGCGGTGCCTCTGCCAAGGTCATGCGCTGCGACGAAGTCCTCAAGGGCCGCAACAGCGACGGCTCCGTGCGCGCCATGAGCATCTTCGACGTACCGCTGGATCTGGACAGCATTGCCCAGCACGGCTCCATGAGCGGCTCCGGCGGCATCATCGTCATGGATGACAGCCGCAGCATGCCCAAGATGCTCAACAACCTCAACCGTTTCTACGCCTGGGAATCCTGCGGCCAGTGTTCCCCCTGCCGCGAAGGCAACCCCTGGATGCTCAAGCTCTCCACCCGCATCTGCGAAGGCAAGGGCTCTCCGGAGGATGTAGACCTGCTCAAGAGCGTGGCCGACAACATCTGCGGACGCACCGTCTGCGCCTTTGGTGAAGCCTGTTCCTGGCCCACCCAGGCCTTTGTCACCAAGTTCCGTGAGGAGTTCCTGGCTCTCACCAAGCCCATCAACGCCCTCAAGCCGCACTCTGACGAGGCCAAGGAAGCCCGCAAGTTCCTCACCCGCGAAGACTAAACCCTTTTACTGAATCCATGAGTACACCCCCCGCAATTCTGCCCAAAGACGCCGCCGCTGCCGAAGGCAAGGTGAATGTCCAGATTAACGGCAAATGGTACCGCTTCCCCAAGGGAACCCGCATTGCAGATGCCTGCAACTCCGTAGGTGCCCATGTACCCTGCTTCTGCTACCACCCCAAACTTTCCGTAGCCGGTTCCTGCCGCATGTGCCTTGTCGAGCAGGGCATGCCCGCCCGCCTCGCTCCCGGTGCCACCCCGCAGTATGGTGACGACGGCTACCTGCCCATCAGCTGGATGCCCCGCGCCATCATCGCCTGCGCCAACACCGTGGCAGAGAACATGGGCATCCGCACCACCGGCAAGCTCACCGAGGAAGCCCGCCGCGGTGTTCTGGAATTCCTGCTCTCCAACCACCCGCTGGACTGCCCCATCTGTGACCAGGCCGGTGAATGCAAACTGCAGGAATACACCACCGACTACGGCAGCGGCACCCACCGCTTCACCGAAGAAAAGACCAAGAAGGGTAAGAACCTCTCCATCGGTCCGCGCGTGAACCTGGACCAGGAACGCTGCGTACTCTGCCGCCGTTGCGTGCGCTTCATGAAGGAAATTGCCGGTCAGGATGTTCTGGGCGTCGTCGGCCGCGGCACGCACAATGCCATCGCCTGCTACCCCGGCACCCAGCTGGACAGTAACTACTCCATGAACGTGGTAGACATCTGCCCCGTAGGTGCCATGACCAGCAAGGACTTCCGCTTCAAGATGCGCGTGTGGTTCCTGAAGAGCACCCCCACCATCGACGTGAACTGCGGCACCGGCACGAACATCAACATCTGGACCCGCGAGCAGCAGGTCTACCGCATCACCCCGCGCCAGAACGACGAGGTGAACAGCTGCTGGATGCCCGATGACCACCGCCTCAACTACAAGTTCATCAACGCCCCCACCCGCATCACCACCCCGCTGGTGAAGACCGATGCCGGGGCTGACCAGCGTCCCTCCACCTGGGATGCCACCATCAACATGGTCGTAGAGCAGCTGCACCGCATGGCACCTGCCGAAACCGCCCTCATCTGCTCGGCCCGCATGACCAATGAGGAACTCTACATGGTACGCGCGCTCTCCAAGCAGCTCGGCATCACCAAGATGGATATCGTCCCCCGCAAGGGCGAGAACGACGGCCTGCTGGTAAGCGAAGACCGCAACCCGAACTCCAACGGTGCGAAGCTCGTCCTGGGCAAGACCGGTGCCGGTCTTGCCAACATCCGCCGCGGTGTACGCAACAACAGCATCCGCTTCATGATTGTGCTGGGCGAAGATCTCACCGAAGAAGCCGGCTTCACCGCCGAAGACCTGGCTGGTCTGGAATACCTCCTCGTGGTACACCACAGCGAGAATGAAACCACCAAGGCCGCCGACGTTGTCCTCCCCGGTGTCACCTTTGCAGAGAAATACGGCACCATGATTAACGTGGCCGGCCGCATCCAGCGCCTCAACAAAGCCATCGAACCCATCGGAGACTCCCGCTCCGACTGGGAAATCTGCCGCAACCTCTCCGAAGGTCTGGGCTGCGACTGCGTACGCGTCATCGCCTGCCCCACGCCCATGTCCGTCCTGGACGAAATGGCACAGGAATTCGAAGAACTCGACGGCATCACCTGGGGCAACATCGGCAACAGCGGCAAGGTCGTCATGAACACCGGTGTCACCATCCCCCTCATCGAACGCGAAAAAGCCAAGAAATAAACCGCTAACACCTCATACCTCAAATGGACGCTATCATCAATTGGTATAACGACCTCATGAGCAACGAAATCTGGTTCTACCTGATTCACACGCTGCTCAAGCTGGTCCTCATGTTTGCCGTTATTCTGGCTTTTGTGGTGCTTTCCGTCTGGATTGAACGCCGCGTAGCCGGCTGGATTCAGGACCGCCCCGGCCCCAACCGTGCCGGTCTGCCCCTGTTCCTGCTGCAGCGCTTCGGCAGCAAGGAGAAGCAGCCCCTCAAGAACTGGCTGCACTTCTTCGGCATTCCCGAAACCAGCTGGATTGCCAAGCTCTGCACCTGGCTGCGCCTCGACCGCGAAATCCCCTGCTGGGGTCTCATCCAGCCCTGTCTGGACGGCGGCAAGCTCTTCCTGAAGCAGGAAACCACCCCCTCCTACGTACGCAAGTTCTACTTCATCCTGGCCCCCATGCTCGTTCTGGGGCCGCCCCTGGTGGCAGCAGCCGTTGTGCCTTTTGCCTCTGAAGTGGACACCTGCTACGGCCACATCTCCATGTGCGTGGCCAACCTCGACATCGGCCCGCTGTGGATTTTCGCTATCTCCGGCCTCTCCGTCTACGGCCTCACCCTGGCAGGCTGGTCCTCCAACTCCAAGTTCCCCTTCCTGGGTGGTCTGCGCGCCACAGCCCAGCTCATCTCCTACGAAGTCTCCATGGGGCTTTCCATCATCCCGCTGCTCATGATGTTCGGCACGCTGAACCTGCAGCAGATTGTGCAGTTCCAGGCCGAAAACGGCTGGACTCTACTCCCCCTGTGGGGTGAAGGTCTCAGCTGGCAGCGCTGGGCCATGATGCTGCCGCTGGGCATCAGCTTCATCATCTTCGTGACCTGCGTCTTTGCCGAAGCCAACCGCACCCCCTTCGACATGGCCGAGTGCGAAACCGACCTCGTGGCCGGCTACCACGCCGAATACTCCTCCATGAAGTTCGCCTCTTTCTTCATGGGTGAATACGCCGCCATGGTCATCGGCTCTGCCGTCGTCGTCACCCTGTTCCTGGGTGGCTGGTCCATCGGCTTCGGGGCAGATGCCGCCCTGGCCGCCTACTGCGACTGGCTCGCCGTCCTCTGCCAGTTCTGCATGTTTGTCATCAAACTGCTGGCCTTCATCTTCTTCTTCGTGTGGGTGCGCTGGACGCTGCCGCGCTTCCGCTGGGACCAGGTAATGAAGCTCGGCTGGCTCTATTTCCTGGAAATCACCGTGGCCAACATCTTCCTGGCCGCCGCCGTCATGTATTTCATCAAATAACCCCCTTTAACGTTTACCTACTATGGCCTATATCAAAATCAAACGCCCCAAGTTCAGCCTGCTGGACAAGGTGTACGTGGTCGAGCTCGTGAAGGGGCTGGCCATCACCATGCGCCACCTGGTACTTTCCCTGCTCGGCAAGAGCCGCGGCAAAAAAGACTTCAGCACCAAGGGTGTCGGTGTCTGCATGCAGTTCCCCGATGAACGCTGGGATTCCCGCCTGCCGGAATACTACCGCGGCGCGCCCACCCTCGTGCGCGGCGAAGACGGCCGCGAACGCTGCGTCTCCTGCCAGCTCTGTGAATTCATCTGCCCGGCACGCGCCATCACCATCACCCCCGGTGAGGTAGATCCCACCAGCAACTGCCAGAAGCAGGAAAAGGCCCCGGCCAAGTTCGAAATCGATATGCTGCGCTGCATCTACTGCGGCATGTGCCAGGAAGCCTGCCCGGAGCAAGCCATCTTCCTCTCCAAGGAATACCTCATCACCCTCACCGACCGCAAGCAGGCCATCCGCGACAAGGAGACCCTGTACCGTCTGGGCGGCACGCGCAAGGGCCTCGTCAACAAGTGGAACCAATACAAATAAAATACCGTCATGTTTGAATCCTCCCTTTGTCAGATTCTGTTCTACCTGCTGGCAGCCATGGCCGTTCTCTGCGCCATTGGTGTGGTAGCCTACCGCAACCCGGTGAACTCCGCCATGTGCATGGCCATGAGCTTCGCCATGGTAGCCGCCATCTTCTTCGGCATGGGCGCCCAGTTCCTCGGCATCGTCCAGCTCATCGTGTATGCCGGCGCCATTCTGGTACTCTTCCTCTTCGTGGTCATGATGCTCGACATCCACGACGAGCGCCACAGCAGCAGCAACTACATCCACGCTGCCGTCGGCGTCCTCATCGCAGGCTTCTTTGCCGGCCTCATCATCAACGTCTCGCTGGGGCTGCCCGGTGCCACCGACAACCCCTGCCCCGCCAGGAGCCTGTGCTGCAGCATGGGTGAACTCCTCATCGGCGACGCCCGCACTGTCTGCGAAGCCCCTGCCACCGCTGCCCCCTACGGCGGCGCCCTGCCGGAGCTGAATGCCGCAGCCGCCGCACGCCTGGAAAACCCGGCCATCTCTGAAGCCGACGCCGCCAAGGCCACCTCGATATCCGATGTCAAGCTCCTGGGCAAGTGCCTCTACACGCACTACAACATCGCCTTCGTCATTCTCAGCTTCGCCCTGCTCTCCGGCACGGTGGGAGCAGTAGCCCTCGCCCGCAAGATCCGCAAAGACTAACCCATTTTCCCACCCATGATTCCGTTAGCACATTACCTGATTCTCTCAGGCATCCTGTTCTCCATCGGTCTGGCCGGGGTACTCATCCGCAAGAACATCATCGTCGTGTTCATGTGCCTGGAAATGATGCTCACCGCCGCCAACGTAGCGCTGGTAGCCTTCTCCCGCGCCCAAGGCACCGCCGGCGTCCCTGTCTATGACGCCCAGGTACTTTCCCTGTTCATCACCGGCATCGCCGCTGCCGAAGTAGCCATCGGCCTTGCCCTCATCGTGGCCATGTTCCGTGCGCGTCGCACGGTAGAAAGCACCGCCCTCAACTCACTTAAAGACTAAAGAACACCAGCATGAACATGATTCATAATCTCCCCTGGTTATTCCTGGTACTGCCCCTGCTGGCAGCCGCCATCGACTGGTTGTGCCTCAGCAAGCACCCGCGTCTGGCTGCCACCCTGTCCCTGCTTTCCGCTGCCGGCACCTTCGGGCTCTGCATCGCCTACCTCACCGGGCTGCAGACCGGCACCCCGGACATCTACACCTGGATGCCCAGCTCCCTGGAGCAGCTCTGCCTGCACCTCGGTCTGGTCATGGACCCGCTTGCCATGCGGATGATGCTGGTGGTCACCGGCATCGGCCTGCTGGTACACTTCTTCTCCATCGGCTACATGAAGGGCGACTCCTCCAACCTGAGCCGCTACTACGCCGGGCTGAGCATCTTCATGTTCAGCATGAGCACCATCGTGCTGGCCAGCAACCTCGCCATGACCTTCATCGGCTGGGAAATGGTAGGTTTCTCCTCCTACCTGCTCATCGGGCACTGGTTTGACAAAGCCAGCGCCGCCGATGCAGCCAAGAAAGCCTTCATCACCAACCGCGTGGGCGACTTCGGCTTCCTGCTGGGCATCCTGCTCACCCTGGGGCTGTTCGGCACCATGAACTATGCCGACATGGGTGGCAAGGCCGCCGCCATTGCTCCCGGCATCCTTACCGTCACCATCATCTGCCTCTTCTGCGGCGCCGTGGGTAAATCCGCCCAGTTCCCGCTGCATGTGTGGCTGCCCGATGCCATGGAAGGCCCCACCCCGGTATCTGCCCTCATCCACGCCGCCACCATGGTGGCCGCCGGTGTCTACATGCTGGTGCGCCTGCAGGTCAGCATGGGCGTTGAAGCCTTCACGGAAACCGCCTGCTGCATCATTGCCAGCGTCGGCGCCATCACCGCCGTGCTGGCAGCCCTCATGGCCGTGCAGCAGGACGACATCAAGCGCATCCTGGCCTACTCCACCCTCTCCCAGCTCGGCTACATGGTCATGGCCGTAGGTCTGCTGGCAGGTGAAGCCGCCATGTTCCACCTCTACACGCACGCCTGGTTCAAAGCGCTGCTCTTCCTCGGTGCCGGAGCCATCATCGTCTGCTGCCACCACGAGCAGAACATCTGGAAAATGGGCGGGCTCACCAAGCGCATGCCCCTCACCGTCCTCTGCTTCCTCATGGGCACCTGCGCCCTCATCGCCATCCCCGGTTTCTCCGGCTTCTTCTCCAAGGAAGCCATCCTCGATGCCGCCCTGGCCACGAACCCCATCTTCTTCTGGGTTGGTGCCGGCGTAGCCGCCCTCACCACCTTCTACATGCTGCGTCTCTGCATCGTAGCCTTCCTGGGCAGCGCCCGTGACCACGGTGCAGAGCACGCCAAGGAAGCCGGCTTCACCATGGCGCTTCCGCTGCTCCTGCTGGCAGGCATGGCCATCATCTCCGGCTACGGCTTCATAGCCGATGCCCTTGTACCCTTCAACGGCTTCCACGCTCACGGCTTCGAACTCGGCCTGCCCTTCTACGTCAGCATGGGCTCCCTGGCCGTCGGCATCCTGCTGGCCGTCGCCATCTACGGCTTCGGTGGCCGCAGCAAAGACCCGCTGGCAGGCAACAGCATCTCCAAAGCCCTCCGCAACCGCCTCTACATCGACGCTCTGTACGACAAAGTCCTCATCGGCGGTCTGCAGCAAGGCTTTGCCCACCTCATGCAATTCCTGGATTCCTTCCTCATCCGCGGCATCATCTGCCAAGGTATTGTATGGATTACCGTGCGCCTCGGTTACCTCTTCAGCTGGATACAGTGCGGTTCGCTGCGAGCCTACACGCTCGTCAGCGGCATTGGCCTGGTCATCCTCATCCTCCTCCTTGCCTACCAATTCTAAACAACTTTCACCATCATGCTTATCTGGCTTATTCTCGTACCCGTGATTGCAGCAGCCTGCATCGGCCTGCTCAAAGCACCCGGACGCATCACCGCCATGCTCAGCGCAGCCATCTCGCTCATCCTGGGCGCCTGCGCTATCCTGGCCCCTGAATGCTGCAGCGAATGCCTCTCCACCACCTGCAACGGCACCCCGCTGCAGCTCACCCTGGCCCTTCCGCTGAGCAAAATCATGGTGCTGCTGAGCATTCTGGTCACCTTTGCCGCCGTAGCCGGCATGAAAGCCCCCGATGCCGCAGCAGAACGCAGCTGGGCCATCTCTGCCCTGCTCATCTCCACCGGTGCCATCGGCGCCTTCATGTCCGACAACATCATCGCCTTCTACGGCTTCCATGAACTGGCCCTCATCCCGACCTTCATCATGATCGGCTGCTACGGCCGCGGAGACCGCCGCCACATCGCGTGGACGGCCACGCTCTACCTGGGAATCGCCTCTATGGTACTGCTCGCCGGCCTGCTGCTGCTCTGCGCCGAAATGCACGCCTGGAGCTTCAGCACTATGGCCGTCGCCGTCCAGTCCGGCATCATGCCCGCCTCCACCTGCCTCATCGCCGCCCTGCTCATCGTGGGCTTCGGTGCGCTGGTATCCCTCTTCCCCTTCCACACCTGGGCAGCCCCGGCCTACGCCAGCGCCCCGGCCCCCATCGCCATGCTGCACGCCGGCGTCCTCAAGAAGTTCGGCCTGTACGGCCTGTTCACCCTGGCTGCCGTCTTCGGTCCCAAGTGCCAGGAACTCTTCGGGTGCTGGAACAACTGGCTGCTCGTCCTGCTGCTGGGCAACGTCCTCTGGGTGGGCTACGTCACCATCTCCCAGACCCGCCTTGACCTGATGCTGGGTAACTCCTCCGTCATGCACATGGGCTACATCTTCCTGGCCTTTGCCGCCTACATTGCCTGCAACGGCAACAACGAACTGGCCTTCCAGGGCGCCGGGCTGCTCATGCTTGCCCACGGCCTCACCATCGCCCTGCTCTTCCTGCTCACCGGGCAGATTGAAACCCAGACCCGCACCCTGGAACTCGACTCCATGGGCGGTCTCGGCAGCAGACTTCCGGCGCTGGGCTTCCTCTTCGGCCTGGCCGGCATGGCCTCCATCGGCCTGCCCCTGCTGGCCAACTTCGTGGGTGAATTCACCATCTTTGTCTCCTGCTTTGCCGGCTGGCAGCCCGCCGCCGCCAGCGGAGACTGCTGGCTGAGCTGTGTAGCCAACTTCTTCGGCGGGCTCGGCCCGGTGCAGCTTGCTACCCTCGGAGCCCTGTGGGGTCTGGTCATCAGCGCCATCTACATGCTGCGCGCCTTCCGCAACATCTTCGAAGGCCCTGTCGGCATCGCCTCCGAACGCGCCACCAAACTCACCCGGCTCGACATCATCGCCGCCTGCTTCCTGGCCGTCTTCATCGTCCTCTTCGGAATCATCCCCCCCACCTGCCTCTAACTCTGACACCCCAACCTTGAGCAACATATGAATATCGTATCCACCTACACCTGGTGTCAGTTCACACCGGCATTTGCCCTGGTAGGCCTGGCAGCCCTGCTCATTCTGGCCGACGCCCTGCTGCCGAAGCTTCCCAAGCGCAGCTTCGCCGTCATCGGAGCCATCGGCACCTTCATCGCCGCCTACCTCCTGTACACCGGCAGCCAGCCCGACTTCCTGGGCTGCGTAGCCGCCATCGCCACGGGGCTTTCCCTCCTGCTCGCCTTCGACTACACCCGCATCAGCTGCGAATCCATCTCCGGCAGCAGCAGCGAAGAAGGCACGGGTGAATTCTACGCCCTGCCGCTGGTAGCCTGCGCCGGCATCCTCTGCCTCACCCAGGCACGCGACCTCATCATGCTCTTCGTGAGCCTCGAAGTCGTCACCCTCACCTCCTATGTGCTGGCCGGCTACTTCCGCCGCAACCAGGGTTCCATCGAAGCCGGCATCAAGTACCTCGTCCTCGGCGCCATGAGTACCGGAATCCTCGTCTACGGCATTGCCTGGTACTTCGGCATGGTCGGCACCTTCACCCTGGGCCAGGAAGTCGTCCTCTCCGCCATCAAGGGTGGTGTCGCCTCCAGCCCCACGCTGGCCGTCGGCTTCCTTGTCGCCACCGCCATGCTCTTTGCCGGAGCCTTCTTCAAGGTAGGTGCCGCGCCCATGCACGTCTGGATTCCCGACGTCTACCAGGGAGCCCCCACCCCCACCACCGCTTTCCTGGCCGTGGCCTCCAAAGCTGCTGGTTTCATCGTCCTCTGTGCGCTGGTGCTTCCCTTTGCCCCCTTCTGCGTGCCGGGCAGCATGATTGGCAAACTCATCATCTGGTGTGTTGCCCTCGTCGCCGGAGCCACCCTCATCATCGGCAACCTGGGTGCTCTGCGCCAGACCAACATCAAGCGCCTGCTGGGCTACTCCTCCATTGCCCAGGCCGGCTTCGTCATGGTCTTCTTCCTGAACGTCAACAGCATTCTGGAACACCTCGTCGGGCAGTACCTCATGGCCTACGCCCTTGCTACCCTGGCCGCCTTCTACGCCGTTGCCATGGTGCGCACCCAGCGCGGCAGCGAAGAAATCGCCGCCTTCCGGGGGCTGGGCAAGAGCAACCCGCGCACAGCCTTCCTCATCACCGTATGCTTTGCCTCTCTGGCAGGCGTCCCCCTCACCATGGGCTTCATGGTCAAGATGTACTCCTTCGTAACCGCCATCAGCGCCCTGGGCAACTGGACCGGGCTCTGCTGGCTGCTGCCCATCATGGTCATCACCGCTGCGCTGGGCTTCTACTACTACTTCAAAGTCATCCGCGCCATGTACTGGGAACCCGCCGAGCCCGGCCACAAACCCCTGCAGGTACCGCTTTGCACCGGCATCGTGCTGACCCTCTGCGCGCTGGCCCTCATCTACCTGGGCACCCTGCCCCTGCTCGTCTGCGTGGGCTGATACCCCAGCACACCGACACCCCCTTCAACCCCGCTGGTACACGCCAGCGGGGCTTTTTTATACCCCAACACACCAGAAAACCAGCCACCCCACCACTAATCACTAATCATTGCTCCCCTGACACGTTATCTCCTTGCATCACAGTGCAAGCGCGTTATAATGAATCCATGGCGAACGTCACCCTATCCCTCGGCGAGCAGTCCTACGAAGTACACGTAGCCAACGGCGCCCTCGAAACCATCGGCTACCTCTGCAGCATCACACGGCTGCAAGGCAAAGCGGCCATCATCACCGACACCAACGTAGGCCCCCTCTATGCCGAACGTGTACGCCAGAGTCTGGAAGAAAGCGGCTACACCACCAGCCTGCACCATTTCCCCGCAGGCGAAGCCCATAAAAACCTCAGCACCATCGAAACCCTGGCCAACGAAATGGTACAAGCCGGGCACGACCGCACCAGCTTCATCGTCGCGCTGGGCGGCGGCGTCGTAGGCGACATGGCCGGCTTCCTGGCCAGCATCTACTACCGGGGCATCCCCTTTGTACAGATACCCACCAGCGTCATGGCGCAGGTAGACAGCTCTGTCGGCGGCAAAACCGCCGTCGACATTTCCGCCGGCAAAAACCTCATCGGAGCCTTCCACCAGCCGAAACTCGTCCTCATCGACCCCACCACCCTCACCACCCTCTCCCCGAGACTCATCCGCGAAGGCATGGCCGAAATGGTCAAGCACGCCGCCATCCGCAAACCCGGCATGCTGCACACCCTGCGCGAACTGGCAGATGAAATCGACCTCGGCTTCACCCTCAACACCATTGAAAAACTGCCCGACATCATCGCCGCCAACATCGCCATCAAAGCCCGTATCGTCGAAGAAGACGAAAAAGAAACCCTGGGCATCCGAGCCTTCCTCAACCTGGGGCACACCATTGGCCACGGCATCGAAGCCGCCCTGCCCTATGGCGAACTGCTTCACGGCGAAGCCGTAAGCCTCGGCCTGCGCGCCGCCCTCTACCTCTCCCGGCGGCATGCCGGCCTCAGCGCTGCAGAAGAACGAGACATACTCGACACCCTGCGAGCACTCGAACTCCCCCTCACCCTCCCGGCAGACGTCAATATGGAACGCGCACTCGCCCTCACCGCCAGCGACAAGAAATTCCAGAACGGCAGCATCCGCTTCGTCCTCCTCCAGCAGCTCGGCAGCCCCCTCCTCAGCCGCGAAATCACCAGGGCCGACCTCCAGGATGCCATCTGCCACCTCCAAACCGCGTAACCCTTTATTCACTAATCCCTATTCACTCATCCCTCCCCATGACCGACCCCCGCACCACACAGCTTGCCCAGAACCTCATCCGCCACTCCTGCCGCGTGCAGCCCGGTGAACACGTCCTGCTCGAAATCATCGACGCGCCGGATGAAATCGGCATCGAACTCATCCGCGCCGTACGCGAAGCCGGAGCGCACCCGCACATCAACCTGCGCCACAGCCGCATCACCCGCGAAATGTTTGCCGGCGCCACCGACGAACAATACGCCTCCATCGCCGGCTTTGAACTCGCCGAAATGCAGGCCATGGATGCCTACATCGCCATCCGCGGCGGGCAGAACAGCTTTGAAAACTCCAGCGTACCGGCAGAAAAAATGGCCCTCGCCCAGAAACACATGCGCCCGGTACATAACCAGCGCATCTGCAAGACCAAGTGGTGCGTGCTGCGCTGGCCCACCCCCAGCATGGCCCAGGGAGCCGGCATGAGTACCGAAGCCTTCGAAGACTTCTACTTCCGCTGCTGCCTGGCCGATTACCAGCAACTCCGCGTCGCCATGGACAAGCTCGCCGAGCGCATGATGCGCACCGACCGCGTCCGCATCACCGGCCCCGGCACCGACCTCACCTTCTCCATCAAAGGCATGCCAGCCCACCCCTGCTCCGGCGAAATGAACATCCCGGACGGGGAAGTCTTCACCGCCCCCATCAAAGACAGCGTCAACGGCACCATCCACTACACCGCCCCCACCCTCTTCCAAGGCATTCCCTTCGATGGCATCCGCCTCACCTTCAAGGACGGCAAAATCGTGGAAGCCCACTGCAACGGCAACGAAGACGCCCTCAACAAAATCCTCGACACCGATGAAGGCTCCCGCTACATCGGCGAATTCGCCCTGGGCGTCAACCCCTATATCCTGCAGCCCATGCGCGATATCCTCTTCGACGAGAAGATTGGCGGCTCCTTCCACTTCACCCCCGGCCAGGCCTACGAAAACTGCGACAACGGCAACCGCTCCCAGGTACACTGGGACATGGTCTGCATCCAGCGCGCCGACTACGGCGGCGGCGAAATCTGGTTCGACGACGAACTCATCCGCAAAGACGGAATCTTTACGGATTCAGAATTGGCCATTCTGAATCCGTACAATGATTAATTACTAGTGATTAGTGATTAATTATGGATGCAGCAATGGCAGATGAGAGAAAACACGCGGATTTGCGGCAGCGCACCAAAGATTTTGGATTGCGCGTCATCCGCATGTGGAAACAACTTCCCAATACGACCGTAGCCAAAGTACTAGGAAAACAACTGCTCCGCAGCGCTACTTCCGTTGCCGCCAACTATCGCGCCGCATGCCTCGCCAAAAGTGAAGCTGATTTCTACAACAAAATCAAAATCTGCCAGGAAGAAGCCGATGAGTCCATCCTGTGGATAGAATACCTCATTGAGGGAGAAATCCTACCAGAAGCCAAACTGTCTTCACTACTGGACGAAGCGCGCCAAATAGCCGCCATCATGACCGCCTCATCCCTGACCGTCCAAAAGAGATTAAAAAAATGATTCGAAATTAATCACTAATCACTATTCCCTAATCACTTCCCATGAAAGATCCCCGTTTTACTCAGCTGGCCGAGCAGGTTGTCAACTACGCCACGCGCGTGCAACCGGGCGAACACGTCAACCTCCGCATGCAGGACATCCCCGACGCCATGGTCGTGGAACTCATCCGCGCCGTGCGCCGCGCGGGCGGCGTGCCGCATGTCGACATCTCCCACGCCATCGTCTCCAAAGAACTCGCCGCCGGAGCCACAGAGGAGCAGTATGAACTGCTGGGCCGCTACCGCCTGCAGCGCGCCGAGGACATGCAGGTACACATCTGCTTCTACGCCGATTCCAACACTTTTGAAAACGCCGATGTACCCGGAGACCGCATGCAGATTGTCAGCCGCCACCTGAAACCCGCCAGCGATGTCACCTGCAACCGCCGCAAATGGACCATCCTGGCCTGGCCCACCCCCAGCATGGCCCAAGCAGCAGGCATGAGTACCGAAGACTTTGAGGACTTCTACTTCCGCTGCTGCCTGGCAGACTACGCCGCCATGCGAAACGGCATGGAACACCTCAGGCAGCTCATGGAACAGACCGACCGAGTCCGCATCACCGGGCCGGGAACCGACCTCAGCTTCTCCATCAAAGGCATTGCCGCCATCCCCTGCTGCGGCGACTGCAACATCCCCGACGGCGAAGTCTACACCGCCCCGGTGAGAGACAGCATCAACGGCACCATTGCCTACAACGCCCCCAGCATCTACCACGGCATCCCCTTCGATGGCGTGCGCTTCCGCTTCGAAAACGGCAAGATTGTGGAAGCCCACTGCAACGGCAGCGACGAAGCCCTCAACAAAATCCTCGACACCGATGACGGCGCCCGCTACATCGGCGAATTCGCCCTCGGCCTCAACCCGCACATCCTGCGCCCCATGCGCGATATCCTCTTCGACGAGAAAATTGCCGGCTCCTTCCACCTCACCCCCGGCCAGGCCTACGAAGAAGCCCCCAACGGCAACAACTCCGCCGTCCACTGGGACCTCGTCTGCATCCAGCGCCCCGAATACGGCGGCGGCGAAATCTGGTTCGACGACACCCTCATCCGCAAAGACGGCCGCTTCCTCGACCCGCAGCTCAGCATCTTTAATGTGAATGATTAAGGATTAGTGATTAATTATGGATACAGCATCGGCAGATGAAAGAAAACACGCAGATTTAAGGCAACGCACCAAGGCCTTTGGGCTGCGGGTCATTCGCACGTAGCAATCACTCCCCACCAAGCCTTAATCCCCTATTCCCTATTCCCTATTCACTAATCACTCTCCATGAATTTCCGCAAATGGCTCATCATCCTCGCCCTGCTGGCTCTCATCTGCGGGCTGGGCAGCATCCTCTACGGAAAACACAGCGCGCAGCAACTCGAGTGCAACCAACTCCAGCTGCCCGCTGCCGCCCTGCCGGGAGCCGGGCCCCTCAAAATCGCCTACTTTGCCGACCTGCACAACGACCCGGAGCTTTTTGTGCAAGCCATTGACCACATAGCCACCGCCAAGCCGGACCTCATCCTCTTCGGCGGCGACTTCGTCCGGGCAGACCAGCGCTTCATGCGTACCCGCTGGGCCGTAAACGGCCTCAGAAAGCTCCGCAGCATCGCCCCCACCTACGCCATCCTCGGAAATCACGACTACGAAAAACTCGACCAGCTGGAACGCGTCTTTGCCGCAGCTGGAATCCCCATTCTCCGCAACCAGGGCATCGACTGGCACACACCCTCCGGCACCACCCTGCGTATCGTCGGCCTCGGCGACTGGAACGAAGGCGATGAAAGCCCCGCCAGCTGCCTGCAACCCGCCGGGCAGGAAGAACGCCCCGTCCTTCTCCTTTCGCACGACCCAGAAAGCCGATGGCTGCTACGCACCTACGACTGGGACCTCATGCTCTCCGGCCACACGCACGGCGGCCAGCTCGGCAACCCCTTTACCGGCGCATCCATCTCCCTGCGTTCCTCCATGCCCGCCGGACTCTTCGAGTTCGACAACAACCGCCGCATCATCGTCAGCCGCGGCGTAGGCACCATTATGGGCATGCGCTTCTTCTGCCCGCCAGAGGTCAATATTATTGAAGTGAATAAGGAATAAGGGCTAGGGAATAGTGATAGAAAAAGCCCGTGAGGATGTCTTCTCACGGGCTTTTCTGATTGATTTTGTTCAGTAATCTGGGTGTGCCTTCAAAAAGGAACGCTATAGAAAAATCTACTATTCACTATTCCTTATGCACTATTCACTCAAAATCGCTTGCGGCGGCGGCGGGCACAGAGACCACAGAGAGCCAGCAAGGAAAGCGTAGCCGAGGTGGGCTCGGGAATCGCATCCGCCTTCGCCACAATATATACCGCCGGAGCCGAAAGAATCACATCTCCCGAGTCATCCACATAACAATAATCCAGATGTTCATTAGCGGTGTAGACAATATATTCATCCTCCGTTCCTTCCGCCTCCACGGCAGCAGCATGCACAAACATCTTGTGACCATTACCGGCATAAGTATCGCCCACACTCACTCCCAGGTTCTCCAGAGTATCATCAGACAACACAAAAGTCAGCGTGTAAGCAGAGAACATATTCAGTTCAGGTGCAGCCTCCGAAAAATCAAAGGTAATAGAACCAGTACCGCCGAACTCATCATCATATGAAGCCGCAAGAACCACACCATCGGCATCCATAATCAGCCCCCACACACCTGAAACCTCCAGGTTCCCCGCATCCACAGACTGCAAGGTAAAGCTCTCCAGCTTAAGCGTGTCACAATCAGACAAATCCCCAGCATCCCCATCCACATTCACATCTAAAACGTATGCCCATGTGCCATCGCCCTCCGGGTCCTCCGGATTCGTCGGTACCCAGTCAGAATCCGGCTGGAGTACGAAGCGAACACCCGTCGCCCATGCCCCATGCTTCTCAGATGCAACAATCGGATTATCCTCGTCATCATACAGAGCATTAGAATACTCCAACTGCATTTCCGTAGCAGAAGCAACGGTTATCATACCTAGGCACAGCAGAGAAAAAAGAAAATTCTTCATAACTCGAGAAAATTGAGAAAATAAAGGGGCGCGCCGAGCGTATCACACAAAACAGATAACAGCAAGCAATATCTACGCCCTATAAATAAAAAGCACCCTTCTTTGCTGTCATAAAGGCAAAAGCCCTTGGGGTCGTCTCCCCAAGGGCTTTTCTGATAGGAATGGTCGCGTTCTCGCAATTACTTGCGACGGCGGCGGGCAGCCAGACCACAGAGAGCCAGCAGGCTCAGCGTAGCGGTGGTCGGCTCGGGAATTACACCTGTAATTGCCTTTGTCGACGTGGCAAGGCTGGCAGCCAAGCTCTGGCATGTGGAAGAATCGCTCCAACCCGGATTGATAGCAGCGGAAATGACATATGCCGTATCAAACTCAATCTTGGTCATATTATCATTACTTGAAGAGCCAAGCCCATTGTACCCGCCAAGTTTTTCATCGGGAGAATACACCATCAGACCCCCGTCGTTGCCACCAACATTGGCATGCGAAACAGCAATTGTCACATAAGTATCACCGTCTTTGCCAACCCAAGTATCATTAAGAGATGCATAAGAGATTGTAAAGTTACTGGCGTTATTCCAAATCTTATCATCCCACATTCCGGTAATACCAGAATTGGTAAGCGCAAGGCCAACGTTAGTATCAACATCAAAAGTCATCAGGGTGATACTCTTGGTGGAGTTTTCGGCGGTGCTGAAGAATGCTTGAATGTCTGTCAGATTCAGCGTAAGAGCTACACCCACCTCGGCGACATCACCACCGCCAGGCTTGGAGATAGAACCGGTAAACGAAGCCTTGGTGCTTTCTGCAGCAGGAAGATTATAAGTAATTCCGGACAATGTCTTTCCTGTTGACAAATCCGTAAACTCCGTGCCAGCATAAGCAACACCGGCAAGAGCTATAAGGGCTATAATTGTCTTCTTCATTTTGTGTTTTGTTCTATATGTTTGTAGTTATTGAGTTTACGCGCTGCGAAGGGCACCTGTTCCTCGTACGCTGGAAGTCGTTACCCCACATGCGCGCAGGCGCAGTATATCGCATTTGAGATGCGACAGCCGGTCGAATCACATGGAAGACTGGTGAGTTAATAGTGAATATCTAGTATAAATGAGCATCATTACGTTTGCTTATAATGATTTGCCATCGCCATGGAATGGCAATTATTCTACTACATTTCGATTAAGATGATATTAAAATTAGAAAATCACTCCAGCTGTTGTTTTGATTTTTATATCTCTGAATTTATACATATATACCTCTTGGATTGAAGCTCTTTTTTTATTCAAAATTTCAAACAGTCATATCCCTTATTTTATAAAAATAAGCTCATTGTGAAAAAATATCTGTACATCGCATCTCAAAATCAAAATACTACAACTACACTTCTGCAGATTGGTGCCAAGGGTACGGGACTGGGTATAAATCTGTATAAGCAGCATGTGTACATTACACTGGGCGGCGTGAATAAGTTCGATCTCGGCACTGTGACGGTTAGCTCCGGCACTAATGGCAACCGCATGAACGATGTTGCCATTACGCTTTCCAACGGAACTTACACCGCTACCATTACCGAGCCCCTTGGAAGTACCACTGCAACCAAGACCGTTACTGGCGTTTTGACGAATGAGGATATTACATGGGATAATGAATCTGCTCGTGTGGACATTGGCATGATAGCATCCGGCTGGCTTGGTAATGATTTTACCAGCAATGGCGGCGTACTGCTCAAGAGCGCTTCTGCCACGGTGACAACCTATGCATTGCCCGTTCCTGAACCGGCCACGGCTACGCTGAGCCTGCTGGCTCTGGCCGGTCTCTGCGCCCGCCGCCGCCGTCACTAAAGTGACTTTGGCGTGCCAAGGCCGCAAGTAAATTGACTATCGACGATTGACTATTTACTTAGGTATATTATACAGAAAAGCCCTTGGGGAGACATCCCCAAGGGCTTTTCCTTAATCCGGCACGCGCTGCGTGCGTTAATTTTTATTAATCACTAATCACTAAAACTTAATCATTCTCATTAGTCCAGGTCATTCACAGCGTCGATGAGCTCGCGGAGCCGGGCGTAATTCCCGCGTTTGAAGGTGAATTTGAGGCGGGAGAGGAAGCCGAGGCGTTCGTCAGGGTCGGCGGGATCGGCTTCCAGCTGCCGGATATCCTTGAAGGGCATGATATCGCCAAAATCCTCCAGCAGCCAGGCAAGGGAGCTTTCTGTCATGGGATGCGAGAGGCGGATGGAAAGCACATCGCCGTCGAAATAATACGAATGGAAGCGGCTGTAGAAGGTGGCAATGTGGTGGTAGGCATCCTCTGCGTCCTTGGAAACGTAGAGCAGCTTCATATCCTCCGGGGAGATAAGGCCGGCAGCAAGGAGTTCCTTTTCGATGAAGTGAATCCAGCGGTGCCAGTATGATTCGCCGGGCGGGTCCATGAGTACCACGGGGAAGATGGTGCATTTCCCGGTCTGGATGAGGGTGATGGCCTCAAAAATCTCATCCATGGTGCCGAAGCCGCCGGGGAAAGCCACCAGGGCATCGCTCTGCTTCAGGAAATTGAGCTTGCGGGTGAAGAAGTAGTAGAAGTTCATCATCTTATCGCTCCCGGCCATGATGGGGTTGGGATGCTGCTCGTAGGGCAACGTAATGTTCAGCCCGAAGGAATTTTCTTCGGTAGCCCCCTCATTGCAGGCCTGCATGAGCCCCGGCCCGCCGCCTGTTATCACCATATAGCCCTGGCTGGAAACCAAATCGGCAAAGGCGCGGGCCTGGATGTAGCTGGGGTCGGATTCCTTGATGCGGGCCGAGCCGAAGCAGGCAATCTTGCGGCAGTTCTCGTAAGGCTGGAACATTTTGTCGGCCGCAAACATTTCGTCGATGGCGCGGTTCATGATTTCCAGGTCATGTTCGCCCAGGTTGCTGGCGGCGGCGTTCATCACCGTGGCGAGCATCTGCAGCACTGTATCGGGCGAATGCGTACCGCAGAAACGGCGCGACAAATCGTAGAGATTGGCATCCAGCACTGGGTTTCCTGTGCTTACCGGGATGGAGAATGAGGTGTGGGATTCAGCCCTGCTGTTGATATCGCGTGCGGCCAGAACTTCGGGATTGCTCATACTCCATACTATGCACCCTGTGGCCGGTCTTGTCAATTTCAAAAGATACCGTAACAAGAGATAGTGGCGGGCATGCAGCCGGAAAAGGAGTCTGCCACCTCAGGCGCCCATGAGCGCCTCTCGGTTCACAAAGAACACCGCTCCCAGCACGCAGAGGAAGGCCCAGAGGTAGTCCCACTTCCATTGTTCACCCATGTAGAGAATCATGAAAGGCACAAAGATGC
The DNA here is from genome assembly GCA_937901085.1 of uncultured Verrucomicrobiales bacterium. Taxonomy (GTDB): domain Bacteria; phylum Verrucomicrobiota; class Verrucomicrobiia; order Verrucomicrobiales; family Akkermansiaceae; genus Akkermansia. Next base: position 128,409 of record CALCHQ010000034.1, on the reverse strand, counting down.
TCAGCGTGAGCGCCTCCTGCATAATCTTGAGCTGGGCCAGGGAAAGTCCGTAGGCGCGGCCCAGATGATTGGCCGGCACCATGAAGCAGTATTCGAAGAAGGCGAGCCCCCAGCTCATCAGCACCAGCATCCACATGGGCGTGCTGTTGGCTTCGCCCGGTTTACGCAGAAACCCATACCAGGCAAAGGTCATCACGACGTTGCTCATAAACAACAGGCAGATGGATAAGGCAAGCTTGTACATGGCGCGGGCATTAAAATAGCGGCAAGCTGCGCGGTTGTCAAGATTTTGTGCAGCGGGCGCAGGGCATTCTTTTTGCTTGCCGAATGCCCCCCGACAAGGTAGAATACGCGCGTATGATGAGACGCGCCTATCTTCTTCTTGCCGCAGCCCTGCCCGCGCTGGCCACCGAGCTTCCCCCCGCTATTCCGGATGCCCCCATTGAATACAGCGATGTAAGCTACGAAACCGGCTACCAGGATTATTCCGCCTATGAACAGGATGCCTATGCCCCGGCTTCGGCTCCGATAACGACCGCCTCTTCGACCCGCAGCGGCTGGGTGAACCTGAATGCCTACACCTCCGATTATGCGGTGCGCGGCATGGGCGTCCGCAATGGGCTCAGCAAGATAGGTTATTCTTCCATTGATGCTTCCTATACGCTTCCCAACCGCAACCTCCTGAGCATGGGGTTGCACCAGCGCATCAGCGGCGAATACGGCATCGTCTGGGACAAGACGAGCGACCTTTCCTCCCCCCGCCTGGGCCGCATCAGCTACGCCGTGGGCAAGGAATTATTCCCCAATCTGGTGGCGGAACTGGGCTATACCTACCGCCACGGTGGCCTGGAAGGATACATGGCGTTCCACCACGACGGCGTTTCCCAACACTCCACCCACGAGTTTAATTTCACCCTGGTGTACAATGATTACCAGAAAGGATTCTTCGGCAAGGCAGAAGCCGGGCTGGGTGTCTACGGTCTGACCGGGTTGTATTTTGATGTGGAGGCCGGCTACCGCTTCACCGATGTGCTGAACCGCAGCAGCATGGGGGCCGACCTTGAACTGTCGCTGGGGGTGGCTCCCTCGGTCGGGTACTGGGGCGAAGATGTGGAGGGCGTGGATGCCTGGCGCATCAAGGCCGCCCTGCTGCCCTACTCGCACGGCGGCTGGCTCGGCCGCGATGGCCGCTTCTATGTGAAGCCCTGGGTGCAATGCTCCTGGTCCGGCAGCAATGCCGCCAAGATTGACCGCGCCACGGGAGGCGCAGGCCTGGTGGATCATTTCCTCATCACCGTCGGTCTGGACTGCGGTTTTCATTTCTAAAAATCAAAAAAAGCTTGCCAGGGGCATTGCGGTCGTGTAAAATGCCCCCGCAATCCGCCGGATTAGCTCAGTGGTAGAGCACCCGATTTGTAATCGGACGGTCGTCAGTTCGACCCTGACATCCGGCTCTGGAGACGAAAGCCCCGAAATCTTTGAAAAATAAAGGTTTCGGGGCTTTTTTTATTTGTTTCATTTTAGGCTGGACTTAAAGCGAATTATGGTAATAATAGCACTAAAAGCAGTTCAAAATGGGAAAAAATGGGAAAAATGCCATGAAGATTGCGAAATTAAAAATCACTAAAACCATTAAAAGCGGCATTTCGTACTACGCCATTTTTGTGCCGTCGTACCTGACGCCTGACAAAAAAGCCAAGCGGATGTATTTTCGCACAAAGTCCGAGGCGGAGATGAAACGCGCGGAGTTAATAGCGGCCACGCGCACCGAGTCGCGCGAAACAGTGCTGAGCAACACCCAGCTGGTGGACGCTCGCAGGGCGTACGAGCGGCTTGCCGATGCCGGGGTGAGTGTGAGCCTTGACCATGCAATAGAAATTGCTCTACCCCTGCTCAAATCTTCTGGACGGCATATCACAGTAGAGATGATGCTTGCCGACTTTGCGGAGGCCAAGGCGGCAAGCTGGCGCGGCAAGACCTCTTCCAACTTCCGGACGGTCTCACGCATATTCAATGAGCAATTTGGTCCGCTGATGGTTACGGAGATGACGGCAAAGAACCTCAACGCCTGGCTGGCATCATTTGGCCGCCCGGCGTATGCCGCCGGACTGGTGCGTACGATGCGCCCTGCGTTCTCGTGGGCTGTGCGGCAGGGTATCATCCCAGACTCGCCTTTCTCGAAGCTGGAACCCATCCGAGTGCCCGCGCGGCAGGGTATCGATGTATTCACCCCGGAGGAAGCCCGCAGCCTCATGCAGGGCGCGCCAGACGATTGCAAGGCGGCTTACGCGCTGTTGCTCTTTGCGGGCATACGCCCTGTGGAGTTGACACGCTTGCGCTGGAGCGCGGTGCGCGACGGCTTCATTCACCTGACACCTGACGTTACCAAGACAGCACAGGTGCGCAACGTGGAGATAGAACCGAACCTTGCCGCATGGCTGGCGAGTACAGGAAAGCACACGCCGGGCGAAATGATTTGCCCGACGAACTGGAAGCGTAAGAACCAGCAGACGCGCCGTGAAGCTGGTCTGGCGAACAGGCAGGATGTTGCCCGCCACTCATACGCGACATACCACTTGGCCAAGTATCATGACCGCGCAGCCTTGGAGGAAAACATGGGCCACAGTACAGGGTCAGCAATGCTGATGCGGCACTACCGCGCAGCGGCTACGCCCGCACAGGCTGCTGAGTACTGGGCGATTATGCCAGAGTGAGCGCTAATTATTTTTCTTTTTTTTCGTCATTCTCTGCCCATGATGACACAACACCCAATATAATAAGAGAGACAAACACGCTGGCAAGCAACCCACATGCTAAACCTTGCGCTTTTTCTTCAGGAGAAGCTGTTAGACCTATCAGCGCACCTCCTGCAAAAAAATTAAGCCAAAAAACAACTATTACAAGACGGCAAAGTTTGCGTACAAGCAAGCAAGTGAGCTCAATATTAGCAGAGCCAAGCTTATCAAAAATTGATTGCAGATTCGTTGCTTGTCGCTGCCGGCAATCATATTCTTTTTTTTGCTTTTCTTCTTCTTCACGCAAGTGAGCTTCTTCCTTTGTTTTTTCTTCCTGCTCCTTTTTTAGTCTTTCCTGTTCTTCTTTTTCTTTTTCTGCTTGAATTTTTGCCTGTTCCTCTTCCTCAGCCTTTCGTCGCTGTTCTTCTTTTAACGCAGCATGGAGAATAGCTTTCTCTCTTGCTTTTTGCTGCTCAGGCGATTCATATTCACCCCATGTTATTTGTTCGCCTTGATTCCCATCCTCGTCTATTGGGATAATGTAAGCAGATGAGTCGTTGACAACCGCAAGTTGCTCTGGCGTTACTTGCTGCCACGAGTTAGAAATTGAATCGTAATAAAGAAAAGCAACAATTTTTTCATAGTACCCCATACTCTACCACACCGCGCGGCTGATGGGAAGAAAAAAAGTATCACCTTCCGATAGATACCACAATGGCAATCAAGCCTACAGCCAAAGCAAATATGTTCACAAAAATAATGAACGCGATTAACGAGGATGCATTCTTCACCAGCGACCGCATTTCCTCAATCAGGTTTGGCAAGCTGGTATGCCGGAGCAAGTAGTCTACTGCCCGCACTTCGGGCGGCAGCATGTCTATGTGTTCCAGTTCCTTCATATTCCTTTGTTCTCCATTTCCTGCTATATTTTGTTGAGGTGTATATGATTTCGGCTTTGGCGGGTTAAGGTCTGCTGTTAGAAAATTGCCGATTGTTTCCATAACCCCATTTTTTTGTTCTCTGAGATTATTCAACGCTTTAAGATATTGGCGATAGAAAATAGACTGCCCAGCTTCACCATTATCCATGACAGGACAAATGGACGGGTTTTCGCTCGGATGGATTATTCTTGCAAGCTGGCCCAGCGTATATGTCTCAGTAGACCATTGTTTGGCTTCATCATTGTAAAGGTAGAACTTCATATAATCTTATACTCTATCACATCGTGTTCGCTATTGGAAGCAAAAAAAATGATATGATGCTCTGAAGCATGCAATCCCAAAAATGAGCAATGAATAGTCACTTAAATTGCACAATTTCTTTTTCCATGATTGCTACAGCAATTTTGTAATCATGTATAACGGAATTGCCATCAAAAACAGAGTTGATAACAGCTTGTTCCATGGCTTCTTCGCTTTCAGGAAACCCGCTTACGTTTCCGAATGTAACGAGCCTGTATCCATCGGCAGCAAGTTTGTTAATTTTTTTCTTAAAACCCAAGGCGTCAAATTTGTTTTTTTTGTATACATTATGAGTAATTACCTCGTACGTATAATAAACTTTTTGTATGGAAAGGTGGGGGGATTGCCTCAATAATGCCGTAACGTATTGTCGATACGGTATAGGTTGCCCTGCTTGCCCGTCCTTTTTTATGGGACATATTGTGGGGTTCTCATTATCTTTAATTCTTTCTGATAGCTCACGCAAAGTAAATGTGTCGATTTCCCAATCACCCAGATTTTCATTATAAATATAAAATTTGTCATCTTCCATAGCACCCAATACTCTATCACGTTGCGCGGGTAATGGAAAGCAAAATCTATCGGCTAATGACGGCTAATTTGCGGCTAAATTAGCTGATGGTGCGGCTAATTTAGCTGGTATTAGCTGAGTGTTAGCTGCATTTCAGCAGCGTGTTTTCCGCACACCGCCTAACATTAAGCTGTTGTTCTACAACATAATTTGACTCAGCGCAAAGTCGGGTGTAGAGTGAGGACGCTATGAGCCCAACCCCACCACGCCGCGAGTCAATCAAGTGCCCGACTACCCCAACCAAGAGCCAATTCCACGGCGAAAAAAAAGCCCCCTCGTATGAGGGGGCGGTGGGGAAGGGTTATGCTTCGCCGAGAATACGTTTTGTTTCTTCTACTGCACAATCACGAATAAACTCTGCAAGGGTTTGCCCTCGTTCTTCTGCTATTTTATCCATTTTTATAGCATCTTTTTCCCATACAACAACACCTATGGCTCGACAAATCGGTTTGGGCTCTTCGACAACACCTTTCCTTTTGAAAAAATCTTCAATTTCATCCCAGCGTTTGTCTGGTATGTTTGTGTTAGAAAGCCATCCGTATGCGCTAGCTTCTGAAACGTTTAATTCTTCTGCAAACTGCTTGCGTGACATTCGACATTTTCTTAACCAAATGTCAAGCTTCATCCGTCTATTTTCTATTTTGTAGTCATAATTGTCCATGACTGTATTTTATAAAAAAATATAAAAAGGTAAAGAAAAAATCAACAAAAATACACGTTTCTATAAAAAAGCTGGACAAATTTATAAAAATCGGTAAAATGCACCCAGAGATGACAACCAATAACGACATAGAAATCCTGGCTCAGTTCACAGAGCAAGAAATAGCAGATATGGGAAGAGCCATGGAACGACATGGTTTTTCAGATTTAAAACTCTTCATAAAATGGACGGCAAAAAAAGCAATGGCCTCCATCCTCGCCGATAAGTAAGTTTTCCAACGCCATGAAGTCAGCAAAACAAAAAGCCGTTATCCAGCAAGAAGCGATGCCCGGCTGCGGTCATTCGGTAATCGGACGGTCGTCAGTTCGACCCTGACATCCGGCTCTTGACCCGCTTCCCAGTCATGGGAAGCGGGTTTTGCTTTGGGTAGCGCGCTCCTGAATTGTGAGGCAGCCACCAACACCAGGCTTGTCAAAGAGTGGCAGACATGCTAGTATAGGGGCATCATGAAGCCGCTGGCAACTCTTTCCCTGTTCGGTCTTGCGCTGCTCTCGTCGTGCAGCGTGGTGGAGCGTCTTTCTTCTCCGGGGGTGTACACACCTATCTATCTGGAAGAGCCCTCCCCCCTGGACCCGCCCGGCATGGATGCGGTGCGCGCCGAAGCGCGGGCCAAGTATGTGAAGGAAGGGCTGTACAAGGATGGCGAAACGCTGGAGGTGCAGCAAGGGAAAGCTTTCCTCTTCAACCGCAACCCTGATTATTATGAGGGCGCCGAGGGGCGCATGGTGAAAGCTGCCCAGGCCCGAATCATTTCCTGCGAGGGTCTTTATTACTTCGTCGAGCTGGACGAAGGCTCCCGCGGTTTCCTGCGCGAGACGGATTTTGTGAACCCGGTAAAGCTGGTATCGACGGCAGACGAGGAGCTGCTGCCGGAGGAAAGCTGGGATAATGCCGCTTTCCCGACGGATGACCAGCAGCTCATGACCAACTCCAGCGGCCGCACGGTGCTGGTGGTGAGCAAGAAGTCCAGGAAGACCGATGAGTTCAACGCCCGCCGACGCGAATTACTCAAGCAGCAGGCCCAGACGCCTGCCGACGATGATGCGCTTCCCACTCCCACCGAGGAACTGCCGGAACCTGCCGGTAGCTCCGGCGAATAATGCCGTCTTCCTTTCCACGCCTGGCTGAATCTTTCCTGCTGTTTCTGGCAGCAGAGCGCGGGTTGAGTTTCAATTACCGGCTTTCCGTTCAGCGCACGCTGGCGCGTTTTTCCGATTGGTGTGCAGAGCATGGCTATGCCCCGGCAGAGGTGAGTGAAGCTCTACTGGCGGAATACCACCGCTGGCTGCACAGCTCCTGCCGCTTATCTGCTTCTTCCTGCCGCGTGGCGCTGGTGCATCTGCGGCAGTTTTTCCGCTATCTGGCGCGCGAAAAGGTGCTGCCGACCAATCCGGCGGCCCTGCTTCCCTGCGGGCGGGCCGGGAGGGCACTGCCCGAAACGCTGCAGGCCGATGCAGTCAATACCCTGCTGCAAAGCATTGACCCGGCAGATTTACCTTACGGCGCGCGCGACCGCGCCATGCTGGAGATGCTTTACGGCAGCGGGCTGCGGGTCAGCGAATTGCTGAACCTGCGCGCCGACCAGGTGGACTGGGAGGAACAGTTCCTGCGCGTCACCGGCAAGGGCAACAAGACCCGCTATGTGCCGCTGGGGGGCGTGGCAGCCAGAGCGCTGCGTGCCTATCTGGAACATGCCCGCCCGCGCCTGCTCCGCAATGGCCGCCGGGCGGGGCATATCCTCTTCCTCTCGAACCGGGGTGAGAAGCTCACACGCGACCGCATCCGCCAGATTATCAAGGAACGCGCCCGCGCTGCCGGGTTACCGGAAAATGTGTACCCGCACATCCTGCGCCATTCCTTTGCCACGCACCTGCTGGAGAATGGAGCGGATTTACGGGTGATTCAGGATATGCTGGGGCATGCCAGCCTCTCCACCACGCAGGTGTATACGCATGTGGACCAGAAGCGCCTGGTCTCGCTGCACCAGAGTTTCCATCCCAGAGGGCGGAAAGGTTGAATGTAGAATTTTTAATGTTGAATGTATAACATCAGGCGCGGCTCCGCCGCGCGAAATTCCACATTTATCCTTAATCCCTAGGCCCCCAAAAAAAATTGCCCGCACCCCGGTCAGGGATGCGGGCAGTTTGTTTTGAGGGATGCTTTTCTTTACCAGAAGAGGATGTAGAGAGCCACCGTGGCGGCAATCACAGCCCAGCCGAAGCCCTTGGCGCGGCCGGAGGTCTTCATCTCGATGATGCCCTTGTCCTCAAGCACCACGGCTTCACCACCCTTGAGGTGGTTCACGATGGTGAGGATAAGGCCCACCACGCAGACCACGATGAGGGAGTAGCCCATGCGGTTGAGGAAGGAATCACCCGTGAAGCCGAGGATTTCCACCCACTTGAAGGAGGCGTAGGCCACAGCACCAATGACGATACCCAGCCAACCGAAGATGCGGGGGCACTTGGGTACGAAGAAGCCGAACAGGAACACGGCCAGCACACCGGGGCTCAGGAAGCCCTGGAACTCCTGAATGAAGGTGAAGATACCACCGAAGGCAGGGTTATCCAGGAAGGGAGCCACAACCGTGGCAATGACGGCGCAGACCAGCACAGCCACCTTGCCCACAGCCACCAGCTGCGTGCCGGAGGCAGGCTTGCCGGTGATGACTTCCTTGCTCTTGTTGTAGAGGTCCATGGTGAAGAGCGTGGAAGCGGAGTTCAGCATGGAAGCCAGGGAGCTTACCACAGCGCCGAACAGAGCAGCCAGCACAAACCAAGCCCAGCCCGTACCTGGCAGCAGCTTGCGAAGCAGGGTGGCGAAGGCGTAGTCATACTGGTAGGCGGCCAGCGTGGTGGTCACGGTGTAGTCGGCCACATTGCTGCGGGCAGCGGCGGTAGCGGTCTTGTCGAGAGCCAGCATCTCCTCAGCCTTGGCGGTACGGCCGGCAATGTCCTTGGCGGGAATGGCAGCCAGCTCGGCAGCCTTGGCCTCCAGAGCGGGCACCACATCGGCAGCCCCCACGATGGCCAGGTTCTTCTTGAGGTAGTCCACGGAGGAAGCAGCAGAATCCTCACGCACCAGACGGCTGGCGGCAATATCGTAAATCACCTTCTTGCCGGTAGCTTCGGCAGCCTGCACGATGGCCACGGAGTTGGAGTCGGCCTTGGCGGCCAGGTCATCGCGGTACAGGTTGTAGGCCAGAATGCCCGGAATGATGACCACGAAGGGAATGAGGAGCTTCAGGAAAGCCGCAAACACGATACCCAGCTGGCCTTCTTCGAGGCTCTTGGAAGCCAGGGTGCGCTGCATGATGTACTGGTTGAGCCCCCAGTAGAAGAAGTTGGGAATCCACAGACCCAGCAGGTAAACCGTCCAGGGCATTACGGGGTCGGTCTTTTCGCGCATCATGTGCAGCTTGCCGCCGATGCCATTGGTAGCGCCCTCCACGTCACCGGCGTTGAGGTTCATCATGCGGCTGAGGCCGTCGCAGAACTGGGAACCGGTGGAAGCCAGGGCATCGGCGCTGGTGTTAGCGGATGTCACGGCCGTAGCCACAATGTTTTCCGGCACGGTGGTGTAGGCACCCAGGGCCATGATGGCGAAGTAGGCTACCACGCCGCCGCCCACGATGAGGGCAGCACCCCAGATGAGGTCAGTCCAGGCGCAGGCCTTCAAACCACCCACATACACATATACCGTGGCAGCACCGGCAATGATGAGGCAGCCAGTGGTCACGGGCAAGTCAAAGTAAACGGATACCACGCTGGCACCGGCGTAAATTACGGCGGCAGTAGGTACACCCACCAGGATGAGCAGGTTCACCAGAGCCATGATAACACGAGCCACACCATTGTAACGTTCCTCCAGGAACTGGGGAATCGTGAACACGCCGCGCTTGAGCAGCATGGGAAGGAAGGTGAAGGCCACAATCACCAGCACGATGGCGGCAAGCCACTCATAGCCGGCAATGGCAAGACCCAGCCAGTCGGCAGACTGGCCACTCATGCCCACGAACTGCTCGGTGGAGATGTTGGCAGCCAGCAGGGAGAAGCCCACGAGCCACCAGCTCAGACCACGGCCGGCCAGGAAGTAGTCGGCAGCGCCCTTCTCTTTCTTCTCTTCGGCGCTTTCGCCGGAGTCGCTGGATTTCCAGATACCCAGGCCGATCACACCTACAACAACCACACAGAATACAATCATTTCCCAGAGGGGAAGTGCATCCTGCGCCGGAGCAGCCGCGGCGGCTTCCTGAGCCAGGGCGGTGCCGCTCATGAGCGCCAGAGCGCCCAGCATTGTCAGTATTTGTTTCATAAGATATTCCGTTAGTTATGCTTGATAAAGAACACGGGCGCCCTCACCCGGACGGGTGATGAGGTAGTCCGTCTCGATGCCCAGGGCATTGCGGTAGGCTTCAATCATTTCTTCGGCCACCTGCTGCACGGCCTCGCTCTTGACAAGGGCCACGATGCAGCCGCCGAAACCGCCACCCGTCATGCGGGCGCCGTACACAGCAGCGGCAGAGGGAATGGTGTCAGCCAGGGACACGAGGGTGTCCACTTCGGCGCAGGAGACTTCAAAGTCGTCTTTCAGGGAGGCGTGAGAGGCGCGCATGGCCACACCAGCGGCATCCCAGTCGGCCTTGCCCACGGCTTCGGCAAAGGCAGCCACGCGCAGGTTTTCGCCGATGACGTGGCGGGAACGGCGGTAGCAGAGGTCGCCCAGCTCCACTTTCCTGGCTTCCAGCATCTCCAGCGTGGCTTCACGCAGGGAGGGCACGCCCAGAATGGCGCAGGCATCCTCGCAGTTCTTGCGGCGGGCGGCATAACCACCGTCGGCCAGGGAATGCTTCACCGCCGAGTCAATGACCAGCACGCTCACAGCGGGGTCGGTCATGGGAATCAGCTTGTAGGAAAGGTCCTTGCAGTCCAGCATGAGGGCGTGGTCCTTGCGGCCGTTGGCCGAAATGAACTGATCCATGATGCCGCAGGGCACATTCACGAATTCGTGTTCAGTAGCCTGGCCAATGAGAGCGCGTTCCGTGGGCGTTACCTCGGCACCGCAGAGGGCTGCCAGGGCGGTGCAGGCCGAAACCTCAAACGCAGCGCTGGAGGAAAGGCCACCACCGCGCGGCACGTTGGAATCAATCAGCATATCCACCGCGGGCACTTTGATACCACGGCGTTCCAGCATGCAGATGACGCCGCGTACATAGTTGCTCCAGAAGGGGTCACCGGGCTTGGTGGCATCTGCCGGGTCTATCTCAATCATGTCTTCGCCCAGAGCGCCAATCCAGCGGTGCTTGCCGGTGGGAGAGGGCGCAACGGCCACGACGTTGATGTTGTTCAGGGCCATCGGCAGCACAAAGCCATTGTTGTAGTCGGTATGCTCACCAATCAGGTTCACGCGGCCGGGAGAAGCCGCCACAACCTCAGGCTTGTGGCCGAAGTACTGCTCGAAGTACGGGGAAATCGTTTCTGCACTTATTTCGCGTTGCTCTAAGTCCATAGCGCAATATGTTTACCATATTACGCGCACGATGTAAATCACAAAGTCCGACCGGGGCTCTATGCGGCACAAAAAAGACCTGCTGCCCGGCGGAATTCCGACCGGGGAGCAGGACTGAGGAAACTTCTGTAAGGAAGCGGGCTTACTTCTTCTTGCAACCACCCTTCTTGCAGGTCTTCTTGGCGGGCACGGCCGACTTGAACACGGAAGAAGGTTTGAAAGAGAGAGTCTGGGAGGCTGCAATTTCCATGGCTGCGCCAGTCTGAGGATTACGACCCGTGCGGGCAGCACGCGTCTTCATCTCAAAGGTACCGAAACCTACGAGCTGAACCTTGTCGGTTGCCACCGCATCCTTGATGGCACCGAGAACAGCGTTGAGAGCTGTCTCTGCACACTTCTTGGTAGCGCCTTCACCGAGCTTGGCCTGAATGCAGTCAACAAGTTGAGTCTTATTCATAGGTCTTCATCTTAACACGCCCTCAATGTATTGCAAGATAAAAACGCAGAATTTCCGGCATCCCGGCAAAAAAAATCTACCAAAGCCCCGGAAAAGCACTGGCTTTACCAGCAACAGGCGGCTATAGCCTCTTTCATTTCACGCACAGCCCCGGTCAGTCCGGTGAAGATGGCGCGGCAGATGAGGGTATGCCCGATGTTGAGTTCGGTGAGGTAGGGCACAGCAGAAAGCTCGTGCAGGTTGCTCAGCTGGATGCCATGCCCCGCATGCACTTCAATGCCCAGGGAATGAGCCAGTTCGGCCGCCGCCACCAGGCGGGCGGTTTCCGCAGCGCGTTCTGCCCCCAGCGTATTGGCGAAGCGGCCGGTGTGCAGTTCCACCATGGGAGCCCCCACAGCAGCGCTGGCGCGCACCTGCCCTTCTTCCGGGTCGATGAACATGCTCACCTTGCTGCCGTTTTCCAGCAGCGCAGCAACCAGCGGGCGCAGTTCCTCCAGATGTCCGGCCACATCCAGTCCTCCTTCGGTGGTGATTTCCTCGCGGCGTTCCGGCACCAGGCACACGAAATCCGGCTTGAGGCGCAGGGCAAATTCCAGCATGGCGGGTGTTGCCCCCATCTCCAGATTCAGCGGGAGGTTCACCTCGCGGCGCACGGCAAAGGCATCGGAATCCTGCATGTGGCGGCGGTCTTCGCGCACATGGAGCGTGATGGAGTCTGCCCCGCCGGCCTGGGCGGCCAGCGCCGCCGCCACGATGTCCGGCTCGACGTTGTGAGAATCCAGCATGGTGGCGTAGCGCGCCTGGCGCAGCGTGGCTACATGGTCAATGTTAACACCGAGGTGCATGATGTATGGTAAGAGTTAAGAAGCGTGTCTGTTGTTGAAAAAAGAACCCCGGTTCTGCCGCTTGCAGAACCGGGGATACTGAAATCTGCTGCTTTAGTGCAGGAAGTGGCGGGCACCGGTGAACACCATGGCGATGCCGGCAGCATCGGCCGCAGCAATCACCTCTTCGTCACGGATGGAGCCACCCGGCTGGATGCAGGCGGTGGCGCCGGCATCGATGGCGGTCTGCAGGCCGTCGGCAAAGGGGAACAGGCCATCGGAGGCGATGACGCTGCCCTTGAGGTCGAGCCCGGCCTGGCCGGCCTTCCACACGGCAATCTTGGCGGAGTCCACGCGGCTCATCTGGCCGGCGCCGATACCCAGGGTGCCGTTCTTGTTGGTGAACACGATGGCGTTGGAGTGTACCTGCTTGCAGACGCGCCAGGCAAAGCGCATGGCTTCCAGCTCTTCTGCCGTAGGAACGCGCTTGGTCACCACCTTGGCTTCGAGGTTATCCAGCCCCATGACTTCATCATCGCGCTTCACGGTCATCAGGCCGCCGGGAGCGGTACGGACCATGGGCACCTTGCAGAACTCGCGCCAGGCATCCATGTCGATTCGCATGATGCGGCAGTTCTTCTTCTTGGTGAGGATGGCGCGGGCCTCAGGCTCATAGTCCGGAGCGATAATCACATCGGTGAAGATAGCACCCACGATGCGGGCCAGGGCCTCGGTCATGGGGCGGTTCATCACGATGACTCCACCGAAGGGAGCCTGCGTGTCGGTCTGGTAGGCCCGCTTCCATGCTTCCACCAGATCTTCGTCGTCCTGACCCACACCGCAGGGATTGGTGTGCTTCAGGATGGCCACCGTGGGGCGGCGGAAGTTCATGATGAGGGAAGCAGCGGCATCCAGGTCGAGGATATTGGTGTAGGAAAGCTCCTTACCCTGCAACTGGGTGAAGATGGAATCGAAGTTACCATACATCACGCTGGGCTGGTGAGGGTTGTCGCCGTAGCGCAGCGTCTGGTTGAACGGCAGGGAGACCGTGAAGTTGTTCTTGGTGCTTTCCTCTGCGCGGTGCCCCAGGTAGTTGGAGATGGCGGTGTCGTAGGACGAGGTACGCATGAAGACCTTGACAGCGAGCTTCTCGCGGGTCTTGAGCGTGGTGTTGCCCTGGTGGTTTTCCATTTCCTCCAGCACGGTATCGTAGTCGGCGGGGTCGGAGACCACCGTCACGGAAGCGTAATTCTTGGCAGCGGAGCGCAGCATGGACGGGCCGCCGATATCAATCTTCTCAATAGCCTCGGCCAGGGTCACACCCTCCTTGGCAATCGTTTCCTCAAAGGGATACAGGTTCACGCACACCAGGTCAATGGTGGGGATATCGTTATCCTTAGCCTGCTGCTGGTGTTCCTCCAGGTCGCGGCGCTGAAGCAGGCCGCCATGCACCTTGGGATGCAGAGTCTTGACGCGGCCATCGAACAATTCGGGGGCGCCGGTGTAGTCAGAAATCTCGGTGACCGGCAGGCCCAGTTCCATCAGATAGCGGCAGGTACCGCCCGTAGAAATAAGCTGAACATTCTGGGCTACAAGGCCCTTGGCAAACTTATCAAGCCCAGTCTTATCCGAGACGGAAAGGAGGGCGCGCTGAATTCGTGTGGTTTCCATGATAGATTCTGGTTGCTCCGCGAAAGCGGCGGCGTAAGGTACTATGTTCCGGCATAAAATGCAAGCCCAAAATCACAAAGGGACAATTTTGCGCCCGCGCGGAGCGAAATCTCATTGACTTCATCGGCGGCTTGGGGCATAATGTACACATCGAAACAACTTTCGCCATGTCTTTTAATATCCAGAATGTAGTCATCGGCGGGCAGGAGCCTTTCTTCCTGCTCGGTCCCTGCTCTCTCGAAAACGAAGCCTTTGCCTGGGAAATGGCAACCGAAATCAAGAAAGTCTGCACCAAGCTGGGTGTGCAGTTCATCTTCAAGGCCTCGTACGACAAAGCCAACCGCACCAGCGTCAAGAGTTTCCGAGGCCCCGGCATCGAAGAAGGCTGCCGCATCCTCTCTGAAATCGGCAAGGAACTGCAATGCCCGGTTGTGACCGACGTCCACACCGAGCAGCAGGCTGAATATGCCGCTCAGTATGTCGACCTGCTCCAGGTACCTGCCTTCCTGAGCCGCCAGAGCGACCTGCTGGAAGCCTGCGCCAAGACAGGCCGCCCGGTCAACATCAAGAAGGGTCAGTTCCTGGCTCCCTGGGACTGCAAGAACATCTGCGAAAAGATGGCTGCCTTCGGTTGTGACAAGTACATGCTCTGCGAACGCGGCACGTCCTTCGGCTACAACAACCTCATCGTGGACATGCGCGGCATGTACTGGATGAAGCAGTTCGGCTGCCCCGTCGTGTTTGATGCCACCCACTCCGTGCAGCGTCCGGGTGGCCTGGGTGGTGCTACCGGCGGCGACCGCGAACTGGCTCCCGTGCTGGCCAATGCTGCCATGACCATGGGCATCGACGGTGTCTTCATGGAGGTACACAAGGACCCCGACCACGCCATGAGCGACGGCCCCAACCAGGTATACCTCAAGGATCTGGAAAAGATTCTCACCAACCTCATGCTGGTACGCAAGGCTTGCCAGCAGATGGAAACCATCTGATGAGACTCCTTCTCCCACTCATTCTTCTGCCGCTCCTGTCCCTGCCTGGCCTGGGGCAGGAGCAGCAGGCTGCCACCACCGCCGCGGCCGAATTCCCCGCTCTGCAGTTCCTGCCGGAGGGCTCGGTCATCGAAGGCATTTCCATTCCCCGCTACGAGGGGCACCGCGTCAGCGCCCTGCTGCTGGCCGACAAGCTCAAGGTGCAGACCCGCAGCACGGTTATTCTGGAAAAGCTGAGCGCCTCGCTCTATGCCAATGACGGCACGCAGACGGAAATCATTGCCGGCAACGTCGAGTACGATTTTGCCACCAAGACCGCCAGCACCACGGGTAACGCCCAGGTGCAGGACCCGCGCGTTTCGGCCTCCGGCAAGGGAGTCATCTTCAACACAAGCACCCGCAAAGGGTTTCTGCACGGGCCGGTGAAAACCACCATTTCCACCGCCAGGCTCACCGATAAGAAAGGCCGGAAGAAATGATAAAAGCCGCCGCCATTGCCGCTCTGTCCATCCCCGTTTTCTGCTCAGCCGCCGATGTGACGGCCGATATGCAGGCCACCATCTCGCTGGCCGATTCCGCCTGCGCCCGCTTCACCCAGGTCAGCCAGGAGCTGAATGAGCTGGGCGTCGAACTCCCGCCCCCCAGCCCGGACTACAACTGCCCGGATGAGGAAGTGACCGATGAGGTCAAGGTCATGTCGGAACTGGGCATGTTCTTTGATGCCGGCCAGTCGCACATTGTCTATCTGGGCAACGTACGCCTTCTGGACCGCCGTCTCAACATCAGCGCCAGCGAACAGCTCCACCTCCAGCTGCCCGGCATGGAGATGAATGACAATGGCCAGGACGCAACGCCCCCCAGCCCCGATGCCCCCCCAGCCACCGAAAAGCTGGCACCCCCAGCCGCCGAGGAAGAGCCGGAGACTGAAGCCCCCTATTCCGGCCCCGCCGCCAGTGCAACGGCCGACCTCGCGCTGGCCGACACCGTCAGCAACATGATTCTGATTTATTCCCCCAGCGAGGGTGGCGAAATCAATCTCTCCTACGGCGGCAACAAGGTTCACATCAGCTCAGCCGGGGGCTGCAAAGCCCCGCGACTGCTGGCCGATGCCCAGGGGAACATCCTGATGGAGGGCGCAGAAATCCACGTCAGCCTCAAGGGCAGCAAGGGCGATACTTCTGAATTGCACACCTGCGGCGGACAGGTATACTACCACGCCGCCAGCCGCACCCTGTACGCACCGGGTGCCAGCACGTTCACCCACCCGGAGGGTACGCTTTCCTGCTGCGATATGCTCAGCATCACCCTCCTCAACACCTCCCCTTCTCCCCGGAAATCCAGCTTCATGAGCCAGTTCACCGGGCTGAAGTTCGATGGCATTGAGACCGCTACGGTGCGCGGAAAGGTCATCGCCACCCGCAAAGGCAGCGGGAACGCCCCGGATACCAGCGTCAGCGGCGATGGACTGACCTACAACGGCCAGACAGGAGCCTGCTCGCTCACCGGGACAGATTGCCGTCTGAACTATGGAGACAACAGGCTCCAGACCAACGAGGGCATCCACCTGTTGCCCAATGGCGACATCGAACTGCGCGGCAGCCAGATCAGCGGAAACTACACCCGCCAGGGCAGCACCCCCGGCACACAGCTCTGCGGCAGCTTCAAGGCCAACGGCCATGTTATCTTCCGCGCCGAAAGCGGCACCGTCAGCACCGACAAGGGCATCCACATGGCCGACGAGGAAATGGACTTCAGCTGCACCGGCCCTGTTCACCTTGTCCTCACTCCCAAAGCAGACCAGCTGCCTGCCACCGGCAAGCCCGGCATGCCCAACCTGGCCATTGCCCGGTACCGCGATATTTCCAGCGCCCGCGCCGAAGGGCAGGTCTGCGCCCACCGTTACAGCCCCGGCACACGCCAATGTATCGGCGAGCTGCAGGCACATATCGTCGAAACCAATCTCACCACGGGCGAAACCCGCATCACCGGCGCACCGGGTACGGAACTCGTTGTCCACTACAATGGCAACCGCCTGGCAGCCACCCCGGCAGAGGGCGAAACCGCCACTATGGAGCTGAAGAGCAACGGCGATGTGCGGCTCAACGGCGCCCGTCTCTCGGCCGTGCTGCTCAACGAGGAGGGAACGACCCAGGCCGAATGCCACGACTATGTCATGCTGGTGCGCGAGGAAAACCGTCTGGAAACAGGCAGCGCCACGCGTCTGCAGACGGAAAAGGCCATTCTCACCACCAATGGGCCGCTTCATGCCTGCCTCGTGGCCGATGAAACCGCCCCCACGGCGAAGGGCAAGTTCACCGGTCTGCGCTTCAATTACACCGGCATCCGCGAGGCCCGCACCGATACAGGCTGCACCGTGCAGACCGAAAAGGGTTCCATGCAGTGCACGGGCCCTGTCAGACTCCTCATGAACACCGAGCAGAAAGGAGCTGACAAGATGCTCGGCCACTTGCAGCGCGCCACCGCCAGCGGCCAGGTGGCCGTGGCGGGCAAGGACAGCCGCGGGCGTTTGTTCCGCGCCTCCGGCGACTCGCTGGAGGTGGATAATGCCACCGGCCTGAAAGTCCTGCGCGGCCGGCAAGTCATCCTGACGGACGCGAACAACACCCATATTGCCAGCGGCAAGGGTGCTGCCATCCGCATTGATGCCGGCAACAACGCCAGCATCACCGGCGAAAAGCACTCCACGCACGCCACCAACATCAAGCAGCAGATTAACAACCCAAAACCCAGAAAGTAACTATGGAAATCCTTCTCAAAGCCACAGACCTCTGCAAATCATACGGCGAACGCCAGGTGGTGAGCAATGTGAACTTCACCGTACATTCCGGCGAAATCGTTGGCCTGCTGGGGCCCAACGGTGCGGGCAAGACAACCTCGTTCTACATGGTGGCGGGTCTGGTGCGCCCGGATACCGGATCCGTGGATTTCTGCGGCAAGGACGTATCGGGGCTTCCCATGCACCTGCGCGCCCGCCTGGGCATGGGCTACCTGCCGCAGGAAGAATCCATCTTCCGCAAGCTCACGGTCAACGAAAACCTCATGGCCATTCTGGAGACACGTTCCGACCTCACCAGCAAGGAGAAGAAGGAAAAGTGCGACGAGTTACTGGAGCGTTTCAACATCACCCGCCTCCGCAAGAGCCAATCCATCCAGCTCTCCGGCGGTGAAAAGCGCCGCCTCACCATCGCCCGCGCTCTGGCGGCCAACCCCAAGCTGCTCATGCTCGATGAACCCTTTGCCGGTGTTGACCCCATTGCCGTGCAGGACATCCAGCACATTGTCGCTTCCCTGCGCGAAACGGACGGCCTCTCCATCCTCATCACCGACCACAACGTGCGCGAAACGCTCGGCATTGTGGACCGCGCCTACATCCTGTTTGAAGGCAAGGTCATCAAAGAGGGCACGACGGACGAAATTGCCAACGACCCCAAGACCCGCAAGATTTACCTCGGCGAACAGTTCAAGATGTAACCAACGGCGCCAGAATAGCGCAAAGCTCATCGTACGAGGCCACACGCGAAAGCTGTGGCCTCAATGCTTTTGTACCGGGAATCCCCTTGGCGTAAGCCAGCAGGCGGCTGCGCATGGCACGCATGGTCACCAGCTCATCGCCGTAGTGCAGGCTGCCAATAGCCATGCGGGTGTGACGCAGCATGAAGTCAAGTCGCTCCTGCGCCGACGGCGGCTCCGGCACAGTCCCCGTCGTGAGGTATTCCTTCGCCAGCCGGAACAGCCAGGGGGCATTCATGGCAGCGCGACCAATCATCACCGCCGAAACAGCCGTCGTTTCGCGGGCACGCTGTACATCCTGCGGGGTGCAGATATCGCCATTGCCAATCACCGGCACACGCACCAGGCGGGCGCAGTGGTCAATCATCTCCCAGTCTGCCCTGCCCCCGTATTGCTGCGAGCGGGTGCGGCCGTGAATCGCAATGGCCTGCACCCCGGCCTCCTCCAGACGACGGACGGCTTCCGGAGCGCAGATGTGTTCCTGATCCCAGCCGATGCGGATTTTTACCGTCACCGGGCAGTCATTCCCCAGTTCCTGCACCACCGCCGCTGCAATACGCTGCAGGAGCGGCAAATCCTTCAACAGGGAAGAACCTCCATTCTTGCCCACTACCTTGGGAACCGGGCAACCGGCGTTGATATCCAGGAAATCCGGGTGCATGGCGTCCACAATGATGCGGGCAGCCGCCGCACAATGCTCCGGCACAGAGCCGAAAATCTGCACACCGAGCGGGCGGTGGGCATCTTCAAACTCCACATAGCGGCGGTTGCGTTCCCATGCCTGCAACACGCCCTCTGCCGACACAAACTCCGTCACCATCACATCCGCGCCTTCGGCCTTGCACAGCGTGCGGAAAATGGGGTCAGTCACCCCCGCCATGGGGGCAAGATACAACGGAAAAGCAGAAAAATCCGGCAGAGACATGGTTACCAAATCAATGTTTCGACCCACTCCATATAAGCAGAGCAGAGTTCCGTTCCATAAAAGAGCCAGATAAAGGCCGCCGCAATCAGCGCCGGGCCAAAGGGCATAGGCGTACCACGCCCGATGCGCGCCACCAGCGCCGCTGCAATGCCGATGAAGCTGCCGCCCACCAGCGCAAACACCACGCCCTGCCAGCCGCAGAGCGCACCAATGGCCAGAGCCAGCCAGGCATCACCACTACCCATGGCCTCCCGGCGCGCGGCATAGCCCCGGCATGTGCCGCGCAATTCCTCATGTTCCTCCAGCGCCAGTTTTTTGCCATCCGGCAGAGTCAGCGCATCCACAGAGAACACCAGCTCCCCGGCGTCTCCTCCGTCCAGCGAAGCAGCAGTCAGCGTAAAACGGTTACTGCTCTCCATGAACAAATCGCTCCACAGCAGGCGTTCGTTGCCAATAAGGAGTTCCACATCCTCGCCATCTGCTGCCTGGCGCAGCACCCATTCCTGCGGTGCATCATAGACCTGCTGTCTGCGGCCAAAGAAGAACTTGCCCACCCATGCCACCAGGCGGAACAGCAGAAAACCTCCAAAAGCCCCGGAAAGGCTGCTCATCAGCCCCTGCAGCGGCTCTATTCCCTCCCCGCTGAACCAGGGCGAGAGCAACGATACCGCCACGCCTGCCACCATGGCAAGCAAGGCCAGCGAAGGCAGCACCACCATCTGCTCCCAGTCAATGCACAGGCAGGCCAGCATCACCGCCGCCCATACGCAAAGCAGCACCTGGGTGAAGATATCATCCGTGCAGAACCACCACGCCACCGCCGCAAACAACAGCCCGCACACCATCTCCACCACGCAGTAACGCGCTGTGTAATGCCTGCCGCAGCATGCTGTGCGCCCGCGCAGCAGCAGATAGCTGACAACCGGCAGATTCAGGTACCACGGAATCTGCGCCTTGCACAGGGGACAGAACGAGCGGCGCGGTTCATTCACGCTCATCCCCAGCGGCAGGCGGTAAATCACCACATTCAGGAACGAGCCCACACAAAGCCCGAACAAACCGAAAAATAAGGGCATCAGCCACGGAAACGCCGCCGACACCTCCTGCGTATATGTGAACAATTCTTCCATAGTGCCTGACGGCATTGAAGATAGCACACCTACCTGCCCTCACGCAAACAAAAAACCCGGCAGCTAGGCTGCCGGGTTGAAAATTGCGGTCGGAATGCCGGGCATCACTTGGTTTTCCAGCCACCCCCCAGCTGAGTGTAGAGGGTGGGAATGCAGGCAGCGTACTGGTAGCGGTAGGCAGCCAGCTGCGTCTGCGCCGGGAAAAGCCCCTGCTGGGCGGTGAGTACTTCGTAGTAGCTGGCCAGGCCCTGTGCATAGCGGGCTTTGGAAAGCTTCACGCTTTCCTGGTAGGCTGCCACGGCCTGTTCCTGCTTCTTCATGATGTCGCGCAGCTTGGTGCGCTGCACCAGCGTGGTGGAGATTTCGGAAAGCGCCGAAAGGACAGCCTGCTCGTAATCCGCCTTGGCGGCCAGGAAGGCATCGCGCTTCATGGCCTCATTGGCACGCAGCTGTCCGGCCTGGAAGAGCGGGCCTGTGAGGTTGGCGCCGATACCCCAGCCATCCTGGCTGTTCTTCAGGCCATGGCGCAGATCGGGCGTGGCGATACCGGCCAGCCCGGTGAGGCTGATGCTCGGGAAATAATTCGCAATAGCCACGCCGATTTCAGCATTGGCAGCGCGGAGCGTCTGTTCAGCAGCACGAATATCCGGACGGCGGGCAATCACATCTGCCGGAATACCGGCAGCCACACTACTGGCGCCGGCAAAGGCCTGCATGCTGCCGCTGCGCGTAATCGAGCCGGGAGCGCGCCCCGCCAGCACGGAAAGAGTGTTCTCCATTTCGGCAATCTGCATCTCCAGGTTCGGAATCTGGGCCTCGGAGGCAGAAAGGGCCGCCTGGGCAGAAGCCGTCTGCAGCTTGTTTGCCACGCCGCTTTCCAGCTGGTTCTCGAAGAGCTTGAGTGAATCGCGGTAGGAGGCCACCGCCTCGTGGGCAATGCGGAGCTGCTCATCCAGCATGATAAGGCGCAGGTATCCGCTGGCCACCTGCTTCATGAGCGAAAGGCGCATATTGTTGAGATTCTCCTCTGCGGCCAGAGCCTGAGCCTCGGCACTCTCCACCCCCTTGCGGGTCTTACCCCAGAGATCCAGCTCCCAGGAAGCGCTGAGACCAGCAGCTCCGGGAATGGTCTTTTCACTGGCCACGCTGATGGTGGAGGGAGAACTGGCACCCTTGCTGCCCTGCGCCAGATACCCCAGGGAGGGGAACATGGGCGCACGCGCCACGGTGATGTAGCGGCGGGCGGACTCCACATTGTGCATCATGGCCTCCAGGCTGCGGTTGCTGGCAAACACATCATTCAGCAGAGCCTGCAGGTTGGCATCATTGAGTACCTGCTGCCAGGGCAGATCGGCCATGGTGCTGTCTGCTGCGCCTGCCCCGCGGAACTCCGCCGGAACTGGCATCTCAGGCGAAGACCACATAGGGCCGAAGGAGCAGGAAGCCACCAGGCCGGCAGCTCCGGCAAGACCGAGAATTATCGCGCGTTTCATGTTGATTGTATAATAGCTTGTTTGTTGATTTTGTCAAGTTGTTTCTGATTACTCATCATTCTTATGCATAGCCAGATACTGGCGGGCACCGACTTCATCGGGATCTTCCTCCAGCGTAGAAAGCTTGAACCGGATGCGGAAGAGGCGCATAATGAAGACATAAGAACTGGGAATCAGGAACACACCCACCACAGTGGCCACCGTCATACCCGCCACCACCACAGTACCGATGGAGCATCGGGCAAGTGCGCCGGAACCATGCGCCAGCATGAGCGGCACACAGCCCAGGATGAAAGCCAGCGAGGTCATGAGAATAGGGCGCAGACGCAGGCGGGCAGCAGAGAGCGTTGCGGAGAGCAGGTCCTTGCCACGTTCCATTTCCAGATTAGCGAACTCCACAATGAGAATGGCGTTCTTAGCAGCCA
The DNA here is from genome assembly GCA_937901085.1 of uncultured Verrucomicrobiales bacterium. Taxonomy (GTDB): domain Bacteria; phylum Verrucomicrobiota; class Verrucomicrobiia; order Verrucomicrobiales; family Akkermansiaceae; genus Akkermansia. The sequence continues at coordinate 106,185 of CALCHQ010000034.1, read as the reverse complement.
GGCCCACCAGCATCACCAGCCCCACCTGGGCGTATAGATTCAGCTCCAGGCCCATCCAGTACAAGCCGGCATAAGCCCCCAGCACAGCAATGGGCACTGTAAGGAACACGGAAATGGGCAGAGTCCACTTCTCATACAGCGCCACGAGAATAAGGAAGGCAAACACGGAGGACATGGCAAAGATGGTAGCCAGGCCGGTACTGTTGCGCACTTTGTTTTCCTGGAAGGACATATCCTGGTAATCCATGCCCACCTTGGCGGGGTCCATGGTCTGGGCATAGACCTGTTCCATGGCCTCCATGAGCTGCTGGGTGGACACACCGGGACGCGGCATCACATTCAATTTGGCAGAGTTGTAGATGTTGTGGTGCATCACAAACTCTGTATCCGCAATATCCCTGATATTCACCAGCGCCGAGAGCGGCACGCGCTCGCCTTCCTGGTTGGATACAAAGAAGCCGTCCATCTTATCCAGGCTCACGCGGTCAGAGCCCTGCGCCTGCATATACACCTGCCACTGCTGGCCGAATGCATTGAAGAAGTTGACGAAAGCAGAACCATTGTATGTAGCCAGCAGGTTATTGGCCGCAGCAATGTCCACGCGGTGGAACTTACATTTCTCCTTATCCAGCTCCACGAGTTTCTGCGGGGTATCAGCCATCATCATATCCATGCAGACGGCTACCTCCGGGCGCTGGCGGGCAGCGGCTTCAAACTTGAGTACCTGCTCCCGCAGGAAGGGTACGCCCTGACCCTCCAGATCATTGAGTACCATGGTCACACCGTTGGCCGTACCCACGCCGGGAATAGCCGGGGGCATCAGCACCATGGCCATGCCGTCCAGCGCACTCTGGTGCAACCGGGCCTCGATGCGTTTCTGCACCTCGGCGGCGGTTTCGGGGCGGTCCTTCCAGTCCTTGAGCTCGATGAAGGCGATACAGGCACCGGGGGTCTGCACGCTGTTGAGGATGTTGATACCCACCACCGTGGTGAGGTTCTTCACAGCGGGGTCAGAAAGAGCATCCTCGAATTTCTTATTTTCGGAATACGCCACCTGAAGCGAGGTATCGGGTTTCATCACGAGAGCCGCCAGCAGGAATCCCTGGTCTTCATCCGGCAGGAATGACTTGGGCACCATCCTGCTCATGGGGGCAATGGCAGCCCAGAACAGCAGCAGCAGAGGCATGGAGATGATGAGCTTGCGGCACAGACCGCCGCAGATTTTCACATACACATTCGCCGTGCAATCATAACACTTGTTGAACAGATTGTAGAAAGGCTTGAATATGCTGCGGCTCTGGTTGGTCGGTTTGAGCATGAGCGCGCACAATGCCGGAGAAAGGGTAAGTGCGTTGAATGCTGAAATCAGCATCGACACGGCAATGGTGATGGCAAACTGCTTGAACAGCGTGCCGGTGATACCCTCCAGCAACAGCGCCGGCAGGAACACCGCCGCCAGCACAAGGGCAATGGCGATTACCGGGCCGCTCACCTCCTGCATAGCAGCAAAGGAAGCCATGCGCGGGTTGAGCCCCTTGTCAATATGGTGCTGCACGGCTTCCACCACCACGATGGCGTCGTCCACCACCAGACCAATGGCCAGCACCATGCCCAGCAGGGAAATGGTGTTGAGCGAGAAGCCCAGCATGGGGAACACGCAGAAGGTCGAGATGAGCGACACGGGAACTGCAATGAGCGGAATGAGTGTGGCGCGGAAGTTCTGCAGGAACATGAACACCACCAGCGCCACCAGTACAATGGCTTCAATGAAAGTACGCTTGATTTCATCAATCGAGTAACGCACAGCCGTAGTGGTATCCAGCGACACATCGCCCTTGATTCCCAGCGGCATGATGGCGCCCTGTTTCTCAAACGTCTTGCGCAGCCGGTCCACCGTGGCAATGGCATTGGAACCGGGAGTCTGGAATATCACCACGGCGGCAGAAACCTGGCGGTTCAGGCGGCCGGTGGCAGAGTAATTCTCCGAACCCAGTTCCACCCTGGCAATATCTTTCAGGTAGACAATCTCATCTCCCACCTGGCGCACAATGATTTCCTCGAACTCTGCGGGATCGCTCAAACGGCCCTGGGTGCGGATGGCAATGGTCTTCTCCTGACCATCGGGCACGGGGTCGGCACCGACCTTACCACCAGGGTTGGTGGTATTCTGCGCTGCAATAGCGGCACGCACCTCACCCACGGAGATATTGTAGTGGGTCATGAGGTTCGTATCCAGCCAGATGCGGATGGCATAGCGTCCCGCACCATACACCATCACTTCGCCCACACCCTCCACACGTTTCAACTCATCCACCATCTTCACCTGGGCGTAGTTGGCCAGGTCCACGGAGTTGTAGCTGCCATCCGGGGAGTACAGGGAGTAAATCATGATGGGCAGGCCCGGCTGCTGGCGGATGGTCACACCGGAGTTCAGCACCTCCGGCGGCACCTGGGAGGAAGCCTGGCCATAGCGCATGTTGGTGAACACCTGGTCGAGGTCGGGGTCAGTCTCCGGATTAAAGACCACCTGCAGGGAATACACACCGTTGTTAGATGAAACGGAGGTCATGTAATCCATGCCCTGCACACCGGAGATTTCTCTCTCCAGCGGCGTACCCACGGAGTCGGCCACGGCCTTGGCGTCGGCCCCCGGGAACATGGCCATGAGCTGGATGGTACGCGGAGTGATTTCCGGGTACTGGGAAACGGGCAGATTCACCAGGCAGACCAGACCCAGCAGCGTTGTCACCACGGCAATCACCGTAGCGATAACGGGGTGTTTAATGAAAAACGCGCTCATATCTGTCCTTTATTCAGCAGTTACAGAACTCACGGTAGAGGTGGGTTTCTCGTAAATGAAAGGCTGGGGCACCACCGTGCCGAAACCGCCCTGCGCCCCCTGAGCCCGCATACCGGCATTGGCCATGGCATACTGGGCTGCCATCTGGCCACCGCCCACAATCACCTGTGCCTCCTCCACATTCTCAATGCCGTTTTCCCGGAGCGTCTCAGCAATGGGTTTCACCGTGCCTGTCACCACCTGCATGAGCATGGGCACGGTTGTGCCATCGCCATTCGGCATATCCAGCACCAGTTCCTTACCCAGCTTCACATCAATACCCAGCGGAGTGTTATCCGGCGCCACCACGTAGATGAAACGGTGATTCATGGAAGACACCAGCGCGCGGGAGGGCACCAGCAGCGCATCCTTGATTTCCCCTGTCTTAGCCTGCACGCGCACAGCAGAACCAGCACGGAGCTTCAGCTTCGGGTTCGGGATATAGCCCACAAATTTCACCGTGCCGGTTGCCTGGCTCACTTCGCTATCCACCGCATGCACCTGCCCCTTGTGTTCAAACACGGTACCATCCTCCAGAATCAGGTCAAATTCCTTCACCGGGCTCATCTTGTCCGGCATATCGTAGTATTCCGAGGTCTGCACCTGCTCATTCACCTGGCGGGCGGGTACGGAAAAATCCACGCGGATGGGGTCTATCGAAGACATGCGGGTCATGACCACCTGCCCTGCCGCCACAAAATCGCCCACGCTCACGGTAGACTGGGAGGCAAGGCCCTGGAACGGGGCTCGGATTGTGCAGCGGTCCAGGTTAAGCCTGGCCATTTCCAGCGCCGCTTCAGCCTGGACCACCTGGGCACGGGCCATGGCCAGCGCAGCCTCACAGCGGCGCTTGGCGTGCTGCGCGTCAGTAAACTGCTTGTCAGAAATAGAGCCGTCCTCTACCAATGCAGTGTAGCGTTCCACATCCTTTCCCGCCTGTTCATCAGCCACTTCGGCCTGCAACACGCCCGCATTGGCCGCTGCAACATTGGCCAAAGCCTGGTCATAGGCGGCCTGGTAGGTGGCAGGGTCAATGCGGAACAGTACCTCACCCTTTTCGCAGAGCGAACCATGCCAGTACACCTGCTCCAGCAGTTTGCCCGATACCTCCGGGCGGATATCTGCCTGCTCCACGCCGCGCAAATGCCCGAACCATGTACTGGTGAGTTCCACCGTGCGCTTCTGCAGCGGCATCACCGTCACGTTGAGGGGGGCCATGCCCCTCTGGACGGCCTGGTTTCCTGCATTATCCTTGCACCCCACTAAAGCGGTGCCCGCCACAAGCCCACCCAGGGCCATTGTTACAATATACGTTGCTTTCATTGATTGTTCGTTTCAGAATCTACTGATTCCGGGGTTAGAGTATTCTGGTATATCCGCTCCAGCATGCTGCGCAGCTGGTCTGTTTCCTCCGCGCTGAACCCGGCGGTCAACGCTTCCTCAAAAGCCTGTAGTGATTGCCGTGCATCCATTTGCAGCCGGCAGAACGACTCCGTCAGGTAGGCATGCTTCACGCGCTTATCAGCGCTGTCAAACGCGGTGCGCACATAGCCTTTTTCCTCCAACCGTTGCAGCAGCCCCTTTACCGTGGTGTGGCTTACTCCCAGGTAGTGTTCCAGCTCACGCTGAGACACCGGCGCCCCGCCCCGGCTGTCCAGGTACATCAGCAGGCGGCATTGCGGCGCCGTCACGCGCAGCTTACCCACGCGCTGTGCAAAAATGGCATCAGCTCGGTCTGATACCATTTTCATCAGAAACATCGGGTGCTTTTTCTTTAACATACCAGTCTGCACTATCATTTAGGAAGCATGCTTCACAATGCAGCGAGAGTATACCAGAGTTCCTGGTCAAGTCAAGATTTTTACCCCGGTTTTTCTCCCTGTTTTCAAGACTCGGCAAACTTGCGGTAACGCGCCGCAACCGAGGAAAAATCTTCACCTCCGGCCAGCGCTGCCAGCATGGCATCGCGAGTCTGCAGCGCCTCCTGCAGCGCTTTATCAGCATGGCCATATTCCCTGTCCGTATAGTAGCGCACGTAGGTCTCCTTCTGGCGGGTGATACACAAGCGCCAGCCGCAGAAAGTATTGCGCGTACCTTTCTGCCCATTATAGCGGGTAATGTAACGATGAGTATTCATAGATTCGTGAGCGCATTCTAGCAATGCGCGACAAAAGGGTCAAGCCTTTTATTTTACTTTTTCAATCTTTCTTGTTTTCAAATATGCAATTTAGTTGACAAGTACGCAAATAACATGGTAAAGTAGATTCATGCCCGAAGCATACGAGGAAGTATCACAAGTGGACAAGATGCGCGCCATCACGGACTATATCAACCGTGCAGGGGCAGCGGCCATGCCCGATTCACAGCGCAAGAAGCTGTATAAGCTGAGTGTGCGCCAGTGTGCCGTCGTAGCGAATATCCGCCGCTACACCCGACAGCACCCGGAGGGCGTACCCATGAGCATCCTGGCGGAGCGTGCAGGCATGTCGCCCTCGGCCGCTTCGCACATGGTGGACAGCCTGACGGCCCAGGGCATGGTGGAGCGCCACCAGAGTCCCACCGACCGCCGCGCTGTACTGGTCACCATTTCCAAATCATTCCTCAATCTGGCAATCGAGATTGACAAGGCGCAGCAGAACGCCATCGATGAACTCTGCTCTGAGCTGACAGAAGAGGAACGCGCCATCAACCGCGCCGTTGTCGATAAACTTTACAACGCCATCATCGAGCGAGTAGGTATCTGATCCATCAGCAGGTGAGCGCATTCGTCGCCAGACCTGCCAGCGCCGTTTCCCGGTACCCGGCCGCCAGCGCGCGGCCGGTTTCGTTCATAGTGGCAATCACGCTATCCAGGCTCACGAAGTGCGTTCCATCGCCCCGCAGCGCCAGGCGTGCTGCATTCACCGCCTTCACCGCGCCGATGGCATTGCGCTCGATACAGGGGACCTGCACCAGCCCGCAGACAGGGTCACAGGTGAGGCCCAGATTATGCTCCATGGCAATTTCTGCCGCATTGGCCACCTGCTCATTCGTACCCCCCATGGCCGCCGTCAGACCGGCAGCAGCCATGGAACAAGCCACGCCTACCTCGCCCTGGCAGCCGACCTCAGCCCCGGAGATGGAGGCCTTGGCGCGGTAGAGCGAGCAAATGGCGGAAGCTGTGAGCAGGAAGATTTCAATCCCATGTTCACGTCCCACGGTGGCATCCTTGCGACCAAAACGCTCATAATAACGCAGCACCGCCGGCAACACACCGGCGCTACCCATGGTAGGGGCGGTCACCACGCGGCCACCCGCTGCATTCTCCTCAGCCACAGCAAATGCCCACAGGTTAATCCAGTCGATGATGGTGAGCGCATCCTGCGTGTTCTCGCGGAACATCTCGGCCAGGCGGCGGTAGATGCGGGGCGCACGGCGCGGCAGCTTGAGTCCGCCGGGCAGCACCCCCATGGTCTTCACACCGCGCTCAATCGCCTTATCCATGGTATCATAAATCTTGCGGAGACGGGAACGCAGCTCCATACCCGAAGGAAGCGCCATTTCATTGCAGCGCACCACGGCAGCAATGGTCATATTCTCGCTCTTGCAATGCCGCAGCAGCTCGGCGCAGGAATCAAAGGGATACGGCACCACCGGCGGCGGCTCCGGCAATTCCTCCATTTCATCAATACGGCGGATAGCGCCGCCGCCAATGGAGAAATACACATCATCCGCCAGCTTCTGCCCCGCCGCATCATAAGCACAGCAGCGCATCCCGTTCGCATGCTCAGGCAGCGTCATTTCCTTCTCCAGCACCACATCCTGCATGGCGCTGAAGGAAATCGGATGCGTGCCATTCAGCAGCAACTTACCCTCGGTCGCCAGCGTGGCAATCGCCGGGGTGGCAGACATCTCCATCTTCTCGGCATCCAACCCCAGCAGACCGTACACCACTGCGCCAGGCGTGCCGTGTCCCACACCGGTGAGCGCCAGCGAGCCATACAAGTACACCTTCACCGTCTCCACCTGCTCCAGCACACCGCGCTCTGCCAGCTCGCGGGCAAATCGGGCGGCGGCACGCATGGGGCCCATGGTGTGAGAACTGGACGGACCAATACCAATGGAAAACACATCAAAAAAGCTGGTGTACATGACTGCAAATTACACCCACAACTCGGCCAAGTCAAGCCAAGCACGTGTAATAAATAACCCTGCAGCCGCATTCGCAGCCACAGGGTCTGAAATAATCAGCAAAGCAGAGCCTTACAGCGCCTTCAGCTCGGCCACAGCGGCTTCGAGCGAAGCGACATCCTGAATGGAAATCACCTTGGCTTCCTTGCAGATGCGGCCCATCATTCCCGCCAGAGTGTTGCCGGGGCCCATCTCGATGAAGAGGCGTTCACCCTTCTCGATGAGGTCCTGCATGCAGGCAGCCCAGCGCACGGAACCACAAACCTGCTCGCCCAGCATGGCGCGCACGTCCTCCGGCCCGGTCACGGGACGAGCCTCGAAGTTGCAGTATACCGGCACCGCAGGGGTGGTCATGGGCGTAGCCTCCAGCTCGGGGCGAAGCGCCGTCTGGGCACTCTTCATGAAGCGGCTGTGGTAAGCACCGGCCACATTGAGCTTCTTTGCAATCTTGATACCGGCAGCCTTGGCACCGGCCACGGCCTTATCCACACCTTCCACCGAACCGGAAACCACCGTCTGACCGGGGCAGTTGTAGTTCGCCACATCAATATCACACTCGGCAGCCAGGTTCGCCACGGCTTCATCGCTGCCGCCAATCATGGCAGCCATGGTGCTGGGGGCTGCCTGGCAGGCCTCCTCCATGAGCGCACCGCGTTTCTGCACCAGCTTCAGACCGTCCTCCATGCTGAACGTACCGGCAGCGGCATGTGCCGTGAACTCACCCAGAGACAGGCCGGCAGCCGCCACGGGTTCAATGTCCACCAGGCTGCTGAGTACCTTGTAAATGGCCAGACCGTGCAGGTAGAGAGCGGGCTGGCAGTTGCAGGTGCGGGTCAGCTCCTCGTCCGGGCCATTGAACATAACATCCGTCAGCGAATAACCCAGCGCCGCATCGGCGGCATCCATCATCTCGCGGGCGGCGGGATACGCATCATAAAAATCCTTACCCATGCCCACTTTCTGGGCACCCTGTCCGGGGAAAAGAAGTACTGCTTTCATAATAAAATCAAACGGCTGCATGCCGCTACCCGCTAGGATACACAGGGTACAACTCCAGGTCAAGAAAAAAGGAACCGGACGATTCCCCCGACCGGGGCAAAAAAGGAGGTCGCCATGGCATTTTTTCATCTCATGCACGAAATTCGGATTGCCAAAGGCGGGTTCTTAGTGTAAACTACCGCGCTTTTTTGTTTTCGCAGAAAAGCAAACCAAACTCAACATACAAACGAACATGACCCCCGAGATATTATTCTGGATAGTGCCGTTTGCATCCATCGTCGCGCTGGCTTTTGCCGCTAAGTTCTTCTTCGACATGAAGAAGGCCGACGAGGGCAACGACCGCATGAAGGAGATTGCGGGCTACGTGCGCGAAGGCGCCATGGCTTACCTGAAACAGCAGTACAAGATTGTTTCCATCTTCTTCGTTATCATCGCCGTTGTATTCGGCATCATGGCCTACTACGGCCTTCAGAACAACATCGTGCCCGTGGCTTTCCTCACCGGTGGTATCTTCTCCGGTCTGGCTGGTTTCATCGGCATGAAGACGGCTACTTATGCCTCCGGCCGCGTGGCCCAGGCTTGCCGCGATGAAAAGGACGGCCTGAACAAGGGTCTGCAGCTTGCCTTCCGTTCCGGCGCTGTGCTGGGTCTCACGGTGGTGGGCTTCGGCCTGCTTGATATCTCCGGCTGGTACATCATTCTCGACAAGACCGGTCTCGTGGCTGCCGAAGGCATCAGCCGCCTGACCCAGATTACCACCATCATGCTGACCTTCGGCATGGGCGCCTCTCTGCAGGCTCTGTTCGCCCGCGTGGGCGGTGGTATCTACACCAAGGCTGCCGACGTGGGCGCTGACCTCGTGGGCAAGACCGAGTACCACTTCAACGAAGACGATCCCCGCAACCCCGCCACCATCGCCGACAACGTGGGCGACAACGTGGGTGACGTGGCCGGCATGGGTGCTGACCTCTACGAGTCCTACGCTGGCTCCATTCTGGCTTCCGCCGCTCTGGGTGCAGCCGCCGCTGCTACTGCCGGCTGGGCCTACGAGACCGGCCTGCAGCTGGTCATGGCTCCCATGATTATCGGTGCTGTGGGCGCCCTGCTCTCCATCATCGGTATCTTCCTGGTACGCACCAAGCCCGAAGCCAACCAGACCCAGCTCATGGCTGCCCTGAACTTCGGTATCAACTTCTCCGGCGTCCTCATCGCCCTCGCTTCCGCCGGCATCCTGTATGCCCTGGGCATCGACAACTGGCTGGGCCTCTGGGGCTCCATCGTCATCGGCCTCGTCGTGGGTATCGCCATCGGCAAGGTGACGGAATACTACACCTCCTTCGAATTCAAGCCGGTGAAGTTCATTGCTGAGAACGCCACCACCGGCCCTGCCACCGTGATTATCTCCGGCATCGGCGTGGGTATGATTTCCACCTGCTGGCCGGTTATCTTCATCGTACTCGGCACCATCGGCGCCTACCTCTGCGCTGCTGGTGAGTGGACCTTCTCCGCCCAGAACATGAGCATGGGTCTCTACGGCATCGGTATCGCCGCTGTGGGTATGCTTTCCACCCTGGGTCTGACCCTGGCCACGGACGCCTACGGTCCCATCTCCGACAACGCCGGCGGTAACGCCGAAATGAGCGCTCTGGGTGACGACGTGCGCAGCCGCACCGACGCCCTGGATGCCCTGGGCAACACCACCGCCGCCACCGGCAAGGGTTTCGCCATCGGCTCTGCCGCTCTGACCGCCCTCGCCCTTCTGGCCTCTTACATCGAGGAACTCAAGATTGCAGCCCTGCACTACGGCGAAACCTTCAAGACCAGCTTCTTCGGTGAGCAGGTACTCAACAGCGCCGAGGTCGCCAAGATGAACATCGCTGAATTCATGGCCGCGTTCGACGTGACCCTCATGAACCCCAAGGTACTGCTGGGTATCTTCATCGGTGCCATGCTTTCCTTCCTGTTCTGCGGTCTGACCATGAACGCCGTGGGTCGTGCCGCCAAGAGCATGGTGGAAGAAGTGCGCCGCCAGCTCAGCGACAAGGACGTGTTCGAAGGTCGCAAGAAGGCCGATTACGCCCGCTGCGTGGCTATCTCCACCCAGGGTGCCCAGCGTGAAATGGTTGTGCCCTCCATGATTGCCGTTATCGTTCCGATTGCTACCGGCCTCATCATGGGTGTTCCCGGTGTGTTCGGCCTGCTGGCCGGTGGTCTTGCCGGCGGCTTCGTGCTGGCCGTGTTCATGGCCAACTCCGGCGGTGCCTGGGACAACGCCAAGAAGTACATCGAAACGGGCGACGCCCCCTACTGCGGCAAGCACACCGCTGTGCATGACGCCTCCGTGGTGGGTGACACCGTGGGTGACCCCTTCAAGGACACTTCTGGTCCTTCCCTGAACATCCTCATCAAGCTCATGAGCATGGTGTCCATCGTGACTGCCGGTCTCAACATCGCCTTCTCCCTGCTGTAAAGCACAGAGCCGATAGAGCAACCTACAAGAAAGCCGCTTTCCGCACAGGAAAGCGGCTTTTTTGATAAGTTGCGACCCGCGCGCCTGTATTTCTTAAAAGGAGATGACCGATTCTCCTTGCCAGCACGGCAGGCGTATGTTAAAGTACAGGTAATCCAAACACCACCGAATCTCACACACACCATGGATAAACTTATCGTAGAAGGCGGCACCAGACTCAGCGGTTCCGTCAACATCAGTGGTTCCAAAAACGCCTCTCTCCCCATTCTCGCCGCCGCGTTGCTCACCGATGAGCCTGTGCGTATTTCCCGTGTGCCGGATGTTTCCGACACCAACTACATGCTGCAGATTCTCAGCCAGCTGGGCTGCTCGGTGGAACGTTCCAGCGGCACCGTCCGCATAGAATCCCCGGAGGGCATTTCCCACAAGGCATCCTACGAACAGGTACGCAAGATGCGCGCCTCCATCTGTCTGCTGGGCCCGCTTATGGCCCGCATGCAAAAATGCGTGCTTCCCCTGCCCGGCGGCTGCGTCATCGGCGACCGCCCGGTAGATCTGCACATCCGCGGCATCAAGGCGCTGGGCGCCCGTGTCCAGGTCAAGGGAGGCAACCTCGTCATCGATGCCCCCAACGGCCTCATCGGCACCACCATTGACATGCGCGGCGACAGCGGCCCCACCGTACTGGGTACAGACAACATCATGATGGCGGCCGTGCTGGCCAAGGGCACCACCGTCATTGAATCTGCCGCCCGCGAACCCGAAGTGGTGGATCTCGCCAATTTCCTGAACAAGATGGGGGCCCGCATCGAAGGCGCAGGCTCCCGCACCATCACCATCCACGGTGTCGAGAAGCTGCACGGCTGCGACCACACCGTCATTCCCGACCGCATCGAAGCCGGCACCTTCATGGTAGCCGCCGCCATGGTGAGCGACGGCCTCATGATTAACCGCGTGTACCGCCCGCACATGAAGGCCATCTCCGACCTGCTCATCGAATGCGGTCACCGCGTCGAATACAATGAGGACGGGACCTCCGTCTTCGTTGCGCCCGGTGAAAATCCCCGCAGCGGCAAGATTCTCACCAACCCCTACCCGGAGTACCCCACGGATATGCAGGCGCAGATGACGGCGCTCTTTGCCCTCACGCCTGGCATCAGCGTGGTGAAGGACACCATTTTCCCGCAGCGCTTCATGCACTGCTCCGAACTCAAGCGCATGGGAGCCAACATCAAGGTAGACAGCGGCACCGCCATCATCACTGGTGTGAGCGGACTCTCCGGCGCCCCGGTCATGGCCAGCGACCTGCGCGCCAGCGCCGCCCTGGTTCTGGCCGCGCTGGCCGCAGAGGGAACAACCGAGATTCACCGTCTCTACCACATCGACCGCGGCTACGAGATGCTGGATGAAAAGCTCATGATGCTGGGCGCCAAAGTGCGCCGCGTGCGCGACGTGGAACAGGAACAGCCCGAAGAGAACTGATTCCGGCCTCACAATGACAGCTCTGCAGCGGCAGCCCCACCTGGGTCTGCCGCTTTTTTCTGCATGAACCCAAAAGCACCTTTTACGTGTTGACTTTTGGAGCAAAACGGCGTAGAATGGCGCGCGTATGACCACAAACGCCAAGAGCTACAAAGACACCATCTTCCTGCCGGATACCACGTTCCCCATGCGTGGTGATCTCACGACCAAGGAGCCGGCGCGCCTGGAAAAATGGGAGAATGAAAAGCTCTATGAGCGAATTACCACGCGCCGCAAGGCGCAGAACGCCCCCCTCTTCGTACTGCACGACGGGCCTCCCTTTGCCAATGGCGATGTCCACATGGGCACCGCGCTGAACAAGGTACTCAAGGATCTCATCGTCAAGAGCAAGACCATGGCGGGGCACTATGCACCCTTTGTTCCCGGCTGGGACTGCCACGGCCTGCCCATTGAAGCCAAGGTCGTCAAGGAATTCCAAGGTCTGGAACCCGCCGAAATCCGCCGCCGCTGCACCGAATTTGCCCTGGGCTACATCGACTTGCAGCGCACCTCGTTCCGCCGTCTGGGTGTGTTTGGTGACTGGTTCAACCCCTACATCACCATGGAGCCCAAGTACGAGGCCGACATCCTGCGCGTATTCGCCAAGCTGGTGGAAAGCGGCGCGGTGTACCAGTCCATGAAGCCGGTGCAGTGGAGCTACGCCCACCACACCGCCCTGGCCGAAGCTGAAGTGGAATACATGGAAGACACCTCCACCGCCATCTATGTGGGCTTCGAGATGGACGGCGAGGTCTGCGGCATCGAAGGTGCAGAAATGGTCATCTGGACCACCACCCCCTGGACCCTGCCCAGCAACCTGGCCATCGCCCTGAACCCGGATTTCACCTACGTCATCGGACGCTACGCCAAGGACGGCGCCGAGCGCAAGTTCATCATTGTTCGTGAACTCATCGAAACCGTCAGCGCCAAGACCGGCTGGACACTCGTGGAAGAACTGGCCACCTTCAAGGGCAGCGAGCTGGAGAAGCGCAACGCCCGCCACCCCTTCCTGAACCGCGAATCCCTCATCATCAACGCCGACTATGTGACCACCGATGCCGGTACCGGCGCTGTGCATATTGCCCCCGGCCACGGTATGGACGACTACATTGCCGGCATGGCCTACGGGCTGCCCGTGCTTTCCCCGGTGGACGACGACGGCAACTACACCGCCGAATGCGGCCTGCCCCACCTGGTGGGCAAGCATGTGTTCCAGAGCAACGAAGACATCATCACCCTGCTGGTAGAAGGCAACCGCCTGCTGGGCCGCGAAGAATTCACCCACCAGTACCCGCACTGCTGGCGCTCCAAGACCCCCATCATCTTCCGCGCCGTCAAGCAGTTCTTCATCAGCATGGAGAAGCTGCGCCCCGTGGCGTTGGAGCAGATTGACAAGACCGAATGGATGCCCGCCTGGGGCCGCAACCGCATTTACAGCACTGTGGAAGCCCGCCCGGACTGGTGTATCTCCCGCCAGCGCACCTGGGGTGTGCCGCTGCCTGTGTTCTTCGATGAAAACGACCAGCCCGTGCTGAGCGCCGACATCGTGAACAAGGTGGCCGACCTGGTGGCCGAGCACGGCACCAACATCTGGTTCGAGCTGACCAGCGAGCAGCTTTGCGAGAAGCTGGGGCTGCCCACCAACCTCAGGAAGGGCAAGGACACCCTCGACGTGTGGATTGACTCCGGCTGCTCCCACGTGGCCGTGCTGGAACGCCACCCGGAACTCTGCGCCCCCTGCGATGTGTACCTCGAAGCTACCGACCAGCACCGCGGCTGGTTCCAGAGTTCGCTCATGCTCTCCTGCGCCTGGCGCAACGCCGCCCCCTACAAGAAGGTACTCACGCACGCCTTCGTGGTGAACCAGGACCGCTCCAAGCTTTCCAAGAGCGCCCAGGGCACCTACACCAAGCCCACCAACGCCAAGTACTTCTACGAGAAGTACGGTGCCGACATCGTACGCCTGTGGGTGAGCAGCGTGGACTGGCAGAACGAAGTTCCCTTCGGTGAGGACCTGTTCAAGCAGATTACCGACCCCTACCGCCGCCTGCGTAACACCCTGCGCATCCTGCTGGCCAACCTGAAGGGCTACACGGGCGAAAAGCCCGCCCAGCTCGACCCCACGGATGCCTGGATTCTGGAGCGTACCAACACGCTCATCCGCGAGGTGCGCGCCGCCTACGACGGCTACGAGTTCCGCAAGGTGTTCATGGCCATCAACCAGTTCTGCACGAACGACCTCTCGGCCCTCTACATCGACATGACCAAGGACAGTCTGTACTGCGATGCCGCGGACTCCCCGCACCGCATCAGCAAGCAGTTTGCCATTGCCCGCGTGTTCGATGTGCTGGTGAAGCTGCTTGCCCCGGTACTGGCCTACACCTGCGACGAAGCCTGGGAGCACGCCGGCAACGAAGGATCTGTGCACGAACAGGACTTCCCCACCGCCGACCCCGCCTTTGATGCCGGGCTCACCGCCACCTTTGACCGCCTGCTCCAGATTAAGAGCACCATCCAGGTGGCCATCGAAGCCCAGATTCAGGCCAAGGTCTTCAAGAAGAACAACGAAGCCGCCGTTGCCCTCACCGTGCCCGCCACGGAGGATGCCGCCGTGCTGGCGCTGCTGCAGAACAAGCAGTTCGCCAAGGAATTCTTCATCCTGGCCGACCTGGAGGTAAGCACCGGTGCCGAGCTGGCCGCCACCGCCACCATGACCCCGCACGCCATGTGCCCCCGCTGCCGCCGCTACGAACCCGCCGCCAATGAGGACGGGCTCTGCGAACGCTGCGCCGCCGTCATGGCCTGATACTGACCTAATTCACACCAACGGACAGGCGCACTCCCACCCATGGAGCGCGCCTGTCCTTATCCTCAAAAGACCTTATGCCCCGCCGCGTATCCCTCTGGCTCATCCTCCTCATCATCGGCCTCTACGCCCTCGACCAGCTCACCAAATGGGCCATCGTGCTGAACTTCCCCTACAACTGGGAACACAACTTCAGCAGTAAGCTCATCCCGGTCATCCAGGGCTGCGAGTTCATGAATTTCTGCCTCGTACGCGTCCACAACACCGGCGTAGCCTTCGGCACGGGACACGGCACCGCGTGGGCTCCCTTCGTGTTCCTGTGCATCCAGATTGTGGCGCTGGTGTGGTTCTACCGCCTGTTCCGCAAGGGCTTTTTCTCCACCCGCGCGCTGCGCGTAGCCTGGGCGCTCATCACCACCGGCATCATCGGCAACATGACCGACCGCCTCCTGCAAGGATTCTTCATTCCCGGCGCAGAGGAAAAAGGCTTCTTCTCCAACCTGATGAGCGGGTATGTGGTGGACTTCCTCGACTTCTCCTTCCCCTGGATTAAAACTGAAATGTTCCCCTACGGCTACCACTGGCCGTCCTTCAACGTAGCCGATTCCTGCGTCTGCATTGCCGCCACTTTATTCATCATTTCCAGCTTCTTCATGAAGCCGGAGGAAAAGAAAGACTGATTCACCATGTGGCGACTCCTCCTTCCCCTGCTGAGCGCGCTTCCAGTGCTGGCCGCGTTCAAGAACCCGACGCAGATAGTGCCGCTGCAGTTCGGGCAGGAAAGCGCCACCGTCGTCTTTGAAACCAGCGGGGAACAGATTGAGGAAGCAGAACCTCACTGCGACTGCACCAAGGTGCATGTCAGCGGCAGCAAGCTCACCGCAGTCGTAGACACCCGCACCTTTGACCGGGATGTCGAGAAAACCATTGCCGCCGAAACAGGCGATGGGAAAGAAGTGACGCTGCGCATGCAGTTCCGCGTGCCGCAGGCCATGCAGCTCTCTGCCCGCAGCCTGGTATGGAAACGCGGCTCTTCGGCCACGCCGCAGGTGCTGCGCATCACCCTGCCCAAGGGAAGCCCCATCAGCCACATTACCGATGCCTCCCTGAGCGGGGATGCCTTTGACTACTCCCCCAAGGTCGTGAAACGCGGCAGCGAATACACCGTCACCATCACCCCGCGCAGCACAGCAAAACCCGCCCTGAACCGCCTGGTACTCACCACCGACTCCCCCGACCCCCGCTACCACCGCCTGATTATCTACCTGCAGGTAAAGAAATGAATTCCCCACTATTCATTATTCACTATTCCCTTTTCACCTAAGTGTCCCGCATCACCCGCGAAACAGCCCATGGCCTGCGCTGGATGCTGCTGCAGAAATGCACGCTGCAGCCTGTGACGCTGGTATACAGCATGGTACTGGCACGCCTGCTGAGCAAGGAGGAAATGGGGCTCATGGGGCTCACCGCCATCTTCTTCACCGCGGCAGGAACGCTGGCAGCAAATGGCTTTGGCAGCGCACTCATCCGCAAGCAGGATTACACAGAGGAGGACGCCGACACCCTGTTCTGGTTCAACCTGGGCATGGGGCTGATTATCGCCCTGCTCCTCTTTGGCTGCGCTCCCATGCTGTCCGCGTTCTTTGATGCGCCGCCACTCTGCAACCTGGTGCGGGCAGCGTCCCTCATCGTGCTGCTCAACAGCACCGTGAGCGTGCACATGGCGCACTACATGGCACGCCGGCAATTCAAGACACCCGCCCTCATCAGCCTAGGTTCTGCGCTGGCCGCCATACCGCTGGGCTTACTGCTGGCCTGGCGGGGCTGGGGCGTATGGGCCTACATGCTGCAAGGCATCGTCTCAGCCCTTCTGGCCGCCCTGCTTTTCTGGAGCATCAGCCCGTGGAAGCCGCGGCTCTGCTTCAGCCGCCACTCTTTCCGCGAACTCGCCCCGCTGAGCTGCCGACTGGCTGCCACCGGCCTGCTGGATACCGCCTACATCCACGCTCGCGCCTTCTTCATCGGCAAAGTATACACCCCCGCCGCCCTTGCCGGGTACAAGAACGGTGCGCAGCTGGCCGCCATGTGCCCCACCGTTCTCTGCTACATGATTGAGCAGATTACCTTCCCCATCCTCAGCACGCTTCAGCACAGCCCGAAAAAGCTCATCGCGGTCTACCGCCGCTACATGCGGCTTTTCACCCTGCCCATCGCCTGGCTCTGCTGCTTCACCGCCGCCTTTGCCGGGCCCATCGTGCGGCTCTGCTACGGCCCCGGCTGGGAGGAATGCGTACCCTACCTGCAAATCCTCAGCCTCTCCTACGCCACCTGGCATCTGCAGCTCATCAACCTGAACCTCCTCAAAGCCGGCGGCCCGGAAAAGCTCTTCCTGAGGCTCGAACTCATCAAGAAATGCCTGGGCATTGCCATCCTCATCGGCATGTTCTTCATCAGCGTGGAAGCCATCTGCTGGGGCGCGCTGGCCACCTCTGTTCTTTGCCTCGCCATCAACACCTGGGCCACCCGCCACTACATGGGGATTCCCCTCCTGCCTCAGCTACTCGACTGGATTCCCATCTTCGCCCTCGCCGCCGTCTGCACATGGATACCGGCTCTGCTGGTGCAGCAGCTTCCCCCCTTCGCCCAGCTGGTGGTTGCTCCTGCATGCCCCCTTACCCTCTATTCTCTTAGCGTCAGGTTCATCTACCCCGCATCAGCGCAAGCCGTTTTGAGAATTTTCCAAACGAGGCTCCGCACACACAACTAAAACAAAGCTGAAACACTCACAGCATAGTGTCCAGAAGTATAATGCATATCCAGAGGCGGATAAAAACAAGCAAAGCTTCAATTCCTTACTTCATTTGAATTAACTTGACTTCCCCACTTCAACATGCCACAATGACCGAGGTTATATGAATCTTCTGTTTGCTTACCTTCGCCCTATTCTTCCTCACAAAGGAGGAACTGAACGCGTCGCCTATACGGTTGCAAACGCCTTATGTAAAGCAGGCCATTCAGTATACTTCATGGCCACGCACGCTACTGATGACGACTACGGGCTGGACTCTCAGGAAACTCATATCCTTATCAGCAAAGACGCAACACAAGAGGAAAGAAAACAAGGCATCATCGATACCTGCAGCAACCTCAGAATCGATGTCCTGATTCATGTTGCAGGGGAAACAGGTCATCAGGGTATTTTTTCCAGTTCAATTCTCAACGGCACCAAAGTCATCAGCTGCCTGCACTTTGACGTATATGGCTACATCAAGCACTTTCTTCGAGGCAACTGCTCGTCCCGGCTGAAAAGGCTACTTATTAACGCCTGTTACAAACTGGGCATTAATCTTACCTATCTGAAACACAAAGCCTCTTATCAGAAACAATACCGTGAGATGCTGCAATTATCGGATGCGGTTGTCGTTGTGACTCCGGTCATCGCCCAACAGCTGAAGGATTTTACAGGCATTCAATCTAATAAGATTGTTTCGATTCTCAATCCTGTACCATTTTCTTCTATCCGTCCGAATTATGATACTCAATCCAAGGAAAAACTCATTGTATATGCCGGACACATATCTCCAATCAAAAACGTTGACAAAATCCTCAATGCATGGGCCAGTATATGCCATCGGCATCCTGATTGGAAATTAGAAATTGCAGGAGAAGGGGTATTAAAGCAGAAGCTGGAAAACATGGTATGCAAGCGGCATATTCCCCGCGTAAGCTTCCTAGGGCGCATATCGGATGTAACAGATTTGTACAACCGTGCGGAATATCTCGTATTAGCATCCGACAGCGAATCATTTGGTTGCGTGATCGTGGAAAGCCTCGTGTATGGATGTCATCCTATCGTCATGGATTTCCCATCTGCTTCTGTTGTCATTCCCGGCAAACAGATAGGCACCAGAATTGAAAATCATAGCGCCTCTGCACTTGCAAAAGCCCTCGACAAAGCCATTTCATCCGGCGTTTCTAATAAAAACAACATGAAAGCAGTAGCAGAACACCTGGAGGCTTTCGATATCAGCAGACTGGTTGTGGAATGGCAGACGCTTCTGAACAGCATTACCGATACACAAAGCCATGTCTAAACAGAAATTCATCTTAACGCATCCCTTAATGGGTAATTATGGCGGTTTGTTGCAGGCATACGCCATGTATACCGTTCTTGAACGACTTGGCTATCAGTCCTACATGTATCGGTACACGCCGAAAAACATGGATTATAAGCCATGGAATTATCTCTGGTTTCTCTTATCGCTCATCAGATATTCTCTTCGACTGAGCCGAAACGCCAACGGGATATTACGCAAAATCCATATTTCCTACAAGCTATTCAAGGACCTCCGTTTTCACCATGAAAACGAATACGGTAAGCTTGAGCAAAATGACTCATTTGTTGTTGGAAGCGACCAGGTATGGCGAGCCATTTTCTGCCGCATGATGAAAACCCCCGAATTCTATTTCCTTGATTTTGCCTCACCGGCACAGCGCAGCAAAAGCATAGCCTATGCCGCCTCTTTCGGGACAGATGAATGGGAAGGAACTCCGGAAGAAACAAAAATGTGTGGCCAGATGCTGCGTGAATTCAAAGCCGTGTCGGTCAGAGAACACAGCGGTGTCTCCATATGCCAGAATGTATTTGGAGTCAAAGCAGTCCAAATGCCCGACCCAACCATGCTCCTGACGAAAGATGACTATCAGGGTATTATCGACAAAGAAAAAACATGGTGTCCTGTTACGCCATGGTTATCGGCATACATTCTGGACGCCAACGAAGTAAATTCAAATCTATCTAAAGACGTAGCAAATGCGTTGAATCTACAGCATCAGCATCTTATGGGACATGCTGATGCCCCTGTCGGACGAGGGCGGCATGCACCTACCGTAAGCCAATGGTTACGCCTCATCCGCGACTGCGACTACATGATTACCGATTCATTCCACGGCAGCGTGTTTGCCATCATCTTCAACAAGCCTTTTGTCTGCCTTGGCAACACGTATCGAGGTGCCGACCGGTTCTTATCTTTGTTCAACACGTTCGGGCTCACGGCACGGCTTATTACAGAACCGTCTCTGGAAAAAATTCTGGAGACACTACATACGCCCATAGATTGGGAGCGAGTTAATACCATACTAGCCTCCGAGCAGAAGAGAGGGTATGATTTCCTGACATCAAACTTATGAGACTAATCCCCAGGAAGGACTATTCATCCTAAGCATTTTCATAACGCTCCACTATGTCACGCCCCCTCATTTCTGCAGTCATACCTGCATACAACAGAGAAAATACGCTAACCACCTGCATAAAAGGTATATTAAACACGAGTTATGAGGATTTCGAAATCATCATAGTCGATGACGGAAGCACCGATAATACCTTGGAAGTATGCAACCAGATTGCTGAAAAACATTCAAAAGTACGGATTTACACCCAAGCTAACGCAGGAGTCTGCGCAGCCCGAAATACAGGCATCCTGCATGCAGCAGGCGAATACATTATTTTTATCGATTCAGACGACACTATGTTCCCGAATGCAATAGGGCTCATTGCTGAATCTCTACAAGATAATGTTGACTTATTAATGTATACCCAGAATAGCACTTCAGCAGAAGAGGCCGAACATCTCCCACTGCAGACACTCCAACATGCCGCCAAAACCCGGAAGTCAGGCAACAAAAACATTATATCCTGGATATTTGAAGAATATAATCCTCGACACCATGACTATTTCTGCGTTATTACAAAAGCATTCAAAACCAGCATCATACGCAATAATTCCATTCTTTTCAAGCAGGATGTCTCTTTAGGGGAAGACCAAATCTTTGTATGTGAATATCTTAAATATATTCAAACGCTGACTTTCGTTGAACAGGCGTACGCATGCGTCTTAACCTGGGCTTCGGAGTTGAGAGCCACAGGGCTGGGCAGCGGACTTCGCTCCCCTGAAAATTTCCTGTATAACCAGCTTAAAAACTACGAAGCCATAAACGATTTATACCAATTTTCCAAATTGGAATGCGTAAACAACTATGCCGGCAACTATATAATAGACCGCCCCATAACGCGCATCTTGTTCCGGCACACATGTATGGCATATAAATCACCCTATACGATACGTGAACTGGCAGCTTTTACATCTAAGGAAATAGAACCCATCATCCATCGTCAAAAGGAACATATAAGCCGACACGGCGCCAGAGCGGTCAGATTCATCCTGCGACTTATCTGTTCCGGATACGCTTACCCTGCAACCATTGCCTCTTTTTTATACTCTAACTGCAAGTATTTCAGTAGCAAGCTCAGGGTGAGGTGTAAAAAATAAGTTCACGCAATACCACTATCCAGAGAGTAGCGGTAGTCCGATAATCAGCCATGGCTCATATTAACTGTCTGGCGAACCGGATTCTCCAGAGGTTCTTCTTCATGAAGAAACTCAGTTGGTAACGTCTGAACATACGAAACGTTCAGGCATTACTCAGCCATGCATGAGAAATCATGCACCACTATTCCGGAAAGCGCGTAACGCGCGCCTTTTGATGGCTTGGCAAAGGACTTGCCAAGCAGGTACGCTCGAATACATCCCCGGGTAACTGTATGGATTATCCTTGGACAGAGAGGACATCAGCATAAACAATTTTGCTACCTTCAAGACAAGCGGTGAAACATAGCCATGCTTAAGAATCCGGCCGATACAGAACGTAGCCAGCCAACGCAGCATCATTTTCCGCTTGAAAGATTTTTCATGCCGGATGTGTCTGCGTATGATTGTCTGCAATAAATCTGCATGGGAATTTTCCAGGCCATATTTCAGAACCCACAGTCCTGTGGAAAAAGCCCTCGACGCCAACAGCAGGCTAATCAACGCAGAATAATGGCATTCGGCCTTAATGCGAAGCTCAATATGCGGCCAGAACGCAGCCATCATCCAGACATATTCCGGCAAATAGACGAAGGAACAATTCTGCGAGAACCCTGTAGTCGGATACACGGCAACTGGCTTATTAATGATGCGTGGCATACCCGTCCTGGTACAAGCCCGGCACATAAAATCAGCATCCGCAATGCAGCGGTAGTGATCCGTATCATAGCCCCCTAGTTCACGGCAAAGTTCAGCAGACGCAAAATACCCCTGGTGACAACAAGGCGTCTGCAGATAAACATATTCAAATTGAGGATTCCTAATCTTCTCAGCCCCATAACAATCAAAGTATACAGGCGCGGCACTATGCTGCACCTCCCCGCGCAGTATCGGCTCCACGCACACCGCAAGGTTTTCCCCCGTCAACGTATCATCGGCATTCAGGAAATACAGCACTTTGCCGCGAGCCAGGCGTATTCCTTTGTTCATGGCGTCGTATATACCTCCGTCCGGCTCTGAAACGAAGGCCTCAATCCTTCCTTCCTCCAGCCATTGTTTCAAGCGCTGCGGCGTCCCATCAGTCGAAGCTCCATCAACTATCAGATGCTCCACTTTTAATGGATAGCGTTTCTTGTGTGCTATGACGGAATCTATCGTACGCTCCAGTTTATCCAGAGCATTATAGCACACAGTTATGATGGTCAGGCTGTAATCCATCTTATTCATTTGTATTAATGTGAAACCACTTTCTCATCTTATTCCTTATAACCACAAACAGAATGAAGCGGCTACGTATACAGCGCCCTTGCTGGTACTCAAAGCTCCAGAACGGGATTCCAAACAAACACCACCGTTCATCATGCGCGCGGCGCTGCAGAAACAGGCGTCTCCACCCTGTAACAGGAATCATCCATCGGAACCTGTAATCGGCTTCATGCGTAGGCAGCATCCCCTGCTCCAGCATCATATCATGAAACTGGCTCACATAGGCTGCTTTCTGCACTCCTGAAAGACAGGAAATCCGGTATGCATAATTACGCCGCACAAATAATTGATACCAGGGCGATTGCACAGGGTCCACCCCCTTACCCCGGCATACATCATACACATAGCGCATGACCTTCATGTAACGCAACGAAGTCTCCAGCTCGCTCTGCCCGGAATATATGATGGACCCCTCCCGCTGCATGTAATTGTACCCTATGCAATCGCACAGGGCAATCTTCCTGGCATGCGGCAGGAACAGGTAAAAAAACGCATCATCCTCATGCACCAGCCCATGAGGGAACCGTATCCCGTGTTCCTGAACTATAGCCCGCCTCCACAATTTATTCCAGAAACACACATGGATACGCTCCGCAAGATCCACCGTCACCGGCAACACCTGATTGCTTTCAAACTGCTGAAATATCATTGTTTTATGAACGTCACCCGTCCATTTCTTCACCACTCCAAACGCCACCACGTCCACCTCATCAGCCACACACGCAACCGCCCGCTCAAACGCATCCAATTCCAGGTAATCATCCGAATCCACGCCGGTCACCCATTCGCCGGTGGCGTGTTCCAGCCCGGTGTTGCGAGCGGCAGACAAGCCGGCATTCTCCTGGGTAAACACTTTGATGCGCGCATCCCTGGCCGCATATTCTGCCAGAATCCCGGCGGAATTGTCCGTCGAGCCATCATTGATGCACAGGATTTCCAAATTCTGGTAACTTTGCGAGCAGATGCTGTCCAAGCACCGCGCTAACCACGGAGCCGTATTGTACACAGGAACAATGACTGATAACAGCGGGGTCATCTTCTCAGCAGTTTTTTCAGCACCTGCTTTGCCTTTTTCCACAGTTTTTCCGGCAACAAGTACAACATGCGCCGCCACGGTGCATTCAGACGCTCCCACGCAGTAGTCAGTTCTTCTGGCCACGGCTCACCCGGCAATATAAGATGCACATTTGTCCGATTCTTCAACGACACTTCATACACCCCGCTCAGCTTGCCGTAATCATTATCCAGCATGTAGACATCCTTACCCATATGCATTGCCATAATAGCAACATGCAATCTATCTGTCACCACGACGTCCGGCACACTAAGGCAATCCGCCATAAAACGCACCAGCAATGCAGTATATGGCGTTTCTTTACAGCTGGCACTATAAAAACGGGACAAATCATATGATAAGTCGCTTTTCATATGCTCATTTTTTTCTCGATCTGTACGCAGCACAAAAGCCACTTTTCTGCAGCTGGAGAGGGATTCAACAGTTGCCAGACGCATACTCCGGAATGACCTTCTTGCTGCAGTCCCATTCAGTAACTCGTACTGTCGGGCGGCCTCAGCAGTAGCGTCTGCATCCAAAACAGGTAAACAATCGAGCGAGGGTAACTGTTCCACCCGAAGGGATATACCCAGGTCATGAGCCAGAACAAAGGACGCCCGTTGATTTAAGCCGCGACAATATTCCAACGTTCTCAACTCTCTGCAGAACACAGTATGTCGCTCATCAAGAGCCTGAACATAAGCGTCCACACCATTTATACTGTGAGGCAATACCACACACCGTTGCACCTGAGAACGGGTCAGGTGCTCCTCAAACAGCTCCATTCCACCCCAATGATGCACAAACCGCCCCCCGCCTCCATAAACCAGATTATATTCTGCCTCCCCGGGCATTTTTCCTGGTTCATATTCCTTCCATTCCAGCCCCATCTCTCGAAACACCTGCCGGGTGGCCTCTGCAATAAGATAGTCCCCCAGATTCCCCTCATTCGGCCAATAATAAAATACCCCCAGCGTTCGAAGCACCTGCTCAAGATATTCCAGGCCGACTGGTTCAGCTGCTATTTCCGCATTCTGCATCATTTCATCAACACGCTACGCTCCCGGCAGTATATCAAACTCCCGACCGCATTAGCAAGCATAATATACGTTATCCCTGCTGTTCCTTTCACCCCAGACGGATAGATTTTGAGGTTATTTTCGCGAATGGGGAGAAAAAGCAGCAGGCTCTAACTCCGGGTTAAAGCCTGCTGACTCATCTTATTGCAAAACCTCATTTACCGATTAGTCTGCGTCTGGCAAAACGCAGACAACGGCGAACAAAGGAGTTACCTTTCTCCATCAAGGTTCTCAACTTGTCTCCAATAGTCGGAGTCTGGTAAAAATCCACCTTGTAGAACCAATTGATAGCCGGGTCATCCTTATATGCCAGCGTCTCTCTGAATCGGGCCTGAATCTGGGCATACACCTTGCGGTGACGGGGAGTATGGCGACAGTACCGCGGCGTCCAGCTCCTGGTACCGGCAATTCCGGTCCGCCATGCAGAGAAACCATAATCCACCGGGTCTTCGCCCTCTGCCAACAGGGCAAAGATAGTACGCTGGCATTTTTCGCACACGCAGCAGTTGGTACCCCCGGAGGTAATCCAGCACACACGCAGCATAGCCTTGCGTCCCATTGTCCGGCAATGGTCTACAATATGCCCCACCTTCTGCTGGCGGTGGTATTCATACTGGTCGTGCCACACGCGGGTGCTGACCAGATGCAACTGATTATCAATGGTAGGATCACTGGCACAAATGGTCTTGTTATCCGGGGTGAAGGAACTGGCAATATAAAGAGTTTTCCAACGCTCCAGATAAGCCACCAGCGCAGCATGCCCCAGCAGGGCGATACCATGCTGATAGCCGTGCCACCAACCATCTCCGCTGGCTGCTACCAATACGCCCAGAGGCCCTTCATTCACCTGCAGACGGAAATTAGAACGCACCAGCAGGGGAGCAGCCAAGTCAAACTCACGGCATGTATCTTCAGCATGCTGTTTCACGCGTTCCCAACCCTCCGTATCTGTCAATTTAACATCAGCCCCCCAGAGAGTCACCAGCCTGGGCTTTTCGTCAGCATGGGCAATAAGCGTGGCAAAGGCATCCACCCCACCGCTGAAGAGGGCACCAACCTGATCAGAAGGCGTATAGCTGTTATCCACCAGCTCTCCCACCTTGACCGAGCCCTTGAACTCCAGCATGGGCGACATATTCCTGTAGCCCTCCAACACGCCGGAAATTCCCTCATAAAATTCCTTATCCAGCAGGGGAATCTCCAAAGTAGCATCTGCCAGCCAGGCGATGGGCAGCACATTGCACACAAAGGGAATCACGAGTACGCTTTCCGGCACAGTGGAAATATCTTCCGAATATTCCACCTCAAATACACGCGCTGTGGTAAAATACGGTTCCAGCGCCGGACTTATTTCATAACCAATCCGGAGTATCCCGCCCTTGGCAAATACTGAATTAACCTTAATGAAATCCATGATGAAATAATTCAATTAAGCTGAAAAACGAGCGCGCAACTTACGAACATGGCCACTATTCCACAGTGTATCACGCAGCATAATATAAGCATCGTCACGGCGGAGATGCATAATCAGAAGGTAGAGAACTAAAGAGACCGCAGGCCCGGCAAAAGCGCAAATGTAATAAGGGACACCAATCCAGCAGACGATGAGAGCCGGAACATTCACCAACATAGCCACGATGAGGTATGGAATAAAATCCTTTAACTGCTCCCGCACCGACAGATGAGAAATCCGCACCGTATATACAAGCGTCACCATGAGATTATAGAAATTAGAAACAGCAAAAGCCGCACAGATAGCCATAACGCTATGGTAGGCAGCACCGAGCATTAAAATAAGATTGACAATACGCACATGAATCTCTCGGTGAAGAAGCAGATCAGAGCGACCCTTAACCATGAGATAGGAATGATTGACCCGGATAAGCGGAGAAAAAGCATACCCTATGCTGACCAGCTGCAGGTACGGCACGCAATCTGCCCATTTAAAGCCGTATAAGAGAGGGACTATACTGGATGAGCTGCATGCCAGGGTACACATAATCCAGAGCATGGGCATAGTACACAAACGAATGTATTTGCGGTAGACACTCCGCAAGCGTTCTTCGTCATCCTGAATCGTAGACAGAATGGGATACATGATTCCGTTTATCGGGTCAAACAGCATAGTTCCCGGGAGCATGCCCAGATGCTTGGCCCGGCCATACATAGCGAGCTGCTTTGGTGAATAAAATTTACCAATGACGAAATTCACAATTTCGTTATAGACATTCCAGACACAACCGGATAAGCACAATTTGAAACCGAACGAGAAAAATTCCTTAAAAGACCTTTTGGAAAAAACAAACCGCGGTTTCCATGGAGAAATGATCCAGATAATGATAAGACCTAACAGCCCGGTAAACACACCGGAAAGTACCAGCGACCAATAGCTCCATCCTGTATAAGCCAAGTAAAGAGTGACCGGCATCCCCAGCAAGGTGGTAATGATACCGATGATGGTGGTAGTCTTGAAATCGCGCCGGGCTGCATATAGAGTGTAGTGCACACTCTGCGTAGCTCCCAGCACCATCATGATGCAGGAAATGCGGGTAATCCACTTCAAATCCGGCACGTTGAAAAACACGGCAAACCATGGAGCCACAAGCCAGAAGACCAGTGCAACCAGCACATTGGCGGCAATATTGAACCAGAAAACAGTACTGCAATCAGCCTCGGTGCGGTCTTGCTTGCGGATGAGAGCCGCGCCTAACCCGGCTTCTTTCAATGAATTTGCCAGAGCAAAAAAGATACCAGTCAGCCCCAGCACCCCCATCTCGGCAGGAGTAATCAACCGCGCCAGCACCATGAAATATACAAAATTAACAGGCTGCATCACGCACTTGTTAATCATAGCCCACTTGGCGCCACTTAATGTTTCCTGCTTGATATTTGACATAAAGCAGTACTGATTCTACTTATATGGTCATGAATTGTCAATTCTAAAACCACGCATTCAGCACATAGTAATTGACACAAGATTCCTAGATATGATACCCTGCCCTCATGCAAAACGAAGTCAAAATTTCCTTTCTGGGAGACCTGATGTACTACTCTCTGTTTCTTCCAAATCCACCATCAACGCCGCTGGAAAACATCTCATCCCTGTTAAATGAATCAGATTTTGTAATTGCTAACCTGGAGTGTCCGATTTCCAGAAATTTCGGCACAGGCGCGCATACAACCGGTCGTTACCGTTTTGTCGCGCCTGTTCAATTTGCAGAAGCCATCAAAAACGCAGGTGTCACCCATGTATCGGTTGCAAACAATCATTGTCTCGACCAGCAATTTGAAGGGCTCCTGGAAACGATGGATGCGCTGAATGAAATTGATTTACCTTATATCGGAGGAAAACGCCAGAAGTCAGATGATGGCTTCTGCATACTGGAAAAAAATGACATTCGCGTGGGAATTATATCCAGCACATACGGCACCAATGCCATGGAAAATGCCCAGCGTTTAAAATTCTGGCAAACCCCGCATCTGAATCTTTCTCAAAACCAGGAGCTCTCTAATCCCTTTACAAGATTTTTATACAAGCAATACTACAATTTATACTTGAAGCTCAAATGGAGAACAAACCGTGAGGCAGAATCTTGGTTTGACAGAAAGGAATTCTCTTTCAGCAAAAGGAGAAAACTAGCCAAGGATCTGCAACAGATGAAAAAGCGCGGAGCCGACTTCATTGTAGCCTATCCTCACTGGGGGGGCCAACACAGACTCACGCCTATGCAGTCTGCTCGAGAACTCGGTCTGTTCTTCACAAAAAACGGAGCCAACGCCGTTATCGGGCATCATGAACATCTGGTGCAAATTGCAGAGCTGACGCCGAACGGATTGTGTGCGTACTGCCTGGGCAATACACTGGGATACCACGGCATTGACCAACGCGATGAACACCGCCTTGCCAATTATTCCATTATTCTTCACCTGTACCTTCAACGCCAGTCTGGCGGAGGCATCTCCAGTCGATACTCATTCAGTATTGCAAAATGTGTTGCAAACGATGATGGGCATGCTGTTTGCCATTTACTAAATGATTTAATCGAATCTGCCTCTGAAGATGCCGAACGAGAACAACTTTTGCGTGATCAGGCATTCATCTACAAGAGATTTACAGGACAGAACATCGACAACATCAATCGTTCGGCTGTCGAATTTCCTTTTCCTCAGAACTGATTTTCATTTCCAACAGAAATCTGAGTCACGGCAGATTCATGCATAAGATTCCACGCTTCTAATGCTTCCTCCAGCGTGGCAAACTCCTCATATCCCACATTCACGCCTTGATGATTTCTCACCCTTCGCACAGCAGAAACATCATACCGCACACCAGTGCTATCAACATATTCGCCATCAGGGCTTTTGAATTTAGCGTAATATTTCATATTTCCGTTAAAATGTTGTACCCATGAGTGTAAAAGGCTGAAAAACCATTCACCGAGCGCATAGGCTGCACAGCAAAAAAGAGTTTACGCGCAGCATCTTCCCAGTAATAAGACACCACGTTGAAAGCATGCTTTTCAGCTTTTATCGCAATCCGCCAAGGCCTGCTCTCCGCCGTTCCCATGGAATCTACTTTCGCAGTTTTGCTCCCAGCGGAGCACGACAAGGTGAAATTCAGATTGGAAATTGCCACCTCGATAAAATCTAGCGGAGAATTCAACAAAAAAGCTACCTGGGCCGTTTCACCTGATTCACCTACACCATAGGCCACAGCCCCCTCGGCCGCTTTATCCCACGCGCCGGCCGTCCCCATATACAAGGCATCTGCAAAACCTGTATCCCATTTGCCCCATGAAAGCATATTACCTTTTTCAGTCCAAATAACATTCTCAGCTCTCCCGCCGGCACGCAGACCTTCAGTGCGCCAGAATGGAGTTGTCAGGTCATATGCATAGTCCTTAATTACAACAGACTTATCCACATAAACCGAATGAGCAGGCCAATACGTTTCCACCGCCTGAGAATTGGCATCCTGAGCAAAGCAGCCCCCCATCATACAAAGTCCAGCTGCAATCATTGTTTGATAGTGTAGGCAAGGTTAGCAAGAACAGTGGAAGCATCGACCTGCTGCAGGGCAATCACAAAAGAAAATCCCTCCATCATGGCGGGTTCTCCGTACAGCCAGATCACACCGGAAAGTGAAACCGGACATGTTGTTTTCAGGTAACAGGTGAGCACTCTGTCATTCCATGCAGCCGGTTGCACCGAAATGGCAGCTTGGTCAGCATTATTGAACCAGGTAGCATGCTGAACTTCAAGTGTACCAGACAGCAGCGGACACACGGGTTCCCCCGGCGTGAAGCGGGCAAACACCGCTGAGACATCCTCGGTGAGGGGATACATGCGGGCAGAATCAGACGACAGGCTGACCTGCTTACCTACGCACCAGAAGACAGCAGAGCCGCCAGCGGCCACAGAGCAGTAGGGATTGCCATGCGCATCGGCCACGGTGCAGGCATCGGCGCTATACACCACATGCCAGCGATATGGAATGGAATCGAGTATTTGAGCCATAGTTGTTGTATTTTTCCGGGGCAGCCCGATTCCGGGAACCGGGCTGCCCCAATCGTGATTATTCGAACAGTATGTTTGTTATCCGGGTAGTGTGAGGCACCAGGTGATGCGGTGACTTACAAAACGCAGTATAGCAGCCCGGTTCATAGGCACAACAAAATACAACAACCCGGTTACGATGCCCGCGCAGAACTCATTACCGGGCAATGGTTTATACTTGACGAAAAACATCGCTTCACCCAACTCCCCTCGTCAGACGCCGGAAAAAGGCCCCGGAACAAACCGTGGCATACATAGCAATGGAATCCACATAAGTCTTGCTTTTCCTACGCGCGGGGCGTATAGTCACCTAACAAGGCGGGCGAACGCAAAATACGCATCCCCATATATCTTTGGGCATGAGTGGCAGGACGCCAGGGATATAGACAGCAATTCCAAAGAACTCTCCCACGGCCCGGATGTAGCAGGATATGCGGGATAGCAACAGCTTCACCCCCTGTTCAACAAAGCAAACAAGGTTCTTTTTCATAAAATGGGCACCGTCAATTCTTCCCAGTCATCAAAACATATCATAGTTCCACAAAACTGCACAGGATGCGGCTTATGTGCCAATGTATGTTCCAGAAATGCTATTCGCATGGTCTGGAACAAAGAGGGATTTCTGATACCCAAAGTAGATACAGAGGCCTGCATCAACTGCGGACTCTGCGTAAAGCAATGCATTGCATTAGAAAACAAGCAGACATACACTGATGATCCGGACAACATCGAAGCATGGGGGGGGTGGAATAAAGATTCAGATATACATCTGAACAGTTCCAGTGGTGGTATTTTCTCAGCCCTTGCCGAACATGTAATTTCAGCAGGAGGCTGTGTTTTCGGCGTTGTCTGGAAGGATAAGTATACGGCTATTTTCGACAAAGCTGAGAACATCGATGAACTGGTAAGAATGCGAGGTTCCAAATATACACCAGCGTTAACCGATAAGGTGTATCAGCATGTGCTTACAGAATTAAAGACAGGCAGAAAAGTTCTCTTCAGCGGAACGCCATGTCAGGTGCATGCTCTCAAGAGGTATCTGCGTAAGCCATACAGCAATCTACTCACCATTGATATTGTTTGTCACGGGATGCCCTCTCATCTCCTTCTTGAAAAATACATTGATGAAACAGAATGCCGGACAGGCAAGACGGTTGATTATGTTTCTTTCCGAGATAAGCCGGAAGGATGGCTCCGCTTTCATGTAAGCATTTATTTTTCAGACGGCAGCATTACATCTTCCCCTTTAGATAAAGACATATATATGCGTATGTTCCTCTGCGACAAAGCGCTTAACTATGTGTGCTACAACTGTCCGTATGCCCACCTTCCTCGCCAGGGCGACATCACTTTAGGTGACTACTGGGGAGTGGAGCGACTTCACCCCGACTGGCCTATTGAACGAGGAATTTCTGCCATTCTGACCAATAGTCAGCTTGGCTCCAGCACATTGGCACAATTAACACAATCGCTCCATCTGCTAAGCGAGCCGTTCTGCAATATCCACGCAGGTCAGGGAGTCGTATACATACGCCCTCATAAGCAGATCCCCGCCACAAGAAATATCGTGTTGCACAAGCTTTTACAATGGCCTCTCGGGAAAGTATACGACCACATCGTAAACACTGTCGAACTCGGCCCTATACGCATCCCCAGAACAAGCATTATCTTTAAGATTCTGCATGCACCTTACAAAGTAGCTAAATGGCTTAAACAGAAATTGATTACGCCTGTACAGAAGTAGCAGTGATGCCCGCAACAATAAGAATTGCACAGGTTGCAGCCTTTGCCTGAATATATCTTCCAGGAATCCCATTCCACTGGCTGAAATGGAGGTAGCTTTCTGATTCCCGGATAAGACGATCCAGACGCTATTTCAGCCGCAATGCCTGTATCAAGACAAAACCGGCACCACCAGTCTCTCGTAGGAACACCGGCCCCACCTGTCACCAGAAACAAAGACAAGCTTCACCGACTGAGCCTTGCAAGACTGTAGGCTGACAGACAAAGAGCCACGAAAAACGAAAAAACGTAATCAGATAGGAACGGCAACACATAAGGCTTGCTTTTACTGGGCACGTAGCGTATAGTCGCGCGCGACATGTCTAGCGAACGTAAAAATCCGTATCCTTTCGATATCTTTGAACCCAAGTGGCAGGCCACCTGGGACGCAGAGAAAACCTTCAAGGTACTCAACCCCGGCCAGGAGGGTTTTGATGCCAGCAAGCCCAAGTGCTACATCCTGGATATGTTCCCGTACCCCAGCGGCGCCGGTCTGCATGTGGGGCATCCGGAGGGCTACACCGCCACCGATATCGTGAGCCGCTACAAGCGCATGATTGGCTACAATGTGCTGCACCCCATGGGCTGGGATTCCTTCGGCCTGCCCGCTGAGCAGTACGCCATCAAGACCGGCCAGCACCCCAGCATCACCACCTACGCCAACATCGACAACTTCCGCCGCCAGCTCAAAATGCTGGGCTTCTCCTACGACTGGGACCGCGAAATCGCCACCACCGACCCCCGCTATGTGCGCTGGACACAGTGGATTTTCCTGCGCCTCTACAACTCCTATTACAACGAAGAGCTGAAGAAGGCCTGCCCGGTGAGCGAGCTGGAAGCCAAGGGCTGGACCCGCGAGCAGATTGACAACGTGCGCCTGGCCTACGTGGCCGAGGGCATGGTGAACTGGAGCCCCGACATGGGCACCGTGCTCGCCAATGAGGAAGCCGAGGAATGGAAGAGCAAGGGCCACACCGTGGAACGCCGCAAGCTGCGCCAGTGGATGCTGCGCATCACCGCCTATGCCGAACGCCTCATCGATGAACTCGAACCGCTCGACTGGCCGGAGAGCATCAAGCTGCTCCAGCGCAACTGGATTGGCAAATCCACCGGTGCTGAGGTGAACTTCGACTGCCAGGGCAACACCATCACCGTATACACCACCCGCCCGGACACCCTCTTCGGCGCCACCTACATGGTGCTTTCCCCGGAACACGAACTCGTGCCCTCCATCACCACCGCTGAGCAGAAAGCCGCCGTGGAAGCCTACCAGGCCGAGTGCGCCGCCAAGAGCGACCTGGAACGCACCGAGCTGAGCAAGGAAAAGACCGGTGTCTTCACCGGTGCCTACGCCACCAACCCGGTAAACGGCAAGCAGATTCCTATCTGGATTGCGGACTACGTGCTTACCGGCTACGGCACCGGCGCCATCATGGCCGTGCCCGCCCACGACAGCCGCGACTTCGAATTTGCCACCAAGTTTGAACTGCCCATCATCCAGGTGGTGCAGCCGGATGATGCCGGCACCCCCTGGCAGAACTTCTGCGGATACGACGGCACCATGGTGAACTCCGAACACTTCAACGGTCTGAGCGTGCCGGAAGCCAAGAAGCAGATGACCGCCTGGCTCGAGGAAAAGGGCTATGGCCAGGGCAAGGTGAACTACAAGCTGCGCGACTGGCTCTTCAGCCGCCAGCGCTACTGGGGCGAACCCTTCCCCATTGTCTGGAACAGCGAGGACGGCAACCACTACGCTATTCCCGAAAGCGAGCTGCCCCTGCTGCAGCCGGAAATGGAGGACTTCAAGCCCAGCGGTGACCCCCGCGGCCCGCTGGTGAAGGCCACCAGCTGGATTCAGTATTCCGAAAACTTCACCCGCGAAACCAACACCATGCCCCAGTGGGCAGGCTCCTGCTGGTACTACCTGCGCTACCTCGACCCCACCAACGACAACGCCTTTGTTGACCCCGCCGTGGAGCAGTACTGGATGGGTGGCGGCAACCCCGGCGGTGTGGACCTCTACGTGGGCGGCACCGAACACGCCGTGCTGCACCTGCTCTATGCCCGTTTCTGGCACAAGGTGCTGTACGATTACGGCCTGGTCACTACCAATGAACCCTTCAACAAGCTCGTGAACCAGGGTCTCATCCTGGGCGAAGACAGCCAGAAGATGTCCAAGAGCCGCGGCAACGTGGTGAACCCGGACGACATCGTGAAGGCATACGGTGCCGACTCCCTGCGCATGTACGAGATGTTCATGGGTCCGCTCAAGGAAGTGAAGCCCTGGCAGACCAAGGGTGTGGAAGGCATCAGCCGCTTCCTGGCCCGCGTATGGCGCCTTGCCATGGTCGAGAACCAGGAGGGCGAATGGGTGCTGGGCAGCAAGATTACCGGTGAGGACACCGGCGCTGTCACCCCCGTGCGCAAGGAGGTACACAAGACCATCAAAAAAGTGACCGAGGACATTGAAGCCATGAGCTTCAACACCGGCATTTCCAAGATGATGGAATGCGTGAACGCCATGACCAGCGCCGAGACCGTGTGCGTGGCTGACTATGTGAACCTGCTGCATGTACTCAACCCCTACGCCCCGCACATCACCGAGGAGCTGTACAGCCGCCTGCGCGAGCAGTTTACAGACCTGCCTGCCTGCCAGCTCTGCCAGCAGACCTGGCCCACCTACAATCCCGAATACCTGGTGGAAAACACCAGGGAAATCGTGGTGCAGGTGAACGGCAAGCTGCGCGACAAAATGACCGTGGCGGCCGATGCTCCCAAGGAGGAGCTGGAGGCCACCGCCCTCACCCTGCCCCGCGTGCTGGAGTTCACCACCGGCAAGACCGTCCGCAAGGTCATTGTGGTACCGGGCCGCCTCGTGAACATCGTGGCCAACTAAATGGCCACCTTATACTCAATCCTCCCCTGCCGGCACTCCCGGCAGGGGATTTTTTGCGTCCTCCCACCGCTCTAGTTCTCTCTTCCGCCGAGAGAGAAGCGCAGAAAAAGCCCGCGCTGCATAAGCAACGCGGGCTTGAAATTTCCTTGCAGAATATCCTTTACTCCTGCTCCATTTCCTCGGCGGCCTCCTCCACCTCAGAAGGCTCCACGACAGACTCAGCAGTCATGGGGGCAGCGGGACGGTGGCGCGCAGCCTCGATGAGGAACAACTCAGCCACGCGGAAAGCGCGGCGGGAGGCCTCGGCAGCGGTGCGGTCGTCCATGAGTGCCAGGCCTTCCTCAGTCACTTCGCCCAGGAAAATCTTCCAGGCGCGGCGCACCAGCTCCTCCTTGTCCACCTGCGGGGTGGTCTGGGGCTGCTGTTGCTGCTGGGCGTTCTCGCGGTTGCGGTTGCGGTTGCGGCGGCGCTTGCGGCGGTTGCCGGAGCCGCCTTCGTTGCCCCCCACGGTTTCAGGGGCGGCAAAGCCGGGGGCCGGGGGAAGCTGCGGGGCTGCATCCGGGTTCTCAATATCGGCGGGACGCTCAGCCGGCTTTTCCTCGCGCTTCCCGGCAGGTTTTTCAGCCGGTTTTTCCTGCACCGGGGCGGGTGCGGACTGCTGGGGCTTGTTCTGCTGCTTGTTCTTCTGCGGGCGCTGCTCCTTGCGGGGCTGCTGTTCCTGGGGCTGCTGTTCCTGCACGGGAGCAGGTTCGGCAGCGGGCTTCTCCGGCGCAGGGGCGGGAGCTTCAGCGGCGGTCTTGGCTGCTTTCTTGCGCGGGGCGCGCTGTTTCTTGGGAGCCGGGGCGGGAGCTGCGGCTTCGGCAGAGGCGGCAGGAGCGCCGGCATCTCCGCTGGCCTGGGTGGCTGCCGCTTTCTTGCGCGGGGCGCGCTGTTTCTTGGGAGCAGCAGGCTTCACCTCAGCTTCGGTCTGGGGTTTCTCTTCGGTTGCCATTGGTTTATGGTGTTGTATTTACTGTTTTAATCGGCGCGTTGGGGTCGATACTGAAAGACCACTCGGCCTTGTGGCTGGTGCCTTCGGTACTCTTCCAGGTAACGTGCACGGAGAGGTTGGGCATATAGATGCGGCAGGGCAGCACCCATTGCACGGCTCGTGTCGCCTTATCCACGCTGGCAGGAACACGGCCAAATCCGCTCACTTTCATCTGAACGGTTGAAAAATCAACTCCGGCCACGCCGCTCATATAGGCGGTGATGGCGTCAAAATCAGGCGCCACGGTTTCATCCGGCCGGGGGCTGACGGCAAAGGGAGGCGGCGGCGTACTGGCCGGCAACGTACCCGGACTCGCGCCGGTGCTGACCACAGTGCCCAGCTGCGCCACGCGGAAATCCACAGCGGCGCGGAACACAGAAGCATCATTGCCGAAAATCATGTAGCGAGGAATCTCCAGCGGGTTTTCCGATACCGTCACCTTACCGGGGATCACCGTGAAAGCCGCCACATAACCATAACCGGGCATGCGCTCCAGCATGCCGGGGGTGTGGTAGCCACCCGGATAGCAATAGGTATTCACCGGACCGAACAACTCGCTGAGTTTCTTCTGCGATTCCCCCAATTCGGCATCTACCAGGGCGGCATAGGCCTCTGCCCCTTCCTTTTCGCGTTTCTTCCAGCTGCGAGGGTAAAGATGGCTCACCGAATGGCTGCCCACCGTGCCGCCATGCGCCTGCATTTCCCTGACTTGCTCCGGCGTCAGGCTGTCTCCGCGCCCCGTCAGGAAATTGGTGTAGAGGAACAGAGTAAAGGGGTAGCCGTATTCCTTGAGAATGGGGAAAGCTTCCGTGTAGACACTCTTCCAGCCATCATCCAGGGTAATCAGCACGCAGCGCGCTGGCAGGGTGCGGGTACCCAGTCGCCATTCCAGAAATTCCTGCATGCTGATGACGGTGAGCCCGGCGCGGCGGAGGGTCTCCATCTGTTCGCGGAATTCGGAGGTGCGGAGCATCATCTGGCTCACCGGAGCTGTTTTACTGAAATTGTGATAGCCCAGCACCGCAACGCGGGTCTGGTCTCGCGGCACATCAAGCACGGCCTCCGGCTCAACCTCCTCGGCCACATCCTCCTCTTCCAGAGGCGCCGGTGAATTCAGAACTGTTTCTGTCTCAACAGCATCCAGCGACAGCGGCTCCAAATCGACAGGCGCAGGCTCGAAGCCCTGGGCACACAATACCATACCCAAGGTCAGCATCAGTACCCGAAGCAGCGCCTTCATACGCTGGCAGAGTAGCAAGAACAGCCACTGAAAGCAAGCCTTTATTGCGTCACACGCCTGCGCGCGCTGTGCGCGTCATCATGCGCGTACAGCTGCATTTTTGGCTGTGCAGGAGATTCGCTCTGTGGTAAAATGGCGCGCAGATGACAACAGAAGCCATAATCTGCCGCCCAACCCGGGATACTTTTGTACGTTTCGCCATTGTACTGTTAGCCTTCCTGGGCTTCGGCCTGTACTTTTTCTACGACGGCGCCGCCGGTTACCGCAAAGCCAATGAAGTCTACTTTTCCCACCAGGCCTTTGCCCGGCTGGGGGAAGAAGCCAGCACCTCTGCCCCCTGGGGAGCAGACAGAGCCTTGCAGCCCCTGCTTGCAGCCGAACAGGTGGACGGAGAGTGGATAATGGAAGGCAGATACCCCCTGCCTGCCGACTGTGCCGCCGCTCGCAACACTCCCCCGGAAGCCGCCGACTATGCGGCCATGAGCAGGAGCTGGGCCGATTGCTGGACCTCCTATACCGCCCGCATGCGCTACCCGGTCAAACCAGCTGACCACCCCTACGACAACGCCGCCATCCGCGAACAATGGATTGCGGGCAGCGTGTGCATGGGCATCTGCGCCCTTATTCTCTTCTTCATTCTGCGTACCCGCAGCCGCGTCATGAGCCTCCAGGGAACAAGCGTCACCGCTGCCGGGCAGCAGTTCGATGTGGCAGATATCACCCGCCTGGACCTCCGCCAATGGGGCAAGGGCTTCAAGGGCATTGCCTATGCCACGGTAAAGGGCAGAAAAATCCGTCTCGACGGCATGACCTACGGCGGGTTCTCCCAGGCAGACGGCCAACCGGCCGAGCAATTCATGCAGGCGCTCCTGGCGCAGTACCAGGGCGAAGTTCTGGACTATGAGCAAACGGAATCGACAGAAGGCTGAGCAGTTCATCTGCCGGGTATCACGCCGACTGCTGGTGTGCTGCAGGCACAGCAGCAAGCTGCTGCATACTGTACTCAGCCGCCGCGTAGCAGTCACTCTGCTGATTGCCGCCATTGCCACCGAACTGGCGGTGCTGGGTGTGGGAGTCACCCGGCGGCTGGATATAGCCAATGAACGCTCGCTGGAGGTATCGCGCGCCCAACTGGCCGTCATTGAAGCCCGCGAGCTCGCCCAGATGGAACTCAACACGCAAGGTTCTGCCGGCATTGCCGCCAGCCCGGCCGCCCAGAGCGGGGCAGATGCCCCGCCTCCGCTGCGAGTGCGCGATGTGGATACCATTCTGGCACAGGAGGGCGGCTTCGACTTCCCGGAAAGCGAAGAAACAGCACCGCAGCCCCAATCCCCTGCCGAACAGGAAGCCAACAGCAAGCTCAATGCCAGCGAACGCGAAGACCTCGACAGTCTG
Source organism: uncultured Verrucomicrobiales bacterium (assembly GCA_937901085.1). Taxonomy (GTDB): domain Bacteria; phylum Verrucomicrobiota; class Verrucomicrobiia; order Verrucomicrobiales; family Akkermansiaceae; genus Akkermansia. The sequence continues at coordinate 67,717 of CALCHQ010000034.1, read as the reverse complement.
ATCCGACAGGGAGTTGCCGCCATGGCAGCCGGAGACATGCGCCAATGCATCCTTTGTCTGGAAGAAGGCAGCCTGCTTTCTGCCGAACATCCGGCCCTGCTCTACTACTACGGCATGGCCTACGACAAGCTGCTCAATCCCCGGAAAGCACGCGAATACTACACCCAGGTATTCCAGATGCGCGACCGCGCGGGCAGCTATTTCCAGCGTGCCGCCCAGCGGCTCACCTATGGTTTCGACCAGGCCGCCAGCCTGCGTGGCAAGCTTTCTTTCGGGCCGCACCAGCAGAAGCACAATTACAGCCCCGAACAGGGAGAGCAGGTCGATATGCTCCTGCCGGTGCTGCTGGCTCCGGGTGAGGAAGTGAGGCAGGAAGACCTCTACATCCATATCCAGTTCTTTGATATTGTGAATGGCCGCCGCATTGCGTTCAGCCGCGGGCAGGTGGAATGGAAGTGGACCAGCGAGAAACCCAGCTGGGAGGCATGGGAGGAAAACCTGCAGGTCTCCTACAAGCTGCCACCCCTCACGCAGGAAGAGATGGATGCCTATGGCGATGTCCGTTACTACGGTTTCACAGCCAAGCTTTACTACAAAGGAGAACCGCTGGACTGCCTCAGCACCCCCTCCTCGCTTATTCTCCAGGAACAGCGGCTCAACGCCCGCAACCGCCGCCAGGCCATGCCCTCGAATTCCTTGCTGCCCGATGACGGCCTCGTGCCGGATTACGAGGAAGCAATGCCCGTTTCTGACTTCTTACCCGAATTACCCCTTCCCGAATGAGGCCGATTTTTCCAGAGTTGCCGCGCCAGCTGGGGGTCTACACGCTCACCCGGCTCATCGAGCTGCGCCAGAACACGGCTCTTTATGAAGCGCAGCAGAGTCCTGTGGGGCGTTCGGTGGTGCTGGAAGTGCTGACGCCGGAAGCGACGCATGATGAGGAAGTGGTCTTCCTGGCGCAGTCTCGTCTGCGCGTGGCCTCATCGGAACTGCCGCATGTGGCCGATGTGTATGAGTCGCTCCGCGTCGAAGGCCTTTGGTTCCTGACGCAGGAAATGCCCCAGGGTCGTTCTCTCGGCCAGCTGGCCGCTGAGGGCTCCCGGCTGACGGTTCCCGAACTCTGCAACATTATTCATGCCGCAGCAGAAATGTATGAACTCTGCGGCATGGTGGATCTCAGCGCCATGCCGCTTGCCCCCTCGTCCATCTACATTGAGGAGAATGGCAGCGTTCATTTCCTCTCCCCGCTGGTGGAAGCAGCCCCCATCCCTGACTCCCGGCAGATGCAGGCGCTGGCCGCCGCCCTCTGGCCGCTCCTCCCCCAAGACCAACAGGCCGGTCTTGGCCGCGTGGCCACCCTGGCGCAATGGCTCCACGAAGGCTATGAGGGCGAATGGCTGAGCTGGAACAGCATCGGCGAAGCCGTCAAAACCATACGCACCCAGCTGGAAGATGCCGAACGTGAGGCGATTGAAAACACGCCGCTCTACAAAGTGACGCACCTTCCCCTGCTGCTCCGCGGCCTTCGCTTTGCACGGCAATGGGGAACGCATCTGGGCATCTGCGGAGCCACCGTCATCACCCTGAGCTGTCTGGGAAGCCTCTTCGGTCTCGACTCACCGGAGCAGATACCCGCCGTCACAGAGACAGCTCTGCTCTGCCACCAGGGGGGTAAGGAATACCAGCTCATGAAGCAGCCCGTCACGGTTGCCGAATATGCACAATTCATGCACGATTTCACCGCGGCTTCCCCGGAAGTACAGGCAGCCTGCCTGAAAACGCTGACGGAAGGCCCCACGACGCTGGAACCTGGCAACTGGGCAGAGCAGCAACAAAGCCCTGCTGCCCCGGTCACCGGCATCACCTACTGGCAGGCTGCGCTCTACGCCGCATTCCACGGGGGCGAAATCCCCTCTGCCCAGCAACTCCAGCTGCTGCACCAGCAGAAACTCCCCTTCCCCTGCCGATGGGAATGGAGCTGCACCGGCAGGCAGCACCCCTTGCCCGGTATTTATGACCAGCAGGTCTATCTGCTGGTCGACAACTACGGCGCGCCCTACCCGGTATCCAGCCAAAGCTGGAGCGCCCCCACCGCCGGCTTCCGCATCACTTACCCCGAATCCAGACACCCATAAGACTTATGAAAAACATATTCCGCCTCCTGCTCACCCTGTTCTGCCTGATGCTCGGCTTCCACGCCCAGGCGCAGATAGAAATGCAGCTCCAGCCCGTCCGCAAGGATTTCATTGTCGGTGAGAATGTTGCCCTCAAGATAACCATCACCAACCAGACGGATGCCTCCATCACCCTCAAGAACACACCGGGGCGTCCATGGCTCAACTTCACCGTTTCCAAGCGTGGTGAACAGGTACTCATCACCCCCGTTGCCGCCGGGCGATTCCCGGAACTGGTCCTCACTCCCGGCTCCACCCGTTCCTTCGAATTCAACCTCAAATCGCTCTACCGCCTGAGTACAGCAGGCAATTACGCCGCCGTTGCCACCATCCGCATGCCCGATGGCCGCAGCACATACGGTTCCAACCGGGCACTCTTCACCCTTACCAATGGCGGCAAAGTGCGTGAATTCAACATCCAGGCCCGCGGCGAAGCTATCCGCCTGAGCCTGCGCCTGGCCAAGGTGAACGGCAAGGACTGCCTGTTCGGGCAGGCCATCAACCGCGACACCAACCAGGTCATCGGCGCGTGCTACCTGGCCGAATACGTCAGCTTCATGAAGCCCAGCGTGCTGCTTGACCGCGCCCAGAACATGCATGTTCTCTGCCAGTCCTCCCCTGACTTCTACACCTACTCTGTGATGGATACGCACGGCAAACGCGCCTCTGCAGCCCTCTACAAACGCACCGGCGACCTGGTGGAACTCATCAGCACTGGCAAGGGCATCATGCCCGTCGGCCTCACGCCCTATGTCGCTCCCAAACCCGGCTCTGAAAAAACCCGCAAAGCCTCTGAACGTCCCTTCTGATTCCTTTCTGTTATGTCCACTCCGACCATTGCTATCGTAGGCCGCCCGAATGTGGGCAAATCTGCCATCTTCAACCGCATGGTGGGCCGCCGCATCGCCATTGTGCATGACCAGCCCGGCGTGACCCGCGACCGCCTCTGCGCCCCGGTGCGTATTACTGATTTTGATGCCATGGTTGTCGATACCGGCGGTATCGGCAGCACGCTGGATGACGGCTTTGCCGCCCAGGTGACGCGAGAGGCAGATATTGCCATGAACGCCGCAGACTACATCATGTTTGTCTGTGACTGCCGCGACCACCTCACCCCCATCGACCGCACCATCGCCGCCCACCTGCACAAGAGCAAGGTTCCCGTGCTGCTGGTACTCAACAAGGCCGATACGGAAAAGCAGGAACTCAACCTGGGCGAGTTTTCCGACCTGGGATTTGCAGACTATGTCTTCACTTCGGCCGAGCATGGCCGCGGCTTTCCCCGCCTGGCCGACAAGCTCAACGCCGCCCTCAAATCCCTGGGGGCCACACCCACGAAGGCAGAGACCGCAGCCGATGCCACCCCGGAGGACGAGCCGGAGCAGGAGGAAGTCACCGCAGATTCCCCCATCAAAGTGGCCATTGTCGGTCGCCCGAATGCCGGCAAATCCTCCCTGGTGAACGCCATTCTCCAGGACAAGCGCACGATTGTCTCCAATGTGGCCGGCACCACGCGCGATGCCATTGACGTGCCCTACACCCGCGGCGACCAGCGCTATGTACTTATCGACACCGCAGGCATGCGCCCCCGCAGCAAGCGTGATACCTCCGTGGAGGTATTCTCTGCCATGCGTAGCGAACGCGCCATCCGCCGCGCAGACATCTGCCTGCTGGTCATCGACATGGCCGCCGGAGTCACCCAGCAGGACCGCCGCATCGGCTCCATCATTGCAGAGGAGAAGAAGCCCTGCATCATCATCGTCAACAAGTTTGACCTCTACTGCCCGGATGCCCCCATGAGCGCCCGCAAGGAAGCCGTGAAGGAACACATCAAAGAAAACCTCTTCTTCCTGGACTACGCCCCGGTGGCCATTGTATCCGCCAAGGATTCCTGGGGTATCGACTCCATCTTCAAGAGCATTGCCCGCGTGCAGCAGGAGGCACTCAACATGCCCGGCACAGGCGAACTCAACCGCCTGCTCCAGCGCGCCATGGAAATGAACCCGCCCGGCCAGCACCGCGTGCTCAAGAAGCGTCTCAAACTCTTCTACGCCACCACAGCAGTGAATGAGAAGTACACCACCATTCCGGTGCCCACCTATGTGCTGTTCGTGAATGACAAGCGCCTGCTGGCCGACAGCTACGCCCAGTATCTGCGCAACACCATCCGCTCCCGCATCAAGGCGGCCGGTGTGCCCATTGTACTCTCGCCCCGTTCCCGCGTGAGAAATGACTAAGTGTCTCTTCCTTTTATTCTGCTTGCTGGGTTCTCCCCTGCAGGCAGAAAACATACCGCACGTCCCCGCCGGACAGGCTGCAATCACATGCGTCTGCCTCAAGGTGCAGGACGGCGATACTTTCAAGCTGCAGGACAACAAAACCCGCGTGCGCCTATGGGGTATCGATGCCCCGGAAAAGGGCCAGGCCTATGCTGATGAGTCACGCGCACGACTGAAAGAACTCTGCGAGGGTAAAGCTGTGCGGCTGGAGATAAAGGATACCGACCAGTACGGCCGCAAAGTGGCCATTGTCTGGCTGGGTAAGAAGAACATCAACCTCCAGATGGTGAAGGAAGGTCTGGCCTGGCATTATGCCTACTTCGCACCGGATGCCAAGAACCTGGCAGCAGCCGAAAAAGCCGCCCGCAAGGCACGCCGGGGCCTGTGGCAAGACAAAAACCCCGTCAACCCATACGAATTCCGCAAACAGTCCCGATGAAACTGGCTATCATAGGAACAGGCAACATGGGCGGTGCCATTGCACGAGGCATCATCGCCTCCGGTACATGGCAGGCCGCCGACCTTATCTGCACCGCAAAGACAGATTCCGGTCTGGCTCGCATCCAGGCCTCCCTGCCCGGTGTGCAGGCCACCAGGGACAACCGGCTGGCCGCAAGCAAGGCTGATATCATCATTCTGGCCGTCAAGCCATGGTTCCTCGGCGAAGTCATTGAGGAAATCCGCTCTGTACTCGACTTCTCCCACCAGCTGATTGTATCAGTCGCGGCTGGTATCAGTCTGCACGAAATGGAGCTGCTTCTTGCAGCCCCAGAGCCCGCCGCGCTCTTCCGCGCCATCCCGAACACCGCGGTGGAAGTGCTGGATGGTGTCACCTTCATCTGCCACCAACATGCCACGGACGAACAGACGGCTCTTGTTCTCGATTTATTTGCCGCCCTGGGGTATACCATGCTCACCGATGAGCCGCACCTCGCCGCCGGTACGGCCCTCGCCTCCTGCGGCATCGCCTTTGCCATGCGCTACATCCGAGCAGCCACTGAGGGAGGCGTGGAGCTGGGATTCCGGCCCGAAGAAGCCGCCCGAATTGTGGAACACACCGTACACGGCGCCGCCAGCCTCCTGCTGCAGAGCAGCATGCACCCGGAGGTGGCCATCGACCAGGTGACCACGGCAGGGGGGATCACCATCAAGGGGCTCAACGCCATGGAACGCAGCGGGTTCACCGCCGCCGTCATCGATGGTCTGAAAGCCAGTAGCTGAAATCTCCAGAACGCTCACAGCATTGTCGGAGCGCGGAACTTTAGTCCCGAAGCACTAAAAAGACCGCCCGAAGGCGGCCTTTTTGTCGGAAAAACTTACAGGCGGGAGATAGCCGAAAGGATAGCTGCGGGATAGAGGATATGCTCCTGCACCTGAATACGGGCATGCAGCGTCTGCGGAGTATCGTCCGGCAGCACGGGTACGTATGCCTGCATCAGGATTTCTCCCGTATCCATGCCGGCATCGACATAATGCACGGTGCAGCCGGCCTGCTTCACGCCGGCATTGAGCGCCTGGGTCCAGGCTTCCACACCAGGGAACGCAGGCAGCAAAGCGGGATGAATGTTCAGGATGCGGCGCGGAAAGGCTTCCAGCAGCGGCGCTTTCACCAGGCGCATGAAGCCGGCCAGGCAGATGAGGTCAATGTCAAGCTCCTGGAGCTTCTTTGCCAGGGATTCCTGCACCTCGAGCGGGAACTTGTTCTTGAAGCCACCGCAGTCCATGTATTCCGCGCGCACACCATGCTGGCGGGCACGTTCGAGAATGTAGGCATCCTCGTGGTCAGAAAGCACGATGACCACCTCCGCATCGAGGCGGCCGTCGGCAATGGCATTGAAGATAGACTGGCAGTTGGAACCAGACCCGGAACCCAGTACGGCAAGACGGAGACTCATAACGCCGCCCATTCTACCCGATATGGGCGATTTGTCAATGCAAAACGGGCGCGATTCCGTGCGGAACCGCGCCCTGCTGTAAATAACGTTTCGCCTTATCAGCTGGCCAGCACGATGGCGCCGCCAAGCACCAGGATGGCGATAATCACCCAGAGGATGACCAGGCCGCGGCCTTCGGCTGCCTGCCCTGTGCCCTGCAGGTGGCTGTACTTGCCTCGAATCTTACCGCGCTTCATGAAGCCATCGTAGTTCTTCTGCAGCAGCGTGGCCTCTACCTGGCGCATCATGTCGAGCAGTACACCCACGAGAATGAGCAGCGACGTACCGCCGAAGAACTGGGTCACCAGCATGGGCAGACCACCCCACACGGAAAGAAGGCTCGGCAGGAAGTAAATCAGCGTCAGGAAGAGCGAGCCGGAGAAGGTCAGGCGGGACATGGTGCTGTCCAGGAACTGAGCGGTGGGAGGACCGGGACGCACGCCGGGGATATAGCCGCCGCTGCGCTTCAGATCCTCGGAAATCTGCTGCGGCTGGAACATCGTAGCCACCCAGAAGTACGAGAAGAAGTAAATCATGATGGCAGAAATGATGTAGTAGGGGAAATCATTCGGGGAAAGCCAGTTGGCCACCACAGCGTGTACCCAGCTGTCCTGGGAGAACATCTGCTGCACCAGCATCTGCGGCAGGGCAAGGATGGCGGTGGCAAAAATAACGGGCATCACGCCGGAATAGTTGAGCTTGAGGGGCAGATACTGCGTGCCGCCCTGCATCATCTTGCCATGGCCCACCACCCGCTTGGCGTACTGCACCGGTATGCGGCGCTGCGCCTGGCTCACGATGACAACCAGGGCCACGACGAGCACCATGAAGAGGATAAGGGCCACCATGCCCAGCGAACCCAGCGGGTTCACCTCGGTACCCTTCATCACACAGGTCTTCCAGGCCACGGCAAAGGCACCGGGCAGCGCGTGAATGATGTTCACGGAAATGATGAGGGAGATGCCATTGCCCACACCACGCTCGGTAATCTGGTCACCAATCCACATGAGGAACATGGTGCCGGTCACGATGATGAAGATGGTGGTGAGGGTGAAGATAATGCCGGGGTTCATGACCAGGTCATTGGCATTGAGACCGATGCTGGAGGGGTTACGCAGGGTCTGCGTCAGGAAGTAACCCTGAATGACGGCAATGATGATGGCCAGAATACGGGTGTACTTGGTCATCTTCTGGCGGCCGCCTTCCTCGCGCATCATCTTCTGCCAGGAGGGAAGCACAGCACCCATGAGCTGGGTCATAATGGAAGCCGAGATGTAGGGCATGATACCCAGGGCAAAGATACCGCACTGCTGCAGACCACCACCGGAGAAGATAGTCAGGATGGAACCGAGCGCACCCAGGGGGCTGTCACCCTCCTTGGAGGCCTCGGTGATGCAGCGGGCCAGTTCGGTCACATCGACGCCCGGCAGAGGCAGATGAACACCCAGACGCACGATGACAATCATGGCGAGGGTGAAGAGGATTCGGCTCCGGAGTTCCGGCACCTTCATGGTGTTGGCGAATGCAGAAATCATAGTTTCCTGGGATGTTGAAATGTTGGTTGAAATCTGGTGTGCAGCGTTGTCCGCGTGGCAGCCCGGCATGCAGCTGCTCATTCACGCTTTTCTTTGAGGTTCAACGGTATGGAAAGAACTCTCCCATCCTATCCCCTCTTACACAGCCGCCGGGCAGCGCTGCGCTGCCCGGCTCTGTGTTAAGGTTTTGCAAAGGCTCTCGGTTGAGCCTGAATCCTTTACTGGGCGCTCAGCACCGTGAGGGTGCCACCAGCGGCCTCGATCTTGGCAGCGACGGAAGCGCTGGCGAAGTCGACGGTCACGTTGAGTGCCTTGGAAAGGTTACCATTGCCCAGAAGCTTCACAGCGTCGGCCTGGCCCTTCACAAGGCCCATGGCGCGCAGTTCGTTCTCGGTCACCGTAGCACCGGCTTCGAAGAAGGCTTCGAGCTGGTTCAGGTTGACGATGGCGATGGTGGACTGGAAGCGGGCGTTGTTGAAGCCCTTCTTCGGCAGACGGCGGTGAAGGGGCATCTGACCACCTTCGAAACCGGGACGGATGGTACCGCCGGAACGAGCCTTCTGGCCCTTATTGCCCTTGCCGCAGGTCTTGCCCAGGCCGGAGCTTTCGCCGCAACCGAGGCGCTTCTTGCGATGCTTGGCACCGGGATTCGGTTTGAGATTGTCGAGAGTCAACATGATTCTTGAATATCTATGGTTGGTGGTTTAACTCAGATGGAGGCGTCCTTCTTCTTCTTGCCACGGGCGGAAAGCACCTGGTCAGCCGTGCGCATGTCGAGCATGGCCTGCATGGTGGCCTTCACCACGTTAGCAGCATTGGAGGAACCCAGGGACTTTGCGATGACGTTGGTCACACCGGCAGCTTCCAGGACGGAACGCACCTTGGCGCTGGCCACAAGGCCAGTACCGGAAGCAGCGGGCTTGAGAACGATCTTGGCGCCACCGAACTCACTGTACACTTCGTGCGGGATGGTGTCGTTCACCACGACAACCTTCTTCATGGCACGCTTGGCAGCATCGGTACCCTTGCGGATAGCGTCGGACACTTCGTTGGCCTTGCCGAAGCCGTAGCCAACCTTGCCCTTCTGGTCGCCCACTACGATGAGGGCGGAGAAGGAGAAGCGGCGGCCACCCTTAACAACCTTAGCGCAACGGTTCACGTACACAACCTTCTCCATCAGCTGGGGACCTTCCTCAGCGGGAGTCTCGGTGCGGCGACCACCCTCACGGCGCGGGCCGCGGCCAGGACGGTTGCCATCGCGACGGGGAGCGCGGCCACCACGCTGCTGCGGGGCGGCGGGAGCCTGCGTCGTCTCTTCGGCCGGAGCTTTCGTTTCTTCAGTGTTCATTTTCTATAAACCTTTCTTCTTTAGAATTTCAGACCAGCCTCACGAGCGGCATCGGCCAGGGCCTTAACCTTCCCGTGGTAGAGGAAACCACCGCGGTCGAACACGACCTCTGTGATACCGGCGGCCAGCGCGCGCTCACCAATCAGGGCGCCCACCTTGGCGGCGGTCTCCAGATTGGCCTTCTTCAGCTCAACCTGCTGGGTGCAGGCGCTGCAGAGGGTCACACCCTTGGTGTCGTCGATCACCTGGGCATAGACGTGCTGGTTAGAGAAATTGACAGCCAGACGGGGACGCTCAGGCGTACCGGCAAGCTTCTTGCGGATACGCATATGAACGCGGGAACGGATGGCTTTGCGATTGATAGTGCTCATATTCTTCTAATAAACTTTTAAAGGGTTTGAGATGATAATGATTACTTGCCAACGCTCTTGCCTTCCTTGCGGCGGATGTACTCGCCCACGTAGTGGACACCCTTGCCCTTGTACGGCTCAGGGGGATAGTAACCGCGCACTTCTGCTGCGAACTGACCGACAAGCTGCTTGTCGATACCTGCCACCGTCACCTTGGTGTTGTCGGCTACCGTCACGGTAAGGCCGGCGGGGATGGGGTGAAGGATGGGGTGGGACTTACCGAGGGCCAGGTCGAGCACATTGCCCTTCACGGCGGCCTTCAGACCCACACCTACGATTTCAAGCTTCTTTTCGAAGCCCTTGGACACACCCTCAACCATGTTAGCGATGAGGGAGCGGGTTGTGCCGTGCAGAGCGCGAAGCTGGCGGTCCTCGCTGGCGCGGGAAACGGTCAGCACGTCGCCTTCCTGGGCGGCGGAGATGCCGGGAGCCATTGTCCACTTCAGCTCACCCTTGGCACCCTTGACGGTAACATCAGCACCGTTAATCGTCACGGTCACGCCGGCGGGAACGGTGATAGTCTTTTTACCTACTCGAGACATATTCTTCTTTCAGGTCAGGGGTTAATGTTACCAGATAAGAGCGATGAGCTCACCACCAATCTGCTGCTTGCGGGCCTGAGCGCCCGTCATCATGCCGCGGGAGGTGGAAACGATAGAGATGCCCAGGCCGTTCATGACGGTCGGAATCTCGGCGGAGGGAACGTATACGCGGCGACCAGGCTTGGACACACGCTTCACGTCCGTAATGATGGACTTACCCTCGTTCGTGAACTTGGACTTGACCTTGATGGCCTTATCCTTGCCTTCACCCACAATCTCGTAGCTCCAGATGTAGCCTTCAGCCTGCAGGATGCGGGCGATTTCAGCCTTGATGCTGGAGTAGGGAGCGGTGAAAACCTCGTTGCGGGCGGCGCCGGCGTTCTTCACGCGGGTGAGGAAATCTGCGATAGGATCACTTAATACTGCCATAATCGTAATTTAGGTTAGGCGTTTTCTTCAGTCTTCTTGGAGGGCTTGCGGAAGGGAATACCCAGCTCTGCAAGCAGGTCGCGACCTTCTTCGTCCGTGTTGGCGGTGGTTACGAAGATGATGTCGAAACCGATGTTACGCTTGATCTGGTCCAGTTCGATTTCAGGGAAGATGGACTGGTCCGGAATACCGATGGCATAGTTACCGCGGCCGTCAAAGGACTTGGTGGGCAGGCCACGGAAGTCGCGGATGTTGGGGGCGGTAATGTTGATGAAGCGATCGAGGAACTCCCACATCTGGGTGGAACGCAGCGTCACACGGGCGCCGAGGACTTCACCCTCGCGGAGTTTGAAGTTAGCCACGCTCTTGCGGGCGTAGGTCATAGCCGGCTTCTGGCCGGTGATTTTGGCGATTTCAGCAACAGCATCCTCAACAGCCTGCTTGCGGTCGGGGTGCTTGCCCATGCATGTGGTCACCACAATCTTTTCAAGACGGGGAATCTGATGCACGTTGGCATAGTTGTGCTTCGCCTGGAGGGCCTTGGTGACCGTCTCCTTGTAGTATGTAAGCAATGTAGGTGTGCTCATAATATTAGCGGGTCAGCTCTTGTTATTAGTTCGTTTGGTGATGGCTTAAGCGCGGAGTTTCAGCCTTGCGGCATCAGCTCACTTTCTTCACATTGGAGATGTGGATGGCGCCGTCGATTTCCTTGATGCCGCCTTCAGGGTCAGCTTCGGTGGGCTTGGTAGCCTTCTTGAGGATGCGGGCACCCTCCACCGTCACGGTCTGCTTCTTGGCATTCACGGAAAGAACAACACCACGCTTGCCCTTGTTCTTGCCAGCAATAACTTCAACGTTATCACCTTTCTTCACGTGGGTCTTCATCGTTTGTGTTTTCTTAGTATGTGTTTAGGCCACACTACACCTGTAGTGCGGGGCACCCACTATACGCTCATCTCTTCCACGCGTCAAGCAAAATAACGCGACTTTTCTCCCCTACCCTGCATTTTTTTCAAAAACAAGCCGGCGCACATACGCAAACCGCCAGCTCAACAGCACGGCAGTAATGGTGAGCGCCACCACAAAACTGACCCAGGCACCCATAGCCCCCAGCGCAGGCACCAGGTAATCCGTACGAATCAGGATACAGGCCAGCGGGAAACCTATGACCCAGTATGAAAACATATTGACCCAGGTGATAGCCTTGGTATCATGACAACCGCGCAGCAGGCCACACATGAGCGCCTGAACTGCATCGGAAAGCTGGTATACCGCACACACGCACAGAAGCAGAGAGGCTGTATCTATAATAGAAGCATCATCCGTGTACAGCGCAATAATATCGCGACGGAACACGATGGTAATCGCCGCAGAGAAGAACACCACCACCAGCATGAACACAATACAGGTGCGTACCAGGGCATCAAATTTGCCCTGGTCACGAGCGCCTACATGGAAAGCAGAGCGTATGGAGGAGGCAATGCTCAGCGAAAGAGGGAACATGAACAGCACCGCCGATACATTGATGGCAATCTGATGCGCGCCCACAGCCAGCGCCCCGAGCGGGGCGATGACCAGGGTCACAACACAGAAAAAGGTCATTTCACAAAGCGACGCCACACCAAGCGGCAAGCCCTTGGAAAAAATATCGCGCACCACTCTCCACTCCGGGCGGCGGCTGGCCCACATGTGAGCCAGATTACGGCGATAACGCGGGTAGATAAGCATGAGCAGAAGCAAGGCGGCCACCATCAAGTAATGAATCAAGGCAGTCGTCAGGCCACAGCCAGCACCACCCATGGCGGGAACTGGCCCCCAGCCAAACACGAATAAATAATTAAGAGGGATATTCAACACAAGCCCCACCAGAGCAATCAGCATAGCCGGGCGCGTGTGGCCGTAGCCCTCAAAATGCCCCTGCAAGGCTCGCATCATCACACTGGCCGGCACGGCCAGCACCAGGAAATACAGGTAATCCTGCGCCACCTTCACCATGACCGGGTCATCAGACACCAGCGCAAACACACGCACACCTGCCAGCAGAGCCACCCCTTCAACTACCATCAGCAGCAGCGAAAGCAACTTTGCATTATTGAGCAGCAACCCCACCTTCCCCTCGCAGCCCGCCCCGCGGAGGCGGGAGATCATAGGCCCGACAATCGTCAGCACCGCACCAACTGCCACCATGATGGGAACCGTCACCGAGGAGCCGAGCGCCACCCCGGCCAGCTGCTCCGGTCCGGCCTTACCTGCCACAATCGTATCAACCACGCCCATCCCCATATGAAGCAGGTTTGCCCCATAGAGCGGCAGCATGAGTACCAGCAGACGCTTCAGCTCACGACAATCAATCCAGCTTGACTCCTTACTCTTCATATTAAACAGAGACAGAAAAAACGGTTCCACCTTGCGGAGGAACCGTTTTACATCTGGAACGGGATTCGAACCCGTGTTGCGCGCGTGAAAGGCGCGAGTCCTAGGCCTCTAGACGATCCAGACTTTCTTTTGCCCTGATTTCCATCAGCGCGACGGCAATTTACCACAGCTTCTGCACCAATGCAAGCAAAATATGATAAAAAAATCATTTTTTTTAATTCTGCAAAAAAATCGCCCCGCTCCATTTTTCAGGAGCGGGGCAAAATTACCATTGAACCGGGTCAAATCAGGGGTTCACCAGACCGTCATCCGGGAAGAGACCAGGGACGGAAGCGGTGGTACCCGCTGCGCTCGTGCCGGTGTCGCGCTTACGCATCGGCTTACCGAAGGGGTCAATCACATCGGCGGTGACGAACACCATCAGGTTCTTGCGGATATGAGCCTCAGCATTGCTGCGGAACAGGCGGCCAATCAGGGGAAGGTCACCGAATACGGGCACCTTGTCCTCCACCTTCTGCACCTCATCCTGAATCATACCACCGATGGCGATGGTGTGACCATCATACACGCAGGGGTTGGAGTTGATGTAGCGGCGGTTGAAGATGGGCATATCAATGCGGTTATCCGTCAGAGTAATATGCTCAATCTTGGACTGGTTGGCAATACCGGCGGTGATGGGAGAACCGTAGTTCACGAAACCTTCGAAATCGATGACGCGAATCTCGAAACGCTTGAAGCGAACAATGTCACCATCACCCTCCTTGAGGGGTTCAATCTGGAAGCGAAGCATCACACCCACTTCTTCAACACCCCAGCTGGAGGGGTTGGCCGGAGAAGCCACGGGCATGCTGATGTTGCTGCCGTTGTTATTATTGTTGTTATTGTTGTTGTTATTGTTGCTCGTGCTGTTGATCTGCGGTTCGTCGTATTCAGTCGGATACACGAAGCGACGCACAACCTCAATCTTGGCGCAACCGGTTTCATCGTTCTGGTCAGAAGCCAGCTGGTCGGGAGCGGGAGCATAATCCATCGGCTCGTCACCGCTGATGACCAGGCTCGGAGCGGACATCACGTCAACACCCTTCTTCTGGGAAAGGCCACGCATAATCATCTGGTAGGAACCGCTGTTGTAGATGCCGGAGAGGGACATCACACCAGGAGCCACAGAGGAAGAGGCGGAAGCACCAGCGGAGCCGGAAGTAATAAGATTCTGCAGAGCGCCGGAAGTAATGGCACCGGAGCCAGAGCGAAGCCCGCCGGTCATCAGGCCATTGGAGATAGCATCCGTAGCGCTGGTGTAGTTACCGGAGGAGCTGATCGGCCACTGACCACTACCGCCATTGTTGATGAAGGCGCTGCCGCCATTGCTGACGAAATCGCTGATGGTGCGGGTCGGGTTGGAGTTGACACCATTTACACCACCGAGATAGGTCTTGCCGGAATCAGAGATAGAGAAGGGATTGATGACCCAGTCAAAGGAGAGTTCCTCCTCGTTCGTCTGAGAAATCTCGACAAACTTGGCGCTCACCTTTACCATCTTGGGCATGTCCTGACGGAACTTGTTGATGGCTTCCTCCACAGTATCCAGCTCATCATCGGTGTTGGTCACCGTGAGTACGCCAGTCACAGGAGAATACTTGGCCGTAGCACCCTGCGGGAAGTTCACACCCATGTCGATGAGGGAGGCCTTAGCATCAATCTTCTTGGTGCGGCGGGAGCTGCCGGAGGAGAAGCCTTCATCTTCCTCCTCTTCTTCTTCACCACCTTCAGAGCCTTGGAAGAAGGACGGACGCACAGTCCACTGACGGCGGGTCATGCGGTGAGAGCCTGCACCCTTCTGGTAGACCACCACAGCATTTTCCTCAACGCGGTACTCGCAACCAGCCTGGGCGCACATGCGGGCCAGCAGGTCAGCAGCGGAGACATTGTAGAGCTTGAGGCTGGAGATGACAGCGGGGGGCGGCGGGGTGTAGACGGCAGCCGGAGCAGCGGCTTCC
This sequence comes from uncultured Verrucomicrobiales bacterium, assembly GCA_937901085.1. Classification (GTDB taxonomy): domain Bacteria; phylum Verrucomicrobiota; class Verrucomicrobiia; order Verrucomicrobiales; family Akkermansiaceae; genus Akkermansia. Next base: position 52,693 of record CALCHQ010000034.1, on the reverse strand, counting down.
TCTTCTTCCTCTTCCTCTTCCTCATCTTCGCTCTCTTCTTCCTCTTCGTCGGCAGCTGCGGGAGCAGCCACGGGAGCAGGAGCCTGAGCCTTCTCAAAAATGAAGTTCATGGGCATACCGCTCTTGTTAGCCTCGGCGCGGAGGATATCCAGAGCGTCTTCCATGGGAACACCTTCCCATTCCACCTTATCAAGCTTCAGGGCCTTGAGGTTGTCGCTGTTGCGCAGCACGCCCTCAGCGATAGCCACCGTCTCGGCGGAGCCAAGCTCGATGGTGGGCAGGTTCTGCGGAAGCTGTTCTTCCCACATGGCGTCCACTTCGGCAAGAGCCTTGGCACGGAAAGAATCGTGAGCGGCCTTATAATAGTTGGAGCGGCGCTTGCTGATGCTTTCCTGACCACGGCGGGCAGCAGCATTGTAGGGGTCAATCTTGATGACGCGGTTGAACTCAGCGTAGGCTGCATCATAGTTACCCAGGTCAAGGTGACCATAGGCAAGCGTAAGAAGGCGGTTTACTTCCTCCACGTTCTTGACGTGTTCGGGAGTCAGCGCAGGATTGTTACGCACAGGGTCACGCATCAGGGAAAGTTCGTGGCGGGCGCGCTTATTGTTCGGGTCGCGCTCCAGCACATCAAGGAGAAGCTGTTCGGCCTCGTCATAACGACCGATGCGGGAATACTCCATAGCTACTGCGATGGAAGCGTCGCCAATGCTCTTGACGAGGAATTCCTGCAGCTTCTGGGTTGCCGGAGCCTTGGGAAGCACCTTCCAGGCAGCTTCATACTTTTCAAGAGCCTGCACATATTCCTTCTGGGAGTAGGAAGTGCGGCCCTGCTGAAGCAGTTCGAGAGCCTCGGAAGTCTTGGCCTTGCGGCGGGCAGCTTCACGGGCGTTGATGCTATCCTGCTGAGCGTCGGTATAAACAGCAGTGGGACCCACCTGACTGGTGCCGGCAGCGGACGAAGTCGTGATATAACCTGCCGTTGAAGCCTGCGCAAAGGGGCAGGAAACAGCAATGGCAGCGAGGATCATCGTGCGCTTTGAGTTAATGAGAGGAATGTGGTTCATGGTAATGTCCTATTTATGGCAGAATTTTGTTCAAATGTAAAGTCTACAATTTAATTTTTGTTTATTTCTTGGGATTTTTATGTCTATTTTTTCGGAGAATTGTCCTGTTTGGCTGCTTTGGGCACGTTAATGGGGCTTTCAGCACCTTCCAGACGGATATTGACCGAGCCGGAGGCATCCACAGATTCCAGCGTGGCGCGAAGTTCTGCACCATCGGACTTACCACCGGGAATCAGGAACGAGCCGTACAGCTGCGTGCGGATTTCGCCTTCGGGCTTACCGGCTGCAGAACCGGCAGTTACACGCAGAGTAACCGATGTATCACTGATACGGCGGCCCTTTTCATTGGGAGTACCCATGTCCTTGTGACCAGCCGGGGTCTTACCTGCGCGGATAACAAATTCCTTCTCATTGGAAGCCGTTTCGTTATCGCGCACGACAATGACATTTTCCTTGTTCATATTGCCACCGTAATCCGCATATTCCTTCGTATCGAAGCGCACCAGCGTAAAGCGGCCAGACTTATCATCTTTCGAAAGGCCGAAGCTTTCGCCCGGCTTGATGGTCACCTTGTGCAGGGGAAGCACATCCGTCGGCTTGCCATAGATGCGGATGTTCACCGTCGTGGGTTTCTGGGAAATATCTCCAAACATGTTGTCCGTGGTAATGATGGCGCGTGCCACACTTACCTTGAGAACCTCAAGCTTGGGAGCAGAACCGGCAGGATGCGCCAGGTCGGGATAGCTGTTGGCAGCAGAGGGGCAGGTCTTGGCAGCAAACTCCTCTTCATTAGTGAAACCGTCAGAGTCACTATCCAGGATACGGCCATCGGAGCGGCCCAGGGCATCGGCAATATTGTTGGAGATAAACCAGGTATTGGGAATGTCGCCATGAATACTGGGAGCCGCAGGGTCGTAGATATCCACTACGGTCACCTCCTTGGCATCATCACGGGTAATCTGCCACAGTTCGGTGGAGAAGAAAAGCGGCGCAAGACGCGGCTGTCCATTGATGACAGCACCTGCAGGAGCCGTATCCACAATGGTAAAATCGCGCTTCAGCGTCTCTTTCACCTTCTCTGCGCGAGCCGTCAGCGAACCATCGCCCTTGGCAGCAGAAATATCAGTTTCAGGATCGGCCACCGTGCCGGAATACATGGTGTACCCACCCAGGGCGGCAGATGCCACACCCAGCAGGACGCCCGTAATAATAGCCTTGAGGCCGGGATTGGATTGTTCAGCCATAATTCTTCAGAAAGGGTTATGAGGTTACTTAGTCTTGCCAGGAGTGAAATAGAGTACCTGCATCGTCATGTACACGCGCACCTTCTCATCCGGCGCACCTGTCTTGCGAACAGCCACGGTACGATAGCCTCCGGTGGATTCTTCAGACGCAGCTTCTCCCAAGTCAGAGCCTTCTGCTGCTACTTCTGCGGGCGGCGTGTAGGCATCCATGCCAGGAAGCGAATCATTGCCCTGCACCGCCACACCTGTGATGGTAAGGAAGAAATCCTTATCCTGTACAATGGAGTTGATGACCTTGGGCAAGGTGCCGCGTCCCGCTTCAAAGCTGATTTCAAAACGCAGCGGGAAATACGGAAGCGCTTTCCGGCTGTTGGTGTTCAGCGATTCAGCCGCAGCCTCCGGCAGAGCCGCACAATAGACCTTCTCCAGAGAAGCAGCGCCAGAACCAAGAATCGTCTCAGCCACGCGCGTCACAGCCTTGAGCTGGAAGCTGCGGAAAGGCACATCTGCGGCCACCGGGGCAGCATTCTTGAACGATGCCAGCCCCAGGTCGGCAGCGGCACCACTAATCTGAGCCCCCTGAGAGTCGGCAAGTGCCTTGACCTTGTTGATGGACTCGCGCAGTTCATTCTGGAAATCCTGAGCAGAAATCTTCTTGCCATCGCCCCAGCAGAAAGCGGAGTAACGGTTCAATTCTGCCTGCAAATCCTTGTTCACCGTAGATACCTTCGAATATGCATCCTTGATTTCCTTAAGGTTCTGCTTGGTCGGAGCCAGTTCCTGGTTAGCATATCCGTCAAAGCGGACATTGATGGCTTCAATGGCTTCCTTATTGGCATCATGCTTCTGACTTTCGCTGTATCCGTAGTACATCACGCCGCCGAAAGCAAGCGCAAACACAGCACCAAGGGCTACTACTTTCTTATTTTCACTGATATTCATTACAACGATGTAAAATTAAGGGTTCATATCACTTCTTATCGCTGCTCTGCTCAGGAATGGCAATGGGCGTCTTCAGCGGCATCACCATCATGAACTTCTCCACATACTCCGGCAGCTTGCCTTTAGCAGCCTTAGTATCGATGAACTGGAAGTAGTGATTCAGGTTGCTCTGTACCTTGCTGTGTTCGTAAGCAAACAGCGAATCAGCGCTGCGCTCATCGAAGTTCTGTGCCACCAGGCTGTATATCGCATCGCGCTGGGCCAGGCTGTCGCTCTTCGGGGTCTTGATGGTGAAACCGCTCACATAAATGGCGGTCACCATCGGATCCTTCTTAGCCTTGCGGCCGCCCACCTCATCGGGAGCTGCATTCATGGCGGTATCATTCGTATTGGAACGGCCACGCTTCATATCAATGAGGCGCGTGCCCTTCACATCGGTCGACTCCGTCAGTGCGTTCGCCTCCACATCATAGTTGATAAGCGGGGAAAACTCGTTGAACCAGAATTTGATGGAGGCACCCTTACGGCTGAGCTGCTGCAGCACTTCTGCATAGGCCGAGCGCATGGCATAGAGACCTTCAAACTTGGCAATCTGAGCCATCTCGCGGTCATACTTATCCTTCACGTTGCTGATCTGGCTATCAATCTGAGCCACGCTGGAATCAACACGGGCGGCCTCTGCCAGCACTTTGGCCGACTGGGTGGCAGCCTGATTGGCGGCGTAGGCATAGAAGCCCGCACCGGCCAGAGCCAGGACACCGGCAATGGCAACCTTGGGCAGCAGCTTCTTCTCGGCGCGATCCTTACCCACGCTAGTGGGCACCAGGTCAATATTGAACTCACCTGTACCAGCACCGGCCAGAGCGGCGCCCACTATCGGGCCAAGGCAGATGGCATCCTGCTCCAGTTCGGCTTCATCCACCTTGGGACCGACGGAAATCACCTCAACAGGGCTGAGGTACTCCACGGGGATATTCAGAGCCGCCTGCAGGAACTCCAGAGCAAAGGGCAGGCGGGCACCGCCACCGCAGATGTAGGCCTTGGTAGGAGGATTACCCTTGTACTGGGCACGGTAATGATTGATAGTGCGCTGCACTTCGGAACTGAGTCGGCTCATGGCCGTGCGGATGGTCGTGGCGAGCGCCGCTTCCTGCTCCGACATGGCATCGGTGTAACCATTCCCCAGAGAAACCACACCATCAGCAATCTTGAGCTGCTCTGCCTCGCGGAAGCTCAGGCTGAATTCACGGGCAATGCTGTTTGTGATGAATGCACCGGCAGCCGTCACCGAACGCGTGAAGAAGCGGTCTTCCTCGGCAAAGATGATATCGGTCGTCTTGGCACCGATATCCAGCAGCATCACCGGCTCATCCTCCTCGTAGTTGGCGCGGAAGGCATTGTAGAGTGCCGTAATGGAGCAGTCCACACTCTTAGTGCGCAGGGAGCTGCCCTCCACCTGGGAGTTCAGGTTATCCAGCACGTCCTTCTTGATAGCCACCAGGAGTACTTCGCGTTCCCCCTCGCCACGGTCTGCCAGTTCCTGGTAGGAATAGATGATATCCTCCAGCGGGAACGGGATGTGCTGCTGAGCTTCAAAGCCCACCTGCTCTGCGATATCATCCATATCGATGACAGGCAGTTTAATGAAGCGCATGAACACCTGCTGGCCGGAAACCACGTTACGCACATCGCTGCCGCGCACCTTGAGTTCCTGCACCATCTCTGCGATGGCATTACCAACGTAATCCATTCGCATACCCTCTTCAACCGGGTCGAGCAGAATATCTCTGCGGGCATATCGCGAAAGAGCGAATCCGCGCCCGGCCGGGGTAAAGACACCCATTGTGACGCTCTGCGAGCCAATCTCAAGGGCTACCGTTGTCTTATAATCAGCCATATGTAGTCAGTTGTCTGTTAGAAAAATCATCCAGAAGGAAGAAAGCGCTTACTTGCGGCGCTTCTTGCCCTTTTTCTTACCATCTGTTGTTTCGGCGGCAGCATCTGCACCCGTAGCGGCATCAGCAGAGTCCGTCGCAGCAGAGGGAACATAATCCGACGACGACATTCCGGTCGGAGCGACATCCGCACTGGAAGCGGAACCCGTGCCATACATCGGAGAGGTGGGAGGGAAAGCCGGGGCATAAAACGGAGCAAACGGCGTTTCGGCAATCGAGCAAAGCTTGGCGCCGATACCCTTCTTATCCTCCTTCGTCCACCAATTCGGCTTCAGGCGGTTCTTGAGCTTCTTATTCACGAGAACATCTTTCTCCGTGTCCGGCTTGCCGCAGGCAGCATCCTTGAACTTGAATTCCACCGCCACAGCGGCCAGTTTATCCTTCAAATCCACTCTATCTACCTTATTGGAGTCATCTGCACAGATGCGGGCGGCATCCGACGGCGAAATGAACACCGCGGCCTGCACATTCCTGTTCTCGCTACGGTCAGTCTTCGGAGAAAGAGGAATATTCACATAGGTGATTTCCTTATCCAGCAGGATAAGCTTATCCCCGTCCTTACCTACGGCGAACACCAGGTACGCATGCACCTTCAGTTCATCGACATAGAGCGGCAGATCGGAAGAATTGCGGCACTTACCTTCAAGGGCATAGGGAATGCGGACAAAGTGCCAGGCGGGATTGACAGCCTTAGCCGTGTCCTTGGTCACAAAGTAATCAGAGCGGGGTACAACCTGCTCTACCTGAGCATCACTTGCTTTCAGTTTAAGCTCTGCCTGAGCATAATCAGCACTCACAGCAGAAGCCTGAGGCAGGCCGCAAAGCGCAGCCACAGCAAGGGGGAGGAGAAGACGTTTCATGATACAGAAAAAAACAAATGTGTGCTATACTTATACACAAAACTCCCACGCTTGGCGAGAAGAATCTTCACCATCCCCACTTTTTTTTGAAAGAGGCGGCCGCCAGCGAGCCTACGCACGTCGCGCGCGAGAAGCAAGGCGGACTTTTCCCTTGTCTCCTCCCGGCGTCTGTGCTATAAATCGAGCCGTCATGCCAGCGCTTGCCACCTACATCCACCACCTCGACCCCATCCTCATCGATATCCCCGGCACCCCCCTCGCCATCCGCTGGTACGGGCTGGCCTACATAGGCGGCTTCATCCTCGGCTACCTGCTGCTGCGCTGGCTGGCCGACAAAAACCTGTTCGTCCTGAACAGAGAGAAGCTTCAGGATTACGTCACCGCCATCTGCGTATTCGGCGTGCTGGCCGGTGGCAGGCTGGGCGAGTTCTTTTTCTACTGGCTGCCGGAAAACGGCTGGAGCGGCTTTAAGGCCGATCCCGCCTGGGTATTCCGCGTCTGGGAGGGCGGCATGGCCTCACACGGCGGCATTCTGGGAGCCGGTCTTGTTTCGCTGTGGTTTGCCTGGCGGCACAAGGTTTCCGTACTCAAGCTGATAGACGGCATAGCCATTGCCAGTCCTATCGGTCTCTTCTTCGGCCGCATCGCAAACTTCATCAACGGTGAACTTTACGGACGCATCACCCGGACCGACAACTGGCTTGCCATGAAATTCCCCATGGAAATCTTCGAACTGCCCGCCCAGCAGCAGATTCAGGCCAAAGTCGCAGTGGAACACGCCATCGGCCATTCCCTGCCCTTCAACGGCTTCTACGACGCCCTCTGCCTGGCCTGCCGCGAAAGCGAGGCTGCGCGAGAAGCCCTGGGGCAATTCCTCCACCCGCGCTACCCCTCACAGCTGTTTGAAGCCCTGGGCGAAGGACTCCTGCTCTTCACCATCGGCCTTGCAGTACGCCTGCTGTGGCGCAACGCCCCCGACGGTCTCTTCGCCGCCCTCTTCTGCCTGCTGTATGCGGGAGCCCGCATCCTCTGCGAATGCTACAAGGAACCCGATGCCGCCGTCTGGCACGGCATCACCCAGGGGCAGTTACTCTCCCTCATCATTGCAGCTCTGGGCATTCTCTTTTCCCTGATTGCCTGCCGCAACTATAAAAAACAAAAAAATCTGCAAAAATTATAAAAAAAGCTTGCATTCATCCGCGACTTTGTGTAAATTACCGCCGCACACCGCATCTACGGTCTGCAAAACACAGAATGGGTAGGTTCCCGAGCGGTCAAAGGGGGCAGACTGTAAATCTGCTATCGTACGATTTCGATGGTTCGAATCCATCCCTGCCCAGTACAACGCGGGAGTAGCTCAGTTGGTAGAGCAACACCTTGACATGGTGGAGGTCGTAGGTTCAAGTCCTATCTCTCGTACTCCCAATAGACAGAAAGCCCCGGTTCCCAGCAAGGAAATCGGGGCTTTCCGCTTTTTCTACTTGCCAATTACAACAACTGGCAGTAAAATACCCTGCGTGCAGAGCACGCGCTCTGCGTGCTCCTGAATATTCCAACCAAACAAAACAAGTACCATGCCTGTACCTACACAAGAACAGTACATCAAGATGCTCAACACGGCCAAGGAAAAGGGCTACGCCTATCCCGCCGTGAACGTGACCACCATCGAGGTTATCAACGGTGCCCTCAAGGCTTTCGCTGAAGCCAAGTCCGACGGTATCATCCAGGTTTCCCTTGGTGGCGGCCAGTTCGCCTCCGGCACCGCTGTGAAGAGCTCCGCCATCGGCGCCATCGTGCTTGCCGAAGCCACCCACCGCCTTGCCGAGGAGTACAACGTACTCGTGGCTCTGCACACCGACCACTGCCAGGCTGACAAGATTGACAGCTTCCTGCGCCCCCTCATCGCTGAATCCAAGCGCCGCGTGGAAGCAGGCCTCAAGCCCCTGTTCAACTCCCACATGCTCGACGCCTCTGCCCTGCCCATGGCTGAGAACCTCAAGGTTTCCCAGCAGATGCTCAAGGAGTGCGCTGAAGTCGGCATCGTGCTCGAAATCGAAATCGGTGTTGTCGGTGGTGAGGAAGACGGCGTGGACAACGGCGACGCCCCCAACGAAAAGCTCTACACCTCCCCCGAGGACATGCTGCTCACCTACGAGACCCTCAACGGTATCGGCACCTTCATGCTGGCCGCCACCTTCGGCAACGTACACGGCGTGTACAAGCCGGGTGCTGTGAAACTGGCTCCCAAGATTCTGCGCGACGGTCAGGAAGTGGTGAAGGCCAAGCACGGTGAAGACATGCTGCTCGTATTCCACGGCGGTTCCGGATCTGACCTCTGCGACATCCGCGAAGCCATCTCCTACGGCGTCGTGAAGATGAACATCGACACCGACACCCAGTACGCTTTCTCCAAGCCCATCGTTCTGCACATGTGCAAGAACATCGACGGCATGCTGAAGGTGGACGGTGAAGTGGGCAACAAGAAGGTGTACGACCCCCGCTCCTACCTGAAGAAGGGCGAGGAAGGCATCTGCGAACGCCTGCAGGTCGCCTGCTCCGACCTTATGTCCGAAGGCAAGACCCTCTTCGGTCAGATCTAAGCCCTGCTTACATCTCCTTTTCCGAGCCCCCGCATCAGCGGGGGCTTTTTTTATTCTACCACAACAGATATGCTTGACACAGGGAATATCCACGCGTAAGATATTGCACCCCTGCATATTATTCTACCGTGAGCAACAACACCAAACAAGAACTCTGGACCTCCAACATCGGAGCCGTGCTGGCCGTGGCCGGCAGCGCCATCGGCTTCGGCAACTTCCTGCGCTTCCCCGGTCTGGCCGCCCAGTACGGCGGTGGCGCTTTCATGATTGCCTACTTTACCGCCTTCCTCCTGCTGGGCATTCCGCTGAGCTGGGTGGAATGGGCCATCGGTCGTCGCGGCGGCGCCCTGGGCGCACATTGCTCCGTTTCGGCTTTCTACATGATTACCCGCAGCCGCAAATGGAAATACATCGGTCTGGCCGCCGTTCTCACCCCGCTGGCCATCACCATGTACTACCTTGCGCTGGAAGGCTGGACGCTCGGCTACGCCTGGCACACGGCCGTGGGCAATCTGAATTTCACCACCAGCGAGCAATACGGCAACTTCTTCACCAACTTTGTAGGGCTGAACGGTAACGGCAGCGTCTTCAACGGCGAAAGCAGCATGCTCATCTTCTTCTTCATTGCCGTTATCTGCAATTTCTGGCTCATCTACCGCGGCGTGAACAAAGGCATCGAATGGTTCTGCAAATGGAGCATGCCTGTGCTTGTCATCACAGCCGTCATCATCCTGGTGCGCGTCCTCACCATGGGAACCCCCGATGCCACCCACCCGGAACGCAACGTAAACGAAGGTCTGGGCTATATGTGGAACCCCAACAAGGTCATGCTGATTGCGGGCGACAAGGAGGTGGACATGGTACCCGCCTCTGCCACCCCGGAGGAAAAGAAGGCCCAGTTGGAACGCCTCATGAAAGAGTATCCGGGCCAGGAAATCAAGGAGAAGCCCATTACCCTGATGCAGGGGCTGATGAACCCGGACTTGTGGATTACCGCAGCAGGCCAGGTCTTCTACTCCGTCTCCATCGGGTTCGGCATCGTCTGCACCTACGCCAGTTATGTAGACCGCCGCAAGGACATCGCCCTTTCCTCGCTCACGGCAAATGCCGCCAATGAAGTGGCCGAAGTAGGTCTCGCCGGCATGATGATTATCCCCTCGGCTGTTGCGCTGCTGGGTGTCGCTGCCGCCGCAGGCACCAGCACCTTTGGTCTGGGCTTCAATGTACTGCCGCAGGTATTTGCCAGCATGCCGGGTGGCCAGATATTCGGCACCCTGTTCTTCGGGCTGCTCTCCATCGCCGCCATCACCAGCGCCATTTCCATTCTGCAACCCTCCGTTGCCTTCATTGAGGAATTCTGGCAACTGCGCCGCATCCAGAGTGTCACCATTATCGCCCTCCTGCTCATCGTGGGCGCCATGCTGGTCGTCTGGTTCACCGGCGACGGACTCATTGCGCTGGATACGCTGGACTTCTGGCTGGGCATCATGAGCCTCTACATCAGCGCCTCCACCTTCCTCATCGTCTTCCGAGTCTGGGGCACCGACAAGGGGCTTGCCGAACTGCGACGCGGTTCATTCATCCGCATTCCCCGCTTCATCGGCTATCTCACAAACTGGGTCACGCCGGGCATCATGCTCGTCATCTTCGTGGCATGGCTGTACAAGAACCTCTTTGTGCAACAGAGCTACCACATCACCAACCTCCTGGAAGGCAAAATCGGTGCCATTATCCCGCTCATCTGGGTAGGCCTGGTGCTGGCTTTCTTCTGTTTCGTCATCCACACCTCTCCCCGCTACACCGACCGTAAGCAGGAGGATGAGGGAGAAGATAACCCCTTTGCCTGACCCCATGAACACCACAGGAAAAACAGATCACTGGAAAAGCAACCTCGGTGTCATGCTGGCCGTGGCCGGCAGCGCCATCGGCTTTGGTAACTTCCTGCGCTTCCCCGGCCTGGCCGCCCAATACGGCGGCGGTGCCTTCATCGTAGCCTACTTCTGCTGCTTCCTGCTGCTGGGGCTTCCCCTCTGCTGGGTGGAATGGGCCATCGGCCGCGGCGGCGGCGTCCTCGGCGGGCACAGCCCGGCCTCCGTCTTCCAGCTCATCTCACGCAAGAGCCTCTGGAAATACCTGGGCATTCTCGGCATTCTGGCTGGTCTCAGCATCAATGTCTACTACGTCTACATGGAAGGCTGGACCATCGGCTACGCCTGGAACACCATGGTCGGCAATCTCGATTTAGACACCCCCCAGGCCTATAGCGACTACTTCGCCAACTTCGTCGGCATGAATGCCGACGGGCACTTCTTCAGCGGCCTGACCAGCGGTCCCATCTTCTTCCTGCTGGCGCTGGCCGCCAACTTCTGGCTCATCTACCGCGGTGTCAGCAAAGGCATCGAATGGTTCTGCAAATGGAGCATGCCCCTGCTCTTCATCGTTGCCATCATCCTGCTGGTGCGCGTCCTGACCATGGGCACCCCCGACCCGACCCACCCGGAACGCAGCGTTGACCAGGGACTGGGCTACATGTGGAACCCGGAAAAGACCATGCTGGTAGACACCAGCACCGGCAAATCCATCGGCATGGTACCCGCTGGCGCGACTGAAACAGAAAAGGCAGCCCTGCTGGAACGCCTGCAGACAGAATACCCCGAAGCCACCATCAGCGAGAAGCACATGACCTTCTGGCAGAGCCTCTTCAACCCCGAAATGTGGCTGCGCGCCGCCGGGCAGGTTTTCTTCTCCCTCTCCGTGGGTTCCGGCTCCATCTGCTGCTATGCCAGCTATGTACGCCGCCGCAAAGACATTGCCCTGAGTGCGCTGAGCGCCGGTGCAGCCAACTCCGTGACCGAAGTCGGACTGGCCGGACTCACCATCGTGCCGGCCGCCATGGCCCTGCTGGGCATGGGAGCCGCCGCCACCGTCGGTACCTTCGGGCTGGGCTTCAACGTCCTGCCGCAGGTATTTGCCGCCATGCCCGGCGGCCAGTTCTTCGGTGTCCTCTTCTTCATCCTGCTCTTCATCGGAGCGGTGACCAGCGCCCTGTCGCAGGTGCAGCCTGCCGTCTCCTTTGTAGAGGAATACTGGAATCTGCGCCGCGGGCAGAGCATCTCGCTCATCGCCGCCCTGCTTCTGGCAGGAGCCTTCATCATCGTCTGGTACACCAAGGACATGCTGGCACTCGACAGCATCGACTTCTGGGTGGGCAGCCTCATCCTCTACGTCACCACCGGCCTCAACCTCATCTTCTTTAACCAGATATGGGGCACACGCCAGGGCATGGCAGAACTGCGGGATGGCTCAGCCATGAAGATTCCCGCCGGTGCGGCCTTCATCATCCGCTGGGTCACCCCCGTCATCATGCTCACCATCTTCGGGGCATGGCTCTACCAGGAACTCTTCATCACCCGCAGCCCCTATGTCGCCAACATCGTCGAAGGGCGCATCGGGGCCATCCTGCCGCTGCTCTGGGCCGCCGGCATCACCCTCTTCTTCTGCATCGTTGCAGCTACCTCCCGCCGTTTCAACAAATAATTCACCTCCCATCGCACAACCGTGAGTACCCATAAAAAAACAGAAACATGGAATACCAACCTTGGAGTCATGCTCGCCGTAGCCGGCAGCGCCATCGGCTTCGGTAACTTCCTGCGCTTCCCCGGCCTGGCCGCCCAATACGGCGGCGGTGCCTTCATGATAGCCTACTTCACCGCCTTCCTCCTGCTGGGCATCCCGCTGAGCTGGGTCGAATGGTCCATCGGCCGCAAAGGCGGCACCCTGGGCGGGCACAGCACCGTCAGCATCTTCTACCTCATCAGCGGCAAAACCCGCTGGAAGTACCTGGGCATCGCCGGTGTGATTTCCACCATCGGCATCGCCATGTACTACATTCCCCTGGAAAGCTGGACCATCGGCTACGCCTGGCACACCGCCATGGGCGATTTGAACTATGATTCAGCAGAGGGATACGGCAACTTCTTTGCCAGCTTCGTCGGTCTTACCGGTGACGGCTCCATCTTCTTCGGTGAAGGCAGCCAGCTCACCTTCTTTGCCCTGGCCATTCTGGCCAACATGTACGTTATCTTCCGCGGCATCGGCAAAGGCATTGAGTGGTTCTGCAAGTGGAGCATGCCCCTGCTCTTCATCGTCGCGTTCATCATTCTGGCCCGCGTCCTCACGCTGGGCACCCCCGATGTCAACCAGCCTGAGCGCAACGTAAGCCAAGGTCTGGGCTACATGTGGAACCCCACCAAGACCATGCTCTGCGTCGAAGGCAAGGAAGTGGAAATGATTCCCGCCCAGGCATCGGCAGAACAGAAAGCAGAACTCGTCTCACGCATCCAGGCCGCCAACCCCGGCAAGAGCGTGGAAGAAAAGCACATCTCCCTTACCCAGGGGCTGCTGAACCCCGAAATGTGGCTCACCGCTGCAGGGCAGGTCTTCTTCTCGCTCTCCATCGGCTTCGGCACCGTATGCTCCTACGCCAGCTATGTGCGCCGCCGCAAGGACATCGCCCTTTCCTCCCTCACCGCCAATGCGGCCAATGAAGCCATTGAAGTAGGCATGGCCGGCATGATGATTATCCCTGCGGCCGTAGCGCTGCTGGGCGTCGTTGCAGCCGCTGGCTGCGGCACCTTCGGGCTGGGCTTCAACGTCCTGCCGCAGGTATTCCACTACATGCCCGGCGGCCAGGTATTCGGCACGCTCTTCTTCATCCTGCTCTTCATCGGGGCTATCACCAGCGCTATCTCCATGCTGCAACCCTCCGTTGCCTTCCTGGAGGAATTCTGGAATCTGCGCCGCATCCAGAGCGTCTCGCTGGTGGCCTTCCTGGTCACCATCGGCACCCTGCTGGTCGGCTGGTTCACCGAGGGGCTCATGGCTCTCGACACCATGGACTTCTGGTTCGGCACCATGTTCCTGTACCTCACCAGCTGCCTCTTCTTCACCCTCTTCAACTACGTCTGGGGCACCCGGAACGGGCTTGAAGAACTGCACCAGGGCGCTCACCTGCGCCTGCCCAAGTGCCTTGGATTCATCATCCGCTGGGTCACACCCGCCATTCTCCTCATCATCTTCTCCTCCTGGCTCTACCAGAACATCTTTGTGAAACAGAGCAGCCAGGTGGTCAACCTGCTCAATGGCGAACCCGGTGCCATCTTCCCCATCGTGTGGGTCATCATGGTTGCGCTCTTCTTCAGCGTCGTCATCTTCACCTCCCCTAACTTCCACAAGCACACAAACCCCGATAACCTTAACAATTAACCCCATCACCACACCTATATGACTATCGCAGGTATCATCACCATGCTGCTTTCCATCGGCATCGTCTGGACGCTGTTCATCGTCTGCTGCTGCCGCCTCGTCAAGAGCGACAAGCAGGACGCCAGCCAGGACTAAGCCCGCGAGCGCCGGCCTCTTCACAGACACCGGCACGCCCCTGATACGAGGAACAGCAGCACGCTGCTGTTCCTCGTTCCGCACCAGTAGCATATGCCCGCCCGATTTCTCAAGCACCTGCTTCATGGGCTGCTGCTCTGTGCAGCCACCGCCCATGCAACTACTGTGCCCCGCGCCATCCTGCTCTTCGTTGCGGATGACCTAGGGTATAATGACACCGCCACCTACGGCACCGGGGTTCCCTGTCCCAATGTACAGAAACTGGCTGACCAGGGGCTGCTCTTCACCGACGCCCACAGTACCAACTCCGTCTGCACCCCGTCACGCTATTCCATGCTCTGCGGGCAATACCCCTGGCGGCAGCGCGGCACCGGCATTCTACCGGGAGACGCCGCCCTCATCCTCCCCACCCGCGGAAAAGCCGCCACACTCGGCACGCTCATGCAGCAGGCAGGCTACCGCACCGCCGCCATCGGCAAATGGCATCTGGGACTGGGGAACGGTCTAATCGACTGGAATCAACCCATCTCCCCCTCACCGGCCGACGCAGGCTTCGACTACTCCTTCATCATGGCCGCCACAGGCGACCGGGTTCCCTGCGTCTATGTGGAAAACGGCAGAGTGAAAAACCTCGACCCGCAAGACCCCATCGAAGTCAACTACCGGGGCATCCCCTACGCCGGCATTCCGACAGCCAGCTCGCACCCCGGCCTTCTCAAACCCTGGGGACGCCCCAGCGACACCCAGCACGCCTGCACCATCATCGACGGCATCTCCCGCATCGGCCACATGCGAGGGGGCAACAGCGCCCTCTGGAAGGACCAGGACATCGCCGACGACATCACCGCAGCCGCCAGCCGCTTCATCCGCAGCTGCAAGGGAGCCCCCCTGTTCCTTTACTTCTGCACCAACGACATCCACGTCCCTCGCGACCCACACCAGCGCTTCCGTGGCAAAAGCCCGCTCGGTATCCGTGGCGATGTCACCCTGCAGATGGACGACTCCTTGGGGCAGCTGATGGCAACGCTGGAAGAAGCCGGCTACAAGCCCTCCGAAACCCTGATTATCTTTACCAGCGACAACGGTCCCGTCATCGCTGACGGCTATGAAGACGGCGCCCGGCAGGCCTGCGCCCGGCACAACCCTTCCCTGCCCTGGCGGGGCGGCAAATACTCTCTGTTCGAAGGAGGCACACGCGTTCCCTTCATCGTATCCTGGCCAGGCACCATCCCCCACGGCAGCAGCAAAGCCCTTATCTGCCAGATGGATCTACCCCGCACCCTGGCCACCCTATGCGGTATACAAACACCCCTTAACTCTTTGCGGGACAGTGAAAACCTCCTTCCGGCCCTACTTGGCCACAGCCAGCAAGGACGCAAGCATTTAGTCACCCAGGCTTTTGAAGCGCCGCGCTACGCACTGCGCCTGGGGCAGTACAAATACATCCCCGGCTACAGTACCGGGCGCCCCGACCGGCAGGGCCGGGGCGAACAACTCTACGACCTGGATGCCGACCCCGGAGAACAACACAACCTAGCCCCCCAGCAGCCGGGCCGGGCAGCCGAACTCCGAGCCCTGCTTCAGCAACTCACGACCGGGGATGTATACCCATAATCAATCCTCCACCCCCAGAGCGGCCGCCTTTAACAACATCGATTCAATTTCCTTGGCGTCTTCAGAGTCTTTCAGCATCAAGAGCAGAGCCAACTCCTTGTAATAACCGCCTTCTTCCGGCATAGTCTGAAGCGCCAGACAATACCCTTCAACCACATCGCCCCGGCGGCTCTTACTGTTCCAATTCCCTGGCCAGAGTCTCATACCGGGCGGCCTCAACCTGATTCGCAGGCTGGCATTTTCCCTGTTCATAGGCCCAGCCCTCTGCCCAGGCGCGCCCCACCATGCGGACAGCGCAGGGATGCTTCTGCGCTGCTGCTGCGGCATAATGCGAATACGCACGTTCGCGGGAACCGGCTTTCAGCAGATTTTCCGCCAGCAGGCAATGCAAGGCCGCATCATCGGGGTACACCTGCAAGGCCCGCTCGCACCAGTGAATGGCAGCGGGCACATTCTCGCGGAACATATCATCATCCGATGAATATTCAAGAGCCAGCTCCAGCATGACAATTGCATCATTCAATTCAGCGGCTTTCAGCAGCAGCTGCTCCACTTCTGCCCACTGCGCATCACTCTGCGCAGATTCACTCAGAATCCCCGCCAGATTGCGGTACGCCAGCGCCGAATCCGGCTCTTCAGCCATGGCCTGCCGGCACAAACTGATGGCCTTTTCAACATCCTTCGGCACGCCTGTCCCCTGAAAATAGAACAGAGCCAGACTCCCCAGAGCCCCGGGCACCCCGGCAGCGGCAGCTTTCTGCGTGTATGCGGCAGCCATGGCATCATCCTTTTCCACCACAGCCCCATCAAAGTAGGCCTGGGCCAAAGAGGCCATAGCGGCTGGTTCTCCCCAATCTGCGGCTTTTTTCAGCCAATCGACCACTTCGTGCCGTCTCTGCCGTCCGGCATCACCCGCCTGGATGACACCCGCCAGAAAATTCGCTGCCGAACCATCTCCCGGATATTTTTCCAGATGCTGCTTCAGGATAGATTCCGCCTTATCCAAGTCCTGCGGTACGCCCTGCCCCTTGAAATAAAACTCTGCCAGGCGCTCATCCGCAAACGGCACTTCCCGCTGGCAGGCGAGTTCTGCCAGCTGCAGGGCTTTGGTCAAATCCTGCTTCACACCGCGCCCCTCTGCGTACAGGTACGACAGGGGATTCAAAGCCCGGTCACAGCCGAACCTGACTGCCTTTTCAAACCATTCAGCCGCCAGGGCATCATCCTGCGCCGTTCCCACGCCTGCGTAACAGCAGATACCTGCATTCATCGCCCCCATGGCATCACCACCCGCTGCAGCATGAACAGCCCATCGGTAAGCGAAGGCCGCTTCATTCCTCCCCCGGCTCAGGTAATAGGCTGATAACCGGCGCGCCGCTTCCACATCACCTGCTTCAGCCTTTGCCTGCAGGCTATCCACCTGCACTACTGGCTCCTTACTCACCTGTTCCTCCACAAAACGCTGTGCCATTCCCAGGTATTCCTGCGCATAACAGGCACACACGAGAATGGCACAAAACAGGACAAAGAGTAAACGCTTCATGGTATCTTTACCGTATCACTCCGCCTCACCCAAGTCAAGTTCACAATGTTGGAATCATCAAAATATCAGAATTTCGATTGATGATGCACGCCTATTTCAGCCTGAGTTTTCTTTCCGGCGCTTTTCTCAACACGAATACGCAACTCCGTGTTTTTCTGATTAACATGAGAGATGGGCATACTAAGTTCAATCGACCCTTTGGGAGAAGGCGACAGACTTGCATTTACTCTGGGCATTGAAAGCCCCCGCCCTTGCTGATAACTCACGCTTGCCCTGGCTCCAATACCATGAATTACCCCGCCTGTCTCTGCGGTTGCAGTTACATTCAATCCTCGTTCATAAACTCCTGAATCTGGTTGTTTCTGTGCAAATATTCTTTTCATTTACAATGTTTGGTTTACAAAAGGACTCATTCCTTTTGATAATGACTATTTTAACCACAATTTATACACACGCAACAAGGAAATACATTACGGTGCATCGTTGCACTCGGAAAGGAGAACCGGGGCAAAGCAACAGCGGCAGCCCGAACCGGGCTGCCGCTGGGATTAAAATCGCTTTGCGTACAGGCTTACACCTCAAAGAGGTGCGTCACCGATGCGTTGTTGTGAATGTTGGAAATGGCCTGGGCAAAGAGCGGAGCAATGCTCACCGTATCCACACGCTCACCGTAGGCCATGGGCACGGAATCCGAGGTAAGCAGGCACTCGATGGGGCTGCTGAGCAGGCGTTCGCGGGCAGTATCTGTCAGCACGCCGTGGGAAACACCGGCGAAGATGCGGGCAGCACCGTGTTCCTTGAGAATCTTGGCTGCAGCGCAAAGCGTGCCACCGGATTCCGTCATATCATCCACCATGAGGACATCCTTGCCCTTCACGTCGCCGATGACGGCGTGGGCGTCCACCTCGGTGGCGGAGATGCGCTGCTTGGCCACAATGGCCAGCTCGGTGCCGAGGATGTTGGCGTAGCTCTTGGCGTTCTTCACACCGCCGATGTCGGGGGAGACAACGACGAGGTTGTTCATATCCTTCACATAGTTTTCCTTGAGGTGCTTAATCAGCACCGGCACGCTGTGAAGATGATCGACGGGGATTTCGAAGAAGCCCTGAATCTGGGCGGCATGCAGGTCCATGGTCAGCACACGGTTCACACCAGCTGCGGTCAGCAGGTTGGCCACCAGCTTGGAGGTGATGGGAACTCTGGGCTTGTCCTTGCGGTCCTGGCGGGCATAGCCGTAGAAGGGGATAACAGCGGTAATACGGCTGGCGCTGGCGCGGCGCACGGCATCCACCATCACCAGCAGTTCCATGAGGTTATGGTTGGTGGGCGGGCAGGTAGGCTGCACAATGAAGGCATCTGCTCCACGGATGGATTCTTTAATCTGAACAAAGCTTTCACCGTCCGGGAAAGTGTTGACTGTGGCGTCGCACAGGGGGAGGCCCATGACATTGGCAATATCCTGAGCTAACTTGGGATGAGCGGTACCGCTGATGATTTTCATGTGTGCAGATGTGGTGTGTGAGCGACTATTCTTGACATTTTCGCAAAAATTGCAATACTAAATGCACATTTAACCCGATTTTTTTTCATTTTGAGCACTCAAACCTCTTCTCCATCCTTCTGGAGTACACTTTCACCCCTTTCCCGTGCCGGACTGGTTGCCTACCTGCTGGTTATCGTCTGGGCTGTTGTCCTGTACCCCGGCTTCACCGAAGGAGATGCCAGCGCCACCGATGTCCTCATCATCTCCTGGAATGCCATGAATGACTACGAGCATGGCTGGATGGTTCCCCTCATCAGCCTCTACATGCTGGTACACAGCTGGAGAAAAGCCAGCGCGGAGAGCAGGTGCGGCAGTCTTCACGGGCTCTGGTTCATCGTACTGGGGGCGCTGTTCTTCATCCTTTCCATCCGTACCCAGCAATGGCGTATTGCCATCGGTGGGCTTCCCTTCATGCTGACAGGGGGTATCTGGTATTACTGGGGACACCGCACCGCCATGCGCTGCCTCTTTCCTCTCTTTTTCCTGTGGATGAGCATCCCTGTACCCGGCTTTCAGCAGGCGACAAACGGCATGCAGCTGCTGGCCACCCAGGCCGCCCACTGGGGGGCCGGGGTCTGTGGTGTGGACACCGTCGTAGAAGGAACAACCATCACCATTACATCCGGCGAATGCGACTCATTCAACATCGCGGGCGGCTGCTCCGGCATGCGCTCACTCATGGCTCTCATCATGCTTTCCTTTGCCTGGGGATACATGGCCGATAAGCTGCTCCTCTGGAAACGCGTCACTCTGGCGCTCAGCGCCATCCCCCTGGCCATCGCAGCCAATGCCTTCCGAGTGGCCAGCATCTTCATCTGCGCCCAGTATATCAACCCCGCCTTTGCCAGCAAAACCTGGCACGACTGGTCCGGGCTGCTCTTCTTCTTCCCGGCAAGCCTGCTGGGACTCATCCTGCTGCACGGTCTGCTGGCAGGGGAAATCCCTTTCCTGAAGCGCCGCAAAACCATCATCCGCACCCAGACCACTGCTAACTGAAAGGAATCCCCCCATGAATAAACTCATCCGCGCATTCCTTCCTCCAGCTCTGGCTGGACTTCTGATAGCAAGCATCTTTGCCCTGCCGCAGCGTTACGAAATGTCTACCCCCAGCATTTCCGGAGACTTCCCCCTGGAGTATGAGTTGGCGGGCTGGCATGGTGTCAAGCGCCAGGAAAGCGAAGCAGAGCGCAAAATCCTTGCAGCCGACACGCGTTTCAGCAAGGCACAGTATACCCTGCTCAAGCGGGTACCATGGGAATCAGACAGTCCCCCTGTGGAAATTTCCATCGTCTTCTCAGGCCGGGAGCTGAACAACTCCATTCACCGCCCGGAAGTATGTCTGCCCTCCCAAGGTCACCTCAATCTTCAAGGTCAGGAAAGCGAACTCGAACTTGCCAATGGGGAAAGCATCCAACTGACGCGCCTTTCCTCACATCGTCCCTTGCAGAATCAGAAAATCAGTCAGTTACGCTACATCCACTACTACCTGTTCGTCGGCGATGGCGTCATGACACATACTCATCTGAACCGCAATCTCCGCGATATACTCGACCGCTGTCTCCAGGGCAAAGTGCAGAGCTGGGCCTATTTCCAGGCGGGTACCTGGTGGTCCCCGGAGCTGGGCATCAGCGAGGAGGATGCCGACCGCCGACTCCGCAAGCTCATTGCCGAGCTGCTTCCCCGGCAGATTGACTGGAAAAAAATGAAGTAAAAGGCCTCAGCAAAGAGCCCTTGCAAGTCATACTTTTCGCTTGCCAGCCACCCGCCCGCGCGGTAGAATACCCCAACGTATGGCGGAACTGGATATACAGGCACAACTGGCAGAGGCAAAGAAGCGCAAGTGGGATGACCGCACCATGGCCCAGCGCGCAGCCGAACTGGCGCAGGAATTGCTGCAGGCCTCGCTCAAAGGCATCCGCTCCGACGAACGCACGCTCATCTCGGCGCTGACGCGCCTGGTTTCCGACAAAAGGAACCTTTCCTTTGTCCGCCAGCTCTGCAGCCAGGTCTTTCATGTGACCGACCCGGCAGAACAGGTGGAAAACCTGCGCCGCCTGCTGACCGCGCATGGCGGAGTTCCCGCCATCTTCAGCACCGTCGGCAAACTACGCTTCAAGGCAGCCGTCATGGCGGCCCGCAGCATGCAGGGAGCCGCCATTGCCGAGGTACAGCGAATCTTCCGCTCCACCTTCGGGGAACTGACCCTGCCCACCCTGGCCGACAAAGTAGCAAAACGAGCCCGCGAATGCGCCAAGGACGGGCTTACCCTGGCGCTCAACCCGCTCGTTCCCCAGGTATTCGGCCGCAAGAGTGCCGACAAATACTACAAGCACCTGGAATCCATCCTCACCAAGCAGGACAATGTCGGCATCACCATCCAGCCCTGGCGACTCTGCCCCGGCCTGAACCCCTATTCCCCGGAAGCCGGTGCCAAGGCGCTCGCAGACAAGCTGCGCCCCCTGCTCAAACTTTCGGTACAAGGCAGCATTCCCCGCCCGGTTGTGGTGGAAAGCGGGCTTTCGACCACCATGAATATCGTGGCCGAAGCTTTCCGCCTGGCCATGGCCGGCTCTGCCCTCTACAAGGCCGATGCCGCCTTTGAAATCCCAGCCTACCTCAAAGGCAGCCCGGCGCTGCTGCGCGAAATGACCGAATGGGCCAACGCCCGCGCCGCCAAGGGAGCTGCCCCTCTCAAGGTACTGCTGGTCAAAGGCAGCCACCTGGACGAAGAGCAGGAAAACACCTACCGCCACGGTAGCGCCAACGAGGTGTGCCGCAGCAAGGGGGAAACGGAAGCCCGCTTCAAGCAACTCATCGCCACCGCCATGGACACCAAAGAAAAAGTCCTCACGCCGGTGGTAGGCACGCACAACCTTTTTGACATCGCCTACGGGCTGCTCTGCTGGGGGCGCTCCGGACGCACAGGCAACCCGCAATTCTGCTTCATTTCCGGTCTCTGCAACCACACCGGGCGCGTACTGGCCCGGAGCGGAGCTGGCGTGCTGCTGGCTGCCGGCGTTACCACCGACGGCGGCGAAGCCGGCTTTGAATCCTACCTGCTCTCCCTGGTGCAGGAATTGGGACGCCCCGAAGGCATCCTGGCCGCAGGAGGCGGGCTGGAACCCAACTCAATGGGCTGGGGCCGCATGCGCCAGAACTTCCTGGCCGCCCTCAGCGGTCGCGAGGAACAGGCCCACGAAGAACCCGCCACCTACGACGGCTACCGCTTCACCCGCCTCAGCAGCATCACCGACCGCGGGCGCATGGATGCCCTGCACCACGCCGCCGAAGCCGAAACGGAGCGGCCGCAAGCACAAATCCCTCTCCGCGTCAACGGCGAAGAAACAGAAACACCCCTGCTCTGCATCCGCCGTTCCATCACCGCACCCGGAATGGAAGACTACCGCTTCTGCTCAGCCGATTTCGACCTGGTGAACGCCGCGCTACAAACGGCCGAAAACATTGCCGTGCAGATGCCACCCAGCCTGGAAGACCGCCGCATCCACGTTCTGCAGGCCGCCCGCCTGCTTGAAAAACAGGGGCAGGAATTCATCTCCCTGCTGGTACGCGATGCAGGCTGTACCATCGAAGAAGCCGATGCGGAACTCACCCGCGCCATCGACACATGCCGCTTCTACGAACGCAGCATCGTCCAGGAAGGCCTCATGGATGGCACCATCCCCACACCGCTGGGCGTCATCATCGTAGCCCCCGGCCGCGTCAACCCGCTGCAGGAAGCCGTCAACGGCATTGTGGCCGCCTGGCTCACCGGCAATGCCATCATCTACAAACCCTCCGTCCACACCGTCCTGCTGGCCGAACGGCTCACCGCCCTCCTTGCCGAAGCCGGGTTTGAATTCCCCCGGCTGCAAATGCTGCCCTGCCCGGACAACCAGATTGCCCGCAAGCTGCTCACCAGTCCCCGCGCCAACGGCCTTATCTACCACGGCAGCGCCCGGCACACCTACGACATGGTGGCAGCTACCGACGGCCGCCCCGTACTGGGCGGAACCAGCGGCAGCAGCAGCCTCTACCTCTCCTCCCAGGGGGACTGGGCGCAGGCCATCCGCGACATCAGCAAAAACCTTTTCACCCGCGCCGGGCAGAACCCCACCACTCCGCATCTTCTGCTGGTACACGCCGAAGTATACGACAACCAGCACTTCATGAACGCCCTGCGCGATGCCGTCACCAGCATCACCGCCCAGGCCGGATGGGTGGAAGGCGGCGACATCGGCCCGATGGCACGCCCGCTCAACGACGACCAGAAATTCATGCTCACCCAGCTGGGCGCGCACGAATCCTGGCTAGTGCAACCCACCACCCACGAAATCGGCTCGCAGATATGGAGTCCCGGCGTCCGCCTGGGCGTCCAGGCAGGCAGCGCCTTTGCCCAGGCCGTACACAACGTCCCCGTCATCGGGCTTATCCGGGTTGAAAACACCGAAGAAGCCGGGCGGCTCCAGCGCAAACTGTCGCAGGAGCGCAGCGTCGGCATCTACTCAGGCGACACACATGAGATTGAACTCTGGAGCAGGCTCACCGCGGCCAGCCAGTTCAGCATCAACTGCTGTCCCCAGCCGCACCCCGGCATACTGCCCACCCCCGGCTGGCAGAACACCGCCCCCATGAGCGGAGGCCACAACTTCCTGACCGCCCTCTGCCAATGGCAGGAAACCGCCCGTCCGCAGCACCGCGCCTCCCAGCGCAACATCGCCTTCACGCCGTGGGAATCCCTCTCCCCGAAACCCGGCGCTAATGACACCACCCGCCTTTCCTCTGCCGCCGACTCCATCGGCTACTGGTGGGAAAACATGTTCGGCACCACCACCGTGCTGGACGAAAGCCCGGCACGCCGCACCACCCTGACCTACCGCCCCCTGCCACTCTGCATCCGCGCCGAAAAGGCCACCAGCGACATCGACCTCTCCATTGTCCTCATGGCAGCCCTCAAAGCAGGGTGCGACATTCAGCTGAGTACCGCCAGCATGCGTGCCTGGATGCCCCGCGCCCTGGAACCGCTGGGCGTCATCATCTCCGTTGAAAGCCGGGACGAATTCGAAAGCCGTTTCCCCTCGCTGGCCACCACAGGCGTCTTTGTGCGTGACACCGCCGCCACCCTCAATACCCTGCAGAAAGCTGCCCGCTGCCGCCTGGCACTCTGTGCAGAACCAGTGCTGGCCAACGGACGCATCGAGCTGCTGCGCTGCCTGCGCGAAGTCGTCACCACCCAGCGCGCCCATACCCGGTAAGCCATGAATCCTCCTGCCATCTGCGTTGATGGCTGCACCATCACCCCCGAAACCCTGCCCCGCTGGCAGCAGGGACGAACAGGCATCCAGGCTGACATAGGCCGTTTTCTGGAACAATGGTGGAGCCCCGCACCCACCATGGAACTGCACACCAGCGGCTCTACCGGCACACCCACCACCCTCCATGCCCGCAAAAGCGCCATGGAAGCCAGCGCCCGCGCCACCTGCCGCGCCTTCCAGCTGCAAGCTGGTCACAGCGCCCTGCTCTGCCTGCCGCTGCGCTACATCGCCGGGCAGATGATGCTGGTGCGCGCCCTGGTCGGTGGCCTGCAGCTCCTCACAGCAGAACCCTCCTCCACCCCGCTGTGCGGCCTGCGCCAAACTGTCGACTTCGCCCCCCTGGTTCCCATGCAGGTAGCCGGCACCCTGGCACAGCCGGATGGAGCCGCCCAGTTATCAAACATACGCACCCTGCTGCTGGGAGGCAGCTTTGTGGACTCTACCCTCGAAGCGCAGCTGCAATCACTTCCATGCCGGGTCTTTGCCTCCTACGGCATGACCGAAACACTCTCCCACATTGCCCTGCGCGCTGTCAACACCCCGCAACGCAGCGAATACTACACCCCCCTGCCCGGAGTCCAGGTCACACTCACGCCTGCCGGCACCCTGCAAATCAGCGTCCCCTACCTGGGAATCGACCAACTGGTAACCAACGATGCAGCCGAAATCACCCCCGATGGCAACTTCCGCATTCTGGGGCGGGTGGATGCCGTCATCAACTCCGGCGGCATCAAAATTCAGGCAGAAGACATAGAACGGCACTTGCAGGCTGAAACAGGACTGCAGCTTGTGGCACTCCCGCACCCGCACCCGGCACTCGGTCAATGCGTCGCCCTGCTCTGGGAGGGAGAGCCCGGCGACGAAGCCAGGCTGCGTGCCGCCTGCGCCACCCTGCCTCGCTACCACCAACCCCAGCACCTGCACCGCTGCACCCTCCCACGCACCGAAAGCGGCAAAATCGCCCGCGCCGAGGCCGCCAGCCTCCTCCCCACCCACAGATGAACAGCCCCAACACCCCCCTCGCCCACCTGGGCTGCGCCGTCTGCGTACTCATGGCCGGCATCAGCGGCACCATCTCCGCAGCTCTGCCAGCTTTGCAGGAATGGATGCAGCAATACACCATCGTCATCCCCCTGCTCTTTCTGGCACTGCTGACAGCTGCCTACCTGCTGGAACACGCTCTGACCACCAGCATCATCCTCCTGCTGCTCATCGGTGCAGCCATCTGTGGCGGCTGCGCCCTCGGCGGACATTCACCCACCGGAGCCGGGCTTGTGTGGCAGATAATAACCGGGCCGCTGTGCTACTTTGCCACGGCCGCCCTTGTGCTTCACTACTGGGCCGAAACCCTCTACCGCTGGCAACTCTGCGGCATCTTCACCCTGGCTGGAGTGCTGGGTGCGCTGCTGAGCAGCTGGCTCTTCGGTCATTCCCCCATCACCGGGCTCTGTGCCGTGCTGTTCACCTGCTCAGTAGCCACCTTTGCTCTTATTATCCTCTTCAGCAAGAACTACTACGGAATCACCAGCGGCTCACGCACTCGCAGCACCGTACTCGCCATGCTCATGCTGCTGGCCATGCCTGTATACAAAATCCTCTGGCACACGTTGCATGCCTGCCTGTATACCCTCAGCGGCATCGGCCGCATCATCTGGTATTTGATCAGCTGGATATAAAGGCCTCTCTTCCCCGATTATCCCTTATATGCAGAACGGCCCCGATGCCTTGCAGCACCGGGGCGCGTTCTGAAACAACCTGTTGAAAAGGTTTCTGGGTCAGGGGGCTCAGGCCTTGGCGGCGCGAGCCTTCTTGATCATGGAAGCCACAGTCTCGGAGGGCTTGGCACCATTGGCGAGCCACTTCTCCACGCTCTCCAGATTCAGCGTGTAGTTCTCACCTTCAGCCATGGGGTTGTAAGTACCCACCTGCTCGATGAAATCACCATCGCGGCGAGCGCGGCTGTCAACGACAACGATCTTGTAGAAAGGACGGTCCTTGGACCCCTGACGGTTAAGACGGATTGCTACCATATCTAAAAAAGTATAATTTCGGTTGTTTCTCGCCCGCGTGGTGCCGTGATACAAAGCACACTGACCGCATGGCGGTGCGAAAATGTACCACAGGGCGGGCAGCGTGTCAAGCACAAAGGCAGATTTTTATGCACAAAAGTTCCAGTACAGGCAGAAAGCAGGCTTTACTAGGCGAAGCGACATGGTAAAATAATTTCCATGAGATTCCTGATACTCCCCCTGCTGGCTCTTACCCTGACTTCCTGCGCGGTTCAGACCGCCCCGCTGCAGAACAGGAAAGCACGCGTCATTGATACGCGCAGCCTGGGGCAGCGCATCTGGAAAAACGAATGCGCCGGCAGCGTGCAGGGCCTCGTTTCCTGGAATGCAGGCGAAGCCTTTCCCTCGCTGGGCATCGGGCATTTCATCTGGTACCCTGCCGGCGTGCAGGAAGCCTTCGATGAAAGCTTCCCCACCTTTGTCCGCTTTGCGCGCACCAAAGGAGTGAGCGTTCCCGCCTGCTTCGACGGTGCCGCCCCCTGGCCGACCAAGGCAGCCTTTGAAGCCGACCACAGCGGACGGGCAGACACCATGCGCCGATGGCTGGCGGCCAACGTAGACATCCAGACCCGCTTCATCATCGCGCGTTCCCACCTGGCGCTGCGCCGCATGATGCAGCACAGCACCCGGCCAGCCGCCGTACAGCAGCACTACGCTGCGCTGGCCACCACCACCCAGGGCATGTACTGCCTGGTGGACTATGTGAACTTCAAGGGAGAAGGAACCAAAGCCACCGAACGATACCAGGGCGAAGGCTGGGGGCTTCTGCAGGTACTGGAGGAAATGAAGGGCAACCCCACCGGGCGCGCCGCCACAGCAGAATTTTCGAGAGCTGCGGCAGCTGTCCTCACGCGCCGGGTAGAAAACTCCCCCGCCAGCCGAGGCGAAAAACGCTGGCTCGCGGGCTGGCTGAACCGCTGCAAGACCTACCGCTGAAGCAACCTCACTTCTTCAAGCTGAGCCAGTTGGCTACTGCCACCACAAAGAGCAACGCGCAAATCCCGGTGTAAAGCACCCGCTTTGCCAGCAGTTCATCCTGCGGGGCTAAATACCAATACGCCCCGGCCAGCGCGGCAAAACCAATTGCCAGCACAATAATACTCAACTTATTAGCCTGCCACATAAGCAAAAAAACACCCGCCGCCACACAAGGCAGCGGCGGGCGCGACGCAAAAGCATTAGTAATTTACCGCTTCAATGCGGAAATAAGCCTGCGGGTGGTCGCACACCGGGCAGATAGCCGGGGCCTTCTTGCCCACCTGAATGTGGCCGCAGTTGCCGCACTGCCAGATTTCATCGCCATCGCGGGAGAACACAAGCCCACCCTCGATGTTGGCCAGCAGCTTGCGGTAGCGCTCCTCGTGGTGTTTCTCCACAGCAGCCACACCGTCGAACAGCACAGCCAGCTCCTCGAAGCCCTCTTCACGGGCTTCCTTGGCGAAGGTGTAGTACATGTCCGTCCATTCGTAGTTCTCGCCCTCTGCAGCATCCTTCAGATTCTCCATCGTAGTGGGAATACCACCGTTGTGCAGAGCCTTGAACCAAAGCTTGGCGTGTTCCTTCTCATTGCGGGCTGTTTCTTCAAACAACTCGGAAATCTGCACATAGCCATCCTTCTTAGCCTTGGAGGCATAGTACTGGTACTTCGTGTATGCCTGGGCTTCGCCGGCAAAGGCGATAGCCAAGTTCTTCGCGGTCTTTGTTCCTTCCAGATTCATCATTCCTATATGGGTTAGTATTAGATTTCAGCAGCCCGGCCGAGCCAGGCCACTACCCCTACACTAGCACAAACACCCACCCAGGTAAACACAATTCTGCACCCCCATGACGCAATTCCTGCATACGCGCGCAAGCACGAAAAAAGCTTGCAATTCACGGCCGGGTCTGCTAGGCTGGGGTGCGTATGAAGAGAACCCTTTCTGTACTTGGCCTCGGAGCCGGCATGCTCGCGGCTCTTTCGTCCTGTAATTCCTTCCGCAACGGAGACACTCTCGGCTACGAGGAAGCCATGCCCATGAGCGAAGCCATCGTGGGCGACGAAGAGCTCCCGCCCTGGGTTCTCGAAGGCGACACCACCTACCAGGTGCCCGCAGGCGACCGCACCCCGGAAATGGACCGCAACCAGTTTGCCACCCCCGAACCGGGTGAATCCATGGCCGTCTCCAATGGCATCTCCTCCCAGAACCAGCCCGCTCTGGCTCACGACGACACCGTGGTTGACTCCCACGTAGCCGCCGACTTCGACCCCTACGCCATGCCGGACACCCCGGCCACCGCCGCTGCACCGGCTCAGCCGAAGCAGAACGCCATCGCCTCGACCGCCAGCACCAGCAAGAAGGCCAGCTCTGCCAAGTCCAAGAGCAAGAACAAGAAGAAGGTGAAGAAGGTCAGCGAACCCACCCTGGTGGTCTACAAGGTGCGTCCCGGCGACAACCTGTACGAAATCGCCAAGCGCAGCCACACCACCATTGCCCAGATCCGCAAGGACTCCGGCATCAAGGGTGACATCATCCACCCCGGCCAGGTCATCAAGGTACGCTTCACTCCCGAAGGCTACAAGGCCAGCAAGAAAAAGCCCACGGAAACCACCACCACCTATGTGGTCAAGAAGGGCGACATGCTCTCCAAGGTGGCCAGCCGCCACGGCGTCAGCCTGGCCGCCCTGCTCAAGGCCAACAACATGACCATGGCCCAGGCCAACAAAGTGCGCCCCGGCACCAAGATCACCATCCCCGGCAAAAGCTCCACAGTCTCCAAAAAGACCTCTAAAAAGCGCCGCTAAACGAGTCATCCGTCTCTCTCCCTCATGACTCCGCCTCGCCCACATCTGCCGGTTCTCGCCAGTTCTGCCGCCGCGCTGCTGCTCAGCTCCTGCGTGGTGAAGGACGGCAGTCTGGACTTCACCTGGTGGAAAGATGCCGCAGCGCCGGTCATGGAGGATGACGTCGTCATCGAATCCGGCGGCGGCTACTACCACAGCGCCCCCGCGCCGGAACGCATCCCTGCCGCCTCCATCCCCAAGCCCGAAGCCCCGGAAAAACCGGAGGCTGGCAGCGCAGACGGAAGCCGCCACCTGGCTGCCCAGCAGCAACCCGAACAGGATACACCAGCAGCGCCGCCCGCCACACACACCGTGCAGAAGGGAGATACCCTCAGCGCCATCGCACGCCGCTACGGCACCACCGTGCGGGCGCTGGTGGCCGCCAACGGCATGCCCGATGCCAACACCCCGCTGCAAATCAACCAGGTGCTGGCACTTCCCCGAACAGGCAGCACCCCGGCACCCAGCCAGACCAAACCGGCAGCCAAGCCCGCAGCACAGCCTGCAGCACAGCCTGCGCCCAGACCGGCGGCTACCCCCGGCACCCACACCGTGCAACCCGGTGACACCATCTACCGCATCTCGCGTCAATACGGCATCAGACCCGCCGACCTCATGAAAGCAAACGGCCTCACCCCGGAAACAGCCAACACCATCCGGGCAGGCGCAACCCTCCGCCTCCCTGCGGCTAAATGAACATGAAACGCATCCTCGCCCTCACAGCCCCCCTGCTGCTTCTGGTATCCTGCACCGAGCAGAAACTCTACGAAGTCAGTCCCCAGCCCGTTGTCCAGCCCGTCGTCCCCGTACAGCTGCCCAACCCGCTCAACCTGCCCGGCAAAGACCAGCCCACCTACGTGAATCCCTACCCGGCCGGCACCCACGAACACTTTGCCGCCCGGAAAGAATACCCCCTCACCCTCGACCACTGGGCAGATGACACCCTGCTGCACCAGGTCACCCGCGCCAACTCCAAACTGGTGGTCTGCATACCCCAGCAGCGCGCCCGCCTGTATGTGAATGGCCGCGTTGCGCTGGACTGGGCCGTCTCCACCGGCACCAACGGCCACGAGACCCCCACGGGCGTATTCCGCGTCATTGAAAAGAACGAGGACCACAAGTCCAGCCGCTACGGCAAGTTCATCGATGCCAGCGGCAAAGTGACCAACAGCAACGCCGACCTGGCCCACGGCCTGCCCGAAGGACACACCTTCGAAGGCGCCGGCATGCCCTACTGGCACCGCTTCACCCCGGACGGCGTAGGCCTGCACACCGGCAAGGTTGTGGCCGGCAAGCGCCTCTCTCACGGTTGCATCCGCACCCAGAACCACGTGGCAAAAAAACTTTTCCAGCACTCAGTCATGCAGCTGCCGGTCTACATCACCCGCGCCGTGGAGGATTACAACCGCGGAGGCTTCGTGAAACCTATCGACGTGAAATACCGCCCGAAACCCGGCAACGACTACACCGACATGGCCCCGGTGGAAATCAAGATTGTTCCGGCAGATTCCCCGGAAGCCCACTTCCAGGCCTGATTCATTTCGACCAGCCGCTGCCCTGCCTGCCCAGGCAGGGCAGCTTTTCTTATCAGCATACCATGCCCACCTACCGCACCCTCCGCTGCGCCAATGCCCAGCTCTACATAGGCGCCACCGTCCTGGTACTGGCAGCAGCCATCTATGTACTCTGCAGCAAAGATACACTCTGGCAGCAGATTGCGGCCGTATTTGCCGCCATCATCACCCCTGTATGGGCCGCGCACTACGCCGCCCTGCGCTACACCATCACCCCGGAAAGCATTACCCGCCGCAGCCTCTGCGGCAGCACCACCCTGCGCTGGAGCGAACTGACCGCCGCCGGCATACAGGAACAGCAGAACCAGGGCACCGCCTGCTGCACCATCACCCTGCAGGCCGGAGAACAAAGCATGCACATATCCTCAGACCTGCTCCCGCTGGACGACGTGCAGGAACTCGCCCAGGAGCTACGCGCAGCCAACCTACTGCATTGATAACAATGGCTGTTTGGCATTTTTTCAGAAAAAAGACTTTCCAAACGGCAACTTTTTGGTATAATGCGCGCGTCTGACCACGGCACCAGCCGAACGGGCCGGAGCCGGGCAACCCAGACAAGCCCATTACACATATGTCTGATTACACAACACGAGTGCTGGAACAGGTGCGCGCCAAGAACGCACATGAACCCGAGTTCCTCCAGGCTGTACAGGAGGTTGTTTCCACCATTGAACCTGTACTTTCTGCCAATAAGAAGTACGAAGACAACTGCATCCTTGAACGCATCGTCGAACCTGAACGCACCATCATCTTCCGCGTTCCGTGGCAGGACGACGCCGGCAAAATCCACGTCAACCGTGGCTACCGCGTACAATTCAACAGCGCCATCGGCCCGTATAAAGGCGGCCTGCGCTTCCACCCCTCCGTCAACCTGGGTATCCTCAAATTCCTCGGTTTCGAGCAGATTTTCAAGAACTCCCTCACCACCCTGCCCATGGGCGGTGGCAAGGGCGGCGCCGACTTCGACCCCAAGGGCAAGAGCGACGCCGAAGTCATGCGCTTCTGCCAGAGCTTCATGACCGAACTCTACCGCCACATCGGCGCTGACACCGACGTACCCGCCGGCGACATCGGCGTGGGTGCCCGCGAAATCGGCTACTTCTACGGCCAGTACAAGCGCCTGAGCAACGAATTCACCGGCGTTCTCACCGGCAAGAGCCTCAACTGGGGCGGCTCCCTCATCCGCCCGGAAGCCACCGGCTACGGCACCGTCTACTTTGCCCAGAACATGCTGGCCACCCGCAACGACGACCTGCAGGGCAAGGTCTGCGTCGTCTCCGGTTCCGGCAACGTCGCCCAGTACCTCGTTGAGAAGCTCAACCAGCTGGGTGCCAAAGTAGTCACCATGTCCGACTCCAACGGCTATATCTACGACCCCGAAGGCATCAACGCCGAGAAGCTCGCCTGGATTATGGAACTCAAGAACGTGCGCCGCGGCCGCATCAAGGAATACGCCGACACATTCAAGAGCGCCCAGTACTTCGAAGGCCAGCGCCCCTGGAGCGTTCCCTGCGACTGCGCCTTCCCCTGCGCCACGCAGAACGAAATCAACGGTACAGAAGCCGCCACCCTCATTAAGAACGGCTGCATGCTCGTAGCCGAAGGTGCCAACATGCCCACCGACCTCGACGGCATCAACAACTACCTGGCCGCCAAGATTCTCTACGGCCCGGCCAAGGCAGCCAACGCCGGTGGCGTTGCCACCTCCGGCCTTGAAATGAGCCAGAACAGCATGCGCCTGAGCTGGAGCCGCGAGGAAGTAGACGCCAAGCTCTTCGGCATCATGAAGAACATCCACGAGAACGCCTACAACCATGCCCGCGAGTTCTCCAAGGACTGCACCGACACCTTCACCAACTATGTGGCTGGCGCCAACATTGCCGGCTTCGTGAAGGTTGCCGACTCCATGATTGCCCAGGGCATCGTGTAATCCGCACCATGTAAACCTCACCGCCGCCGCAAGCCCACCCGGAACAGGGCCTGCGGCGGCGTTTTTCCCATCGGGATAACAGTTTTCCACTTGCCAACGTCAGGTTCTGTGCTAAAATACAATATAACCGAATAACACATGAACCGTTTTCTCTCTATTCTCCTGCTCCTGCTGCTTGCGCTGGGCTTCAACGGCTGCCAGCAGCAGCTCAACAGCCATGCACGCACCCCCAAGTACGTGTACCACAAGGGCTTCACGCCCAAGAAAATGCGGAACGGCAAAGTCACCATCCCCTACAAAGCCCCGGCCCGCATCAAGAAAGCCATCGCCGCCGGCAACAAGATTGTAGGCAAGCCCTACCGCCTGGGCGGCGGCCACGGCAAGCACCACGACCGGGCCTACGACTGCTCCGGCTCCGTCGCCTTCGTACTGCGCGAATGCGGCATGCTCAAGAAAGACACCTACCCCTCCTCCCGCGACTTCCTCAAATGGGGGCACCCCGGCTTCGGCAAATGGCTCACCGTCTACGCCAAGCGCGGCCACGTCTTCCTCATGATTGCCGGCATGCGCTTTGACACCACCGGCACTAGCCGCGGCGTAGGCCCGCGCTGGTACACCGAATCCCGCCCCTGCGGCGGCTTCTATGTGCGCCATGTGCCCGGCCTGTAACAGTTTCCCAACCACCCGGCCTGTATAACAACCACATTATCCTTAAAGATGAACGAACTCAACGCACTCAACCACGGTCCGCAACGCATTGACAACATCATGCAGTACTGGGGACTGGATAATCACGACCTCGTCTCCGTCTCCACCGAGCAGCTCACCCACAAACAAGTGCAGAAAGCACGCCAGGGACGCGAACTCACCCTCAAGATGATGCAGAAAGTCGCCCGCGCGCTCAACGTCGCCATCTGGTACAAACTCGACGACGAAGCCCGCGAAACCTACTACGAATACATCCACCGCGACCTCTTCACCTACGCCAAAGGCTTCGACCCCGACTGGCAGGATCCCAACCAGAAATAAAGGACGAAGTACGAGGTGGGAAGTACGAAGTAATCAACTTGCTACCCCATGGCCCTTTCGGTAACAGAGCTGGTCTGCCGGCTGAAACATGCCGTCGAAACCAACATCGGGGAACAAAGCGTCACCGGCGAAATCGGCTCCTGCAAAGCCGCCAGCAGCGGGCATATCTACTTCACCCTCAAAGACGCGCATTGCCAGCTGCAATGCGCGCTCTACGCGTTCCGGGCGCGCAGTCTGCGGCTGCGCCTGCGCGAAGGCATGCAGGTCGAGCTGCGCGGCAAAGCCACCGTCTGGGAGGGGCGCGGCTCGCTCCAATTCATTGTCGATTCCGTAAAAGAAGCTGGCATCGGTACCCTGCAGCAGCAATTCGAAGCCCTCAAAGCCCGGCTGGCCGCCGAAGGGCTCTTCGAACCCGCCCGCAAGCGCCCCATCCCGCGCTTTCCGCAAAGCGTAGCCCTGGTCACCAGCGCCACCGGCGCCGTCATCCAGGACATGCGGCACCGGCTGGAACAACGAGCCCCCTGGATAAAGACCTACCTCTACCCCGTGCAGGTGCAGGGCAAAGGCGCCGAGCTGGGCATCGCCCGCGCGCTGGAGCAACTGGGCAACCCCGCCCGCCACAAGCTGCCAGCCGCAGACTACATCATCATCGCCCGCGGCGGCGGCAGCATGGAAGACCTCTGGTGCTTCAACGAAGAAATCCTTGCGCGCGCCATTGCCGCCTGCCCCATCCCCGTCGTCTCCGCCGTCGGGCATGAAACAGACTTCACCATTGCCGACTTTGTGGCCGACCTGCGCGCCCCCACCCCCACGGCCGCCATCGAACTCACCACCCCCGATGCCGCCGAACTGCGCGCCTGGCTGGCCAGCACCGCCCAGAACCTGCACCACCAGCTCAGCCGCAGCCTGCAGGTAGCCCGGCTGCGCCTCCAGCTCATCCGGCAAAGCCGCCTGGGGCAGCCCTTGGAACTCCTTGCCCCCTACCAGCAGCAGCTCGACACCCTCTGCGACGAGCTGCACAGCGCCTTGCAACAGCGCCTGCAGCACGCACGCCACCGCCTGCACCTCTCCCAAGCCAGTCTCTCCACCAGCGCCGTACGGCGACACATCCACCACGCCACCGCCCAGCTGCAACAGCGGCGGCAACAACTTCTCAGTACCCTGCACACCCGCCTGGCCGCCCACCGCGCCCGGCTCGACACCCTGGCCGCCCGCATCACCGCCGCCAGCCCGCAGAACGCCCTCGACCGCGGTTTTGCCCTTGTCAGCACCGCCGATGGCAAACTCGCCCGCGATGCCGCCACCCTGCATAGCGGAGACAGGCTGGTCATCCGCCTGGCCAAGGGTGAAACCACCGCCACCGTCAACTAACCCCATGAAAAGCCCTCTCATCCCCCTGCTCAGCCTCCTGCTGCTCCCCGCCCTGGCCGAAAACTACTACGACCGCAACGGCGCCTACCGCGGCCGCAGCGTAACCGATGCCAGCGGCAACACCCGCTACTACGACCGCAACGGTTCCTACCAGGGGCGCATGCAGGACGGCCGCTACTACGACCGCAACGGCGCTTACCAGGGGCGCATGCAGGATGGCCGCTTCTATGACCGCAACGGCGCTTACCAGGGACGCACCCAGGACGGCCGCTACTACGACCGCAACGGCGCCTACCAGGGACGCCAGGAAAACGGCCGTTTCTACGACCGCAATGGTGCCTACCGGGGCCGAAAATAGTAAAATTGCTGTAAATTTTCCACTTTCCTCAAAAAAAGTCTTGCAATACACAGGTGCGTGGTGTATATTCCCCCCGCACCCAGTGCGAAACCAACGCTCGGATGGCGGAATTGGTAGACGCGTTAGACTAAGGATCTAATGGGGAGACCCGTGGGGGTTCGAGTCCCCCTTCGAGCAGTGAGGGAGTTACGATTGCATTCGTAACTCCCTCTTTCTTTTATAGCGTCGGCATGCAGCCGCCCCCAACTCTGGCAAAGTAATAGCACCTTCGAGATGCCGCTCTTTTTTGTTTTCTCCGCAACTACATTTCCGCAACAGACACTTTTTCTTTGAGCCATCGTTCAATTTACTGACGCTCAATGAGGGTTAAATGCTTGCTTTCAGATAACGCTTTGGTACAACTCGTCTGGGTGCTTTCCATATAGGTACGTGTTGTTTGTATTATTTTCAGTCCTGGCATTATGCCACCTACAACACCGGAAAGCACCCTTTTTCTGTTTCATCACGGCTAGCGGGGGGAAGGACTCATTGCCGTCCTTCCCCCACACCCCCACCCAGGCTAGGGCAGTTTGGGCACCTTGGGTGACTTTTTTTGGGGCTTCCCGGTGTCGCATTTGTTTTTACACTTCTCACACATGTGCCTTTTCCTTTACTTACAACGAAAAATACTTTACATCACATCACTTTTGTAATAACATGATAGGGTAATCAAACGTATTCTCTCCCAAGCATGAAAGGCATTGTACTTGCCGGTGGCTCCGGTACACGTCTCTACCCTATCACCAAAGGCGTGAGTAAACAGCTACTCCCCGTCTTTGATAAGCCAATGGTGTACTACCCCATCTCCGTACTCATGCTGGCGGGTATACGGGACATCCTCATCATCTCCACTCCCCAGGATTTGCCAGGATTCCAGCGTCTTCTGGGCGACGGCAGCGACTACGGCGTCAACTTCTCCTATGCCGAGCAGCCCAGCCCGGATGGTCTAGCTCAGGCCTTCATCATCGGCAAGGATTTTATTGGCGACGATGATGTGTGCCTGGTACTCGGCGACAACATTTTCCATGGCAGCGGCTTAGTGGACATGCTGAAACAAGCCGTCAACACCGCCAGCACGGCCCGCATGGCCACCGTATTCGGGTACCAGGTTCAAGACCCGGAGCGCTATGGCGTGGCAGAGTTCGATGCCGACGGCAACTGCCTCTCCATTGAAGAAAAGCCGGCAAAGCCGAGGTCAAACTATGCGGTGGTCGGGCTCTACTTCTACCCGAACGACGTAGTAGATATAGCTGCCCAGATTAAGCCATCCGCTCGCGGCGAGCTGGAAATCACCAGCGTAAACCAGCAATACCTGCAACAAAAACGACTCAAAGTACAAACCCTGGGGCATGGTCACGCCTGGCTCGACACCGGAACCCACGATTCCCTTTCCGAAGCCTCCACCTTTGTGGAAGTGCTGCAGAAACGCCAGGGCTTCGTTATTGCCTGTTTGGAAGCCATCGCCTACCGCCGCGGCTGGCTAAGCGCTGAAAAACTGAGTGAAGTAGCTGAACCCATGGCGAAAAACGCCTATGGGCAACGCCTGCTCGCACTCCTCAAACAGCCCATGAGTCATTAAGTTTATATACGGCAGACGCATTGCAACATTATTCTCTTCTTAAATTAGAATTGCAAATTATGAACATCCTCATCACAGGCGGTGCCGGTTTCATTGGCTCCCATGTTGTCCGACTCTTTGTCAACAAATACCCGGAGTACAAAATCATTAACCTGGATGCCCTTACCTACGCCGGCAACCTGGCCAACCTCAAAGATATCGAGGACAAGCCAAACTACACCTTCGTGAAGGCCGACATCTGCGATTTTGAGAAAATGTGCGCCCTCATGAAGGAGTACGATATTGACGGTGTCATCCACCTGGCCGCAGAAAGCCATGTGGACCGCTCCATCAAAGACCCCTTCACCTTTGCCCGCACCAACGTGATGGGCACGCTGAGCCTGCTGCAGGCCGCCCGCCAGCACTGGAACGGCAACTGGGGAGGCAAGCGCTTCTACCACATCTCTACCGATGAGGTGTACGGCGCGCTGGAACTCGACAAACCTGAAGGCGATGCCCCCTACGGCAGCGAATTCTTCCTGGAAACCACCAAATACAACCCGCACAGCCCCTACAGCGCCTCCAAGGCCGGCAGCGACCACTTCGTGCGCGCCTACCACGATACCTACGGCATGCCCACCCTGGTGACCAACTGCTCCAACAACTACGGCCCCTACCAGTTCCCAGAAAAGCTCATCCCCCTCTTCATCAACAACATTCGCCACGGCAAGCCCCTCCCCGTCTATGGCAAGGGGGAGAACGTGCGCGACTGGCTCTATGTGGTTGACCACGCCCGCGCCATCGATGTCATCTTCCACCAGGGCAAGACCGGCGATACCTACAACATCGGCGGCTTCAATGAATGGAAGAACATCGACATTGTAAAGGTTGTCATCAAGACCGTAGACCGCCTGCTGGGAAACCCGGAAGGCACCAGCGAGAAGCTCATCACCTATGTAACCGACCGCGCCGGGCACGACCTTCGCTATGCTATCGACTCCACCAAGCTCAAAAATGAACTCGGCTGGGAGCCGAGCCTCCAGTTCGAGGAAGGCATTGAAAAGACCGTGCGTTGGTATCTCGACAACCAGGAGTGGATGGATAACATCACCTCCGGCGCTTACGAGAAGTATTACGAGGATATGTACAAAAACCGCTAATGGACAACATACCTACAGCTCCCACCATTATCAACCTGCCCAAGTTTCTGGACAGACGCGGCAACTTGTCGTTCATCGAACAGGAAAACCACATACCCTTCAAAATAGCCCGCACCTACTGGGTCTATGATGTCCCCGGCGGAGAAATCCGCGGTGGCCATGCCTACCGTCAGAATCAGGAATTCATCGTAGCCCTCTCCGGCAGTTTCGATGTAGTGCTGACCAGTCCGAGCGGTAACCGCCAAGTGTGGCACATGAACCGCTCCTATTATGGGCTCTATATCCCCAATATGTGGTGGAGGGAGCTGGAAAACTTTTCCACAAACTCACTAGCCCTCGTCCTGGCCTCCACGCCCTACACCCCTGATGATTACATCCGGGATTATTCTGCATTCAATAACATGTAAATCTTGATATTGCTATGAATAAGGACAAGCTGAGAGTTCTCCGACACAAACTAACCCCGGGATTCATCAAAAGATGGCGGGAAAAGCGAAAGCAACGCAGAAAGGAGAGAAAACAGAAAGACCTGGCACAACGCATCCGCTCTGAGTATTATGCCATTTTCAAAAAGAACGAACAGGCCATAATCCGGAAAGCCCTCAATGGCGAAAAAATCAAAGTTGCCTTCCAGGTTATTTTCGAATCAGTCTTCCCGGCCTATCCCTTATTCGAGAAAATGCAGGAAGACGATATATTTGAACCGTTCTTTGCAATATCCCCTGATATTTCCCGAGGAGAAGAACACCAGGATAACACGTTCAACAAAACCCGGCAATATCTCAAAGCTCACTATCCGGAGTGCAGAATTGTAGAACTCTACTCCCCGGATGACAACACCTATACGTCATTTGATGGTCTTTGCGACATCGTCATCAACGCCAATCCATACGATAGTATGATGCCCCCCTCACACCGCGTTGAACACATGGCCAGAAACGGCATTCTACCGGTATACATCAGCTATTTCTACCCTCTTAACGAATACGCCGCCAGCGTATACGCCGCTCCTTCTCTGGCCTACAGCTGGAAAGTGTTCCTTGAAAACGAGGAGGCCTTGAGCAGATACGCAACCTACTCGCTCCTTCGGGGTAAAAATGGAGTCTTGAGCGGCTATGTGAAAATGGATGCTCTGGCCAAAGTGCAAAAAACCACCAAAGAACGCAAAAAAATCATCATTGCACCACACCACACCGTTAACGCCCCCTCGCTGCCCTCCTCTAATTTCCTGCGCTTGGCAGATTTCTTCCTGGAATTGCCGGATATGTATCCGCAAATTGATTGGATTTTCAGACCCCACCCCTTATTGCGGACAAATTTAAACACCCTCGATAACTGGGGTAAGGAGAAAACAGATGCCTATTTTGACACCTTGCAAAGCAAGGCAAATGTCACCTACGAATCCGGTGGTGACTACTGGGAAACCTTCGCTGCGTCTGCTGCACTCATTCACGATTGCGGTTCCTATACTGCTGAATACTTATTCACCGGCAATCCAGCTTGTTACATTCTTCCGGAAAACGGCATCCCAGCTTCGCCATACTCCCCCATTGGGCAAGATTGCATCGACCAGCACTACTGTGTCATTACAAAGGGACAAATCATCTCATTTATCGAAGATGTCGTGCTGAACAACAAAGACAGCAAACAGCAACAACGCTCCATCTTCGTTGAAAACACGCTCAAGATTAATTATCCTTCCGTGTCGGATTTCATCACACAACACCTGAAACAATGCCTGCAGATTACAAGCTGAGTACTCCCACATATTTCACCCCTTCTCTTTCATGAAAAAATCAACCGTATACGACTGCTCCGTCATTGAGCTGAGTAAGCATTCCCACGAAACAGGAAATATCACCGTCGTGGAAAATGGCATATCGGTACCTTTCGATACAAAGAGAATCTATTACCTCTATGATGTTCCCGGTGGAGAAAGTCGTGGCGGACATGCCCACAAGAACCTCTACCAGCTCATTGTGGCAGCCAGCGGGAGCTTTACTGTGACCCTGGATGATGGTAACATCAAGCGCACATTCCTACTGAACCGCCCTTACCAGGCGCTCATGGTCGTTCCTGGCATCTGGCGCACCCTGGATGACTTTTCCTCCGGTTCCGTCTGCCTGGTACTGGCTTCCGAATGCTACACGGAGGATGACTACATCCGCAATTATGATGAATTTATAGCAAGCAAGAACTGATATGATACACCCTTTAGCAGATGTACAGACACGGCATATTGGTCCCGGCACTAATATCTGGCAATTTTGCGTAGTTCTCCAGGGCGCACAGATTGGTGCAGACTGTAACCTTTGCGCCCATGTACTGGTGGAAAACGATGTACTGGTAGGCGACCGGGTAACCATCAAATCAGGAGTACAATTATGGGATGGAGTTACAATAGAAGACGATGTCTTCATTGGTCCTAATGTTACCTTTACCAACGATTTGGTACCTCGCTCCAAGCGTTATCCAGAATGTTTTGCCCGCACGGTCATCCATAAAGGCGCATCTATTGGAGCCAATGCAACAATTGTTGCAGGACATAGCATCGGAGCCCATGCCCTTATCGGTGCTGGTAGTGTTGTCACCAAAAACGTACCGCCAAACACAGTATGGTATGGTAATCCAGCTGTTCAGAAGGGCTTTGTGACCAACGAAGGCATTCTGCTCAATATGAACAAACAAGATAAAAACGGAACAACTTACACATTAGATTGATTATGATTCCTTTCCTCTCACTCAAAGACGTTACCGCCGCCCATGGCGAAGAAATCCAGTCCGCCGTAAAACGTGTAGTTGACAGCGGCTGGTACCTGCAAGGTGAAGAAAATGCCCTTTTCGAGAAAAACTATGCCGACTACATCGGCGTAGAGCACTGCATTGGCTGTGCCAACGGATTGGATGCGCTCATCTGGATATTCCGCGCCTACCTGGAACTGGGCATCATGCAACCGGGCGATGAGGTGATTGTGCCGGCCAACACCTATATTGCCTCCATTCTGGCCATCACGGAAAACGGGCTCACCCCGGTGCTGGTAGAACCGGATATCAACACCTACCAGCTGGATGGCAGCAAGGTAGAAGCCGCCATCACCCCGCGCACTAAGGCCATCATGATTGTGCACCTGTACGGCCAGTGCGCCTACACCGACCAGATTGGCGAGCTTTGCGCCAAGTATAATCTGAAGCTGGTGGAGGACAATGCCCAGGCCCACGGCTGCCGCTTCAAGGGCGGAGCCCGCACCGGCAGCATCGGCGATGCCGCAGGGCACAGTTTCTACCCCGGTAAAAACCTGGGAGCTCTGGGCGACGGCGGGGCAGTCACCTGCAAAGACGCAGAATTGGCCGCTTGCATCCGTGCGCTTGCCAATTATGGCTCAACAAAGAAATATGTATTCAAGTACACGGGGCGCAACAGCCGG
Source organism: uncultured Verrucomicrobiales bacterium (assembly GCA_937901085.1). GTDB lineage: Bacteria > Verrucomicrobiota > Verrucomicrobiia > Verrucomicrobiales > Akkermansiaceae > Akkermansia. The sequence continues at coordinate 11,279 of CALCHQ010000034.1, read as the reverse complement.
TTAGATGAAATCCAGGCGGCGGTGCTGGATGTGAAGCTCAAGTATCTGGATGAAGACACGGAAAAGCGCCGCGAGGTAGCCCGCTACTACATGAAAAACATCAAGAATCCGGCCATCATCCTGCCGCAGGTGCCGGATTGGCAAGCGCATGTGTTCCACCTCTTCCCCATCCGATGCGAACGCCGCGACGCGCTGCAGCAGTACCTGGTAGAAAGTGGCGTGCAGACGGTAATTCACTACCCCATTCCCCCACACCAACAGGAATGTTACAAAGAGTGGAATGCCAGGAGCTATCCCATTACGGAACAAATTCACAACGAGGAACTTTCCCTACCCATCAGTCCCACCATGACGAAGGAGGAAATGCAGGCGGTAGTGTCAGCAGTCAACTCTTTCCAATGAATTTGCAAACCTTGCATCCATGCAGACACCCCAGTCCTTGCTTTCCATGAACGCAGAGAACAAGAATCCTCCGCTCATTTCAATTCTCTTAGTTACATACAATGCAGCTCAGTATGTACGCGCTACGCTAGATAGCATCTATCGCCAGAACTATGAAGGCCCCATTGAGCTTCTTGTAGGTGACGACTGCTCAATGGATAACACCGTTGAAATATGCCAGGAATGGATAGAGGCTCATAAGGTCCGCTTTGAAAGAACCAGTATTCTGACACCTGAGACCAATCAGGGAGTGGTAGGCAACATCAATACATGCATGAAAGCTGCCAGAGGCGAATGGATAAAAGTGATTGCGGGTGATGACTTGCTGACACCAGACGCTGTACGACAGTTCTACGATGCAGCCATGGAGGCTCCAGGCGAAAGATTATTCCTGTTCTCCCCGCTTCGGGTCTTCCAGGAGGACTCCCAGCTGGAAGCCCCTGAGAAACTGAAACTTCTGCCAGGTACTACAGATGAAAAAGAACTAGACATCAACTACCTATTCCGCAAGCCCTTGTTCTGGACCAATGCCCCTAGCTTCTTTATATCTCGCAAGTTACTGGAAAGCATTGGATTCTGTCCACAATTATTCCGAAATGTGGAAGACCGGCCTCTGTTTGCCAAGGTGCTGACCAGCGGATACCGCATATACCACCTGCCTGAGCCCACCGTATATTACCGGGTTCATGATGCCTCCCTGACGGCAGCCATGGCAGGAGCACGCTACGCAGAAACAAACTGGGTTACATATAAGGAAATCATACGCCCCTGTTTTGGTTGTCTGTGGCGGTGGGATATGGATTTACGCATGCTGCCCCAGTGGATGCTCCACAAAGAAGGCTCTAAAACCATAAAGGTAAGAACATTCAAACTTGGGTGCAGGATTCTGTGGCTCTTGTACCGCACGCTGACCTTTGTCTTCACTTGTATTCCCACGAAAATAAAAGGCTGCCCCCCTATTTCACCAGAACAACCATGAGATGCATTAAAAAAGCAAAAAAAATCTGTAGAAAAAGCTTGCGGATTTAGTCAAGAGCGGCAACTAAGATTATATACTTACGAAGCGGGGGGGGGCTCCCACAAAACAACGCATACGTCAACAAAAAGAAATACGAAACCGCCATGAAATGGGGATGGAAACGAGAAGAAAACGGAAAGAATCTGTATTTATTCGGGGCTCGCGTGTACAAAAAAGAACCAAGCCGAATAGAAAAGCAGCTCAACACTCTTCAGACATTAAAAAATAAAATCTACATACCAGCAGCAGCCCACCACACAGCAGTATTTGAAAAATACCGAAACTGCCACGAAGGTAAAGATATTGTTCTACTGGCAGCTGGTCCCACACTGGATAAATACACCCCAATTCCAGGCGCTATTCACATAGGCGTAAACCGCGTCTATCAGGCCAAGCATGTCGAGCTGGATTACCTCATCGCCATTGATGCTTTCTTCAGACCAGATGAAGAGGTAGCGGGATACCGCCCGAATCATTGCAAAAAGTTATTCGGTTATAATTACCTGAACCTTACCAAACGAATCAGCGAAACGTTAATTACCAAAGCCAAAGCAGAGCGTTTTTACTACCACTACGTCCCATTCAGAGAAGCCCCGTTATTCCCCTTCTCTCTTTCTCATTCCCCGCTTATTGTTATGGAAAGCGTGGTGACGGCAGCCATACAATTTGCACTCTGGACCGGACCGCGCCGCATCTACCTGGTAGGGTGTGATTGCTCTACTTCCGGGTATTTCTCATCTCAGAAATCAGAAATTCCTCAGAAACTCGACACAAGAAAAATCATTCATTCCTGGAAACTGATTAAAGAATTTGCCAGCCAGGTATATCCCGATACAGAAATCATCTCCATCAATCCCATAGGTCTGCGTGGCGTATTCTCCGACGTAACCATGGAAAACGGCCAGATAAGCCCCATGAATTAACCACAGAATTTCATCTCAACCAAGCTCCATTCCATGCAACTCCAAAACCTCCTAGTTATCATCACCGCTAGGGGCGGCAGCAAAGGCATCCCCGGCAAAAACATCAAGCCTCTATGCGGCAAGCCACTGCTTTGTTATTCCATTGATGCAGCCCGAGCCGTCGCCAGTGATGACCGCATCTGCCTTACCACCGATTCAGAGGAAATCATCAACATTGCAAAAGACTACGGGCTGAACGTTCCTTTTGTCCGGCCTGCTGAATTATCGACAGACTCTGCCAGCAGTGATGCCGTGCTGAAGCACGCCCTGGCCTGGTATGACAAGGAAGGCATCCCTGTAGATGCCATTCTCCATTTGCAGCCTACCTCACCCTTCCGCAATCGGCAGCAATTGGAGGAAATCCTGGATATGTATGATGATGATGTCGACATGGTGGTTTCTGTATGCGATGCCGCGGCCAATCCTTACTACGATTGCTACGAAACAGATGAAAACGGATTCCTGAAACTGAGCAAAGGCACCATCCGCCCCACACGCCGGCAAGCAGCTCCGCCTGTCTGGCAGACCAATGGTTCCCTTTACGTCATTAACCCTGAATCCCTCCGCTCCAAACCCATGACCGCATTCACTCGCATGCGCCCCTATGTCATGGACAAATATTACTCCGTAGACTTAGACACACCATTGGATTGGAAGATTGCCGAAATGCTTAAACAGGAAAACTACGTCACAACCATAATCTGATTCTCCGCTGAATACGACAGGCAAAATGCTTGAAATGCGCCGGGGTGTGCGATAAAATGCCGAACGTTATGGCAGAAAAGCCCGCACTCAGCCCCATGATGGACCAGTACCTGCGTATGAAGCAGTCGCTGCCGGGGGATGTGTGGCTGTTTTTCCGCCTGGGGGATTTTTATGAAATGTTCTTCGAGGACGCGGTGGAATGTTCCGCCGCCCTGGGGCTTACCCTCACCAAACGCCAGACCATCCCGATGTGCGGCGTGCCTTACCACGCGGCGGAGGGCTACATCGGCCAGGCGGTGAAACTGGGCAAGCGCATTGCCATTGCCGAGCAGATGGCCACTCCGGTGCCAGGTAAGCTGGTGCCGCGCGAAATCACCCGCATCATCTCCGCCGGCACCCTGGCCGACATGGCCTTGCTGGATGCCGGGGAACACAACTACATTGCCGCCTGCTACCACGAGAAAAACGCCTGGGGACTGGCCTGCGCCGACCACACCACCGGTGAGTTCACCGTGGCCGATTATCCCAGCCTGGAGGCCATGAGCGAGGAAGTGGCGCGCATTCAACCGCGCGAACTGCTCATCAGCCAGGAACAGGCAGAGGATTTTCCGGGCATGCCCGTCACCCTGCTCTACGATGGCTACACCTTCCTGCCCGGCCTGGCCGATACTTTCCTGAAATCCCACTTCCGCGTGCATTCGCTGGAGGGGTTCGGCTGCGCCCACCTGGGTCCGGCGCTGGGCAGCGCCACAGCTATCCTGCATTACCTGAAGCACCAGCTGCGCCGCCAGACTGACCACCTGCGTACCCTCTCACTGCGGGCCACGGAAAACGCCGTAATGATTGACACGGCCAGCCGCCGCAACCTCGACCTGGTGGAAGCGCGCGGCGGGCACAAGAACACGCTGCTGGGCACGCTCGACAGAACCAGCACCCCCATGGGCGCCCGCAAGCTGCGCGACTGGATTCTGCACCCCACCTGCCATATGCAGGAACTGCTGCGCCGCCAGAATGTCATTGCCGGTTTCCTCAAAGAACCTTTCCTGATGTCGGAGCTGCGTAATTCCTTCAAGGGCGTGCGCGATACCGAGCGCCTGGTTTCCCGGCTTTCGCAGGGGGCTGGCAACGCCCGCGACCTGCTGGCTCTTGGTACATCGCTGGAGCATCTGCCCGCCATCGTTTCCGACCTGGAGGCCCTGCAGCCGCATGCCGGGGAATTCACTCCCCTGCTCGCCCGCATCGGCAATTTCGAGGAGTTGACAAACCTGCTCACCAGCGCCGTGGTGGAGGAACCGCCGGTTACCATCAAGGAGGGCGGCATGATCCGGGATGGCTACGATGCCCGGCTCGATGAACTGCGCGCCGCCTCCCGCGAGGGCAAGGACTGGCTGGCTGATTTGGAAGCCCGCGAACGCGCCGCCACCGGCATCGATTCCCTTAAAATCCGCTACAACAACGTTTTCGGCTACTATATCGAAGTCACCAAGGCCAATTTCTCCAAAGTACCCACCGAGCGCTATGTACGCAAGCAGACCCTGGCTAATGCCGAACGCTTCGTGACCGATGAGCTGAAGAAGATGGAAGGCACCATCCTGGGGGCTGACGAACGGGCCCGACAGCTGGAATACGAGCTTTTCTGCCACCTGCGCGAACAGGTTGCCCGGTACATCGACCGCATCCAGACCACATCGGAAGCGCTGGCCGAGGCCGATGTGCTGCTGGCGCTGGCCGAAACCGCCCAGCGTTACCGCTACTGCCGCCCCACGCTGGACATGAGCCGCGACCTGCACATCGTCAATGGCCGCCACCCGGTCATCGAGCAGGTGCAGACCGATTCCGCCTTTGTTCCCAACGATACCGAAATGCAGGCCGGAACCCAGCGCGTCCTCATTCTCACCGGCCCCAACATGGCCGGTAAGAGTACCTACATCCGCCAGGTGGCCCTCATCACCCTCATGGCGCAGATGGGTTCCTACGTGCCGGCAGATTCGGCCCGCATCGGCCTGGTGGACCGCATTTTCTGCCGCGTGGGCGCCAGCGATGACATCGCCCGCGGGCAATCCACCTTCATGGTGGAAATGAGCGAAACCGCGCTCATCCTCAACAACGCCACCGACCGCTCGCTGGTCATTCTGGACGAAATAGGCCGCGGCACGGCCACCTTCGACGGCCTCTCCATCGCCTGGGCGGTAGCCGAACACCTGCACGATATCCTGGGCTCCCGCACCCTCTTTGCCACCCACTACCACGAAATGGTGGACCTGGAACACACCCACACCGCTGTAGCCAACTGGCATGTGGAAGTTCGCGAGTGGAAGGACGAAATCGTCTTCCTCCGCAAGGTGCTGCCCGGCCCGGCCGATAAATCATACGGCATCCAGGTGGCGCGTCTGGCGGGGCTGCCCGCTCCCATCATCGACCGCGCCAAGCAGATACTCACCCACCTGGAGATGAGCGCAGGAGCCCGCGAACCCAAATCCGCCCGCCGCAAACGAGCCAGCGAAACCGGCATGCCCTGCGCAGAAGAGGCCGATGTGGCCCAGCTGGATATGTTCAGCATGCTCGATGAAATGCCGTAAAGAACTTTCTTCTGACAACGAGCGAATAAAACTTTACATACCCCACCGGCAGGCGTATACTCAGATTGTTAGAAAGGGGTAAAACTCCAAGCATCTTCCATATGAATATTGCGATTATTTTTGCAGGCGGAGTCGGAAAACGCATGGGGAGCGATGGTGTTCCCAAGCAGTTTCTTCGTGTCAATGGCGCCCCCATTATCGTCCACACGCTGAGAGTCTTCCAAAACCATGATAATATTGATAAAATCTATATTGCCATGGTTGAAAGCCACATCGCAAAAATGCAGCGCCTGGTCAAGCTGTACGATCTGACCAAAGTCTGCGCTATCGTACCAGGTGGAGAAACCGGGCAGGACTCCATCTACAAGGTTCTGACAAAAGCCGCCGAAGAGAATCCTGGAGATTCCATTGCCTTGATTCATGACGGCGTACGCCCCATCCTGACAGACCGCGTTATTCGCAACAACATTGAAGGAGTCGCGAAATTCGGTTCAGCCATCACCTGCATCCCCAGCACAGAAACCATCGTTGTCAGCCACGATGGTATTACTCCCGTCAGCATCCCCCCACGTAAGGATCTGTATAAGGCTCAGGCTCCGCAAAGCTTCTATCTGCAAGACATCATTGCAGCCCATAATCAGGTACGAAACACCCCCGAAGGCTACGAAAACCTGGTTGATTCCTGCTCCATCTATTTCAAGCTCAACAAACCGCTGCATTTCGTTGAAGGCAATTTCGGCAACCTGAAAGTCACCACCCCCAATGATGTTTATGTCATTGAAGGACTGCTGAAATATCTTGATGCCGTTCAGGCATTCGGTGTAGATGAATGATTTCTCCCTGAATCAATTATGACCCTTAATGAGTTAAAAAATGAACATCCGCTGGTCAGAGAAGACATCGCGGATATATGTGCAGATAAAGGAATTCCGTGGGATAAACTCCGCCATTCCACCGTCCTTGTAACAGGAGCAACCGGGCTTATCGGTTCTCTTCTGGTCAAGGCGCTTGTATACCGCGCACTGATATACGGGGATGAAATAAAAGTAATGGCCGCCGTCCGCAACGTGGAAAAAGCCCGCACAGTTTTCAGGGATCAGCTGCTGCATGAAGGTCAATTACTCAAATTTGTAGTCTGCGATATCAACTCCCCTATCAGCCTTACAGAACCAGTTGACTACATTGTTCACTCAGCCAGTATAACCTCCAGTCAGGATTATGTCTGCAAACCCGTTGACACCATCATGACCACACTCAACGGAACTCGAAACATTCTTGAACTCGCTCGTCTCAAGAATTCTCGTTCTGTTGCATTCCTTTCCACCATGGAAATATACGGGAAGACGGATAAGGAAAGAGTTACCGAAACCGATTCCGGCTATCTCGACCCCTTATCTGTCCGCAGCAGCTATCCACAAAGCAAGCGCCTGGCTGAGAATCTCTGTATAGCCTATCACTCTCAGTATGGCGTTGATACCAAGATTGTAAGATTAACGCAAACATTCGGCCCGGGAGTCGCTCCGGATGATAATCGCGTTTTTGCTCAATTTGCACGCTCCGTCATAGAGGAAAAAGACATCGTCCTGCATACCAGTGGCAGCACATGCCGGGATTACCTGTACACGGCAGATGCCGTCAGAGGCATTTTGTCAATTCTCTTGTCAGGCAAGGGAGGAAGCGCTTACAATCTTTCAAACCCTGATTCCTACGTCTCCATCCTTGATATGGCCTGCATATGCAAAGACATCAGTGGTAAAATCGATGTCGTATTTGAGCAAAACGAAGCTGAAGCAAAAAAATATTTTGGAGAAACTAAAATCCAACTAGACAATTCAGCCTTCAATAAACTCAACAACTTTAAACGCCGCAGCCTCCGGGATTCCCTCATTCGCCTGATTCAGACTTTTCCTCATTAACCCCGGCTCGGTATATAGCCCACGGAAAATTGTGACCATCTTCAAAAAATGAGCTTGACTTACACGCCCGCTGACATATACTTAAAACGTTATTGAACCACGTATGAAAACTCTTTCCCTTATCTCCCTCCTCGTTGCGACGGCAGCCTGTGTTCAGGCCGCCCCTGCCCTGCAGTCCTCCGATCTTTCTGAAGAGGCTCTCAAGCAGGTAGCCACTGATCGACAGAAAGCCAGCATTGACAAGTACAACAAGGCTGTTGCCCGCGCCGAGAAAGAGCGCGCCAAGGCGATGAAGGATGCCCAGAAGATTACCCAGAAGAATGACGAAGGCATGAAGAAGACCATTCAGCGCCGTCAGCTCAACACCATGCTGCCCCCCAGCGAACGCGTGGCGGAATCTCCCCGCAAGCCCTCCGACTACACCATCCGCTACTGATTTCCCGGATATCTTTCATTTCGGCAGGAAACACAGCTTGTGTTTCCTGCCGTTTTTTGTGCTTTATGCTTGAAAAAACGAGCATTTATGCGATAATGAGTCTGGATAACGCATCTTATGGCAGACGCTGAAGAGGATTTTTACAAGGAACCGACCCGCAAGGAATGGGCCGGATTCTGGACGCTCGTGGCCGTACAGGCGCAGAACGCCTTTAATGAAAAGGCGGTACAGTTTCTGTTGATTCCGCTGGGAGTATGGCTGTGGGGCGCAGATGGCAGCACGCTGGAATACATCCTGGGTGCCATTTTCGTTCTGCCCTACATTCTGTTCTCACCGCTGGTAGGCTGGCTGGCAGACTGTTTCTGCAAGACCCGCATCATCCAGGTCATGAGCGTGGTGCAGATATTTGTGATGAGCTGCATGCTCTTCTGCTTCTACCAGCACGACATGTACGCCGCCATTCTCTGGTTTGCCGTCTTTGCCACCCAGGCCACCATCCTCTCCCCGGCCAAGAAGGGCATCGTGAAAGACCTGCTGGGTTCCAAGTACATCGGCTTCGGCTCCGGCATCATTGAAATGAGCCTGGTATTCGTGCTGCTGGTAGCGCAGATTGGTGTCTTCTTCTGGTTCTCGTACCTGTTGGGTGCATACGAAGCGCAGAACTCCCCCACATACGATGCCGAGCAGCTGGCCGGCTGGGACTCCGTCATCCTGCCCACCTGGGTCTTCGTTTCCCTGGCCTGCGTGGTATGCGCCGCCTCCTTCCTTGTTCCCCGCTACCCGGCCAAGAAAGCCAAACCATTCAGCTGGAGTCTGTTCTACGAACACTTCGGGCAAATCAAATACTTATGGCAGGACCGCCTGCTGCGTCTCAGCGAGCTGGGCATCGCCTATTTCTGGTGTCTGGCAGGCTCGCTCTTCCTCATCCTCATCCAGATTGCCAAAGGCATGCAGGCCGCCGACCCCAGCGTCGACTTCTCGCTGCAATGCGGTATCCTCATGGCCTGGATGACAGGCGGCGTGGTGCTGGGCGGCGTGGTAGCCTCCCAGCTCTGCAAAGGCAAGAATGAGCTGGGTCTTATTCCGTTCGGCGCCATCGGCATCACCCTCTGCACGCTGCTGCTCACCATCTTCGATGTCAACACCTACACCAGCAACACGCTGCTGGCACTCACAGGTGCTTTCGGCGCAGCCTACCTGGTGCCGCTCAACGCGTTCCTGCAGGACAACTGCGACCCCAACAACCGCGGCAACATCATCGCCGCCGGCAACCTCATTGACAACCTCATGGGTCTGGTGGCCGTGGTCATCATGTGGGCCATGTACGAGATTTTCGGAGCCTCCCCGCAGCAGCAGTTCTTCGTCCTCTTCCTGCTGAGCTTCTTCATCCTCATCTGCTCGCTGCGTCTGATTCCCCAGGAATTCATCCGCATGATCGGCATCTGGTGCCTCCAGCTGGTCTACCGCCCGCGCGCCATCAACCTCGACCGCCTGCCCATGCGCGGCGGCGCGCTGCTGGTGGTCAACCACGTCACCTACGCCGATGCCCTGTTCCTGACCATGGTCTGCCCGCGCCCGGTGCGCTTCATCGTGGCAGAGGAATTCATGGCCATGCGCCTGCTGGGCTGGGTGCTGGAAATCTTCAACTCGCTCCCCATCTCCACCCGCAACCCGCGTGAGGCCATTGTCAAAGCTGCCCGCGCCATTGAGAACGGCGACATCATCTGCATCTTCCCGGAGGGACAGCTCACCCGCAGCGGCTGCCTCACCCCGATTCGCCGCGGCATGGAAATGATTGCCCGCCGAGCCAAGGCCCCCATCATCCCGGTGTACATGGACGGCCTCTGGGGCAGCATCTTCTCCTTCTCCCGCAACCGTTTCTTCACCAAGCTGCCCAAGACCCTCAACTACAACTTCACCGTAGCCTTCGGCGCGCCGCTGAACCCGGACACCTTCACCAGCCGCACCGTGCTGCGCTCGCTCCGCGAGCTGTCTGCCACATGCCTGGAAACAGCAGACGACATGAGCCGGGAAGGACTTATCCGCTCGCTGGAAGAACGGGGCAACAAACCCCTGGTATTCTATCCCGGCGGCACCCTGACCGCCATCCAGATTGCGGCCGCCCTCATCAGCCGCCAGGCCGACCCCCAGTTCCCGCAACTGGCACGCCAATGGCTGCAACTGCTCATTGACGGCACGGAAGACCGCCTGGCCTTCCACCGCCATTGGCTCAATGCCTGCCAGGTGCGCCGCATCAATGCGCTCAAGGAGGGGCGCCACCACCTGCTCACCACCGTCGGCCACGGTGAACCGCAGGAACTGGTGCTGGCAGTCCTGTGGCCGCTCATCACCCGCACCCCGGTGCATCTCATCGAAGAGCCGCAGGAGACGCTTGATTCCACCATCTCACAGATTGTGGGCGGGGCGCACATGCGCCGTATCCTGCTCACCACCATTCCGCCGCGCCAGATTCCCTTCTACGATTTCAGCGGCGCTCCCGCCATCTCCACGCCCAACATGCGCTGGCGCCCCTGTCTGTGTACCTCCATGGGCAGCATCATCTCCATGAGCATGTGCCACAGCGTCTTCAAGATGAGCGACGGCACCATCCAGCTGGGTGTACGCCCGCGCACACGCGGCCTGCTGCTGCCCGGCTACCGGGTCGATACCCCCTCGGAAGGCTCCAATGCCGTCATCAGCGCCCCGTCGCTGCGGACGGAGTTCACGCTGCCCCCGCACCTCTATCTGGATGAAAGCGGCTTCCTGGCCGAGCTTTCCTGATGCCGCCCCTGCCCCCCTCTTCATGCCCCGCCGCTATTCTGCTGGCGGGGTATTTTATCGAGGAGAACAGCGTTTCTTACAATTCACGCCCGAACACGCCCGATGCACGCCCGCTGGACTCCAAGGCCTGCAGGCGCGCTTGCGGCAGAACGCTGCGCGGCAGCGGGTCGTAGTGCATGCGGTCGCGGAAATAGGCCACCGCGCTCTGCGAGACAGCAAAAATCCGCTTGAATCCCAGGCTGCGGGCCTTGTCCTCAACAAAGCGGCACATGGCCTTACCGTAGCCGCGCCCCTCGTAGTTTGTCTTGATGAACAGGCAGCCCAGCTCCGCGCAGGCATCCTCCGGGTAGGGATACAGCGCCACACAGCCCACAATGGTATCATCCAGCGTGTAGACGTAGTAGCTCTGCAGGTTCTCCGAAATGCTTTCGTAACTGCGGT